>NZ_CAMJFM010000030.1 GCF_946404925.1 uncultured Prevotella sp. | reverse complement strand
TCGAGCTCTCAACGATTGAAGATATTTGGAAAGTTCTTTTAGAGCTACTAAAGCGATTATAGATTTATCGGATAAAAAGTAATAGGGATGAGCATTTGCTCACCCCTATTTTTAGTTATTGGATTACCTGACTATGACCTTGCGGCCTTGATGGATATAGACGCCTTTGGTAGTGGGCTTGCCTGGCAGGCGGGCACCTGAAAGGGAATACCAGGCGTTGTTGGTGTTGTCTCTGTCAGCATCTGCCATCACCTTACGGATGGCTGTAGTGCTAGCGGGCTTGAAGGTGCAGGTATTGCCAGTAATTGTCATGGTTAGAACATATTTTTCTGCATTCTGCATGGGTTCCCAATTTTTTGTGTAGGGCTCGCTGCATACAAGCATCACGGTGTAAACGCCATCGTCTAAGGTACTTCCTATAGGAATTGCATCATCATTTTTTTGGGGATTAGGTGTGCGATTATTATAATAGGTACATTTTATAGTCTTTCCTTCCTCATTCGATAAAGTAGTTATACGGGCGAGTTCATTCTTCGAATTATACACAGCAATTGCGCTTCTTAATGTAAGTTCGCTCAAGTGACAGTTTCCATATTGAATAATAAAATCTGTAACCTGAAATGCTTTTGATTTCTCACTTCTGCTATACTCCTTGCCTTCAATACCCAGATTGAAAGCATGGGCATAGAACTTACGATTGGGCACCGTGGTATAACCCTTGCCCTGATGACCCAAACCACATATCATTTCTTGTCCATTAATGAAACCTTCTGGATTACCGCTGGCGTCAAACAACCAGCCCGGCTCCATCACTGTGAGCAGTGCATAACAATTATCATTACCACTCCAGCCCCAGTTAACATAGAAATAGTCTTTATCATCTACCGATTGATAGCCGTCGAGAATAAAAGTGTGACCACCATTAGTAGGTGCAAACCCTCCAAAAATCACGGGGCCAGCTTTCGACATCTCATAATAAACAGCATCAACCCAGCTTTGCTCATCGTATTCAAAGGCGTTCAGCAAATATACATCCTGATAATCCATTACATTTTTTAACCCGTTAATTTGCCCATATGAATATGCGCACGACATAATACCATATTGCATATTCACGGCAGCCCCACAATATTGCATCAGTCGAGCAACAGCATCTTTCGCTTCTTCGCTACTCTGATCATCGTATTTATCTGTAATATATCCCCAAGGGATAGGAGTTCCTGCCGGGATATCCTCTGTCTGCCATTTTACATTCTTTATGGTATCTGTTTCTCCTGTTTCCTTATCTGCTACAGGAATATCACAAGTTCCTTCGTAGCTGTGAATAGAATCCTTTAACTCGCTAGGATACTTATAGTAATGCAAAACCATGGCCATGGCTGTTGCTGTACAGCCTGTAGCGGTATGTCTGGTTTTATCGGTATCATGCCAACTAGCAGTTAATTCTGGGGTATGGAGATTGTATGGGTACTCCTGATCCCATGTCGTCTTGAGTTTTGTTTCAAGGGGCTCCTTAGTGTCACCAGTTCTTGTAGTTGCCACGCACTGCGGAACAGCTGAAGCAGGGATGCTCTCTATCTGGCGCACATAGCCCTGCAGCCACGACTTCATGTTGACAGGAAGCTTATTAGCATCAATATGTCCTTTGTCGCTGAAGCACAGGATGTCTGCCGTGCGATCATCGCCAGACACAACGACAAATCCACCGCCATCTTTGTTGAACACATAGAGCGGAGCATCGGTAGTAGACCAGATAGCACTCTTGGTTTCTAGCGGCAGGTAGACTCTTGTTAACGTGCCGGCTCCGCGCGTACGAGCATGACTCGCCATAAATGCAGAAGCCTTCTTACGAGCGGCCTGCTCGCCTACCCGACCAGCCCAAGTGCCTACTGCTGCAACAAGCGCAATGATTATAAGTAAATTTCTTCTATTCATAGCCAATAGGTTATTTGTTTTATTGGGGCAAATATACAAAAAATATTTGAAAAGTACACTAAACGAGAAAAAAAGTGCCAGATTTACAAAAATGTTGTGCCATTTCTACAAAACTATGATTTTTGTTTGGCCGATTAAGAAATTCTTTTTATATTTGCCGTCAGAAACGGCGAAACTCGGCTGCGCCTCGGCAATTGGAGTAAACTCCATTGCTCTCGACTTGCACGAGCTTTGCGGCAACAATCTATTAGTATTAACTTTTTAAACAATGACAACTATGGCAGAAGATTTGAAGAAGAAACAGGAGCAGCTCAAGGACGAGCAGCTCGATGAGGTAGCTGGCGGCGCTCCTGTATATATTAAACCTGATAATATAGTAACAATAGAGGGGACAACTCCTGTATAATATAAAGTCTTAAACTTATACGACTATGGCAGAGGAATTGAAGAAAAAGCTGGAAGAGCAACTCAAAGAAGAGCAGCTCGACGAGGTAAATGGTGGAATTCCCCAGGGCTTAATTCAAGAAGGAGATGCGGGTGTTCATCTAGACCCAAGAATGCCTGTTTAAATAATAGGTATAACCATAATCAACTGACGCGGAGGCAGAGCATGGTAAGGTCGTCGTTGGGCTCGGCTCCGGCACGATGCTCTTCGACCTTGGCAAAGAGGGTTTCAACTACCTGGCGGGCGGAATTGAAACGGGTTTGGCGAAGAATAGCAAGCATACGTTCGTCGCCAAACTGATTATGCAGTGCATCCTCGGCCTCATTCAGTCCGTCGGTATAAACAAACAGGGCGCGCCCCTTAATATTATCCAACTCCTCGCCCACATACTCTAACTGAGGCCAAAGGCCTATTGGGCCGTTGGGCTCCATCTGCAGGAAGTCGCCCTGATTATCTCCACCTCCTAAAACAGGCGGGTTGTGACCCGCATTGCAGAACTGTAAACGACCGCTCTCCATATCGAGCATGCCTATAAACATGGTAACAAACATACCGTTAACATTGTCGTCGCCCGAGAGCTCGGTATTCATATGGGTGCATATCTCTGCGGGCAGAAGTCCTTGGTTAGCCATTGTGCGGAACAATCGGGTGGCCTGAGCCATGAAGAGTGATGCAGGCACACCTTTGCCCGAAACATCGCCAATAGCAAAGTAGAGGTTGTGACCATTGATAACGTAGCCGTAGAGATCGCCACCAACCTCCTTGGCGGGGGTCATAGAGGCGTACATATCGAGTCCTTCGCGATCAGGAAATACGCTTGGCACCATGCTCATCTGGATATCGCGGGCGATGCGGAGCTCACTCTCAATGCGCTCTTGCTGGGCTTTTACCTCGGCCAGACGGCGGGCGGCACGGCGACGGAATATGGTGTAGACGATGAAGAAGACGGTTATGAGCCCCATAGCTACCATCAGTGCAAATATCTTCTGGCGATTCAGCTCGATCTGCTGCTGAGCAATAGCCTCGTCTTTCTGCTTAGTCTCGTAGATGGTGGCCAACTTAGCAGCCTCGCTGTTCTTCTGACGCACCAAAGCCGAATCAACAAAGTTGAGCGCATAAACAGCCATGGCTAGTGCCGAGTCTTTACGGCCGGCCTTGAGGTTGGCATTGAACTTTTCGACCACAAAGTCAAGATTGTCGAATGTGGGCGACAAATTGTAATCCTTAAACAAGCGGTCCATCCATTTATAAGCATCAGCCGCCTGGCTATATCGTTGAGTCTCGTAATAGTAAGTGCCACTCTTTACATGACCAAAGGCTGTCTGCGAATAGGTGGTTTTCAGGAATTCGTTGAAATACTGCTCGGCCTCTTGAGGACGGTTCAGGGCAAAACTCACTCGGGCATGGGCATAATTGCAAAGCCCCTTTATCGTGTTTACATAAGAATCAGGAACATCGCTGCAGGCATACATTCGGGTTGCCATAGAGTCGGAACGCGCCAGCCAAATCTCAGCCGTATTGTAATCCTTAATTCTTATATAATGTGATGCTATACTGTTAGTGGATATCGCCACATTTGACAGCATATCCCATGTTTGCGAGAGTTTTATCATCTCGCTTGCATACTTATAAGCTGCATTGTACGACCTGGTTGCATCGGCAGTCTTGCCTAACAACATCTGGCTGCTTCCTAAGTATTCCAACAGCACGAACTTCTGGTCGTAGATTTCAAGCGCATGTTCGGGCTTAATCGAGATATGCTCTAAAACATCCAGAATAGGCACTGCCGAATTTAGCACAGCATCGTGATCCTTACGGATGGCCTGAAGCTGAATCAAAGATACAGCACAGTTAAGGTAAGCAATGCTGTCCTCGTAGTTATCGGGCGATGTGGACGAACCCTTCTTGAACTCTTCTTCGGCCAGCGGGAAGTTATTCTGTTCTACATAAGCCGTGCCACGCATATTGCTGGCATGAAACAGAGATATCTGACCGGCTTGTTCCAAGCTATCGGCAAGGGCCAACAATCTCTGGCCATCTTTATTTTGATTTACCTCGGCTATTAGGCTATCTACTTCGGATTGCTTCAGTACCGAATGCTGTTTGTTTTCGCACGAGATGACTACTGAAATAAAGGCTAATAGAAATAATATCTTCTTCATAAGTTTCATGTTCGCGTAATAATCTATAAGTTTGATTTCTGCTGCAAAATTACGGATTAATTCATAATTCACAATGCATAATTCATGTTTTTGTAAAATTGGCACAACATTTCTGTAAGAATGGCACAAATTTGGGGAATATGGTAGGGATTTGTGTATTTTTATTTGTTGGTATTGAATTAATGTGTACCTTTGCACGGTATTGAAAATTTTTTGTAGAGTGATGAAGATATTATTTCTGCACGGATTCTTTGCTAGTGGCCAGTGTGTGCCTGCTGTGGCACTAAAGGAAGCATTAAAGGGAAAAGCTGAGGTGTTGACACCCGAAAATGTTTTATTGTCAGTTTATCACCTTAGTATGCGTAAACTAATCCGTACTTCTCGTGCAAGCTACGAAGAGTGCCATCGGTTTTCATCTGGGCGATGACGGCGTTTACCACCTGTAGCAAATCCTCCTGCCCCTTACGCATCAGTACACCGATTTCACCATGGGTGAAGGGAGTATTCAGGAGGGGCGCAGCAAGGCGCGGGTCATACTGCACATACCACGGAGCCTCAGTGATTTCGGTAATCATGACGTCGGCATGACCTTCGGCCACCTGATTGGGGATTTCCTCGTTCTTCTGCCAGACAATGATGGTGGCGTGGGGCAGGTTCTCGTTGGCAAACTTCTCGTTCAGTCCGCCAGGGTTCACCATCACGCGCACCTCTGGCTTGTCTATATCTGCTAGAGATTTATAGCGGTCGGCCTCGGCGGCACGGCAAAGGATGGTCTTGCCATTGGCCAGATAACCATCACTCATCAGCATCATCTCCTTTCGGGTGTCTGTAATAGTGATGCCACCGATGGCAAGGTCAAAAGTCTGTGGTTCAGCCTGCACATCGGCAGTCAACGTTGGCCATGAAGTATTTACGAATTCAATACCTACACCGATATGCTCGGCTATCTTCTGTGCCATCTCGATGCCAAAGCCCCAATAGTTGCCGTCAGCCTCGCGATATGAAAGTGGCCGATAGTCTCCCGTAGTTCCAACCAACAGCTTGCCTCGCTCAGTAATACGCTGTATGGTGGGCTTTTGTATCTCAACAACAGGATTATCGTTACTATTGCTGCAGCAAGTAGTTATGCAAGCGCCGCAAATGCAAAAGGCGGCGGCAAGCAGCCAGACCAATGTTTTTCTCTTTTTCATTTCATAATTTCACTTGAGCACTGAACTATTAAGCAGATAATAAGGCAAGTTGAATACATCGGCCACTGCTTTATAAACCACTTTGCCTTCAACTATATTCAAACCCTTTGCCAAGGCAGAATCGTCCTTGCATGCACGCCTCCAGCCCTTATCGGCCAGTGCAATGGCATAACGCAGAGTGGCGTTGGTAAGTGCCAGTGTAGAGGTGTTAGGCACTGCACCGGGGATGTTTGCCACACAATAATGCACGATTCCATCGATGGTATAGACGGGTTCGCTATGGGTTGTGGGGTGCGAGGTCTCGAAGCATCCTCCCTGGTCGATGGCTACATCAACAAGCACGGTGCCAGGCTCCATCAGCTTGAGCATATCGCGGGTGATGAGGTGTGGCGTCTTATCGCCAGGCACCAGTACCGAACCAATGACGATGTCGACCGTGGGCAGCTGCTGACGGATGTTATGCTCGGACGAGTAGAGGGTATGCACATTGGGAGGTGTCTCGAGGTCGAGCTGGCGCAGACGTGGCAACGACACATCGGTAATAGTGACCTCGGCACCCATGCCGGCAGCCATACGAGCAGCAGCCTCGCCTACTACACCACCACCTAATACCAGCACACGCGTGGGCGACACACCGGGCACACCACTGATGAGCTTGCCCTTGCCACCCTTGGTCTTCTGCAGATAATAGGCACCGTTGAGTGTGGCCATGCGTCCGGCCACCTCGCTCATGGGCTGCAACAATGGCAGCGATCCGTTAGGCAGTTGCACCGTCTCGTAAGCCAGGCACACTGCCCCACTCTTCAGCATGGCATTGGTCAACTCCTTCTCGCAAGCAAAGTGAAAATAGGTAAACAACAGCTGACCCTTACGAACCAGCGCATATTCGGGCTCGATGGGTTCCTTGACCTTGACAATCATATTAGCCTGCTTATACACTGCCTCGATGGTAGGCAGAATTTTGGCACCGACTTTAAGATAATCGTCGTCGCTAAAGCCACTGCCCTCGCCTGCCGTGTGCTGCACAAAAACCTCGTGACCACGACGTGTAAGTTCGGCTACTCCCGCAGGGGTCATGCCCACACGGTTCTCATTGTTCTTAATCTCCTTTGGAATACCTACTTTCATAGTTATACAGCTTTTTAGTTAATAATTATGGTGCAAATATAAGAAAAAATCCGTTACGTTGTTACACGCAAACGGATTTTTTAGTAAAATAATTATTTGAACGTGACTGGAATCAGTAACTTGATGCCAAACGAACGTCCCATGTTGCAGATGCCCGGACCATCGGCGTACTTCAGACGACTGAGATGCGACTGATAGGCACGATCTGTGAGGTTGGTGCCCGAGAGATATACCGAAGCCACCGTGCGGTTATGCCAACGTATATCGGTACCTGCCGTAAGGTTCAGCAGCGTGTACGATGGTGTGGCAGTCTCGGTGCCATAAGCCGTATGGGCATGATCCTGACGCAGATAGCACTCCAAGCCTATTGACACGAAGGTATTGGTGAGTGTGCGGCCATCGCGGATGATGTCGTAACGCAAGTCGCTGTTCCATCGGGGTGCAGGTGTAAATGGCAGCCATCTGTTCTCTTCGGGTTGGTCAAGCTGGCGGGCATTGACATACGAGAAGGTGTTCTCGAAATGCAGTACCTCAACAGGATGGATATCTACCATAGCCTCGAAACCCAACAGGCGGGCAGTGCCCTGGCGGTATTGGTAGAGGTTGTCTTGGGTTGTCGACAGCAGTCGCTCTAAGAAGATATAGTTGGAGATATGGTTGGCAAAGAGCGACAACTGCGTAGAGAATATCTCGGACGAATAATCGATACCCAGATCCAGCTGCCAGCTATGTTCGGGCGACAGTTGCGAATTGCCCAGCTCGTAGCGGAACGTGCCCTCGTGTTCGCCGTTTGAGCCTAACTCGCTCAGGTTTGGGGCTCGGAAACCTTTCGACAGGTTTAATCGCATGTTGAGTCGTGGGGTGATATTGTAGATAGCACCCACAGAACCGGTGAGTCCACTGAAGTTGCGGGTAAAGTCGGTGAAACGCAGTTCGCCATCGTCTTCCTGTTCGTAGCTATGCAATCGGCGGATGTCGTAACGCAAACCACCGCTCAGCGTGAGACGGTCGAACTGGCGTGTGAGTGAGGCGAAAGCACCTACATCAAACAAGCGATATGACGGGATGAGGTATTCCTCACCCAGATTCTCAGAATACTGCCACATGCCCGAGATGCCTGCCGCATATTGCCAATCGGAGTCGGTTGACTTGAGATAGTGTACATCGTAATTAACGGTGTGCAGACGGAAGTCGAGTCCCAATTCATCGGCCTCTTCAAACTCACGACGTCTGTTCTGCTGGTAGCCTACCACGGCTTTCAGCGAGCCGTCGCCTATCAGAAACGAGTTATCGAGAACGGCCTTGTAATGGTCTATCTTCTGGAAGGCCTCGGATGGATCTAGCAGACCTGTATCCTCATCGCGCTCGCCCTCTACCAGGCCTGGCTTCAGGTGGTAGTACGACAGTTTGAGGTGTGAGTAACCCCAACTGCGGTTGGTGCCAAGCATGCCTGTTACGGCGCGCTCATGGAACTGCGAGCCAGGCACGCGGCCATCTACCTTATTCTTATATTCTGAGGCATCCTTGTCGCTCCAGCGCCAGTTCCACACCCAGCCGTTCTGGTTGCCGGCAAAGTCGACGGTGTAGTCGAACAGGCGGTTGTTGGTCTGATATTCAGAGCCCACATTAAGCGCCATTGTGCCTTGGGGCATTACCGGAGTCTCGTGCAGCACCAGTACGCCGGCCATAGCATCGCTGCCGTACATGAGTGTGGCAGGGCCTTTCAGTATCTCGACCGAATGAACAGTCTGTGCATCGACTTCAATACCATGTTCATCGCCCCACTGCTGTCCCTCCTGACGGATGCCGTCGTTGACAGTCACAATGCGGTTGTAGCCCAGTCCGCGGATAACAGGCTTGGAGATGCCGCCACCAGTGGTAATCTGCGACACGCCAGGCTGATGTGCTACGGCATCGATGATATTTGTAGACGATGTGGCCTGAATCGTTCGAGGACCCACAACGGATATGGGGGCAGGAGAGCGGTCAGCCCGGGTAGAGCCAGTAAGTCCTGTAACCACCACCTCCTTCAGCATGGCGTTGTTTTCCTGCAATACGAAATTGCACTGTTCGGTATGACGCAGGTCTATGGTCTGTATGATAGTAAGGTGCCCCACGTAGGTTACCTGAATGGTGGTCTTAACTGCGGGCAGATCCTTCAATATATACTGTCCGTTAGCATTAGTCACTGTTCCCTGTTTTAGCTGTGGGAAATAAATATTTGCGCCAACAACGGGCTGACCGTCGATGGCATCGGTTACACAACCTTGTAGTACAACCTTCTTGGTTGTAGTTTCGGCTAATGCCGATGTGCACAGGCACACCAACATCAGCAATATTGATGATATTGTCTTCATGTTATCCTTTTTTATCTGAATATTGTTATACTTAAATATACCGTGTTATTCAAATAAGAAAGGAGGTGCTCGGGGGGAATGATAACGGCAAACTGCCGATGACAGTTGTGCCGAGGGTTCGACAACAGCTACGACATGCTGGCGCAATATAACAGGCAGTAACACTGCAGCTGCTATAAGATAAGGCAGCGACACGAACTGGCAGAGCACACAGGCGTGCATGGAAACCGACAGTTCGGCAATGTGACCGTGACAGTGATGCTGTACACATCCGCTGCACTCGTAGTCTAATGATTCAGCTGTTTGGTGAACGTGAACCGACGACATGATGAGCATTGGCAGAAACACTGCCAACAACACCCACGATGCGATATGTCGTCTTGTTTTCACTTTCACGGCGGCAAAATTACTAATAATTCTTTGAAATAAATGCATATTTCGACAGAAATATGTATATTTGCACCCTGAAAACTAGAAAGTACAACCTGAAAAAAGAAGTTTTTGAAATGAAAAAGATGATTCTATCGGTGCTAACAGCACTTATCAGCCTGAGCGCATCGGCCATAGTAACAGTACCCATCAAGGGAACCATTGTTAGTGCAGCCGACCCACATATACAGTATGCGGGACGTATCAGTTTTACAAACCCTGAGCGACCGGCGTTCAACTTCCCCGGCATACAAATTGCAGCCACATTCGAGGGCACATCGCTACGCATGATGGCCAAACCCAAGAGCGGCTACTTTATGGCTCAGATAGATAATGCCGAGCCTTTCAAGGTGTCGTTTATGGGTCAGCGCGACTCAGTGGTAACGCTTGCAACAGCTCTGCCCGATGGAAAGCATCAGGTAAAACTGATGTATGCTATCGAGGGTTACGAGATGTATCCTGAGTTCTGGGGATTTGTGCTTGACGAAGGTAAGAAGCTGGTTGATGCTCCTGCGTTTTCTGACAGAAAGATTGAATTCATCGGCAATTCCATCACCTGCGGCTATGGTAACGAGGGCTTGAATAAAAGAGAGGGGTTTGATTATGCCACCGAGAATCATTATTATAGCTATGCATCGATAACAGCGCGCAATCTGAATGCCCAGCACTGGGTGGTGGCCCGTAGCGGCATAGGTGCCTATCGCAACTATAATGGTCCAAGGACGGGTAATCCCGAGTCGAACATGCTGGTACAGTATGAGTATATCGGATACGCCTGGAAGCCAGAACTGCGCCAGCAGGCCACGTTCCTGAAAGAGAGATGGGACTTTGGGCGCTATCAGCCCGATGTGGTGTGTATCAACCTGGGCACTAACGACCTATCGACACCAAACTTCGACCTGACACTGCTCAAGCAGAACTATCATAAGTTGCTCAAGATGGTGCGCCAACACAACCCCAATGCCAAGATTGTGTTCCTGACGGGTACTATGCTGTACGAAAAGGAGTGTGCCTTGCAGAAGCAGGTGCTAAACGAGGTGGCAGCCGAGGCTAAGAAAGCCGGCGACAAGGAGGTTTATCGCTTTGATATGGAGCCCATCAATGGTGAAAAATGGTACGGCAACGACTGGCATCCAAATGTGTATATGGATGAGAAGATGGCTGGCGAACTGACAGCCTATCTGCGCAAGTTGATGAACTGGAACTAAGAATAAAGGATTATCCGAGCAGTTTCCTTGTATCCTCAAGTATCTGCAGAAGCTCGGGCATAGTCTCGGCACGAAGCATGGCGATACGAGTCTGACGGAAATCGGGTATTCCCTTAAATATAGGAGTAGCAGCGAGGTGTCTTCGGGTATGGAGGATGCCTCGCTTTTCATCGATACGCTCCACATTGATACGCAGCAGCTCTTCGAGAATATCGAGTTTCTGATTGAAGTCGAGCTCCTCGCGACTGAATATCCAAGGACAGCCAAACGTAGCACGACCTATCATGATGGCATCAACACCATACGTCTCGAATGCCTTGTCGGCCTCGTCAAGACTGTGGATATCGCCATTACCTATTATAGGAATATGTATACGGGGATTACGTTTAACCTCACCTATCAGCGTCCAGTCGGCATTACCAGTGTACATCTGACTGCGGGTACGACCATGGATAGTGAGCGCCTTGATGCCGCAATCCTGCAACTGCTCGGCCAACTCGGTGATGATGAGCTGTTCGTGATTCCACCCCAAACGGGTCTTGACGGTTACGGGCAACTTAACAGCATCGACCACCTTACGGGTAATCTCCAGCATCTTGGGGATGTTCTGCAGCATGCCAGCTCCGGCACCCTTGCCCGCCACCTTCTTGACGGGACAACCGAAGTTAATGTCGATCAAATCGGGACCGGCCTGCTCAACAATCTTGGCAGCCTCAACCATCGCATCTACGTCGCGACCATAAATCTGGATACCCACCGGGCGCTCCGTATCGCTGATGGTAAGCTTCTGGATGGTAGACTTAACATCACGAACCAGTGCCTCGGCACTTACAAACTCGGTATACACCATAGAAGCTCCGAACCGCTTGCACAGCAGTCGGAAACCAATGTCTGTCACATCCTCCATCGGTGCCAGAAACACCGGTTTTTCGCCGAATTCAATCTCTCCTATCTTCATTTCGGGTGCAAAGATACATATTTTTTCTGTTATTATTTGGCTGTTTCATCGGATTGTTGTACTTTTGTGGTCAAAAAATTGAAAATTAACAATGGAACAATTACTCCATTATACGTGGAAACATAAACTTTACCCGCTTAAAGAACTAACAACAAGCGACGGACAATGCATAGAAATAATAGACCCGGGATTGCATAATCGTAATGCCGGACCGGATTTCTTTAATGCCAAAATCAGGATAGGCTCAACCATGTGGGTGGGCAATGTAGAGATTCACGACAAATCGAGCGACTGGTATCAGCATGGGCACGATAAGGATAGCCACTACGACAATGTGGTGCTGCACGTGGCTGGCGAACTGGACACGGAGGTGATGAAGTCGAACGGCGAATACGTGCCACAGTTGCAACTGAATGTTCCCGATGATGTGATGCAGCACTACGACGAGCTCCAGAAAACCGACGAATATCCTGCCTGCTACAAGGTGATTCCCAACCTATCGCCACTGATAGTACATTCGTGGATGGCCGCCCTACAGACGGAGCGCCTGGAGCAGAAGACTGAGGCTATCCGTAAGCGTGCCGAACTATGCAACGGTTCGTGGGAGGATGCTTACTTTGTGACTCTGGCGCGCAACTACGGCTTTGGCATCAATGGCGAAGTGTTTGAGCAGTGGGCCTATAACATACCTCTGAATGCCGTGGCTCATCATCGCGACGATCTGTTCCAGATAGAAGCTTTCTTTATGGGACAAGCCGGACTACTGGAGCTGGATGCCATTCCGGAATTCTATCAACAAGAAGCACTTAACGACGGCTACTTTGCCAAACTGCGCAACGAGTACCAGTACTTGGCCCATAAGTTCTCGATGAAACCGATAGATTTCAAGCTCTGGCGATTCCTAAGACTGCGTCCGCAGAACTTTCCTCACATCCGCATATCGCAACTGGCCAACCTGTACTATCAGCAGAAAGCAGGCTTGAGTCAGCTCATAGAATGTGAAACACTTGACGAACTGAAGAATATACTGAAATCGCAGGTAACGCCTTATTGGGAGACTCACTACACATTTGGCTCTACCAGTACAAAGAGCGAGAAACATCTGTCGTATGGATCCATCAATCTGCTGATGATCAATACAGCCATACCCATGCTGTTTGCCTACGGACGACATAGTACGAGGGAAGTGCTATGCGACAGGGCATTTGACTTCCTTGAGCAACTCAAGGCCGAGAACAACCACATTATCCGCATGTGGCAGCAGGTGGGACTGTCAGTAAAGACAGCTGGCGACTCACAGGCACTGATACAACTCAAAAAGGAATATTGCGACAAAAAAGACTGTTTGCGTTGTCGCTTTGGATATGAATACTTAAAACGGAAATAAAAAAGATGAATCAGGAGACATTTTATGCGATGGCGCTGACACGCCTCACCAACTTTAACTTCCAACAGGCATTAGAACTATACAAAGCGGCAGGTAGCGCCCAGAATCTATATCAACATCGCAACGAGGTGGGCGACCTCATAGAAGGTTGCACCCCAAGGCTTATTGATGCCCTCAAAGACTGGGGCGATGCCATGAAACGGGCAGAGGCCGAGGCAAAATATATGGAGGAGCACAAAATCAGGGCCTATACGCTGCTTGACGACGACTATCCACAGCGCCTGCTGGAGTGTGCCGATGCGCCACTTGTGTTATATTATAAAGGTAATTCCGACTTGAATCAAACCAGGATTATCAGCATAGTAGGCACCCGCCAGATAACCAACTACGGCCGAGACTTGTGCCATAAGTTCATCAGAGAGCTGAACGAGCTGTGTCCGCAGGTGCTTATCGTTAGTGGCTTGGCCTATGGCGTAGATATTTGTGCCCATCGCGAATCGTTGGCAAATGGCTATGAAACAATAGGCGTGCTGGCTCATGGTCTGGACCAGATATACCCTTATCACCATCGTGATACAGCCGCCAAGATGGTGGAACATGGCGGACTGCTAACCGAGTTTATGACTCAGACGAATGCTGACAAAGTGAATTTTGTACGTCGTAACCGCATCGTGGCAGGCATGGCGGATGCGACCATCGTCATCGAAAGTGCAGCAAAAGGCGGCAGCTTGATTACAGCAGAGATAGCACAGAGCTACGACAGGGCCGTATTTGCATTCCCTGGCAACGTGAATCAGCCATTCTCTGAAGGCTGCAACAACCTGATTCGCGACAATGGGGCAGGGCTGATTACTTGTGCCGAGGATTTTGTTAAGGCTATGGGATGGCAGTATGATGCTGTGCGCAGACAGGCCCTTGCCGAAGGCATCGAGCGCCAACTCTTCCCAGAGCTATCGCCCGAAGAACAAAAAATCGTTAGTCTACTACAACAAACCAACGATCTTCAACTTAATATCCTCAGTGTAAAAACGGGTATAGCCATCAATCAGATAACTGCCTTGATGTTCCAGTTAGAGATGAAAGGCGTTGTTAAGCCTTTGGCTGGAGGCATGTATCATCTGCTGATGTAGCATCATCGTGAATGCTTTCTGCCATTAACCGATAGATCTGCTTGGTACGCTCATCGCTTAGCAGGTTTATCTGCATGTCCATCACGCCTGTATCCCAGCGCATCATCGGACCCGTCTGGGCTTGTTTTGGCGATAGAACCGATACTTTTTGGGCTGTTTCATCGATAAGTGGGAGGAATAGCTTAAAGTCTATCTGCTCCTCCTGCAGCACCTTTTCTGCCAGTCGGTAGCAGTGATTGGTAAAGTTACAAGCCAACACAGCCGCCAAGTGTATCTTTTTGCGTTGAGCCGAATCGGCTAATACCACATTTTCGCTGATTTCATCAGCAATCTTGCGGATAGTGTTAAGCGTATCATCATCCGATGCCTCAAGAAAACATGGAATTTCGTGGAAGCTTACCTTGCGGTTCTTTGAGAATGTCTGCATGGGATAAAACACTCCATAGTGCTGCGCCTTACCCTTCAGCACATCCATAGCGATGCTGCCAGCCGTATGCACTACGATGGCGTTTCTTGCTTTCTCGCCTATCTTTGTTGCAATCCCGCTGATGGCATCATCCTTTACAGAGATGATATACACATCGGCATTTCCGTCGATTTCATCGGCGTTTGCCGTATAAGCGCACCCCAGTTTGCCTGCCAGCTCCCGTGCATGCTCCTCAGTCTTGCTAAACACCTGCAGCATCTGCTGCCCAGCATCACTCAAAGCCAGCGACAACTGCGTGGCCAGATTTCCCGAACCTATTATTACTATCTTCATAACGCCTGCAAAGATAATAAAAATCTCTGTCCCAATTGTCTCATTTGTCACAAATCTGCGCCTTTTGTACCAATTATTTGGTGTTTTCATCAGCATTCACTATCTTTGCAGTGCAGAAAGTATATGCAGTTCCACCACGCCCAGATGGACGGAGGCCACGCCGCCCGATACTTAGAATCGCTGCAACAAACAATCAACAACTTGAAGTAACGAGTAAATAAATCTTTACACAATAACACGCTGGGACAAAGAGCATTCATTGCCCCATTTTTGCTCCCCCGTGAGGGAAAATTTGCGCCCTCACGAGGGAAATGTTTTTTCTATTAATAGTAGCAAATCGCGGGCGCGCGCGGACATTATTATACACTTCGAAAATCCTTTACTTTTGATGAATAAAGCCTTTCAGAGATAGTACGGCACTATCTAGTAGATAGTACGGCAGTATCTGGTAGATAGTCGTAATGTATCTATGAGATAGTCGTATTGTATGTAGAAACGTGGAAACAGGGAAAACGGGAATCAGGGTGGTTTTAGTTTGCAACGAGGAAAGCTAATAAATAGATAAATGATACGATTATTAAATTTATTATCTATATACTTAATTATAGCTTACACTCGCTGCCAAACCATACTGACTCCACGTTTCCCTGTTTCCCTGTTTCTCGATAGTTTTTTCTGTGCAATTATGCCCGATTGTCCCTGATAATGCGTACCTTTGCACAAAATTTTCGAGAAACAATGAGTAACATGACACCAACGCAATTCCTTGAGCACATCAAGAAGAATGCTTTCAAGGATATAGACCTCGCACCTGTAACCACACTGCAGGGCGATAAGCTACGCACATTTACGCTTGAGCAACTGGAGCGACTGAGGGGGTGGATGCCCGATGCCAATGCCGCACTCTGGTTGAGCGACCAGTTTTGGACTTCCGACCGCAATCTTACTATGCGCACCAATCCGCACCCTTGGCTGGCCTTTGAGTGGGAGATGAAAGAGCGCGAACAGAACGGCACCTACGAGGTGGATGATATAGACGTAAGTTTCTGTCAGCTGGTATTGGACATTCAGTATCGTTGTCAGCACCACTTCTATGGCGGTCTGGCCTACAACTACTACGACAATCAGGCTCGCGACAAGGCTGCGAACTATACATGCCACACATCACGTTTCGCCCAGTGTTTCAAGATGTTGCCTGAGAAGTTCTCGCGCCAGCAATTTGCTAAGACCTTCGACATAGCCAATCCCGATTCATGCGGCAAGCAGATTGACGGGCTCATCAAAGAAGGCGCCATCGTCCGCCTAAAGCGCGACAGCTACGAGAAGAAAGTAGTAAATCTCTAATCCCCATCAATCGAGAAACAGGGAAACAGGGAAACGTGGAATCAGGTTGGTTTTACCCAAACCAAAAGCAAGGGGGCTCGCGATGAGTCCCCTTCTTTTGTATTTAGTATATAACCTTTTTGCTACTACCATCAGAACTACGAAGTATGTATATGCCCTTTTGTGGCTTTTTAACCTTACGCCCATTCATATTATAAATCGCGTCAGTGTACCTCTTGCCATTAATAGGTTTCTTAATATCTGTCGTTGCCCATTTATTCATTTCTTCGGCACTAAGTTCTCGTAAGTTATTACGAACAAGCCAATAACTGTAATCATCTTGGTACTTTGAAAGTGTTCCTTCTGGAACATAGACATATGACGAACGATCAGATTCGTCACCCCAATCCCAATATCCTGTTTCTTGATTATATTTTCTACTGCTCCAACTATCAAATGGACCACTCCACGGATCTTCGTTACACAAAGGTGGATTATTACAGTTTATAATCAAACTATCGATGTTAGAATACTTGAATGCAGCGTCGCCAATATACTTAACTGTTGAAGGAAGAAATACTGTAGTAGCCTTACTTAATTCAAAAGCACCTGCTCTGATTGTATCAACCCCTTCCGCTAAAACAACTGTGCAAATTGCTCCTCCAGGCATATATACAAACACATTGCCTGTTTTGTTGTAGATAGCTCCATTGATTGTCTTAAAATAAGGACACTCCTCATCGACTTCAAAAGCCTTCACCTCCAAATCATAAAAAGATTCATTTGCGATACTTTTAAGTGTTTTTGGCAAGTATAGAGTGTCTTGATGGCTTCCCCACGTGTCTATAGCATTTCTGAACGCACCTACTCCGATACTTTCAAGGTTCTCAGAAAGTTTGATGCTATATAATAAATTATTATTTGCAAAAGCATAATCACCAACATCTGTTACCTCGTTGGGCATGGTATAGTTACTATTGTATCCAAGATATTGTATTATTCTTTTTTGATCCTTCGAATATATAGTCTTATCGTCGTAAACAAAGTAGTTGTTTTCTGGCGAAATCTCGACATCCCCAATCACCCATGGATTAAACATTGAATGGCCCAGTTTCTCTACTGAAGCCGGAATATAGATTTTCTGGATTCCAGCCCATCGGAAAGCATTGCTAGGAATACTCTTGACATGATCTGACAGCGTAACGTCCTTCAGTTCATTCGCATTTGTAAACAATTCGCCATCCCAACTGCGCCCAATATATGCTTTGTTTAGTTTGGTGTTCTCAAAAACACTTTTATCTGATTCTAATAAACTATCACCGTCTTTTATCTCTACAGATTGTAGTTCTGACGCATTATAAAAAGCATTTTTACCAATTGTTACAATTGATGGTCCAATAACCACACTTGTAATTGTTTGATTATCCTTGAATGCTTCGTCCCCAATCTTAACAACCTTGAATGTCGAATTATTATAGCTGACTGCTTCAGGAATAACCAATTCTGGAGAGTTTACTTCTCCACTTACCAGTGTAACACCATCGTCACTCTCCTTTGTATAAGCCAGTCCCTCATACTCAAAGGGCATTTCTCTCAGATTGGCATTTTTCCAATATTCCGACGATTTATATGTTTCTAATGCGCCAATAGGGACATAAACAGGAGCTCCATGCAATTCTTCGATAGAACTTTCGCTTATTTGCGGCGGCGTTTCTCCAAGCAGGACGAGCTTTTTGTTTGGTCGATATTCATTATGAAACGCTATAATACCTAGATGACTGACATTAGGACCAACGATGATTTCTTTTACATATCTCAAATCAACCCATGTCAAATCTCGGCCAATATAAACCTTTTCAACTTTAGACGAATCATTGAAATCATCACTCCAACACCAAGCTGACCAATAGAAAGGCTCATCACCATCTTCGATAATGAACTCTTTAAAAGATGAACAACCTGCAAATACCGAATCGCTTAACACTTTTAGGCTCGTGGGAATCGTTACAGACCTAAGATCCTTGCTGTCACGGAAAGCCTCGTGGCATACACTTTTTACACAATACTTCTTACCCTTATAATTTATCTCTGATGGTACTCGGAAATCGCCGCTTGGCTTACCACTAACCATATATGCTTCGTCTTGATATATCTCATAGCGGAATCCATCAACCTCAACTTCGTCGTTCTTAGGGATAAATCCCATATCAAAACTTATACCAGTATAAGTAGCACCGATAACATTGATTATATTAGGTAAATAATAACCATCACCGGCTCCATCCCAGCCAAAATTGTAATGCAGTTTGCCATCACGATACCCATCGCAAACCACCATATGTCCGTCACCAGAATCTTTCCAAATTGATACCATCATCGGATGATTACGAGCTAGCTCTTTATAAACTTCGTCGACCATTACTTTACTTTCCGATGTATTTTTCCCAATATCCCAAAAATTGTCGGAATACTTAAAGTATTTGGCGAAATGCAATCCACATTCGTGACCAGAGGTAGATGACGAAGAATACCCTGCATGTGCAGCCACACCACAATGATAGAGCAAGGTAGAAAGATTGTCATCAGTATCCGTTTCCTTATACTCATCTTTCATATTCTCCATATGATAGGGTTGAGATTCAAAATCGGCTGATAACACTTCATTGCCCTTTTCCCAATAATAAGAATGAGTTCCTGTGCCAATGTCTGGCCATTTAAAATAGTACATTAGTTGAGCCATTGCCACAGGAACACATCCTGCTACACATCGTTTTTTTGTATTCTTGTCAATAGGGCATTTGTTATTGTACGGAGCACTTTGTCCCCATTTGCTTGTTAACATCGGCGCTATTTCTTTTCTATCATCATCGGTTCCTCTTGTCTTGATATATTTGCTAAGATTATTCTTGCGGGCATAACAAATCTGCTCGCTATACATTTCCAAGAGAGCCTTATAGCCACAAGCCATATTCTCTGGGTCATTTATTCCATTATCGGTATAGCCTAAAATGTCGCAAGTACGTTCGTCGGCTGATACCACAACAGAAGTTAAATCGGAATTAAACACATAGAGTGTTGGTGTTTTCATATCTGTCTCATACTCTGTATGACAGAGTTTCAACTGAGCAGAACTAACACTGCCTCTGGTTTTTGCAATACTTAAGGAATTAAGAAACGCAAGTCCCTTTTGTTTGGCCTGTTCTGATGGGACAAACTGAGCATTTATTGTTGTGCTACACAACAACATTGCAATGATAACGTATTTTGTATTCATAATCCAGATAATTTTGTTTTATAAGACAAGGATTTTTAGTTTTAATTAGAGATAGAATTGTTTTTTGCAAATTCAGTCGTTCAAATTTTTAGTCATTGCTGATGTAGTTTTTATATTAAAAATATAAATTACGCTTGCAAATATACAAATTATTTGAGAAAATGCAAACAAAAAGAGAAAAAAATAGCAAAAGTATAGTAAGCGTAGCCATAAAGCTTGTGAAAAGTCTGAAGTTCTGGCAGAGATTTTCTTTTCAAAACCTGCGGGTGTGATGGCGGTAGGTTACTTTGACTTTAATATCTCGATGGCTTTTTCCATGACGGGGTCGCCATCGGGGGCAAAGAATTCTTCGTATGTAAGGGGAACTTCTACGTCGGGCATCAGGCCGCGTTTGGCTGGGAAACGATCAGTAACGGTATCGTCGGCAACGCTCTTAACCAACGGCAATGTGTACTCAATGTGAGAGTGGGGAAGGGCGAGATGCGCAAACTTAACGGCCGTCATATAGTGGTAGCCAGTGCCCGTCTCACGGCCTACGGTAATGGCTCGCCCGTTGCGAACCAATATGGCAGGGAAGTCGGATGCAGCACTCTTCGACGTCTCATCAGTAAGAATAATAACACGTCCGCTGTAATGCACGGCGCTATCTGGATAGATAACATCTGCTATCGATGATGGGCTATAAAAACCTGTTTGCCCCTCACGAGCCACATAATCCTCGAAAGGTTTATCGTCAGCAGGGATGTTCATACAGTGAACAAAGCTTTGATATACGCCGTTGCTATTCACCTTGTCGTAGTGATTAGTCTCTTTTGTGGGCTTATCAATGAACCACGACACCAAGCGATTGCATACATCGATATGTCCACCGGGGTTGTTGCGTACATCGATAATCAGATTAGGCACGTTTTTGTGGCGCATCAGACTATCGGCAATTGCCTCCATTTGCACTTCATCTAAAGTGAAGTCGCTAATTGTAAGCAGGGCAATATTGTCTGACTTCATCGTAAAACGATATTGCGCCTCTTGGTTAGCGCTTATTCGCTGATAGCGGGCGGATTTTCCTGTAGACGGTTTTATACCTTTTACCTGATTAGCTGATATCCACTGATCGCGAACCACCGAACCATCGGCCATCTTTACCACCGAAAGATGCCTTGTAAGATTATTGCCAACCAAATAATTCCATGCTCGCAGCATAAACGCGTTGATAAACGACTGGTTATCGCCATCCATGCTACTTGCTACATTACGTAGCCTTTCTATCAGCGTCTGGGCATCTTCACCATCTATAGCCGCAACTTCCTTACCAATATATTTCTCATAGCCCGTCTGAGCCTGAGTAACTATCAGCTTTCCGTTTAGCGAACCAATAAATAAATGTGGCACGCAATAGTTATTGGTAACCTGCGGATCGTCGGTGTCTATCCATGCGTGAGAATCGTGCAGGAACTGCTGGCTGAAGGTATTACGCACAATCTGATAGAACTTGTTATAGCTGATGGGAGTCTTAAGTTTCTCCTTGGAGCTGCTTACAAACTGCTGATATTTCTCCTCGCTGATGATGTCGTCGAACGAGGGATAGCACTCCTTTATGGAAGATACAAGGAAATCAAAATCATCGTTGGCCTGTTTAACGGTTAACGTCTTTGGTGTAACCTGTGGCGCAATCTTCTTAAAGGTGGTTTTAAGTCCAAAAGGCGTCATTGGGTCATCATTTTTGCCATCCTTGCCTGATACACTGATGCTGATATGCGGCTGAGCTATCTTTCGATAGTCGTACGCCACAGTGCCGAGCTTCTGCCCCTTTGTGATGCGTTGTCCCGTTTTAAACGGAATATTGCCACGCAGACCTGAAATATATAGTTTACGCCCATCTGCCAAGCGCAGCATGACGGAGCCATTAATATATTTAATAGGTATCGGCAATTTTTTGTCGTTCGCCAACTTCTCGCGCGACTTGTCGAATGTGCCGCCATCATTACCAAAGTTAGTTGATTGTGAGAGGGATATGTTTGCAACTACACTTAGAGTTCCGATCGTTCCATCAACAGGAGCTACTACCGTAGTGCCCTCGGGCGCTGCAATAAACAGATCGCCGACGTTAAGTTCCTTGTCGATACGGTCTTGAGGCTGGCATACAATGTTATCACCTGTCTTGGCACCCTCGATAGGCCATAGCCATTGTGAGTTCTGGGCCGAAACAGATAGCGAAGCTAATGAAAGCAGAATAGAAATAAATTTCATAAATGGGTTACTTTTTATAGTTGATTATTGTGATTTGATATTACGTTTGAAACAACCCTTTGAAGAGTAGGTAGGGATCAATGGTTATTTGATGTTTGCAGTGGGGGACTATGGTCTTCGACATGCCGCCTGTGGCTATTATTTTTGGTGTCGTGTTGAGGGTGGTACTGAGTTGGTCAATGAGTCCATCTATCA
Organism: uncultured Prevotella sp.; assembly: GCF_946404925.1. Lineage (GTDB taxonomy): Bacteria > Bacteroidota > Bacteroidia > Bacteroidales > Bacteroidaceae > Prevotella. The sequence goes on along the minus strand of NZ_CAMJFM010000030.1, from coordinate 5,244 downwards.
TTGCTGCTGTGCCGTAAAGAATGCCGCTCTGCATGCATTCTAAGGTGTTTCGGCCGATGAAATGGGCAGGTTTCTCGATAGTGATGGATGGAAGTTGCGATGCTCGAGTGCTTAATGCGCTAAGCGATGTCTTTACGCCAGGAATAATCATCCCGCCTTTAAAAACTCCGTTTTCATCCACAACACCGATGGTGGTAGCTGTACCAAAATCGATAACGATGGCTGGCACACCATAACAGGTAGCAGCGCCTATGGCATCGGCCAGACGGTCTTTACCTAACTGTGAGGGTGATTCGATATCAATAGAGATGATACCCTTGGCATCGTTGATGCTGAAGAAGTGTGGGGTGATGCCTGTAAGGTCGACTACAGCCTGCGCGATGTCATCGTTTACCTCAGGTACTACCGATGAAATGGTAATTTTTTCAATATCAGCAGCCTCCACATTGTACTTGCGAAGTCCTTGGCGCAGTTCGTATCGGAAGAAACTGGCCGTCTCTTCCTTCTTGGTCTTGAATCGCCATGTAGCAGTGATGTCGCCCTTGTTATCAGTCATAGCGATAACAACGGTGGAATTGCCGATATCTATCAGAATATGCATAGCGTGCTATAGTGTTAGGATGTGCGAGAGTATCTTGTCGGCTGTCTCCTCCTTAGAACACAGAGGCAACTCGGTTACAGCGTCGTTGGTGATGATTGTAACCTTGTTGGTATCTACGGCAAAGCCTGTATTGCCATCAGCAATAGAGTTGGCGCAGATCATATCGGCGTGCTTCTTATCAAGTTTGGCACGCGAGTTTTCTATCAATTCCTCCGTTTCCATCGAGAATCCAACCAATGTCTGGCCTGCCTTCTTGTGCTCGCCAAGCCAACACAGAATGTCTTGAGTGCGAGTGAGCTGGATGGCCATATCGCCATCGTGTTTCTTCACCTTCTGGTCAGAATATTCAGCGGGTGTATAGTCGGCCACAGCGCTGCACATAATCACCACATCGGCCTCGGTGCTGCGAGTGGTAACGGCATCAAACATATCCTTAGCGCTCTTAACAGGAACTACATTAACGCCCTCGAAGGCCTTGATATTTACAGGACCAGAAACCAGCGTAACCTCAGCGCCACGCAAACGGGCCATCTTGGCAATTGCGTAGCCCATCTTGCCAGAAGAGTGGTTGGTGATATAGCGAACAGGGTCGATAGACTCTTGTGTAGGACCTGCAGTGATAAGGAATCGCTTACCCTTCAGGTCGTGCTCCTTGGCCATAAACGTGAGGATATGCTCAACAATAACCTCCTCGGAGTTCATCTTGCCAGTGCCCGTATCGCCACAAGCCAGGCGACCAATGATAGGCTCTATGATATGATAGCCATAGCCCTGCAGCTTTGTCAGATTGTCTTGCAGGATGGGATTCTCCCACATGCCGGTATTCATGGCGGGCGCTATCAGCTTAGGCGCCTTGGTGGCCAGCATGGTGGTGGTAAGCATATCATCGCAGATGCCATGAGCCAGTTTGCCGATGACGTTGGCAGTACAGGGAGCCACCACAAAGAGGTCGCCACGCTTGGCCAGCGACACATGTTTCACGTCGAACGAGAAATTGCGGTCGAAGGTATCGACAATGCACTTGTTGTTGGTAAGTGTCTCGAACGTCATGGGGGTGATGAAGTGCGTGGCATTCTGAGTCATAATGACATGCACATCGGCATGGAGCTTGACCAGCATCGAAGCCAGATTGGCACTCTTGTAGGCAGCAATACCGCCCGTAACGCCCAGTACAATCGTTTTTCCTGTCAGCATAACTTTTTCACCTTCTCACCTTCTCACTGTTCCTTGAGCAGCCCATGCTTCTCGTAATTGGCCTTGCGGACAATATGGTTGTTCTCGTCTACAAAGAGTACGGTGGGCTTGTGAGACTTAGCCTCATCGGGAGTCATATAGGCGTAGGCCATGATAATCACTTTATCGCCTACGTTTACACACTTGGCAGCAGCTCCGTTCAGGCAGATAACACCCGAACCTGCCTCGCCAGCAATAGCATAGGTCTCGAAGCGGTTACCATTATCGATATCGGCAATCTCCACCTTCTCGTATTCCAGGATGCCCGACTCGTGAAGCAAGTTAGAATCAATAGTGATGCTACCCACGTAGTCGAGATCGGCCTGAGTTACTACAGCGCGATGTATCTTAGCTTTCAGTAGCGTAATGTCCATACCTTATTATATATTTACGATAAAGTTATCAATCAGTCGGGTCTTTCCGATATAAACGGCGATAGCAACAAGTACCTCGCCCTCAATCTTTGTGGTACGCTGGATGTTCTCGAAGTCAACTACCTCAACGTAGTCGATACGAGCCATAGGCTCGGTCTCAAGGTTCTGACGGATGATGTCAATCACCTTCTGTGAATCGCGTTCACCTGCCTCAATAGCCTCCTTGCCCTTCTTCAGGCTCTGTGAAAGAATCAATGCTGCCTGGCGCTCTTCAGGATTCAGATAGGTATTGCGGCTTGACTTGGCCAGTCCATCGTCTTCGCGTACAATAGGACATGGAACAATCTCGAGTGGGAAGTTCAAATCGCGAACAAAGCGCTTAACTGTGGCCAACTGCTGGGCATCTTTCTGTCCGAAATAAGCACGATCAGGAGTTACGATGTTGAACAGCTTACCAACAACGGTACATACACCACGGAAGTGTACAGGACGAACAGCGCCGCAAAGCAGCTCGGTTGTTTCGGTGGTATCGATAAATGATGTAAAGTGGCCAGGGTACATCTCAGATGGCTCTGGATTGAAGATCAAGTCGCCACCAGCCTCCTCTACAGCTTTCATATCGCGATTCAGGTCGCGTGGATAAGCCTCAAGGTCTTCATTGGGACCAAACTGAATGGGGTTTACGAATACTGAAACCACAGTACGGTCGTTCTGACTGGCCGACTTGCGGATGAGGCTCTGATGACCCTCATGCAAGAATCCCATAGTAGGCACCAAACCTACTGAAAGGCCTTCCTTTCTCCATTCTGCAACAATCTCTCTAACCTCCTTTACAGTCTTAACTACTTTCATATCACTTTAAATAATGGTAACTCTTTTTCTTCTTTCTTTAGTTGCTCCAAAACCTCATCACTGATAGAATAGGTCTGACTACCGCTTGGGAATGTACGGTTCTCGCAGTCCTGCTTATACTGACAGAAAGCCGCAAGCATCACGCTATGCAGGTCGGCATACTTCTTTACGAACTTGGGGATAAAGCCATCGTTATATCCCAGCATGTCCTGATATACCAACACCTGACCGTCGCAAGCACTGCTGGCCCCAATACCAATAGTAAGTGCATTACTACGCTCTGTAATCAGCTTGGCCAATGCCTCGGGTACACACTCCAATGTGATGGCAAAAGCACCAGCCTCTTCAACAGCCTGAGCATCGGCCAACAGCTTCTGGGCCTGTTCGAGCGACTTGCCCTGCACCTTATATCCGCCCATGGCATTGACTGATTGAGGTGTTAGGCCGATATGAGCCACAACGGGGATGCCAGCCTCGACAATAGCCTTGATACGGTCGGCATATTCCACACCGCCCTCTAATTTCACCGCCTGACAGTTAGTTTCCTTCATAATGCGACCTGCATTACGAACGGCATCTTCCACAGATGTCTGATATGACATAAATGGCATGTCGATAACTACAAAAGCCTGTTTTGCACCACGAACCACAGCCTTACCATGATGAATCATATCATCAACAGTAACAGCCAAAGTGTTCTCGTAACCCAGCATGACATTGCCAAGCGAGTCACCTACCAAGATCATGTCGATTCCAGCCTCATCAATAGTGCAGGCTGTATGATAATCATAAGCCGTCAGCATGCTGATCGGCTGCTTTCCCTTACGCTCAAGTAAGTCAAAAATAGATTTTCTCATTTCCTGAAATAGATTTCAATGCTCTCTTCGAGGGTGCAAAAGTATTACATTATTTTAATATCAGCAAATTTTTTTGTTATTTTCTGTTGAAAATGGGTATTTGTTGATAAAAAGTAGTATCTTTGCGGCGTTTTAATTCGAATTAATTATGAAAATAGCTTTAATCGGCTACGGAAAGATGGGTAAGATGATAGAGCAGATTGCCATCGACCGTGGTCATGAGATTGTAAGTATCATCGATATCGACAACCAGCAGGACTTTGACTCACCAGAGTTCGCCTCTGCTGATGTGGCTATCGAGTTCACGGCTCCACAGGCTGCATACGGCAACTATCTGAAGGCGTGGAGCAAAGGCGTAAAAGTTGTTTCCGGATCAACAGGTTGGATGAAAGAGCATGGCGATGAGGTGCGCAAGGCTTGCTCAGAGGATGGCAAGACGCTTTTCTGGGCATCAAACTTCTCTATCGGCGTTGCCATTTTCTCGGCTGTAAACCGCTACCTAGCCAAAATCATGAACCAGTTCCCACAGTATGATGTTGAGATGGAAGAAACCCATCATGTGCATAAACTTGACCATCCCAGTGGTACTGCTATCACACTGGCTGAGGAAATTGTGGAGAACATAGACCGCAAGGAAACTTGGAAGGAAGATACTACCGACAAGAAGTATCTGCGTGTGGACCACATCCGTCGTGGTGAGGTGCCTGGTATCCATACCATCCGCTACGACAGCGATGCCGACCTGATTACCATCACTCATGATGCACACAGTCGTAAGGGATTTGCCTTGGGTGCTGTACTGGCTGCAGAATACACTAAGGAGCATCAGGGACTATTGACAATCTCAGACATGTTTAAATTCTGATTATGGTAAAGAAGAAAGAATTAAATCCTAAAGTACAGTGGGCTAAGTTTATCGCCGTACTTATATTATACCTGCTCTTTCTCTATTGGGTAGAGAGTTGGTGGGGACTGCTTGTGATACCATTTATCTTTGATATATATATCACCAAGAAGATCAAATGGCAATGGTGGAAGGAATCAGAAAAACCTGTAAAGTTTGTGATGTCGTGGATAGACGCTCTGGTATTTGCACTGGTGGCTGTCTACTTTATCAACCAGTTCTTCTTCCAGAACTACGTGATTCCATCAAGTTCGCTTGAGAAATCACTGCTTACAGGCGACTATCTGTTTGTTTCGAAGGTCAGCTACGGCCCACGTATACCACAAACCCCATTAACAATGCCATTAACCCAGCACACGCTGCCAGTTGTGGAGTGCAAGAGCTACATAGAGTGGCCACATTGGGACTATCGTAGAGTGAAAG
>NZ_CAMJFM010000029.1 GCF_946404925.1 uncultured Prevotella sp. | reverse complement strand
CGTTGCCCTTCATGGCAAACTCCTTGAATTCTTTAATAAATCCCATAAGCTTTAATTTTTAAATGTTTAATATTTAATGTTTAATGTTTAATGTTCAATCTTCGTGAATTGTAATCTGTATTTTGCAATCATTGGTTTTTTGCCGCCGATTTATATACTTTTCACTTTTCACTTTTATCTTTTCACTTTATTTTTTTATGATTTATGGTGCAAATATAGGAATTATTTTGTAACTTTGCATCCGAAATCAGAAAAAGTTTTGGTTTTCGATAGAAAAAAGTTAGTAATTATAGGTATAACCCATTTAAATAATTAAGTAAAATGACAAAAGTAGCAATTAACGGTTTTGGCCGTATTGGTCGTCTCGCATTCCGTCAGATGTTCGAGGCTGAAGGTTATGAAGTAGTAGCTATCAACGACTTGACCAGCCCCAAAATGCTGGCTCACCTGTTGAAGTATGACACCGCTCAGGGTGGTTTCTGTGGCAAGTTCGGTGAGAACAAGCACACTGTAGAGGCTGGTGAGGACTTCATCGTAGTTGATGGTAAGAAGATCACTATCTATGCTATTCCTAACGCTGCTGAGCTGCCTTGGGGCAAGCTGGATGTAGACGTTGTTCTGGAGTGCACAGGTTTCTACACATCTAAGGAGAAGGCTTCTGCTCACCTGACTGCTGGTGCTAAGAAGGTTGTTATCTCTGCTCCTGCTGGTAACGATCTGCCTACTATCGTTTACAATGTAAACCACAAGACTCTGACTCCTGCTGACACTGTTATCTCAGCTGCTTCTTGCACAACAAACTGCCTTGCTCCAATGACAAAGGCTCTGAACGACCTCGCTCCAATCCAGAGCGGTATCATGACAACTGTTCACGCTTACACAGGTGACCAGATGATCCTCGACGGTCCTCAGCGCAAGGGTGATGTTCAGCGTGCTCGTGCTGGTGCTCAGAACATCGTTCCTAACTCAACTGGTGCTGCTAAGGCTATCGGTCTCGTAATTCCTGAGCTCAACGGTAAGCTGATCGGTGCTGCTCAGCGCGTTCCAACTCCAACTGGTTCTACAACTATCCTGCACGCTGTTGTTAAGGGTGATGTAACTGTTGAGAGCATCAACGCTGCCATGAAGGCTGCTCAGAACGAGTCATTCGGTTACACTGAGGAGAAGCTCGTTTCTAGCGACATCATCGGTATGAAGTTCGGTTCACTCTTCGACGCTAACCAGACCATGGTAAGCAAGATGGAGGACGGTAACTCACTCGTACAGGTTGTTTCTTGGTACGACAATGAGAACTCTTACACTTCTCAGATGGTTCGTACTATCAAGTACCTCGCTGAGCTGAAGTAATACCACTCAGATATTAAAAAATTGCCACTCGATTTTGTCGGGTGGCATTTTTTTTATATATTTGCACCCGATAAACGATTATTTGTAAAAGAAGTATGGATTTCTCTATAGTAGTTTTCGGCTTTAGCATCTATGCATGGATCACCATGCTCACCATTTTCAGCATTTTTGCCTTCATGTCGCGTACGCGCGTGCCGGCCGAGGTAACCTTTCTTGGCGCCTTGACGGTGCTCCTTGTTACTGGCGTAGTAACCGAAGAGGAGGGTATGGCTGGTTTCGGCAGCGAGCCGGTAGTTATCCATGCTGCCTTCTTTGTTATCATTGCGGGCCTCATGCAGTCGGGTGTGCTCTATTGGCTCACCAAGCATGTGCTGGGCGAGCCAGGCAACTATCATCACGCGTTGGTGCGATTGATGGTTCCCACCGCCGTTCTTTCGGCTCTGCTTAATTCGGTCAATGTGGTGGCGTTGTTCATCGATGCCGTCAAGATATGGGCCCGTAAGCTTAACACCGTTCCCTCAAGGCTGTTGCTGCCGTTGAGCTATGCAGCCACGCTGGGCGGCATGTGCACCCTGCTGGGCAACTCGTCAAATCTGGTTGTTGCCGGTCTTTATATGCATAAAACGGGCCACTCCATGAATCTGTTCGAGCCTCTGCTGCCCGGATTGCTGCTCACCATCGTGGGTGTTATTCTGGTCATCCTGTTGCAGAAGTTCATTCCGCCACGCGAGTCGAGCGAGAATTCGTTCGAGACCACCAGCGATTATACCGTAGAGCTGCTTGTGCCCACCGATAATCCCGCTGTAGGTAGCTCGGTCGAGGAGGCCGGACTCTATAATGTCAAGGGAGGTTCGCTGGTAGAGATTGTGCGTTTCGACCGCGAGATCATCATGCCCGTACCTAAGGACGAGTGGATTATGGGTGGCGACCGTCTTATCTATGCCGGACAGATCAACGATATCCTTGAGGTTAAGAATACCCACGGTCTGGCTGCGGCCGATCATCACGTGTGGAGCATCAACGATATCGACACCAAGCGTAAGATGCGTACCGCCTATGTCAACTTCGGCAGCTCGCTCATTGGCCGTTCTATATCGCAGACCCATTTCGAGCAGAATCACAATGTGGCTCTTATTGCTGTAGCTCGTGGCGGTCATCGTGTTGAGGGACAGCCTCGCGAGATTGTGCTCGAGGCGGGCGATTCGCTGCTGCTCGAGTGCCCACCCAAGGGCGATCGCCATTTGGAGCGCGAGACGCATGGTAAGCTCACCTTCTTCGATAGTCATTTCGTGCCACAGTTGGGCTCTAAGACCATCATCTCGGCCGTCATCCTGGTGCTCATGTTCATCATGTCGTCGTTCCATGTGTTGCCGCTTATGGCTGTCACCATGTTAACGGCCGGCCTCATGATGATGTTTGGCTGTTGTCGCTTCACCAATGTCACCAAATACATCGAGTGGGATTTGCTGCTCATTCTGGGTGTCACCGTGGTGTTCTCTGTGGCCATCACCAAGACCGGTATTGCCGAGATTACGGCCCATTCTATACTTAATCTGTGTAAGGGCCATCCTTATATCGTTATGGCCGTGATGTGCATTCTAGCCTCTATCGTCAGCGAGTTCGTCAGCGATGTAGGTTCGGCCGCCGTGTTCTTCCCTATCATGTATCAGCAGGCCGAGATTATGGGTTGCAATCCCATGCCGTTTGTCATGTCGCTCATGCTTAGCGTCACCATCAGCTTTGCATCGCCCATAGGCAGCAGCACCCACATGCTCGTCTACGGTCCAGGTTCGTTCCATTTCAACGACTTTGCCCGTCTTGGCATCTGTATGCACATTGTGCTTCTGGCCCTCATGCTGGTGCTGGTCAATCTTATTTATCCGCTGTATTTGTAATTAACAACGTAAACCCCAATGAATTACGCAATAGTAGGTACTGGTGCCATAGGCGGTTTTTATGGCAGCAAGTTGGCGCATAGTGGCCGCGAGGTTCACTTCCTGATGCATAGTGATTATCAGTTTGTTAAGGAGCATGGCATTCAGGTCGACTCGTGCGATGGCTCATTTCATCTCGACCACGTCAATGTTTATCAGCATACGGCCGACATGCCCAAGTGCGATGTGGTGATTGTGGGACTTAAAACCACCAACAATCATCTGCTGCCTCAGTTGCTGACACCATTGCTCCATCAGGATACCGTTGTGGTGCTTATCCAGAACGGCATCGGTGTCGAGGCCGATGTTCAGCAGATGTTTCCCGATGTCCAGCTCGTAGCTGGTCTGGCTTTTATCTGCTCTGCTAAGACCGAGCCTGGTCGCGTCAATCACCAGTGCTATGGCAGCATCAATCTGGCCAACTACTCATGCCGCGATGAAGCCGTGTTCGCCGCCATCCTCAGCGATTTTGTTGATGCCGGCATTCAGGCGGGCTCCGTGCCTTACGATGAGGCCCGATGGAAAAAGGCCGTGTGGAACATGCCCTTTAATGGTATGACCGTAGCCCTGAACACGCAGACCGATCTGCTGTTGAAGAATCCGGCCACCCGCCAGCTTATTCGCGACCTGATGGGCGAGGTAGTAGGAGCGGCCCGTCATCAGGGCATTACCGGACTCGACGAGAGCTTTATCGAAAAGATGATCGATATGACCGACCACATGACGCCATATTCGCCCTCTATGAAGCTCGATTTCGACTTCCATCGCGAAATGGAGATACACTATCTCTACACTCGTCCCATCCAGATAGCCCGCGAAGCCGGCTATCCCATGCCCAAACTCGAGATGCTCGAAGCCGAACTGAAGTTCTTGCAGGCTGCATATCTCAAAGCCTAAAGAATATTCCGTTGTGATGTCAGATAATAATAATCCCCGCCGGTTGGCGGGGATTATTGTTTTAGTTTATTCAGCTTGCGATTGATCAAGCTGGTCGTTTACCACGTCTAGTGCCGGGTTGACTACACGGATTTTAAACCCTCTCTCTAACCTCCAAACAGCAAAAAAGCCGAGATTCCATATTCAGAATCTCGGCGAGTATGATGTTGGTTTATATAAATTCTACATAGCAATCAAAAACTCTGATAGGCTTTCCATATCCTCGAATTTATGGATCGTTGCATTACTGATGCCACATTTGCGCTCCTGGCTACAGCCCTCAGCTACCTAATCTTGAAAAATTGGATTATCCGCTATTACCTGTTTTGCAGGAATACGGCGAATAATCTGGTCAGCCCCACAAACAACTACATCCTGATTTCTCAAAGCTTTTTCTTGAAGCATTCTCTTTTCTGCTAACTCCAAACCACGACGAATCTTTTCGTTAAATTCCTCTATTTCTTTATTTGACATAACTCTGCTTTTTTTATTTTTTCTCGGCAAAGATACATATTTTTTGATACCTTCTGCAACTTCTCTTGTGCTTTAACTTTCAATGCCATAACTTTTGTTTTTAAATAGTTTGTTTGATATTTTTACTTAACTCTCATTGTCTCCATGTGAACTTCAATTTTGTGGCCACACGTGGAAGGTTTTCCTAGTGCACGTGAGAAATTTTTCTCCTACGTGAGGGAGCTCTATTCTGTTCTTATTTTGACAGTGCAAAGGTGCGAAAAATATTCGAAATTACCAAATAATTTTGTAAATAAAATTCTAAAAATGTAAAATGTTTCTGATCACGGTATCACAGATCACAGTTTTCTTGTGAGTAGGGTAGAAAAGTTTAGTTTAATATTTTACTATATATATAATATATATATTATATATATAGTAATTTAAATTTTCTTATTTTCTTTCAAAACAATACCCCCTCGCCAAATAAACTGTGATCTGTGATATTGTGATATTCCGGTGCGACCAGCGAATAATCGCAGAAAAATTTTTTATTAATGCGTAAATTGGAAAATAAATCGTATCTTTGCACCCGAATTAATATTAACCAATAAACAATTAGTAATTATGAAGAAAATGAGATTATTAACCATGATGTTTGCTACGATGGTAGCTGGTGGTGCTTGGGCACAGGAGAAGTATAATACCTGGCCATGGGATTTCCCACAGAACATTAAACTTGAGGTGGAGTTGGGACAGACGGTGCTTAGCCCCGAAGGACACTATTTTGCTGCTATCGAGAAGAAAGAAGACCTGTCGAAGGCCACACTGATATGGTACGACAAGAAGGTTGACAAAGTGGGCGATGGCACTGTAACTATCAATAAGTTCGGACAATCGCGCGAGGTGCCTAACGCGCTGATTATCCCCCTGAAGAAGCAACAGAAGGCCAAGAAGGGCGACATACTGCTGACTTGGTGGCAGGGCGGTAGCGGTTTGCAGCGCGCCATCGTTATTGACGACAGCACACCAACAGAACCTACAGCCGTGTTTATCGACCTGTATTGGCCTGACGATCCTGACGACCCCAAGGTAGCTGAGCGCGCCAAGGGCCGCAAGCTGGAGCCAAACTCGTTTAATGTGCTGAAAGAAGGCGAGTGGGAAAGCGGTGCCCAGGTGGCCTATCGCGATAATGGCGAGTGGAAGAGTGGTATCATCATGAACGTGGATGGCGACAAACTGCTGCTGGCAGGATGGGCCGACAAACTGGTGGTTGTAGAAAAAGGCGCTTGCAAGCTTGTGCCATTCAAGGAGAAGATTAAGAAGGGCGACAAGGTATGGTGCGAGTGGCTTGACTACTACAAGCCCGACTATACGGTTGAGAAGATAGACCAGAAGCTTGGCCACGTATGGGTGAAGCGCGGCGATAGCAACCGCATAGAATGCAAGGGCATACACCAGATAACCAAGACGCTTGATTAAAAAAGAATAATGATACGAGATTGGCGTAAACTCTATGTGGCAGCAGCGCCGATGCCGATGCCTTTAAGCGCGCCGCCGAGAAAGCTAAGAAAGCATACGAGGCCAAGTTTGGTGCCATTCCCAAGGCATAATTCATAATTTAGATGCAAAAATAATCCCCAACCAATCAAGGCTGGGGATTTTTATTGAATCGTATGTAGTTTACATCGTAACCTCTACGGTGTGCTTGCCGGCAGAGTAGGGGATGATGGTGCCATCTATCTTCTGGCCATCGAGGGTGATGGTCTTGACGCCCTTCTGCGCGCCGTTAGGATGGATGGTAATCTCGTAGTCGGCATCGCGGAACTTGCGCTGAACGGTATAGTCGGTAGCCGTCTCGGGCAGACATGGGTCGATGCGGATGCCATCGTAGTCGGGCTTGATGCCGAGGATGAACTCGCTGACGGTGTACCACATCCATGCGGCGGTACCGGTGAGCCATGAGTTCTTACCCTCGCCGGGCTTGTAGGCATCCTTACCGGCCACCATCTGGCAGTTTACGTAAGGTTCTACCTTGTGCAGCGTCTGATACTTCTCCTCAACGTACGAAGGCAGAATCTTAGCGTAGTGGCTCCAGGCATCGTTGCCGCGGCCAGCGATACACTCGCCGATGATGACCCAAGGATTGTTGTGGCAGAAGATACCTGCGTTCTCCTTGTAGCCCTCGGGATAGCTGGAAATCTCACCGTACTCGTAGATATACTTGGTGAAGGCGGGGTTGTTGAGCACCATACCGTGCTCGCACTCCAGATACTTCTTACATGAGTCGAGGCTCTTGGCCACCATACCCTCTTCGGCGCCGATTTCGGCCATGGTACACCAGCCCTGGCTCTCGATGAAGATCTTGGCCTCCTCGCACTCGTTACTACCAATCTTGCGACCATAGAAGTCGTAAGCGCGCAGATACCACTCGCCATCCCAACCGTGCTTCTTTACAGCCTCGATCATAGCGTCGACGGCCTGCTGCATGCGTGCAGCCTCGTCGGCCTTACCAATCTTCTTGCAAAGGGCCACGTAGTCCTTACCAGTTACCACGAACAAGCCAGCAATCATCAGAGACTCGGCCTTGGTGCCCTCAGAGACGTTCTCGGTGGTCTGGAAACTCTCGTTTGGATCCCACGAGAAGCAGTTGAGGTTGAGGCAGTCGTTCCAGTCGGCGCGACCGATGAGTGGCAGCATGTGAGGACCCAGGTTCTTGATGACGTGGTCCATTGAAATCTTGAGGTGCTCGAAGAGTGTTACCTCAGAGCCGGGCTGATTGTCGAATGGCACCATCTCGTCGAGAATAGAGAAGTCGCCCGTCTCCTTGATATAAGCCACGGTACCGAAGATGAGCCAGCATGGGTCGTCGTTGAATCCACCGCCGATATCGTTGTTGCCGCGCTTGGTGAGTGGCTGATACTGGTGGTAGCAACCGCCATCGGGGAACTGGGTTGAGGCGATATCGATGATGCGCTGACGTGCGCGAGGTGGAATCTGATGAACAAAGCCCACGAGGTCCTGATTAGAGTCGCGGAAGCCCATGCCACGGCCTACACCACTCTCGAAGAACGAAGCCGAACGCGAGAAGTTGAAGGTAACCATGCACTGATACTGGTTCCAGATGTTGACCATGCGGTCGAGCTTATCGTTGCCCGTGCGTACATTATATATATTAAGCAGAGCATCCCAGTAAGCATTGAGCTCGGCAAAAGCCTTGTCAACCTTCTCGGTGGTGTCGAGCTCGGCGATGAGTGCGTGAGCCTTATCCTTGTTGATGACCTGAGGAGCCGAGAATTTCTTTTGGAAGTCGTTGACGGTTTTACCGTCGACAACTTTCAAAAACTCGTTCTCGATATAACCCAGCAGGAATACAAAGTCCTTGCTCTCGCCGGGCTTGAGTGTTACCTCGATATAGTGCGAAGCGATGGGGCTCCAACCGTGAGCGTGGCTGTTGCGGGGCTTGCCCTCCATCACTACCTGAGGATCGGCAAACTCGTTGTAAAGGCCCACGAAGGTCTCGCGGTCGGTATCAAATCCCTGGATAGGGGCATTGACGTGATAGAAAGCATAGTGGTTGCGGCGCTCGCGATACTCGGTCTTGTGATAAATCGTAGAACCCTCAATTTCTACCTCTCCTGTTGAGAAGTTGCGCTGGAAGTTCTCCATATCGGTAGCGGCATTCCAGAGGCACCACTCCTCGAAGCTGAAGAGCTTCAGCGTCTTGGTCTCGGCCGACTCATTCTTCAAGGTGAGCTTCTGCACCTCGGCCCACTTCTTGAGTGGAACAAAGAACAGCACGCTGGCCTCTACGCCATTTTTGCGGCCCGTGATGCGGGTGTAGCTCATACCGTGGCGGCACTCGTAGAAGTCGAGCGGCGTCTTGCAAGGTTTCCATCCCGGATTCCAAACGGTATCGCCATCCTTGATATAAAAGTATCGTCCGCCATTATCCATCGGTACATTGTTGTAGCGGTAGCGGGTAATGCGGCGGAACTTGGCATCCTTGTAGAAGCTGTAGCCGCCTGCGGTATTAGAGATGAGTGAGAAGAAATCCTCGTTGCCCAGGTAGTTGATCCAAGGCCACGGAGTCTGCGGGTCGGTAATGACATACTCGCGATGCTGGTCGTCGAAATGACCGTAACGTTTCTGCTGTTCCATGTTTAATAATATTAATTAAATGATTGATTCAAGTACTGAATAGTGCGTGCAAAGATAAAAAAAAGAATGATACCAAACAAGATGTAGGTCAATAAAACGGCTGAAATGAGCATAAAAATATCACTTTTTAATGAAAATGTTTGTTTTAATTAAAATTAATTAGTATTTTTGCGCCCGTGATTGGAGGAAAAGTGAAACCAGAGATTTATTAATTTTTTATACTTTCAAAATTTAAATTAAAGTTTTACATGAAAAGAATCAGTTTGACCTTAGCCAGCCTAATCCTGTTTGTGGGATTGGCGATGGCGCAGACAAAGGTGACTGGTACCGTAGTAACCTACGAGGATAATGAGCCCATTATCGGTGCTACTGTCCAGGTGGTAGGCGAGACCAACATTGGTACCATCACAGACTACGACGGAAAATTTGTTCTGGACGTTCCCGCAGGTCGTAAGACTCTGCGCATTACCTATATAGGTATGGAGCCTCTGGATGTTGCCGTTAGTGCAAAACCATTGCGCATTCAGCTTCGCAACGATGTGCATAACCTCGACGAGGTGGTGGTAGTTGCTTACGGTACACAGAAGAAGACATCGCTTACCGGAGCTATCCAGGAGGTGAAGAGCGACGAGATCCTGCTTCGTCCAACTTCATCGGTAGCATCGGCACTCGAAGGAACAGTAACCGGTGTACAGGTTAACAGCACCTATGGTGTACCAGGTGAGGATCCAGCTATCCGCATCCGTGGTATCGGTACCGTTAACGGTTCGTCATCACCTCTTTACATCCTCGACGGTGTGCCTTACGGTGGTAACATCAGCGACCTGAACCCACAGGATATCGAGTCGATGTCGGTACTGAAGGACGCTGCATCAGCCGCTCTTTACGGTAACCGCGCCTCAAACGGTGTAATCCTGATTACCACCAAGAAGGGTAAGCAGGGTAAGCTGAACATGACAGCCGACATCAAGCTGGGTACTTACAGCCGTGGTATCCCCGAGTACGATCGCTTGGGCGCCAACCAGTGGATGGAGGCTCAGTGGCTCAACATGAAGAACTTCCGCATGTCGGCTGGCGACGATGCCGCTACTGCTGCTGCATACGCATCAGAGAACCTGATTGCCGACCGCCTCTATCTGAACATCTACAACAAGGCCGACAACGCCCTGTTTACCTCTGACGGTAAGCTGGTTAGCGATGCCAAGATCATCGGTACTTACGGTGAGGACCTTGACTGGTACGATCAGGCTATCCACAACGGCTATCGCGAGGAGTACAACCTGAACGCCAACGGTGCTACCGAAAAGAGCGACTACCTCTTCTCTATCGGTTATCTGAACGAGAACGGTTACCTCAAGACTTCTGGTTTCGACCGTATCTCTGGTCGTGCTGCTGTAAACGTTCAGCCAGTTAAGTGGTTTAAGAGCGGTTTCAATGTAAACGCTACTCACCAGACCTTCAACTCAAGCTATGGTACTGGTGATGGTGGTTACACCAACCCATTCATGTATTGCCGTAACGTGGCTCCTATCTATCCAGTACACCTGCACGATATAAACACAGGTAACTATCTGCTGGACGAGTTTGGCAACAAGCAGTACGATGGTGGTTCGTATGTAGACGAGAACGGCCAGGTGGTTATCACACGTAACCAGTTCCAGGACCGTCACCTCATCTGGGAGAACGAGCTGAACAAGGTCAATACCGTACGTAACACAATGAACGCCATTGCTTACGCCGATTTCTATCTGCCTTACAACTTCACCTTTACACTGAAGGGTAACCTGAGTACACGTCACTCAGAGACTAACGAGTATAACAACGCCGAGATTGGTGACGGTAAGGGTAACAGCGGTCGTGGCAAGCGTACCGACACCCGCTACAAGAACTGGGCATTCCAGCAGCAGTTGCACTGGAGTCACGAGTACGGTGTGCACTCTGTTGACGCTCTGATTGGTCACGAGAACTATCACTACACCTATAACTATCTGTATGGTTACAAGACCACTCAGGTATTTGCCGGTGTAAACAATCTGAACAACTTCACCGATATCACCAGCCTCTATGACTACAACGATACCTATCGTACAGAGTCATACCTGGGTCGTGTACGTTATGGCTACGACAACCGCTACAACGTTGAGGCCAGCTTCCGTCGCGACGGTTCTTCACGCTTCTCAAAGGATGCCCGTTGGGGTAACTTCTGGAGCGTAGGTGCCAACTGGGTTATCTCTAACGAAAGCTTCATGAAGAAGTACGACTGGGTTAACTACTTGAAGCTGCGTGCCGACTTCGGTCAGGTAGGTAACGACTCTGGTTCAGGCTACTATGGTTACATGGCTCTGTATAACTCTGAACAGAACGCTAACCAGGGTGCTTACTGGATCGGTCAGCTGCCTAACGAGGATCTGAAGTGGGAGACAGGTCAGTCTTGGGGTGTAGGTATCGATGGTCGTTTGTTCAACCGTCTGAACTTCAGCCTCGAGTACTTCGACAAGCGCAACAAGGATCTGCTGTTCGACGTTTACAACCCACTGTCAGCCGGTGCTACAAGCACATCAAGTGCTGAGTCGGTTATCACCAAGAACCTCGGAACAATCTCTAACAAGGGTGTTGAGTTCTCATTCGATGCTGATGTATTCAAGAACCGCGATTGGAAGATCAACGTAGGTGGCGACATCACACTGCTGAGCAATAAGATCATCACTCTGCCAGAGCAGAATAAGGATGGTATCATCGATGGTACCAAGAAGATTGTTGAGGGCAAGAGCCGCTACGAGTTCTTTGTTTACACTTGGGAGGGTATCAACACCAAGAACGGTTTCTCACTCTATAAGTTCAACGACGAGGACTACTACTTCACAGCTGCTGACGGTACTATATACGGTAATCAGGAGAAGGCCGAGATTAGCGGCGACAACCTGAATACACTCGTAGTTATCGACGGTGTGCCTTACAGCTACGTTACTACCTATGCTAAGAAGGAGTTCCACGGATCGGCTATTCCTAAGGCTTACGGAGGTTTCCACTTCACCATTAGCTGGAAGGGCCTGAGCCTCTACACTCTGTTCACCTATCAGCTGGGTGGCAAGGTTATGGATAGCAACTACTCATCACTGATGAGTGCCTCGGGTACTCCATACTCTCTGCACAAGGATGTGCTGAAGGGTTGGACCGTAGAGCAGGCTACATCAGTAGATGCTGTTGATCCAAACGGTATTCCACAGCTCAACAACTCACCTCTGATTCCTGGTACAGCTATCGAGGCCGACCTGAACTCAACTTCTTCACGTTGGCTGACAAGCGGAAACTACCTGATTCTGAAGAACCTCAACCTCTCTTACAACCTGCCAACCAATCTGGTACGTAAGATTGACCTTGAGGGCGTAGCAGTAACCCTGGCTTGCGAGAACCTGTTCACCAAGACTGCCCGTAAGGGTATGAACCCACAGCAGAACTTCTCTGGTACACAGTCGAATACATTCGTAACACCACGCGTGTTCACTGTAGGTGTGAATGTTAAGTTCTAATTGATAGTTGATAATAGACAATAGAAGATTATGAAAAAGTATATATTTTTATTGAGCATTGCCGCTCTGAGCTTCACTGCCTGTGAGAAGGAATACTTGGAGACGACGCCTGAGAATCAGGTTGGCACAAGCACCATCCTCGGCTCAACCGATAATGCAAAGATGGCCCTCAATGGTATCTGTAAGGCTATGACTAACCAGTATCTTAGCACTCAGGGTATGAATGGTGAGGGTACCATCCTGAACTGGTACGGTACATTTACCGGAAACGATGCCCAGAAGTGTAACCAGACTGGTTGGGCCGCTCTGTGGAACTCAACATATCACCTGCGTAAGAGTAGCTCTTACCTGTACTATCCTTGGTTCTACTATTACAAGTTGGTAAGTAACGCCAACGCCATTATCTGCAACATCGATGCAGCTACTGGTTCTGAGAGCGAGAAGGCCTTCATCAAGGCTCAGGCTCTTACTTTCCGTGCTTACTCATTCTTCCGTCTGGCTCAGCTTTACAGCTTCCGCTGGAAGGACACTCAGGGCAACACTCCTGGTGTAGTTCTGCGTCTGGACCAGAGCACTGGCGAGTTCCCATTGTCAACACTTGCTGAGACTTACGCTCAGATCTATAGCGACCTCGACGAGGCTATCAGCCTGTATCAGAAGAGTGGCTTGGATCGTGGTAGCGATGAGTTCTACAAGCCATCAATCGATGTAGCTTACGCTATCTACGCTAAGGCTGCATTGACTCGCGAGGATTGGCAGAATGCTGCTAAGTATGCTGCTTTGGCTCGTCAGGGTCACGCCCTGATGACCGAGGATCAGTATAAGGATGGTTTCCACACACCTAACAATGAGTGGATCTGGGGTGTATACGAAGCTTCTGACCAGACTCTGTACTACTACAGCTTCTACGCTTACATCGGCTCTAACTCAAGCGCTGGTGCATGCCGTAACTATCCTGTAGCTATCAGCAAGGAGCTTATCGACCAGATTCCTGAGACCGACGCTCGCCGCTGGTTGTATCTGGTTCCAACAGAGGCTGAGTGGAAAGAGTGTAACGCAGCTGGCCGTAGCACCAAGACTCTCTACAAGCGTGCTTTCAAGGAGTATGCCGATCGTCTGTACGAGACATCACTGGTTTACGGTTACCAGCAGTATAAGTTCACTGTTGACTTCTATCCTGGTGGTGGTTCGTTCCCATTGATCCGTGCTGCCGAGATGCTCTACACCGAGGCCGAGGCTGATTGCCACCTGAACAAGGATTCAGAGGCTCAGCAGCTGCTGTTCGAGGCCGTTAAGGGCTACGATGCTGCTTACGAGAAGAGCACCAAGACCGGCACCGACCTGCTGACCGAGGTTAAGCTGTATCGCCGCTTCGACCTCTGGGGCGAGGGTAACGACTGGTTCGACTACAAGCGTTGGGGTGAGCCTATCGTCCGCAAGAGCATTGCCGACGGCGGTAGCTTCCACAGCACATTTGCCGTAACCATCAAGCCTGAGGACGGTAACAACTGGACATGGGCTATTCCTGAGAAGGAGAGCGACTACAACGACGCTATCGATTAATATCTAAGATAGATAGAATATAAAGGATGGCTGACCCGAAAACAGGGCCGGCCATCTTTTTTTTGACAATAAAAATATAATATTTATTAAATTTTCTTGCAGGTTTCAAAATAACTTCGTACCTTTGCAGCCCATTTCGTGAGGAATGGCTATTTTTTTAGTTTGGAAAAACTAATTCAGTTTGTTTAAGCATTTAAGTAATTACTAGTATATTATTAATTTTTTAAGTTTTAAATGAAAAGACTCAGTATGATGTTGGCCGGCTTGTTCCTGCTTGCTGGAATGGCTATGGCTCAAACTAAGGTTACTGGTACGGTGGTTAGCTTCGAGGATAACGAGCCGATTATTGGAGCAACAATCCAGGCAGTAGGCAATGCTAGCATTGGTACCATTACCGATTATGATGGTAATTTTACTTTGGAAGTGCCCGAAGGCGTAAAAACGCTTAAGATTACCTATGTAGGAATGGAGCCACTCGAGGTGGCAGTTAGCACAAAAACGCTGAAGATTCAGCTGAAGAACGATTCTCAGATTCTAGACGAAGTAGTAGTGGTGGCTTATGGTACTCAGAAGAAGACTTCGCTTACCGGATCAATCCAGGAGGTGA
Organism: uncultured Prevotella sp.; assembly: GCF_946404925.1. GTDB lineage: Bacteria > Bacteroidota > Bacteroidia > Bacteroidales > Bacteroidaceae > Prevotella. The sequence continues at coordinate 14,365 of NZ_CAMJFM010000029.1, read as the reverse complement.
AGAGCGAGGCCATCGAGTTGCGTCCCACTACATCAGTAGCTTCGGCTCTCGAAGGAACAGTAACAGGTGTTCGTGTTAACAGCACGGTGGGTGCTCCTGGTCAGGACCCCTCTATCCGCATCCGCGGCGTGGGAACCGTTAATGGTAACACCAATCCACTTTATATCCTAGACGGTGTGCCTTATAGCGGAAACATCAGCGACCTGAACCCACAGGACATCGAGTCGATGTCGGTATTGAAGGATGCTGCATCAGCCGCTCTGTATGGTAACCGCGCCTCTAACGGTGTTATCCTGATTACCACCAAGAAGGGTAAGCAGGGCAAACTGAACATTAATGTTGACATCAAGCAGGGTACCTACAGCCGCGGTATTCCAGAGTACGATCGTCTGGACGCTCGCGAGTGGATGGAGGCCCAGTGGGTTAACATGAAGAACAACCGCATGACAGCTGGCGACGATGCCGCTACTGCAGGTGCTTATGCCACTAAGAACCTGATAGCCGACCGCGTGATGCTGAACATATTTAATAAGGCCGATGATGCACTCTTCACCGCCGATGGTAAGCTGGTGAGCGATGCGCAGATTATGGGTACTTATGGCGAAGACCTCGATTGGTACGATCAGACCATCCGTAGCGGTTATCGCCAGGAGTACAACTTCAATGCCAACGGTGCCAGCGATAAGAGCGATTACCTCATCTCGCTGGGTTATCTTGATGAGCAGGGCTACCTCAAGACCTCTGGTTTCAACCGTCTCTCGGCCCGCTTGTCAACCAATATCAATCCTACTTCTTGGCTCAAGGCCGGACTGAACGTTAATGGTACTCACCAGAACTATGACTCAAGCTACGGTACTGGTAACACCAACAACAACCCCTTCAACTACTGCCGTAGGATTTCGCCCGTATATCCCGTACACCTGCACGATGTGAATACCGGCGAGTATCTGCTCGACAAGTATGGCGACAAGCAGTTTGATAGCGGTTCGTATACCGACGCTAACGGTCAGGTCATCATCACCCGCAACCAGTATATGGATCGCCACGTGATCTGGGAGAACCAGCTGAACGAGGATAAGACCACTCGTAACACCATGAATGGTATCGCTTATGCCAATATCATGCTGCCTTACAACTTCACCTTTATGCTGAAGGGTAACCTGAACCTGCGTTCAAGTTCTGAGAGCATCTACGAGAGCTCTGTTATCGGCGATGGTAAGGGTAACAATGGCCGTGGTCGTCGTCGCGACTATCGCTATAAGAACTGGGCCTTCCAGCAGCAGCTGCATTGGAACCACGAGTATGGCGTGCACTCTATCGATGCCCTCTTGGCTCACGAGAACTACGACTATACCGTGAACGAGCTCTATGTAACCAAGAACATCGAGATTGAGCCAGGTTTGAACAATCTGATTAACTTTGCCGAGCCTGTAACATCGCAGGATTACGACGAGACATATCACACCGAGTCATATCTGGGTCGTGTGCGTTATGGCTACGATAGCCGTTACAACATCGAGTTCTCGTTCCGTCGCGATGGTTCGTCGCGCTTCTCTAAGAAGGCCCGTTGGGGTAACTTCTGGAGCACAGGTGCCAGCTGGGTTATCTCTAACGAGAAGTTTATGAAGAAGTACGACTGGGTTAACTACCTCAAGCTGCGTGCCGACTATGGTGAGGTGGGTAACGACTCGGGCTCTGGTCTGTATGGCTACATGGCCCTCTACAATCCTACCATCAACGACCGCAAGGGTGCCTTCTATCAGGCTCAGCTGCCTAACGAGGACCTGAAGTGGGAGACCGGTCAGTCTTGGGGTATCGCCCTCGAAGGCCGACTCATGAACAAGCTCAACTTCAACATCGAGTACTTCGACAAGCGCAATAAGGACCTGATCTTCGATGTCTACAATCCTCTGTCGGCCGGTGGTACAAGCACTACCAGCGCCGAGAGTGTCATCACCAAGAACCTTGGTACCATCTCTAACCACGGTTTCGAGTTCTCGGCCGATATGGACGTGTTCAAGAACAAGTCGTGGAAGGTTAACATCGGTGCCAGCATCACCTTCGAGAAAAACAAGATTACCAAGCTGCCCGAGCAGAACAAGAATGGTATCATCGATGGCACCAAGAAGATTGTTGAGGGCATGGACCGCTATCAGTTCTATACCTACACTTGGGAGGGTATCAACACCAAGAACGGTTTCTCGCTCTATAAGTTCAACGACGATGAGTACTACTTTACCGATGGCACCACTACCTACGGTAACACCGAGGGTAAGAAGATCAGCGGCAACGAGCTGAACGCCGTGGTGGTTATCGATGGTGTACCTTATTCATATATGACTACCTATGCCAAGCGCGAGTTCCAGGGTTCGGCCCTGCCCACATGCTTTGGTAGCTTCAACTTTACTGTCGATTATAAGGACTTCTCGCTCTTTACGCTGTTTACTTATCAGCTGGGCGGCAAGGTGCTGGATAGCAACTACTCGATGCTGATGAGCTCAAGCGACACACCTCAGGCCCTGCACAAGGATGTACTGAAGGGATGGACCGCCGAGCAGGCCACTGCTACCGATGCCATCGATCGCAATGGTATCCCCATGTTGAGCGATGCGCCTACCATCGTTACTGGTATGGAGGCCGACCTCAACTCTACCTCTTCGCGTTGGCTCACCAGCGCCAGCTATCTCATTCTTAAGAATGTCAACCTCTCTTATCGCTTGCCTAAGGAGTGGGTACGCAAGGCCGGATTGGAGAATGTAGCCCTGACGGTTACTTGCGAGAACCTCTTCACCCTCACCGCCCGCAAGGGTATGAGCCCACAGATGTCCTTCAATGGTACTCAGTCGGTCACATTCGTTACTCCACGTGTGTTCTCAGCAGGTGTGAACATCAAATTTTAGAAGTTAGAATTAAGAATTAAGAGAAGTTATGAAAAAGTTTATATATATAAGTTTAGCTGCACTTGCACTTAGTGCTTGTTCTGGCGACTATCTCGACACTACTCCTACGGCTCAGAAGGATAAGGCCAACGTGCTGGGATCAACCGAGAAGGCCGAACTGGCTGTAAATGGTCTCTGCAAGGCCATGTCGTCGCAGTATATGTCAACCCAGGGTTTCAATGGCGAGGGTACCATCCTTAACTGGTACGGCACCTTTACCGGCAACGATGCCCAGAAGTGTAATCAGACCAGTTGGGCCGGCGTTTGGAATTCTGCTTACCATCTGCGCCCCACCGTTACCTTTACCGTTTATCCTTGGTTCTATTATTACAAGCTGGTGAGCAATGCCAACGCTGTGATCTGCAACATAGACCAGGCTGAGGGCACTGAGGCCGATAAGGCATTCCTTAAGGCTCAGGCTTTGACCTTCCGCGCTTATTCATTCTTCCGTCTGGCTCAGCTCTACACCTATCGTTGGAGCGATCATCAGGGCGATACCGATGGTATCATCCTGCGTATAGACGAGAGTCTGGGCGATCAGGCCCTCGCCACCCAGAAGGAGACCTACGCTCAGATTTACAAGGACCTCGACGAGGCCATCTCACTCTATCAGAAGAGTGGTCGCGACCGCGAGAAGTTCTATGAGCCCGGACTGGATGTGGCTTATGCCATCTATGCCAAGGCCGCTTTGACTCGCGAGGATTGGCAGAATGCTGCCAAGTATGCCGCCCTGGCTCGTCAGGGTCACTCTATGATGACCATCGATGAGTATATCAATGGTGGTTTCCACAGCGAGAACTCTGAGTGGATCTGGGGTGTGTTCGATGAGGAGATACAGACCATCAGCTTCTATAGCTTCTTTGCTTACATCGGTTGCAACTCAAGCGCCAGCAACTGCCGCAATTATCCTGTAGCCATCAGCAAGGAGCTCATCGATCAGATTCCTGAGAGCGACTCACGCCGTAACCTCTATCTGGTTCCTACCGATGCTGAGTATGCCGAGTGTAATGCCGCTGGTCGTAGCACCAAGAGTCTGTACAAGCGCGCACGTAAGGATTATCCCGATTGTCTGTACGAGACATCGCTGGTATATGCCTATATGCAGTTTAAGTTTATGGTCGCTTTCTATCCTGGTGGTGGTTCGTTCCCACTCATCCGTTATGCCGAGATGCTGTATACCGAGGCCGAGGCCGATTGTCACCTGGGTAAGGATGCTGAGGCTCAGCAGCTGTTGTTCGAGGCCGTTCATCAGTACGACGATGAGTACAGCATGAGTCAGAGCACGGGCGACGACCTGCTGACCGAGGTGAAGCTGTATCGCCGCTTCGACCTTTGGGGCGAGGGTAACGATTGGTTCGACTACAAGCGTTGGGGCCAGCCCATCGTTCGTAAGACCAAGGCTCAGGGTGGTAGCTTCAAGTCAGAGTTTGCCGTTACCATCAATCCTGAGGATGGCAACGCTTGGACTTGGGTCATCCCTCAGAAGGAGACTGACTACAACGAACTTGTTGATTAATAGCCATGGCAACACAATAAGCGGTGGTCCACGCGGCTTGGAAATTAAATCCGCCCGTCACACCATCCACATCGAGCACTTCTCCGGCGAAATAAAGCTGGGGAAGTGTTTTTGATTCCAGCGTGTTCTGGTTGACGCTCGCTAGGTCGATGCCGCCACACGTCACAAATTCGTCTTTAAATGCCGCACGCCCGGCTATCTGGTATTGGTCGTTGCATAGGGCGTTGGTAAGTCGGTTCAGTTCCTTTTGGTTCAGGTTCTGCCAGCGGTTCTGCGCGCGCTCGCCCAGGGTTTTCTGCACCAGGTAGTCCCAGAGTCGGGTAGGGAGGTTAAAGGGGCGGATGGTGCCTATCTGCTTTTGCGGATGGCGGGCGATGATTTCGTGTAGCTCCTGTTGTATCTCGGGCTCCTTGCGCGATGTCCAGTTCACGGCTAGTGGCATCTGGTAGTTATGCTCGTGCAGATCGCGCGCCGCATAGCTCGATAGCTTCAGTATCGCAGGCCCGCTCATGCCCCAGTGCGTAATCAGCAGTGGTCCTGTTGAGCGGTATTTCGTGCCCGGAATCGATGCCGTAGCATCCTCCACCACGGTTCCCATCAGCTTTCGTAGCTCATCATCGTCAATGCTAAACGTAAACAACGACGGTACTGCATCAACGGTTGGAACTCCAACCATTGATGCAGTACCTCCACCCGTTGTAATCACCTTAAAATCATACTTCGCTAATTGCTCAAGGCTCTCAATCTTGCACCCCGTGCGTATCTCCACCCCATGCCTCTTTGCCTCCGCCAAGAACATATTGATAATGGTATGCGAATCCTGCGACATGGGGAACACACAATGGTCCTCCTGCGTCACCAGCCGCACCCCGTGGGCTTCAAACCACTCGTACGCATCGCGATAGTCAAAAGTTTTGAAGAGTCGTTTCAGCAGTCGGTGGCCGCGCGGGTACACTTGCTGTAGATCCGTCACCGCCTCAAAACTGTTGGTGCAGTTGCATCTACCGCCACCCGATACCTCCACCTTAGCAAGCACCTTCTTCGATTTCTCAAAGATGGTCACCTGCATCTCGGGGCACATTTCCTTCAGGTTCACCGCCAGAAAGAATCCTGCCGCCCCACCACCAACTATCGCCGTCCGCATTCTCACTTTCTCACTTTCTCACCTTCTCACCTTCTCACTTTCTCACCTTTCAATCAAAATTCTCGCGTCAACGGCAACTACGTCTTTCTCGTCTGCCAGCAGCGGGTTGATATCCATCTCCTTAATCTCTGTGGCAAATCGCAGCAGGGTAGACAGCCTTACGATGATCTCAGCAAATTTCTGCTCATTGATGCCCTTTTGTCCGCGCGTACCTTTCAGTATCTTGTAGCCCTTCAGCGAGTGTATCATCGAGTACGCCTCGGCATAGCTCAGTGGTGCCAAGCCGCTCGATACGTCCTTCAGCACCTCTACGAAAATGCCACCCAGTCCGCAAAGCGTCACGTGACCAAATCTTGTCTCGTATTTCGCGCCAATAAACAGCTCGGTGCCCTTCAGCATCTTCTGTACCATCACGCCCGTGGCATCCTTTATCTTCATCATGCGGTCAAACTCCAGTGCTAGATGTTCGGGTGTACGTATGTTCAGCGTCACGCCGCCCACGTCGCTCTTGTGTATCGGGCCCACCACCTTAGCCACCACGGGGAATCCCACGCGCTCGGCAAAGGCCGTCAGCTCCTCTTTCTCACGCGACACCATCTCGGGTACCAGTGGTATGCCGGCGCACGATAGTATCTCGCGCACGGTCTGTGGCGATACGTAGCCGTTTTTCTCGATACCGCTGATGATGATGTGCAGTCTTGGGAAGTCTATGCCATAAAGCTGCACCTCGGGTGGGGCGGGCTTTGGTGTGCGCATTATTTGGCTCAGGGCCGTGGCCAGCGTTACCTCGTCGCTAAAGTTCACATGACCTTTGCTTAGGAATTCTGCCACCTCGGGGCCAGCTGTATGTAGACTTGGCAACACGGGGAAGATAGGTTTCTTGCACTCGCGTATCTTCTTGTCCAGCACGTCGTATGCCTCGTATAGCTGCGTCAGTCCCGGTGTGCCGTATATCACGGCTATCGCATCGATGTTGTCGAATTTGTTCTCGCAGTAGTCTATCACTGTGCCCAGTTGCTCAGCCGTTCCCGTAGCTAAGAAGTCTATCGGGTTGGCCACCGATGAGCCTGCAAATAGCTTAGTCTTCAGCTCGTCGGCCTCGGGGCCTTCTATGTGTGGCACGTTCAGTCCGCCCTTCGATAGCGCGTCCGTCAGCATCACGCCCGGACCGCCCGCGTGCGTCACTATCGCAAAGTTCTTACCCTTCAGTTCGGGTAGCGTAAAGATGCATCCCACGGTGGTCAGCTCCTCGCGCGAGTAGCATCGCACGATGCCCGCCTTACGGAATAGCGCCTCTACCGCCGAGTCGCTCGATGCTATCGCACCCGTGTGGCTCGATGCCGCGCGACTGCCGCTCTCGCTCGATCCCGCCTTGATGGCAGCTATGCGGCATCCCTTGCGTATCAGGTTGCTGGCGTGGTATAGCAGCTTGTCGGGGTTGCTGATGTTCTCTATGTACAGCAGTTTCACCTTCGAGTCCTTTTCCGCATCAAAGTGGTCGTCCATATACTGCAGCACGTCCTCTATACCTATCTGCTTGCCGTTGCCGATGCTCCACACGCTGTTAAACTGCAAGCCTTTGATGACCGCACTCTCCAGGATGAACACCGCCGTGGCGCCCGATCCCGACACAAAGTCTACGCCCTGTGGATTCAGGTTGGGTATGGGTAGGGTAAACACGCTGTGGTGGTTGCGGTTCAGCAGTCCTATGCAGTTAGGGCCTATCAGCGCCGCACCATATTTCTCGCACGTGTCCAGTATGCGCTGCTCCAGTTCGGCGCCCGCCTTTGTCTCCTCGCCAAATCCGGCCGAGATGATTACAAAGGCCTTGGTGCCCTTCTCCTGGCACAGATAGTCCACGTAGTCGGGGCAGAATTTCGCCGCCACCACCAGCACCGCCAGGTCCGTCTGCGGTATGTCCTTCACGTCGTGGTGAGCCTTTATTCCCTGCACTTCGTCCTCCTTGGGGTTCACAATGTGCAGGTCGCCATTGTAACCACCATTCTTAATATTACGCACAATAGCACCCCCGGGCTTATGCACGTTGTTAGAGCCGCCAATCACGACGATGCTCTTCGGATTCAATAATTGTTGGTTAATCATGATGCAAAGATACGAATAAGCGAATAAAATACCAAATAAAATTCATTTTATTTTCATTTTGCGGCCTCCCTGCAGTGTCTTTTTGGTATTATACAAAAATAGAGATGAGCATTTTTCTGCTCACCTCTATTTATACGCAGGGCAGTGATGCCCCGCGCTCGGCTTTCTTGCCTTGCAAGCGACCAGAGGTCGAGCGGCCGCTTGGCTAGTCCAAGAAACTACATGTTCATGCAACTTGTGGCACCAAGTGCGGTCACGATGGCTGTAGCAACAGATGCTATGATCTGTACAATGAACTTAAATGTCTCTCTCTTACTCATGATAATATAAATAATTTAGGTTAAAAACAGGGAGAGGGCAGGGGCGCTGCCCCCTCCGTGAGCTTAATCGCCCTCCTCTGGGAGGCCGCCGCCTGTCTGGCTTGAGGTACCGCTACCGCCATTCTGGTTCTCATTCTCAGGATCCTCGATATCGCCAGAGGTGCTGGTTACACGCTTCACCTCCTTGCCATCGCGGTCGTAGCAGGTAATCTGGATGGCGGTTGCAGCCAACTCATCCTTCAGGTCGACCGATGGGGTGAACACGATTCGACGACTCTTGATGAGGCCGGTCTTCACGTCGTTCACGTTCTCTACCGACTTAGAACGCAGACCGAATCGCATGGTTCCCAGTCCGGGCAGAGCCACAGCGTGACCTTCGGTTGCCCATGCTTTAATCACTTCGCCAGCTGCATCCCAGCAGGCCTTCATCACTCCCTGGCTAACGCCGCTTCGCAGAGCAGCCTCCTTGATTACCTTTGTCTGGTTCAGACTTGAGTACATCTCGGGCTTCATCACATAGCGGTAAACACCTGGGTCTTTGGGGTCGTTCGAAAACTTCAGCAGTCTCTCTACTGCCTTTACCTTAAGTGCCATAAATTAATAATAATTTTAAGGGTATAAAAACTTTTCCTTCTCCTTAAAACCTCTTCCTTAGTCGTTGTTTCTGCGGCTATACTATGAAAAACTTTCTCGTCGACTAAGAAAAATTTTCTCTATAACTATGCCGCAAATTTTAGATGCTTTGTTTGTTTTACATCTATGCTGCAAAGGTACGAAAATTTCCTGATATATGCAAGTTTTTAAGCGATTATTTTTTATTTGTTAGAGCATTTTTATATGACTATTAGTTTTTCACTTTTTCAGTTTTTCACTTTTGACATTAGTATTTTTCCATTAATATAAACACTGAATTATATAATTTATATATATTATAATATATATAAATTTAATATTAACTAAATTATACAATCTTATATTTCCCTTTTAAGTATCCTAATACCTTAATGTCAAAAGTGAAAAAGTGAAAAACTGAAAAAGTCTCAAGTTTTGTTTTCAATTTCAGTTCAAAACCTTTGGAACTTTGTAAATAAAGCATTTATAATGCTTGTGCGCACTTTTTTCTTTATTTATTTGGGTATTCCCCAAATAATGATTACCTTTGCATAGAATAATTAGAACGAACTTATGACAGATATAGAATTAAAGACTCTCAAAGATAATCTTTGGCAATCGGCGAAAAGTACTGTTCATAAACGCCTAAAAGATATAATAATTCATAATTTCCGAAGGAAATTGAAAATAATTAGTTACCTTTGCCGATAGTTTTAACGATAAATACAGGCGTTATGAAGAAAATTCTATTGATAACTATAGCTTTGATCATGCCTATGTTCATATTTGGACAATCGTATCAGGCGCTCTGGAAGAAGGTCCGGGATGCTGAAGAGAAGGACTTGCCGAAGACGCAATATGAGGTGCTGCAGCAGATAGTGAAAAAGGCGCAGAAAGAGGCGCAATACGGACAACTGCTGAAGGCGGAACTGATGGGGGCGCAGGCGATGGCGGCGATTGCACCCGACTCGCTGAAACCTGAGGTGGACCGCATTGCGGCACGATACAACCAGACGCAGGATGCGGTGCTGAAGCTGGTGTACCAGACGGTGCTCTACCAGATAGCCGAAGACCAGTACAGCCTGAAGTTGGACGTGAAGAAACCACAGCTGACACCGGAGGTGTGCCGACTGCTGGCCAAGACCAGGGAGAAAAGCTACGAGCCATTTGTGGTGATGGGCGAGGATGCAGGCGTGTTTGGCAACGACATGCTGAGCGTGATAGGCGGCGAGCTGGGCGAGCTGAAAGTGATGCGCGACTACTACCAGACGGCGGGCAACCAGAAGGCGGTGAACCTGCTGGACGCACACCTGGCCGTGCGGGCATATCACCAGCTGCCATACGCCACCACCGCTGCTGAGCGCATAGCCTATATAGACAAGACCATCAACAAGTGGGGTAAGTGGAAGATAACCAACGAGCTACGTAATGCCAAGCAGAAGCTGACGAACCCGGAGTTCCATCTGGCATACGACCTGCAAGTGGTGCGCCCGATGCAGGAACAGACGGTGACGCTGAAGGAACTGAGAAACCTGACATCGCTGACGTTCAACGTGTATCGCGTACGCCTGGAGGGCGACACCGAGCTGTCGCCATCGAACGAAAAGGACTACCAGAAGATACAGCCGCTACTGGGCAAGCAGGTGATGAGCGAGACCAAGCAGTTTGGCAAACACGAGGCCTACGAGCTGTTTGACGACCAGCTGACGCTGAAAGGCCTGCCCACGGGTATGTATATGGTGGAGATGACAACGACACCAAGCACCGAGGTGGTGCGCACGCTATACCACGTGACCGACCTGTACACCATGGCCGAGACGCAACCTAACGGCAAGATACGCTACGTGGTGGTGAACGCCACAACAGGACAGCCCGTAGAGGGGGCACACCTGAAAATAAAGGAGCGCGAGAGCTATCGCAACGAGAAGACCACCGTGGGCGTGACCAACGACAAGGGTGAGTACTTCTTTACAACCAAGGACGTAACGCGCACACGCAGCGTGTTTGCCTATACCGACGATGACAAGGCGAGCGCCGTGCTGAGAGGATCGGGACGCTATGAGTTCTACGATGCCTATCGCACCGTGAACCGTACGACGATATTCACCGATCGCAGCATCTATCGCCCAGGGCAGACGGTGCATGCGTCGGCGATGGCCTATCAGGTGGTGAACGGCATAGAGCAGACGGTGTGCGCCAAGCAGCCGATGAAGTTTGAGCTACGCGATGCCAACTACAAGCTGGTGGCTGAGAAAGAGGCCGAGACAGACGAGTTTGGTGTGGCTGCAGTAGATTTTACACTGCCTCAGACGGGGCTGACGGGCATGTTCAACATACAGGTGGACAACACCGCGCAGACCATACGTGTGGAGGAGTACAAGCGACCCACATTCCACGTGGACTTTGACGAATACAAGGAGGCCTACAAGGCGGGCGACACCATCAGCGTGAAGGGCCAGGCATTGAGCTATGCAGGCGTGCCTGTGCAGGATGCCAAGGTGAGCTATAAGGTGATGCGCCGCACGGCCCTGTGGTGGTGGAGCTACAGCCGATACTACGACGAGGGCACGCTGGGCTACAGCAGCAATGGCGACGAGATAAGCAGCGGCGAGGCTACCACCGATGCCGAGGGCAACTTCGTGGTGCAGCTGCCGCTGACGATACCCGAGACGCAACATGCGATGTTCTACAACTTTGTGGTGACAGCCGACGTGACCGATGGCGCTGGCGAGACGCACAACGGACAAATGACGCTGCCATTAGGTAACCGCCAGACGGCCCTGAGCATAGATATAGCCGACAAGATGCTGGTGGAGGATAACCCCGTAGCGACTTTCCACGTGAAGAATGCTGCCGGAAAGGAAATGGATGCCGAAGTGAAATACCGCCTGGATAGCGGCGCTTGGCAGAACATAAAAACAACCACAGAGTTACCTCTCACCTCTCACCTCTCACCTCTCACCTCTGGTAAGCACACGGTTGAGTGTGCTTACGAAGGCGAGACGATTAGTCGCGACTTCATCGTTTTCTCGCTGGATGATGAGAAGACGGTGGTTGAGACGGATGACTGGTTCTACCAATCGGCCAGCGTGTTTGCTAACGACGGCACACCCGTGACCATCCAGGTGGGTTCGTCGGCAGAGGATGTACATATAGTATATAGCATATTCAGCGGCAAGAAGCTGATAGAGCAGGGATCGGTAGAGCGTAGCAACCAGCTGATAAACCGTAGGTTTAACTACAAGGATGAATACGAAAACGGCCTGCTGCTGACGTATGCTTGGGTGAAGAACGGCAAGTGCTACACCCACATAGCCCAGATACAGCGACCCATGCCCGACAAGAAACTGAAGCTGGAGTGGGCCACATTCCGCGACAGACTGACACCAGGACAGAAGGAGGAGTGGACGCTGACCATTAAGGATGCCGACGGCAAACCCGTGGATGCCAACCTGATGGCTACACTCTACGACCAGAGTCTGAACCAGATTTACCCGCACAAGTGGAGCTTCTCGCCCTACCTGTGGATACCACTGCCACACACCTATTGGCAGCGTGTAGCGGCTAGCAGATTCTCGCGCTTTGGCTCGGCCGAGTGGAAGGCGCTGGACTTTGGCGATATCAACTTCAGTCACTTTGACCACGACGTTTATCCGCAGTACTTCCGCAGATACAGCTTCCGCGGCTCAAAAATGAAACTGGGTGCAAGGAATATGGACCTGGAGGACGGTATGGTGATGATGGAATCGGTACCTGCTATGGCGGCTGCACCGATGGCGAAAATGGCTGTGACCAATGATGTGGCTCTGGGCGATGGCGACGAGGCGGAAGAGGCCCCTGCAACAGGTGCTGTGGATACTGCAGACGCCAAGCAGACAGAGGAGGTACAGATGCGCGAAAATTTGAACGAGACCGCCTTCTTCTATCCACAGCTGACAACGGACATGAACGGACGCGTGGCCATTAAGTTCACCCTGCCCGAGAGCTTGACCACCTGGCAGCTGCTGGGATTTGCCCACACCCGCGAACTATATTATGGTAACATAGAGGCCGAGGCAGTGGCTAAGAAAGACGTGATGATACAGCCTAACGTGCCACGATTTGTGCGCGAGGGCGACGTGGCCACCATATCGGCCCGCGTGATCAACACTGGCGAGAAGGACGTGAAGGGTACAGCCCGCTTGGTACTGATTAACGCCGAGACTAACGCTACAGTTTATGAGAAAACTCAAAACGTGAATATCAAGGCCGGCGAAACCCTGCCAGTGGCATTTGAACTCTCACCTTCTTGGACAAGCCAAGCGGCAAAGCCGAGCGCTCACCTTCTCACCTCCTCAATGCTCATTTGCAAAATGAGCATCTCCGGCAAAGGATACTCTGATGGCGAGCAGCACTATCTGCCCGTATTGCCAGCCACCGAGCGTATCACCGTGGCGCTGCCTATCACCCAGCACAAACCAGGCACCGAGACCATCGACCTGACCAAGCTGGTGCCTGCTGATGCCAAGAACGCCAAGCTGACACTAGAGTACACCAACAACCCCGTATGGCTGATGGTTCAGGCGCTGCCTTCGGTAGGCTCGCCCAACGAGGATAACGCCATCTCGCTGGCCGCATCGTACTACGCCAACGGATTAGGCAAATACATCATCGACCAGAATCCACAAATCAAACCTGTATTCGCCCAATGGCAGGCAGAGGATATCTCTCACCTCTCACCTCTCACCTCTCACCTCCAGAAGAACCAGGATCTGAAAGAACTGGTTCTGAACGAAACACCATGGGTGATGGATGCTGACAACGAGACGGAGCAGAAACACCGACTGGCCGACTTCTTTGACGAGAACCTGATGGCGAACCGACTGGATAAGTGCATGGAGAAACTCCAGAAGTTGCAGCTGGGCGATGGCTCGTGGACGTGGTATCCGGGTATGCCGGGATCGTTCTACATGACCGTGGCCGTGAGCGAGATGCTGGTGCGACTGAACACCTTGACCGCCAAGCAAAACGACACCAAGGGTATGCTGAATAGCGCCTTCAGTTTTATGGGACAGGAAATCGTAGACCTGGTGAAGGAGCTGAAGAAAGCCGAGAAGAAGGGCGAGACGGTAACCTTCCCAAGCTACAAGGCCCTGCAGTGGCTGTATCTGGTATCACTCGACGGACGCCAACTGCCCGCCGAGGTGAACGCCGCCAACAGCTATCTGATAGAGTTGCTGAAGAAGGACATCAAGCGCCAGAGCATCTACGACAAGGCTCTCTCGGCTGTTATCTTCTCGAAGTTGGATGCCCAGCGTGCCCAGGAGTATGCACAATCGCTGAAGGAGTATACCGTATATCGCGAGGATATGGGCCGCTACTACGACACGCCACGTGCAGGCTACTCGTGGTTCGACTACAAGATACCCACCCAGAGCATCGCCATCGAGGCCCTGCAGGCCATCACACCTGACGACTTCCAGACCATCGACGAGATGCAACGCTGGTTGCTACAGCAGAAGCGCACCCAGGCATGGGATACACCTATCAACAGCGTGAATGCCGTATATGCATTCCTGAAGGGACAGGAGTTCCGCCTGGTACAGAACCAGAAGATGGCCGCCATCAATCTGGATGTGAAGACGGTGCCTCTGCCAAAGGCCAGTGCAGCTATCGGCTACGTGAAGACCGAGCTGCCAAAGGGCAAGCGACTCACCATCCGCAAGACCAGCGATGGCACATCGTGGGGAGC
>NZ_CAMJFM010000028.1 GCF_946404925.1 uncultured Prevotella sp. | reverse complement strand
TTAGGCTTTGACGCAGGGCATCGCTGCCCCGAGGCTACATGCCCATACACGATGTGGCACCAAGTGCCGTTACGATGGCTGTAGCAACAGATGCGATGATCTGTACGATAAATTTGATTGTCTCTCTCTTTGTCATAATTCTCTTCCTTTCTTTTTTTTGGCACGGATTAACACGGCTCTTTTTTAAAAGAGATACTGCTTTTTTATCGCAGTAAATCCGTGTCTTTTAATTTATTAAAAGCCGCGTTAATCCGTGCCTAATTAAACTTTAATCGCCCTCTTCTGGCAGACCGCCGCCTGTCTGGCTGGTGTTACCGCTGTCGCTACCACCATTCTGGTTCTCATTCTCAGGATCCTCTACCTCGCCGCTGGTTGAGGTTACACGCTTCACCTCCTTGCCATCGCGGTCGTAGCAGGAAATCTGTACGGCGGTAGCAGCCAACTCGTCCTTCAGCTCAACGGCTGGGGTGAAGATGATGCGGCGGCTGGTAATGAGGCCTGCCTTTACCTCGTCTACCTTCTCCACGCTCTTGGCGCGCAGTCCGAATCGCATGGTGCCCAGACCTGGCAGCGCTACCGAGTGGCCCTCAGTGGCCCACGCCTTGATCACCTCGCCAGCAGCATCCCAGCATGCCTGCATGATTCCCTTACTTACTCCGCTGCGAAGGGCAGCCTCCTTAATCACCTTGTCCTGACTCAGGCTGGTGTACAACTCGGGCATCATGATGTAGCGATACTTGCCTGCATGAGTGCCAATCTTCTGCAACTTCTCCTGTGCTTTAACTTTAAGTGCCATAATCTTTTGTCTAGTTTAATTTTTGTGTTGTTGTTAAATATTTTATTATCTCTCGTTGTCTCCATTCGAACGTCATTTTTTGCGACCACACGTGGCGAGATTTCCTAGTGCACGTGAGAAATTTTTCTCCTTCGTATGGGGGCTCTATTCCGTTCTTGTTTTGACAGTGCAAAGGTACGAAAAAATTTTGTAACTACCAAATAGTTATGTAATTTTTTTGCTAAATATTAAAAATATTTTTGATATACTTTGTATTGGATACAGAATACAGAATACAGTTTTCTTGGGTTAGGGTATAATTATCGCCTTAGAATATTATTATATTATATATATTATAATATATATAATATAATAATATTTAATAGTATAGTTTTCTCTTCTGCATGTATCAGCTCGCCAAATAAACTGTATTCTGTATTTCTGTATCCACTTTTCTCTTTTTTCTTTTGGTTATCTCGATTTTAATTAGTACCTTTGCATCCGTTTTCGCCCCGGTATAAACGGTGGCCTACTTGTATTACTTAAGGTATAAAGATTGAATTATGAAACTTAATTTTTTACGACGTTCGCAACAGGTTTGCGAGCTGCCTGAACCGAGAATGATTATTCCTCCTAAAGAGGTGCCAAGAGAAGTTTGGTTAAAACGTTTTATTGAGTCGTATCGTCGCACTAGTATGCAGATGGAGATGCTGTCGGATTACACAAAGAGTCTGGAATCCGCTTACCGTCACTTACAAGACGAGAATCGCAATTTGCGTCAGCAGTGTGACTTTATAAAAGACTACATGTATCATATCAACGACGTCGGTGCTCACGAGTGTGAACTTAGGATTGAAAACCGTCAATTAAAGTCAAAGCTTAACAAGCAGTCGCAATTACTTGAGAGGTTCACATCCAATGGAGGTGGTATATTTAAAGAATATAAGACAGCCATTCGTGGTCAATTCTATTATTTACATTATCTTAAGACTGTGCTGCACCTCAATCATGTGGTTTACAAAAAGAAACTGTCGTTCAATACACTCGAGTTCGACAATATCGACAACCTGATTAATGAGGCAGTCAACGAGAAGTTTTAATCACAACATCTAGCGTTTATGAAGTTTACATCACCCGGATCTATATGTTGGGCAGCATTCTTAAAGATGGGCGCCCGCAACGAAAACTCACCTAATTTGTAGGATGCGTTTCCGTATTCTAAATTTACACCTTTAATTCTGATATCATTCTAAACCGGTCTATTTCGCATTTTTTTTAGCAATTTCATTGGATTTCCGCTTGCAAATCCAAAAACTTTTTGTACTTTTGCAATCAATTATGACAAGAACAAGTGACGAATATTATATAGAGAGCAAGAGGATACGAAATGAGGTGCTAACCATGGCCGAAACCTTAAAAGAACAACCCTTGCGTTTTACTATTACTAATGGCATAACGATGGAAGTCGAGATTACTAAATCCGACTTAAAGACTATCGTTAGTAAGGCTTCACGTGACAATAAGTTCAATGCCATCAAGAATGCGTTGGCTAAAGATATTCCATCGTATTTAAAGAAAGGTGAATATCTGGGTTGGCGTAGGGTGGTTGAAGGTAAGCACGAAGAGAGTGCTTTCTTCGCTTATTTTGATCGCGAGATTGGAGTTAGAACAATTCTTGCTATGCGCAAGATGAAGAACGGTGGTCCATACAAACCATATGCAATTATTGACCAATATGCCTTTGAGAATAAAATTGGTGAATTAGAAAAAGGAACTCCGCTTTAATGGCCTTGCTTGCCGGACCAACCGGGGCTATCCATCTGAAGCGGAGTTAAAAGTGCTTCTATTTTAATGAGTCGCTTGCCGAACCAAACGGGGCTCCCATCCTAAATAGGTTCCTTTCACGCTGCAAAGTTACGAAGTATTTCAATAAGTTCCAAATATTTTGGGACTTTTTTTATATTTTCGCCCCTTTTCTGCTTGGAAATCCAAAAACTTTTTGTACTTTTGCAATATATAAGGATTATTATATGAGCGACATAGACGAACTTAAGAAAGCAATAGTCCAGTTTACGAAGGATCGTGACTGGGACCAGTTCCACAACGGCAAGGATTTGGCGTTGGCACTTTCTATTGAGGCGTCTGAACTTAATGAGGCGTTTTTGTGGAAGGATGCTAAAGATGTGAATGTTGATAAAGTCAAAGAAGAATTGGCCGACATCATTAATTACGCTATCCTGATAGCTGATAAATATGACCTCGATATCAAGCAGATAGTCTTAGATAAACTAAGACGAAACGCAGAGAAATACCCTGTGGATAAAGCCTACGGAAACGCTAAGAAATACAACGAGTTATGATAATCTATAGAGCCACCAAGAAGCAGTTTGTTGACGACGTGTTCAACAATACCATCGCCGATAATATCGACGAGGCTTTTTACGAGCATCTTGGGCGACACACCTCGCCAAACGAAGTGCGCTCTTGGCAGAACTCTATGCAATATATGTCGAGAGTGGTTAACACTCCGGAGTTGCCAGACGATGCTGGCGTGGCAATAGAATATCAGATACCTCTTACAGCAAAACGCGTTGACTTTATCGTTTCGGGACTGAACTCCAAGAAACGTGAACAACTTGTTATTGTTGAACTAAAACAATGGGAAGATGCCGAGCCAACACAGAAACCTGGTATCGTGGTAACACGATTCCAGCACGGAAAGGCTGAGACGGCACACCCATCGTATCAGGCATGGTCGTATGCCTATATGCTGCAGAACTATAACATGACCATACAGGAGCGTGGTGTAGACATTTGTCCATGTGCCTACTTACATAACTATACGCCCGATGGTATGATTAACGGTGCACTTTATCAAGACTATGTGGCCAAAGCGCCCGTATTCCTGAAGAATGATGCCGCAAGATTGCAGGACTACATATTAAGATATGTACGTTATTGCTCGCCCGAAGATATTATTTGGAAAATAGACAATGGTAAACTGCGCCCTTCAAAACAATTGGCCGATTCGCTGACATCAATGCTTCATGGAAATGATGAATTCATCATGCTCGACGACCAGAAAGTCGTTTATGAGTCGGCCGTCTATTTGGCAAAGAAAGCGCAGGAAGGCAAAAAGCAAGTGCTGATAGTAGAAGGTGGACCAGGCACTGGTAAAAGCGTGTTGGCAATCAATCTCCTGGTCAATCTCACGGCAGAGGGTATTGCCTCGCAATACGTAACCAAGAACAGCGCTCCGCGTGCTGTATATAGTGTTAAACTGTCAGGCAGCTACAGGAAATCGTACATCAATAACTTGTTTGTTGGTAGTGGCAACTTTATCGATACGATGCCAAACACAATGGGCGCTTTGATTGTGGACGAAGCCCATCGACTGAATATGAAGAGCGGTATGTTCTCAAACCTTGGTGAGAATCAGATAAAAGAGATTATTAAGACTGCCCGTTTCTCTGTATTCTTCGTTGATGATTGCCAGCGAATCCATATGAAGGATATTGGTAGTGTTCAATCGATTAAGCAATATGCTGACGAGATGGGAGCTGATGTACATCTTGAGCACCTAAGTTCGCAGTTCCGCTGCAATGGCTCTGATGGTTTCCTAAGTTGGCTCGACAATGCACTACAGATACGCGAAACGGCCAATATCCGACTGACGGAAGAAGATTACGATTTCCGTATATACGACTCGCCAACCGAGATGTTTGAAGAGATAAAGCGCAAAAACGCGACAAACAACAAGAGCCGCGTTGTTGCCGGTTATTGCTGGGATTGGAAGAGTAAGCAAAATCACGCGGCCTACGATATTGAACTGCCTCAGTTCGGATTCCGAAAACAATGGAACTTTAATAGCAGCGAGCCATGGCTGATTGGAGAAAAATCGATAGACCAGATAGGTTGTATTCATACGTGTCAAGGTTTGGAACTTGATTATGTGGGTGTGATTGTTGGCCCAGACTTGTCGTATAAGAACAATCGTGTGGTGACAGATGGTCTCAAGCGTTCTCCTAATGACCAGTCGTTGAAGGGATTCAGATCTATGCTTGCTAGCAGACCAAAAGAGGCGCTGCAAGCCGCTGATGCGATTATCAAGAATACCTATCGCACACTGATGACTCGAGGAATGAAAGGTTGTTATGTGTACTTTTGCGACAAGGCTTTAGCCGAGCATTTCCGCGAGTTGATGGCCGAGAAACCTGCTGAGGAGAAGTCACTACGAATAGAACCTGTAGTGAATAACGATGTTAAGTATATCGATTTCCTGCCAGTCTATTCTATCAAAGCAGCATGCGGATATTTTGGTGAAGGAGAAGACGTAAGTGAGCTGGGATGGATGCAGGTTGAAGGAATGGGCAAGTTAAACAGAAATATGTTCGTAGTTCAGGCATCAGGTCACTCGATGGAGCCCAAAATTAATGATGGTGATTTCTGCGTATTCCGTGCAAATCCTGCGGGTAGTCGCCAAGGAAAGATAGTTCTGGTACAGCATCATAATTTCTATGATTCCGACTATTCAGGCGCATTCTCAATCAAAGAGTATTCAAGCGCTAAAAGCTATGACGAATTTGGTAATTGGCAGCATGAGAGTATAGAGCTATTGCCGCTTAATAAAGACTATAATCCTATTGTAATCAATGCCGAAGATGCAGATGATTTCCGCGTGATTGGCGAATTTATTGGGGTGATTAATTAGAACCCTTCAATAAAAGACTTAATATTTCTCTTAATCTCTCAAATTTCATGCATTATTATGCTGTTATTTGAGAGATTTTTTGTACTTTTGCGGTCGTTTTCGGGCTAGCACACCCTGTACAATTTAAATATGAGCATCATTGAACTTAAAATAGTAGGAATACCATATAGAAAAGACCTCAATGGCCAAGTCGACGAGTTTCTCGCCGAGGCTGAGGGGCGTACCATGACTATAAGACCGGAAAGCTCTAACGACAACGACAAGGTCGCCGTTCGTGCCTACGATTGGGTTGGGCGCTTTGTGGGCTACGTGTCGAAAAACGACCTACCAAAAGCATGGGGTGCGTTGAGATGTACTGATAAACTGAAACTTAGAGGATTGATTGTTGCTACGTGCATTGAACATCCTTGTATAACCTTTGAGTGTTCGGTTCCGGGATATAAAGGACCGGCCACCGACCTGTATCCGCAAAAACCGTTTCTCGACTGGAAATATTCGGGGCCTGTGCTGAATTTGCCAGAAGAATTCGATAACATAGCGTATATGCGTGAGGAGATAAAAGACAGACTGGACGAGCGCGAAGATTGGAGTGATGAAGACTTGGAGTTCTTCTTAGAACTTGCTTATCGCTTTGTGCGGCTGTCAAAGTATGATATTTCGGGAGAGATGAGCGATTACAGAAAAGAATTGATAACAAATCTGAAAGCTGCCGATTGCGACGATTTTGCTGCTCTGGTAGACGAGTTGACTATGACCGAAAGCCGAACAGGACGCGAAACCATGAATGGTGGAGTGCTGGAGTTTTGGACAAATCAGATGCAGTCTAAAGAGACCCGAAAGCATCTGATGGTGCATCAACAGGAATACAACGCAGAGAAAGTAGAAAAGGAGTTGGAGCAATTTCCAGAATCGATGTATTTCGAGTGGAAATCTAATCCCGAACTATTTGTGTCTAAGCTGTATTATATGCACATTCCTCGGCAGGTTATATGGTTTCTCGTGTCAGGAATTGCCTTTGTTGAAATGGAGAAGGCAATAGCTCTAAAAGCTGAAGCCGATAAATCCGGAAAACAGAAACAAAACATCATTTTAACGGGCGATCATGCTACTTATAACGAAAATTCAAATAATTAATAAATATGGCAAGAAAGATAATTATGACTGGCGACGAAGCGCAGTATATTGAACGTCGCGGAGCAAATGCACAGGTCGACGACGACCGTGAGATACGTTTGGAGGGGCGATGTGCGCGCTACGTGGAAAGCTCAGAAGCTCAAGTGCCCCATTTCCCTGTAACGGGAAATGAGTCGGCAGGTAAACAGTGGTTTGATTTCCTTATAAGAAACGGTTTTATTGCCCCTGATACCGAGATGAGCTGTTGGCAGTATCTGATGGGATTCTCTACCAACCAGCCTACCGACATTAAACCAATTGAGTGGATGAAGACAGTAGAAACGGCGCGAATGATGCTGGTAAAAGTAAATGGTTCGCTGCTAGAAAAGAAACAGATGACCGTGGTGCATATGAACGAACTTGCAGCGCAGTGCTTTACCAAACAGGGCCAATCACTGAAATTATCCAAACCTAGAAAAGAATTCTCGGCCGATGCTGATGCCATAGAGAATTTTCTTCCGACCATTTCCGACCTATAGTCGAATTATAATTCAAAACCCCTGAAAACACTAGACTTTGACATAGATTTCCTATAATTCTCCCGACCATTTTCCGACTATTTTCCGACCAAAAATGGTCGGGAGATACTTATTATTTTCTTCTTTTTCGTAGTTAAAACGCTATAACTTTGCACTCGCAAACCTGAGGTTGCTCAGAGATTTGCGAGTGTTCATTGACTTATTGAGACAAGTTCTTTCATAATACTGATTTTGTTTTTGGTTAATACTAAATTTTACGAATTCTTTTTCCATGTTTGTGACATGGCGGTCAGCGGACTGCAAAGCCTGCCCAGCCGTGATGGCTCGGCAGTTTTTATCGTGAATTGTTCCTCTCGCGTATATGCGCGAACATTATTAATATTTAAATAACAAAAAGAATATGAATACAACAATTATTTCTACAACAACTCTTTCAACCCGTGTTAATAATCAGCGTTTCGACGACCAACCGCACATGACGTCGCTGCAGATTGCTGAGTTTACGGGTAAACGACACTGCGATTTGATGAGAGCTATACGTGTTATGGAGCCAGCATGGCAGGAAATTACTGGACGCAATTTTGCGTTTAGTGAATATAAAGACTCAACAGGTCGCACATTACCTTGCTATTCTCTGACTAAAGAAGAGACATTATTTATCTCTGCAAAGTTTAAAGATGAGATTCGAGCACGATTGGTGCTCAGATGGAAACAACTGGAGATGGAACGCCTGGCAAAGCAACCGATGAAGATGCTGACAACGGCACAAGAGGTTCTACTAGAGTCGGAGCATATCGTAGCAGATCAGTTGGCTGAGCTCAACAGCGAGAGTGACGGCTGCTTCACGGTATCGCAAATAGCTGAGGTCTACAACATGCGACCTGAGGACTTAAACTCGTTCTTGGTCGATCATGACGTCCAGCGAAAGCGTGGCGGACGTTACCGACTGCTATCGCCATACGAGGATCAGGGTTTGGCGCAAGATCGCACCATCTATTACTACTCGCTTGAGGGCAAGATGAAGCGCAGAACTTATCTGGTATGGACGGAGCGAGGACGAGACTTTATTATTGACTTGATTAAACATTAAAGATTAAACATTCTTGGCAAGCCAAGCGGCAAAGCCGAGCGAAAGATTAAAGATTAAAGATTATGATTTTAAGAGTATTGAAGAGCGGGGCAATGACCACCGCACAGAGTGAAAGGCAACGGGTAGGCGGCGAAACGCCGGGAATGAACGGAGTGATTAACAAGCGCCAGCTGGTGCTGCAGGAGCTTGGCGACAAGTGGGCCAACACGTATGTGGTAACGGTGTTCCGCAATCTGGCAACCATCGAGTTTGCCGAGGGTGAGCTGGTTGTAGCAAGCATGCAGTTCAGAACGCATGAGTACAATGGACAGACGTACATGGATGTTGTTGCGAATGAAATTGTTAGACTAAAGTAATTAGCCTACGGATTTTACGGATTATACGAATTAATTTTTGAGTTGAAGTGAGGAGGATGTTCTCGAGTAAATGGCCAAAGAATCCGACCTTCTTCTCGCTTAAAAACTCAAAAGAAAAATGAAGAAAAATTTAAACAAAACAATTACAATTAGTGGCTTTTTAGCCGTAACAGAGAATGAGTGTGGACAAAATTATGTGCAGTTTTTGCCCGATGAGCCACGCTTAGGATTAGTAACGCCGTTTGTGGGCGCAAGTCGTGCGCAGATGTTGAGCAACGGCACGTTTGATTGCTTGAAAAAGCACCGTAAACCGCGAACGAAACCAGCACTAAAACTACCACATAGTAGCCTGAGTTTTGGCGCCGACAACATGACGCGCTATTCCTTTATGATACCCGACGGGGACATTGACCAGCTGCCCCGACTGCTTAAGAGAGAAGCCGCGCAGGCAAGTAAATTTGTTGAAAACCTTTTGAACGAAGAATGATTTACCATATTACTTATAACGAAAAGAAACAAAAACTAGCTACTGCCGTAAAGAACCGCGAAGAATTCTTGGCCCTCAGGAACTCCAAAGAGAACTTGGAGAACCTGGCCAAGGCTCGCGCGGGCGACAGTAAAGCTAAAGCTGACTTGGTTCAGTTTGCATATAATCTAGGGCATGTTGAGGGACTGTTGGCTGGCTGCAAAAGCATCGGCAGCTTCTTCTTCCATGATATCGACTGCTACGATCAGTCAGAATCAGAAGCTATGGCGAAGCAGATACTGGAGAAGAAGGATGAGATTGGCCTCATGTTTTTAGAGAAGAGCGCCAGCGGTGGTTATCATACGGTGTGCAAGCGAATGCCTGGCACGACGATTTTGGAGGCACAAGTTCGTATCGCGACTATTTTGCAGATAGAGATGGATACCAACGCCAAGGATTTGCAACGAGTCGTCTTTTCAACAAGCGGCAGCGCTGAAGACCTGCTATACTTGGATGACGAGCTATTCACCGAGCCGATGACGGCTGAGGAGTGCGAGGCGGAATACGCCCGTCTGAAAGAGCGCGAAAGGCGAGGGGAGGAGCAAGTGCCCCCCGGCGCCAAGAAAGCCCGCAAGCACTACAAGCCGTGGGAAGATTTATTAGGCACGGATTTACGCGGCTTTAATAATAAAGACACGGCTTTAACTGCGGATAAAAACAGTGTCTCTCTAGAAGAGAGCCGTGTAAATCCGTGCCAAAATATAGATGAGCGGGCGAGGTTTATTGGCGATGCGGTACTGAAGGCGAAGAACCTGGAGCGGAGTGACTTTGTAAATGATGGCGGGCGGCATAATGCTGTGAAAATCTTCTTGAGTGGTGCCAACCAATTGCTGACGAAAGAGGAGGCTAACGGCATGCTGGCCGAGTTGATGCCGGAACATTGGTCGGACAAGAACATCCAAGACTGCGTACGCGATTTTTATGATAAGTATTATAATCCTACGCAGAAACTGACGAAAGATCAGGAGGGGATTTATACGGAGAGTAGGCGCTTGCTCAGACCACCCCTGGCCCCTCCTACCTCAGGAGGGGAAATAGATAGTCCTGCTGTTGGTAGTGAAATGCCGGTGATGCCATCAGAGAAGAAACTGCCGAAACTCATCCGATTATTAACGAGGAACACGCCCGTGCAGTATAAGGCGGCGGTGGCGCATGCGGTGTTCCCACCGTTGGGAACGCACTTGAAGGAGGTTTCGTTCGAGTATACCGATTACGTACCGCATGAGGCCACGCTGATGAACTGCCTGATGGCGCATACGGGAGCTGGTAAGGGATGTATCGACGAGCCGATTCGCCACATTATGGCTGATATTAAGCGACGTGATGAGGAGAACACCCGTCGCGAGGCAGAGTGGAAGAAAGACTGTCAGAAGAAGGGTGCCAACAAGGACAAACAAGTTCGCCCGGAGGGCCTTGTTATCCAAGAGATTGACCCTGATATGACCAAGCCAGCGCTCGTAACCCGAATGGACGAAGCCGAGGGGCATTTCGTTTATGTGAAGCTGAACGAGATAGACCTTTTCGAACAGCTAAAAGGTCAGACTGGCAAGCAGCACTTCCAGCTGATGTGTCTCGCCTTCGACCCTGGCGCTGAGTTCGGTCAGACGCGTATCGGCACGCAGAGCGTAACCGCAAGGCCCAAATGCCGTTTTAATTGGAACGCGTGTACCACCATTCAGAAGGGACGCAAGTTCTTTAGTCGTGTGCTTACCGATGGTCCAATATCGCGTATCAACTTCTGCACCATCCCCGAGATGGAAATCGGCGCCGAGCAGCCTATCTACGGCAAGTACGATTCGGCATTCGATGAGGAATTGAAACCTTACATCGATAACTTGGTTGCGGCGAAAGGTCAGATAGATTGCCCCCAGGCATTCAAACTCGCTAAGAAGTTGCAAGAGGAATGTGCCGAGTTCGCCCGACTATCCCAAGACGAGACCTATTGGAATCTGAGTCATCGCGCCATTGTCATCGCTTGGCTCAAGGCCTGCGTGCTTTACGTGGCCAACGGTCAGAAATGGGAAAAGCAAATCGAAGACTTTATCCGCTGGAGTTTGCAGTACGATTTGTGGTGCAAGATGCAGTTCTTTGGCGCAGACATCGAAGCCGCCAACCGAGGCGATGAACGTATCGGCACTCGCGGCCCAAGAAATATGCTTGAATTATTGCCTGACGAGTTTACACTGGATGATGCTAAAAGGATTCGTCAGCAACAAGGAAAGGGTAATAATGGTCATCAGTGCATAAAGATGATTAGAACTTGGGTGAACCGTGGTTACGTGATACAGAATACAGAATACAGTTTTATTAAGAGCGAAAAATTTAAAAAGAAAGATTAAATGGAAACAGTAATACAATTGAATAGTGGGGCGAAACTTTCGCCTCACTTTACTTTAGGTGAGATGACGAAGAGTAGTAGTCATCCCGAAGTGTATAACATCCCTAGCCATGAGGCGATTGCTAACCTGAAGCGATTGTGCGGGTGGTTGGAAGTTCTTAGAGAGCGATATAATGCTAAGTATGGAGTAGGTGAGGAACCCATCCGAATCAACTCGGGGTATCGCAGTCCGCAACTCAATCGGAAGATTGGGGGTGTGGCTACCTCGAACCATCTTACGGGGTGCGCGGTGGATATCCGTGTGGCGGGTATGGAGCAGTTGCTTCGTTATGCCACGATACTCCTTGACTATGCCGATGAGAGCAAGCAGGAGTTTGACGAGCTGCTCGTCGAAAAAAATCGCTACGGCGCCATCTGGCTGCACTTAGCCGTGCGCCCCTCCGGAAACCGCCGCAAAGTAAGTTTTATTAATGCGTAGATACTTATGAGGCAATTCGCTTGATAAAGGAGAATCCCGCCGGAATCACTAAAAAGAGGTATATATACCTCTTTTTATTTGTATATTTTATAAAAAATGTGTGCCAAAATGGTACACAATTCATAAATTATTCGTATATTTGCACCCAGAATAATAAACTGATAGCATTATGATTGTTGTTACAGGAAGAGATTTTAGGGCAAATACGGCAAAATATGTCGATGTTGCTAATCGTGGTGAGGACGTGGTCGTTAAGTCACGTGCGGGTAGTTTTCGTGTTGTCCCTGTTACTGAGGATGATATAGTAATTAATAAGCGCGACTTGGCTGCAGAATTGCGTGGTGCCCTGATGGAGGCAAAGGAATCTATGGAAGGAAAACGTAAGTTGAACACTTTAGATAATTTAATCAATGAGCTTCGAAATTCAAACGACTAGTTATTTTGATACCGAAGCTAAGCGACTGGCAAAACGTTATCGCAGTTTCATTGATGATTTACAAGAATTCCAAAAGAACCTGCTGGATAATCCATATGAGGGAACTGAGTTGTCGCCTGGTATAAGAAAAATACGTCTTACTATCGACTCTAAAGGTCGAGGTAAGTCAGGTGGTGCACGTGTGATAACGTTTACTTATCTAGTAGATGAACAGAATGGGGTAGTGATACTTCTGCTTCTATACGATAAAGCTGATGCTAGCAGTATCAAGATGAATGTAGTTCGACAAATAATCAAGGATCTTGGGCTGGATTTAGAGCAATTGCGGACAGAAGGCAAGCTGAAATTCCCTAAGTAAACTTAACCAAAATACTTATGTTTTTCTAGAGAGCTTTGACCACAGACTTCGGTTTGAGGCAAAAATGGGTTAGGGCATAAAACAAATAGAGGCGAGCATTCACTGCTAGCCTCTATCAGTAAAAAACTAAATTAATCAACCATAAACCTTAACCATTAAAAATCGAGTGCAAAGGTACTGATTTTATTTGAAACTCGTGCAACAATGGTGTAATATTAACAATATTTATAATAATATTATTTGCATATTAATACTTTAATACCAAACAAGCCCAGTCTTGGTCTTGATTTTGCGACACTAATGACAGGCCGAGACTCTGGCCTTTCTGGACGAGTAGGGGGCAGTCGGCTGTGTAGAATCCGCTGAGGATGAGCAGCGAGCCCTGATGCATCTTGCTGACAAAGCGCGGCATGTCGGCCAGAAGTATGTTGCGATTGATATTTGCCAAAACCAGATCGAACTGTCCGTTGATGGTGTCGATGACGCTGGCATCGCCCAACAGCGACGTGAAGCGATCGTCTACACGATTGATGACGGCATTGTGGCGGGCGTTGTCGACACTCCACTCGTCGATGTCGTAGCCGATGGCCTCGGTGGCGCCAAGCTTGAGAGCGGCGATGGAGAGGATGCCGGTGCCAGTGCCGCAATCCAATACGCGGGAAGGTGAGGAGGTGAGAGGGTGAGAAAGTGAGATAAGCTCCGCGCAGATCATGCGGGTGGTTTCGTGAGTTCCCGTTCCGAAGGCTAGGTGCGCATCGATCTCGATAGAGATCTCGCTATTGACTTCGGGCAGATGGCGGCCGTCGTGGATGACCATCACCTTGCCGTCGTCACCCATCACCTGAATGGGCTCGAAGCCTTCGGCCTCCCACTGCTCGTTCCAGTCGCGATTTTCGGCCTCGCGTACATTATATATAATACTGGTGCCCTCGAAGGGGAAATCCTGAATGCAACTGCGCAGGGCTTCCTCGTCGAAAAGACTCTGCTGAACATAGCCCTTAATACCTGTGGCGGTCTCCTCGAAAGTCTCGAAACCAGCCTCGCCTGCAACGGCGGCAAGCAGGTCGGCAGCATCGGCCGATAGGGGCGAAATGGTGAATTCTACCTCGAAATATTTCATATATTTAGTTAATTTTTGAGGCAAAAATACAAAAAATAGGGAAAATCCTATCATAAGTTAGGGTTTTTCCCTAATTTTGCACTAAAATTCGTTGTATTTTTGCAACGTGAATCATTAAAACGTAGATGAATATGAAGAAACTGTTATTAATTTCAATGCTGATCGGAGCCATGCCACTGGCAATGATGGCTCAGGATGATGACCTCTACTTCGTAGCCAAAAAGAAAAAGGCATCGAAGGTGGAGCAGGTGAAGGAATACGCCCCCGTGGTGGCTCCGCAGCCTAAGGCCAAGAGCAGCTACGAGGTGATAGACGGTGATACTACCAAACTGGATGTAATCGACTTTGCCGAGGTGAAGGGTGTTTATCCATCGGACACGCTGGAGACCGAGGACTATGCACTGACCAAGAAGATGATGCGTTTTGACGATTACGACGTGAGCAACAACGCTGCATTCTGGGCAGGATATAATGCCGGCCGCAGCACATGGCTTACGTGGCACTCGCCCTGGTACTATAGCCGCTATGGACTGTACGAGCCTTGGTACAACAGCTATTGGTATAACTACTATAGCCCCTGGTACTACAGCTGGTACGACCCCTGGTACTACGGATGGTATGACCCATACTACAGCTCGTGGGGATGGCCATACTACGGATACTATAGCTGGTACTCGCCTTACTGGCACGGCGGATACTACCACGATTATTACTACCCGATATATGGCGGTGGTGGCGGACATCATACTGTCTACAGAGGTACAGGTAATGCTGGTACTATCGACATAAAGGGTAACACCGGGTATCACCCAACTCATCGCAACACGGTGACTACTAACAGCCAGCGTATGGGCAGCCTGAGAGATCGCGCCAGCAGCATGGGTGGCGGACGTGTTTACACTAGTGGAAACAATGAGCGCAGCCGAAGCGGCAACTTTAGTGGATATCGTGGCGGCAACAGAGGCGGCAGCAGCGCTAGCAGCAACAGCAGCAGAACCGTTTACTCGAATCACTCAGGTGGCAGCAGCAACCGTTCGTCAAACGGCAGCTTCAGCTCAAGCAGCAGTCGCTCATCATCGTCGAGCTCAAGTAGCGGCAGCTTTGGTGGCAGTCGTAGCTCTGGCTCAAGTGGCGGCGGATTCAGCGGCGGCGGTAGCCGTGGCGGTACCGGAGGCGGTAGCCACATGGGAGGAAGACGCTGAACATTAAACATTAAAGATTAAACATTAAACATTGAACATTGTATATCGACCATTATGAAGAAGATTTTTATTGCAGCGATGGCTGTGGCATTAGGTGTGCCAGCTGCTGCACAGGATACATACGAGAGCGCCCGACTGCTGGGTAGCGATCTGAACGGAACCGCCCGCTATGTGGGCATGGGTGGAGCAATGGAGGCACTGGGTGCCGACATATCGACCATGAGTAGTAACCCTGCTGGTATCGGACTTTTCCGCCACTCAACAATCAGCACCAGCTTCGGCTTCCAGGCTCAGGCTGATGCCAAGAAGTTCGACGGACTGGGATCGACCAACATGAGCTTTGATCAGGCCGGCTTTGTTTACTCGGCTAAAATCAGTCCATCGTCGTTTATAAACGTGGGATTCAACTACCACAAGAGCAAGAACTTCGACCAGATTCTGTCGGCTGCTAATTCACTCGCCGGCTGCTCGCAGAACGGACTGACATGGGAGAAAGCCAATCAGGGCATCTATGACTTTGAATTCAATCAGCAAGGCGATATGATTGGTATGGAGTACGGCTACCGTTCGTACAGCTTTAACGAGGCCGACTATATGAACACCAATGTGCTGATGCTGGATCCTAAAGACAAGAATGTATACTATTATGATGCCAGCGGCTATACATTCGACAGGGCTCACAGGGGCTGGATAGCCGACTACGACTTCAACCTGAGCGGTAACTACGACGACCGTTTCTTCTGGGGACTGACCGTAGGCATTAAGGATGTGCACTACAAGGGCTACTCGGAGTATGCTGAGCAGTTGGTTGACTCGAAGGGGTTCTGTGGTTCGGTGGCATACGCCGATGATCGCAGAATTAAGGGTACTGGTGTTGACCTGAAGTTGGGTGTCATCGTTCGTCCGCTTGAGGAGTCGGCATTCCGCGTAGGTGCTTATGTTCACACACCAACATGGTACGAACTGACATCGAGCAACTCGAGCTATATACTGAACAATACGCCTTCGTACGGTTCGTATGATGACGGTGTGAGCAATGAGAGCTACGACTTCGGATATCACACACCTTGGAAGTTCGGACTGAGCATGGGTACCACCGTGGGCACACAGCTGGCTCTGGGTGCTACCTACGAGTATACAGACTATGGTGCAAGTCAGAACCGCATTATCGACGGCTACGACTACTACGACAACGCCCAGACATCGAAGGACTATGCGATGAAGGAGAATACCGAGAGATCGCTGAAGGGTGTATCAACATTCAAGGTTGGTGCCGAGTACAAGCCCGTGCCTGAGGTGGCTATCAGACTGGGTTACAACTACCTGACCAGCGGCTACAAGATGGATGGTGTGCGCGACCAGAGCGTAAACAGCCTTGGCGTGATGTATGCATCGACTACCGACTACGTGAACTGGAAGGATACTCAGCGCTTGACCGCTGGTGTAGGTTTCAAGGTGGGCAAGATGAACATCGACCTGGCCTATCAGTTGAGCAAGACCGATGGTGAGTTCCACCCATTCCAGGATTACGTTCCTGCATACTCTTCGGTCGCCGTTTCGACCGGTGTTACCAAGGTAACCAACAAGCGTAGTCAGGCGCTGCTCACGATAGGGTATACCTTTTAGAAGCTAGAGGTGAGAAGCTAGAAGCTAGAGATATGCTAGTAAACCTTTGTGGTTATCAATTGCAAAAGTAATCTCTCACCTCTAGCTTCTCACCTCTCACCTCTTATATTCTCTGAATAAAAATACGGCTTATGCAATTTAAGCCGTATTTTTTTGGCTGTTTGCGAAAATAGTAGTACCTTTGCCGAAAATAGTTAAAACTGTAAATTATAAATAGAAAATGAAAAAGCTTTTATTGGGAGACGAGGCTATTGCTCAGGGCGCCATCGACGCTGGTTTGAGCGGTGTGTATGCCTATCCCGGCACTCCATCAACGGAGATTACTGAGTATATCCAGGAGTCAGCCATTGCCAAGGAGCGCAACATCCACCGTCGTTGGAGCACCAACGAGAAGACGGCTATGGAGGCTGCACTCGGTATGTCGTATATGGGCAAGAGGGCACTGGTGTGTATGAAACATGTGGGACTGAACGTATGTGCCGACCCATTCGTTAACTCGGCTATGACGGGTACTAACGGTGGAGTAGTGGTGCTGGTGGCCGACGACCCATCGATGCACTCATCGCAGGACGAGCAGGACTCGCGTTTCTACGCTAAATTCGCCATGATACCTACGCTGGAGCCAAGTTCGCAGCAGGAGGCCTACGACATGATGCAGGAGGCTTTCGACCTGAGCGAACAGCTGCATCTGCCCATACTGATGCGCGTAACCACACGTATGGCCCACAGCCGTGCCGTGGTTGAGGTGAAGGAAGAGCCACGCCCACAGAACGAGCTGAACTACAATGCACAGGCCAGCAACTGGGTGCTGCTGCCCGCCTTTGCACGCAAGCGTAATGACGTAGTTACAGCCCAGCAGCCCCTGCTGGAGCAGATGGCTGTAGATAGCAAATATAATAAGTATATAGACGGCACCGACCACAAGCTGGGTATCATCGCCAGCGGTATAGCCTACAACTACCTGATGGAGTGCTATCCCAACGGATGTCCTTATCCCGTGCTGAAGGTGAGCCAGTATCCTATCCCCAAGAAGCTCATCCGCCGTATGACCGACGACTGCGAGCAGGTGCTGATAGCCGAAGAGGGTCAGCCATTCATCGAGGATCAGGTGCGCGGCGTGATGCCTGGAAACGCAGTGATCAAGGGCCGACTCACGGGCGAGCTGCCACGTACAGGCGAGCTGAACCCCGACTGGCTGAAGAAGGCCTTGGGCATTGAGAGCAGCGAGAGCTATGCACCATGCGAGGATGTAACACCACGTCCACCAGCACTGTGTCAGGGTTGTGGACACCGCGATGTTTACACCGCGCTGAACGAGGTGCTGAAGGAGTATCCTAACGCCCGCGTATTCGGCGATATAGGTTGCTACACACTGGGATTCCTGCCTCCATACAAGGCTATACACAGCTGCGTAGACATGGGTGCATCAATCACCATGGCCAAGGGTGCCAGCGATGCCGGACAGTGGCCTGCAGTAGCCATCATCGGCGACTCGACCTTTACCCATAGCGGTATGACCGGACTGCTGGATGCCATCAACGAGAATGCCGACATCACCGTGATTATCAGCGACAACCTGACCACCGCTATGACTGGCGGACAGGATTCGGCTGGTACCAATAAGTTCGAGGCTATCTGTAAGGGCTTGGGCCTCTCGGAGGATCACCTGAAGGTGGTGAACCCCATACCCAAGAACATGCCAGAGATTACGGCTGCCATCCGCGAGGAGATTAACTACCACGGTGTGAGTGTGATCATTCCTCGTCGCGAGTGCATGCAGACCCTGCAGCGCCACCTGAAGCAGAAGAAAGCAGCAGCGAAAGATTAAAAATTAAACATTAAAGATTAAAAAATCGCATGAAAACAGATATAATACTTTGTGGAGTAGGAGGTCAGGGAATCCTGTCGATTGCCACCATCATTGGCGAGGCTGCCATGAAGGAGAACCTCTATATCAAGCAGGCCGAGGTACACGGCATGAGTCAGCGTGGCGGCGATGTGCAGAGCAATCTGCGCATATCGAGCAACCCCATCAGCAGCGACCTGATACCTCTGGGCGGTGCCGATGTCATCATATCGATGGAGCCCATGGAGGCCCTGCGCTATCTGCCATTCCTGGCTAAGGATGGCTGGATCATAACTTCGAGTGCTCCTTTTGTAAATATACCTAACTATCCTGATATTGAGGCTATTAAGAAGGATTTGAATGGCATCAAGAATGTGATAGTATTGGATATTGAGCAGGCTGCCAAGGACAATGGTGTGCCCCGTAGTGCCAACGTGATTCTGCTGGGTGCTGCCCAGAAGGCGCTGGGCATCGAGTACGACAAGCTGGAGGATGCCATCCGTCGCGTCTTTGCCCGCAAAGGCGACGCCATCGTAGAGGCAAACATCAAAGCTCTCGCCATCGGAAAAGCAGCGCAAAAATGATTAATTAGGCACGGATTTACGCGGCTTTTAATAAATTAAAAGACACGGATTTACTGCGATAAAAACAGCAGTGTCTCTTTGAAAAAGAGCCGTGTTCGCTCGGCTTTGCCGCTTGGCTCGTCCAAGAATCCGTGCCAAAAAATATTTTTTATGGAAACTCCAATTAAAAGAGACATAGTTGACGGACTTGTGGCGGAGCTTGGCATTGAGGATTTTGCCAAGGCTACGATACGTGAGGTGAAGCAGGTGGCTGCCAAGGCCGAGAAAGCCAGTGGGGTAGAGTTTATCAAGATGGAGATGGGTATACCCGGACTGCCTGCCGCACAGGTAGGCGTAGACGCCCAGATAAAGGCGCTGCAAGACGGCATCGCCCACTCGTATCCCGACATTCAGGGTGCACCAGTATTGAAAGAGGCTGCATCGCAGTTTGTAAAGGCATTTATCGGCATCGACATCAAGCCCGAGGGCTGTGTGCCCGTGAGTGGCTCGATGCAGGGCACCTTTGCCAGCTTCCTCACCTGCTCGCAGTGCGACAAGAAGAAGGACACCGTGCTGTTTATCGACCCAGGATTCCCTGTGCAGAAGATGCAGCTGCAGGTGATGGGCGTGAAGTATAAGACATTTGATGTATACGACTATCGTGGCGACAAGCTGAAGGCTAAGCTTGAGAGCTATCTGAACGAGGGTAACATCTGCGCCATCGTATACAGTAACCCCAACAACCCGTCGTGGATCTGTCTGCGTGAGGAAGAGCTGAAGGTGATTGGCGATCTGGCCACCAAGTATGATGTGGTAGTAATGGAGGATCTGGCTTACTTTGCCATGGACTTCCGCAAGGACCTGTCTACACCGTTCCAGGCACCTTATCAGGCCACAGTGGCTCGCTATACTGATAACTATATGCTGCTGATTAGTGGTTCGAAGGCCTTTAGCTATGCGGGTGAGCGTATCGGCGTGACCTGCATCAGCGATAAGCTGTTCCATCGCCACTTCGACGATCTGTCGGCCCGTTATCAGGGACTGCCATTCGGCCCAGTATTCTCAACCCGCATGCTCTACGCCTTGAGCTCGGGTACCAGCCACAGCGCACAGTTCGCCCTGGCTGCCATGCTGAAGGCTGCCTATGAGGGTAAGTACGACTTCCGCAAGGAAATAAGCGTGTATGGCGAGCGTGCAAAGAAGCTGAAGGAGATATTCTGCCGCCACAACTTCTACGTGGTTTACGATAAGGACCTCGACGAGCCGATTGCCGACGGATTCTACTTTACCATCGGTTATCCTGGCATGACATCGGGCCAGCTGGCCAAAGAGCTGATGTACTATGGTGTGTCGGCTATCTGCCTGATAACCTGCGGATCGGAACAGGAAGGTTTGCGCGTGTGCACATCGTTTATCGAAGACCATCAGTACGACATGCTTGAAGAACGCATGAAGGTGTTTGAAATAAATAATCCCAGGTAGTTAACCTGGGATTATTTATTATTCTACAACTACTTCGACTGCTTCGAACTTGAAGTCGGATTCGGCTACGTTTCGAACGTCGTATGGTTTCTTGCTTTTTACAAGATACTTGTTCTTCATCTTGATATACTTCTTTTCGAGCTTCTTGCGGTCTACATTAGCCATCACCACGCAGGTGCGGTTAGGCATGTTGCGCTTCTGAGTGAAGAAGTCGCGCAGCTGGTAAGCATACTGGTTACGACCTGAAAGCATCTGCTTCTTCTTGGTAACCCAAACACTATCAACCTTCTGAATATTAGTGAAATAGACTGTAGAATCGTTGAATGAAGCTACAAATCCGAACATATACGCATGGGGAACTTTTACATCTTGGGCCGACACATTGTTACTGCCGAATGCCATCAGCGCGATGGCGAGAGTGAGGTGTTTAAATAATTTCATTTATCCTAAATATGTCTTTAAAAATTTATTCGTCTTACTATTCCTTAATTTGCGGATGGCTTTTTCCTTGATCTGTCTGACGCGTTCGCGCGTGAGTCCGAACTTAGTACCTATCTCCTCGAGCGTCAGCTCTGGCTGATTGATGCCATACGAAGCCTCGACCACATTGCGTTCGCGCTCGTTGAGAGCATTCAGCGCTGTCTGTATCTCCGACTTCAGCGACTCGGCTACCAGCAGGTTGTCGGCCATAGGGGCATCGGTATTTGCCATCACGTCGAGCAGACTATTGTCTTCGCCCTCTACAAACGGGGCATCAACACTTATCTGGTGGCCGTTGATATTCATCGCCTCGTCGATCTTGTCCTGAGGCAGGTCTACCTTCTCGGCTATCTCGTCGACAGAAGGGCGGCGCTCGTTGAGCTGCTCAAAGCGGTTTATCTCGCGATTGATCTTGTTGACCGATCCCACCTGGTTCAGCGGCAGACGTACGATACGGCTCTGCTCGGAGATGGCCTGCAGGATGCTCTGGCGAATCCACCATACGGCATACGAGATGAACTTGAATCCACGCGTCTCGTCGAAACGCTCGGCTGCCTTCAGCAGTCCAAGGTTGCCCTCGTTAATCAGATCGGGCAGCGACAATCCCTGATTCTGATATTGTTTAGCCACAGATACCACGAAACGAAGATTAGCCTTCGTCAGACGTTCAAGCGCTTTCTGGTCGCCCTTTTTAATGCGCTGTGCCAATTCAACTTCTTCCTCAGCCGAGATCATTGTTTCCTTGCTGATTTCCTGCAGATACTTCTCAAGAGCAGCACTCTCTCGGTTGGTTATAGATTTGGTGATTTTTAGTTGTCTCATCGTGGTAAATATTATTAGTCCGCGCAAAAGTAAGGCTTTTTCCTGAAACAACCAAAAAAAAGCCACGAATTTTGACATTCGTGGCCGTTTTTTCTGTAATTTTGCTTATTCGTTCTGCAGATATACCACAAATCCACCCTTTTTGCCTGTTGGGAAGATACCGCGGATAACCAGCATCTGATCCTTAGAGTTGTTAGCCTCCTTCACTGCATTCTGCAGGTCGTCGAAGGTCTTCATGGGCTCATCGTTAACACGCAGGATGATGAATCCCTTAGGTACGCCGGCCTCCTTCATCTTGCCGCCATTAACCTTTACTACCTCCAGACCATAGTTGATTTCCAACTGCTTCTTCTGGGCATCGGTAACAGGACGGAAGTCGGCTCCCAGAACATCTGTGTCGGCGTTCTTAACCACCTTGGTGTTGCCCTGCTCGTTCTTCAGAGTGAGCGTAGCGTTGTGGTTCTTCTTGTCGCGCAGATAGGTGATGGTAACCTTATCGCCAGGACGCTTCTTAGCCAGCATTCCCTGCAGTTCGCCCATGGTCTTAACCTTCTGGCCGTTAACTGTGGTGATGACGTCGCCCTCCTTCAGGCCTGCAGCCTCGGCAGCACCATCCTCAACAACCTTACCAATATAGATACCCTCCATGGTGCCAAAGTCCTTGACCTCCTTGTCCTGATCCTTCAGGTTGTCGATATAGTCCTTAACGCTGCCGCCCTGGATACCAATCATGGCGCGCTGTACATTACCATACTGCTTCAGATCGTCGACTACCTTATTCATAATAGCGGTAGGAATGGCGAATCCGTAACCGATGTTAGAGCCAGTAGGAGAGGCCAGCATGGCGTTGATACCAACCAGCTCGCCACGGGTGTTTACGAGTGCACCACCAGAGTTACCCTGGTTGATGGCAGCATCGGTCTGGATGAAACTCTCAACACCATTGGCACCCAGTGTACGGGCCTTAGCCGAGATGATACCAGCAGTAACGGTGTTGTTGAGTCCCAGAGGGTTACCAACGGCCAGCACCCATTCGCCAACCTTTACATCGTCGCTGTTGGCAATCTGGATGGCGGGCAGGTTCTTGCCATCAATCTTGATAAGAGCCAGGTCGGTAGTCTTATCGGCACCTATGACGCGAGCCGAGAACTCTTTTGAACCTTCATTAAGACTAACCGTCAGCTCATCGGCACCATCAACCACGTGGTTGTTGGTTACGATATAACCATCGGCCGAGATGATAACACCTGAACCGGCAGCAGCACGCTTTGGAGTCTGAACCTGACGCTGGCGGCGACCACCATTGCCCTGACCCTGTCCCTGGCCGAAGAATCCGCCGAATGGGTTAGAGAAGAACTCCTCGAATGGGTCGCTATATTCTACTGTCTGTATCTTTGAGTTCTGTACAGACTTGATGTAAACTACCGATGGCAGAGCTTTCTCTGCAGCATAGGTGAGGTCTACGGGCTGACCAGCTGCGGCAACTGGAGCTGATGCAACAATAGGAGCGGGTGCAGTAGCAGCGTTAGTTTTATTGAATGCTACTACTGAAAGAACTAAAGCAACTGCGCATACTGCTGGAGTCGCTACATTTACGATCTTTTTCATATTC
Source organism: uncultured Prevotella sp. (assembly GCF_946404925.1). Lineage (GTDB taxonomy): Bacteria > Bacteroidota > Bacteroidia > Bacteroidales > Bacteroidaceae > Prevotella. Next base: position 8,121 of record NZ_CAMJFM010000028.1, on the reverse strand, counting down.
TCATTCATTTTTTTAAGTTTTAAATTCTACAATATAGTTTCCTTTCACGTTTTGATGGTGCAAAAATAAGTGCATTATTTGGAATACTGACAAAATGTCGTTAACTTTTGTCCCAATTTAACAATTATGCCCAGATGCTTAACGCGCATTTGCGATTTGTACTTGAAATCTTAAATTACTGACAAATTTAAGTTTTTATTAATATTTTAGTTGCATATATTTAATTATACTTATCTTTTTGATGATAATATTCTTGTTTTATGAAATTTATTGGTAACTTTGCACGCAGAAAACGCACTGCAACGGTTTGTCGCTGGCGCTTCTGAAAGGTCGCGCGAGAGGAAAGTCCGGGCAGCATAGGGCGCTCCACTTCTGAAAGTAGAAGCTATTGGTGACAGTAGGTGCCGGCAGAAGAGAACGACCGCCTCAGTTTTTTGAGGTAAGGGTGAGAAGGTGGTGTAAGAGACCACCAGCCAGCGGGTGATCGTTGGGCTGTGTCGACTGGAGGCTGCAAGTTCATGTAAACCATCGTCTGAGGATTGCCCGTCCGAGTAATACGGTGGAGGGTAGAACGCTTGAGCCATGAGGTGACTTGTGGACTAGATAAATGACAAACGCCGTGCCCTCACGGTACAGAACCCGGCTTATAGGTGCAGTGCTTTCTTTTTGAAATATGAAGCTAAAAGAGATATATCGCATCCTGTTTCTTACCATTCGCTTTTTTACTACAAAGCGAGTGATGACTCAGGCCTCGGCACTTACTTATTCTACGTTGCTGGCTATGGTGCCTGTTCTGGCAGTTATCTTTGCCATAGCCCGCGGATTCGGATATAATAAGTATATCGAGATATGGTTTCGCGATGCCCTCTCGTCGCAGCCACAAGTGGCCGATGTGCTGGCAGGCTTCGTAAACAGCTATCTGATTCATACACAGAGTGGTATCTTCCTGGGTGTGGGCTTGATCTTTATGCTCTACACGGTGTTGATGCTGGTAAACAATGTAGAGGAGACCTTCAACGAGATTTGGCAGGTGAGCAATGCGCGACCTATTATCCGATCGCTTACCAACTATATGGCCATGTTCTTTATCGTGCCCATCATCATTGTGGTGTCGATGGGTCTTTCTATCTTCATGGCTACCATCGCAAATAAGATGAGCGGCATCATGCTGTTGGGCCCGGCTGTACGCCTGTTGCTCGATTTCTCGCCTTATCTGCTGCTCTCGCTACTGTTTATCTGGCTGTATGTTTACATGCCAAATACCGATGTCAAAATCAAGTACGCTATTATTCCCGGCATCCTTTCGGGTATTGCGATGCAGCTGCTGCAGTTGTTCTATATCCACTCGCAGATCTGGGTGACGGGGTATAACGCCATCTACGGTTCGTTTGCCGCACTGCCGCTCTTCATGCTGTGGTTGCAGATTTCGTGGACCATCTGTCTGTTTGGCGCTCAGCTCACCTTTACTAATCAAAATATGGACCGTTTGGGTATCAATCTTGATGATATCAATATGCATCCACTTATTGATATGACTGATGATGATACAAACGAAGCGGCCAGAGAACTCTACTCCGACCGCCTCGATTCACTTTAGTATTATATTTCCTACGGATTATACGGATTTTACGGATTTAATATACCGTGAATTCCGTAAATGATTCTGTCTCATGATTAGCTTAAAATAATCCGTATAATCCGTAAAATCCGTAGGCTATTTTATTGTTTTAACAAATACGCCTTAAAGTCAGCGAAGTCTTTCGACATCGCTACGCTCTGCTTGGTACCCTTCATAAAGTTGGCCAATCGCTCTGGTATCTCTACATCGATGCCCAGAATCTCGTCGACCTTCTCCTTGAACTTAGCTGGGTGGGCAGTTTCGCAGAACACGCCAACTTCGCCTGGCTGCAAGCCATCGGCTAGGGCCTGATATCCGCATGCGCCATGAGGATCGAGTATATAGCCCGATGCCTTATAGCACGCACGCATGGTATCCTTTATCTGTTCGTCGCTATAGGTAGCACCGCTGATGAGCGATGTAATCTTAGCGTGACTCTTGCCATAGAGGTCGTAGATACGGGCAAAGTTCGAAGGATCGCCTACGTCCATCGCGTTAGCCAATGTCTGCTTAGATGGCTTAGGCTCGTACTTACCTGTCTGCAGATAATTATAGAAGATGTCGTTAGCATTGTTGGCAGCGATAAAGCGCTTGATGGGCAATCCCATCTGATGGCCAAACAACGCAGCACAGATGTTACCGAAATTACCCGAAGGCACACAAACCACGAGATCTTCAATTTTTACATTTTTACATTTTTCATTTTTTAATTGTTCTTTCATGCGGGCGTAGGCATTAAAGTAATAGAATGCCTGAGGCAAGAAACGGGCCACATTGATAGAGTTGGCGCTTGTCAGCTTCATGTGCTCATTAAGCTCGGCATCCATAAAGGCATTCTTGACTAATGCCTGACAGTCGTCGAACACGCCATCAACCTCGATAGCTGTGATGTTCTTGCCTAATGTGGTAAACTGGCACTCCTGTATGGGTGAAACCTTGCCCTTAGGATAGAGTACGTAAACATGGATGCCGTCGACACCAAGGAATCCGTTAGCTACGGCCGAACCTGTATCGCCGCTTGTAGCTACCAGCACGTTTACCTCCTTATGGTTGTTCTCCTGCTTGATAAAATACTGCAGCAGACGGGCCATGAAACGGGCACCTACATCCTTGAAGGCGAGGGTAGGACCATGAAACAGCTCCAAGGTGTAGATATCATCCTTTACATTCACCACAGGACAGTCGAACTGCAGGGTGTCGTAAACTATATCGTGCAGTGCATCAGGATCAACGTCTTCACCAAAGAAGGCACTTGCCACAGTGTAGGCAATCTCCTGAAAACTCATCTTCTCGATGTTGTCGAAAAACTCTTGTGGCAGTTTGTTGATACGCTCGGGCATATAGAGTCCGCGATCTTCTGCCAATCCCTTTACTACTGCTTTGTGCAGGTCGGCAATGGGAGCCTGATTATTCGTACTATAGTACTTCATATTTTGTAATTTAAAAATTTAAAAATGTAATAATTTAAAAATGCAATAATTATAATTTTTACATTTTATCATTGTTTAATTTTTACATTGGCTGGTTGAAGCTTCATGAATTCAGTCATGAATTCTTGAAGTTTCAACAATCCATAACCGCCTGATACACAACTTACTTCGTCGTATTGTTGAACCTCGTCTGCAACTATCCCTTTGTGCCAGAACAGGAACGGTACTGGCTGACCTACGTGTATGCGCATCTCTACTGGGGTAAGGTGATCGGGGAGTACTGCTATTGCTACAGGCTCATCCATCTGCATCACTTTATGATAGATAGGAGTAATCAGGCGCTGATCCAGATACTCGATGGTTTTCAGCTTCAGTTCCAGGTCGCCATCGTGTCCGGCTTCGTCGCTGGCCTCTACGTGTACAAACACAAAATCGTCTTTATCGAGTGCCTCGATAGCAGCCTCGGCCTTACCCTCGTAGTTTGTGTCGGCCAATCCGGTAGCACCTTCAACCTCAACAATCTTCAGCCCAGCATAGTGACCAATGCCACGAATCAGGTCGACAGCAGAAATAACAGTTCCTGACTTGATTTCAGGATACTGCTGCATCAAGGTTTCCATAGATGGGCGATAGCCTCCGCTCCAGGGCCAGATGCTATTGGCTTGTCGTTCGCCGCGGTTAGCACGCTCAATGTTGAATGGGTGCTTAGCCAGCAACTCCTGCGATTTCAGAATCAATTCGTTGAGCAGATCGGCAGTTTGTTCAGGGCTGAGAACCTTGTCTCTATCAGAGTAATCTCTCACCTCTAGCTTCTCACCTCTCACCTCTGTTGCTGGTTTCACCAGCAACCCGCGCCACTCTTCGTTTGGATGATCATGGGGTGGGGCGCAAGTGATGTGCTTGTTGCCACCCTTGATAACCAACAGATGGCGGTACTGTATGCCTGTGATGAATTTCACACGTTCGCAACCCATTCCCGCTGGCGCGCCTACCCGTAGCCTTTCGCGCTCGTTTATAGGCTTCGCCAGAGTCTCGTTCAGATAATCTATCAGCACTCGAGCATCCTCTGTCTCAAGATTTCCGCCGTTGTGAGTGATAATCTTGCCGTCTTCGAGCGTGATGATATTGCATCGGATAGCGAAATCGTCATCAGCCATCTCGTAGCCTATTGATGCAGCCTCGAGAGGGCCGCGACCCTCGTAAACCTTATTCAGATCGTATCCCAGAATGGCAGTGTTGGCCACCTCACTGCCTGGAGGAAATCCCTCGGGCACAGTTATCAGTCGGCCGCAACGTCCCTCTTTGGCCAATTGGTCCATCATTGGCTTATTGGCGTACTGTAGGAGTGTCTTTCCGCCAAGTCTCTCAACAGGCAGGTCAGCCATTCCATCTCCCAAAACAATAATATGTTTCATAATAATTAAATCCGTGTTAATCCGCGTTAATCCGTGCCTAAAAAAACTAGATATTCGCGATGCTCATAATATTGGCAAATACGCCTGCGGCGGTAACTGATGCTCCTGCGCCGTAACCTTGGATGAGCATCGGGTATTCCTTATATCGCTCGGTGGTAAGCAGCACGATATTGTTTGAGCCTTCCAGACGGTAGAACGGATGATTGATGTCGACCTCCTTCAGTGCCACGTTAGTCTTGCCGTCTTCCATCGTTGCCACAAAGCGCCAACGCTTTCCATCGGCCTCCAGCTTCTGGCGGCGGGCCTCAAAGTCGGCATCCAGCTCAGGCAACTTCTTCCAGAAATCGTCTACGCTACCCTCAAAATACTGGTTGGGCACAAACAGATGTTTTTCTACATCGGCCTGCTCTACCTGATATCCAGCCTCGCGAGTCAGGATAACCAGCTTACGCACCACGTCGGTTCCGCTCAGGTCGATACGTGGATCAGGCTCGCTGTAGCCCTGCTCCTTAGCACGACGAACAGTCTCTGAGAATGGAACATCGGCCGCAATCTCGTTGAAGATGAAGTTAAGTGTACCACTCAGTACAGCCTCAATCTTCAGAATCTTATCGCCCGAGTTGCGCAGGTCGTTGATGGTGCCGATGATAGGCAGTCCGGCGCCTACGTTAGTCTCGTAGCGGAACCACACACCGCGATCGCGTGCAGTCTTCTTCAGCTTCATGTAATTATCGTAATCGCTAGATGCTGCAATCTTGTTGGCAGCAATCACGCTGATGTTATGCTCCAGGAATGTCTGATACAGCGAGGCGATATCCTTGCTGGCTGTACAGTCAACAAAAACTGAGTTGAAGATGTTCATGCCGAGTACCTCATCACGCAGGTTCTTACCCTGAGCCTCAGGTGCCTTCAGCAGCTCGCGATATTGGGCAAGGTCGATGCCGTCGCGATCGAATATACCAGCCTTTGATGATGCAATACCAACCACGTTCAGTTTCAGTCCGTTGCGCTGCATCAGTGTCTCGTACTGACTGCGAATCTGCTCTATCAGCTTGCCGCCCACGGTTCCAACACCGCAGATAAACAGGTTGAGCACCTTGTATTCTGACAGGAAGAACGAGTCGTGCAGCACGTTGAGCGACTTGCGCAGGAACTTGCCGTCGACTACAAATGAAATGTTGGTCTCTGATGCACCCTGTGCACATGCAATCACGCTGATACCGCTGCGACCTAATGTGCCAAACAACTTACCTGCGATACCAGGAGTATGCTTCATGTTTTCGCCTACGATAGCTATTGTGGCCAGTCCGCTTTCGGCATGCATGGGGAACATGGCTCCCTCTTCAATCTCCTTGGCAAACTCATCGTTCAGTACCTCAACGGCATCGTTGGCATCTTCATCACGCACACCAATAGATGTAGAGTTCTCTGATGAAGCCTGTGATACCATAAATACGCTGATACCCTTGTTGGCCAGAGTTGTGAAGATTCGGCGGTTAACACCAATCACACCCACCATCGAAAGTCCGGTAACGGTAATCAGTGTGGTGCCTTTAATACTTGAAATACCCTTAATAGGCTTTTGGTCGTTTTCAATATGATCTTTGATCAGGGTGCCTGGGTGTTCGGGGTTGAATGTGTTCTTTACCTTAATGGGGATATTCTTAACACAAACAGGATAGATGGTAGGAGGGTAGATAACCTTAGCACCGAAGTTACACAGCTCCATAGCCTCGATGTAACTCAGCTCGTTGATGGTGTAGGCAGTCTTGATCACACGTGGATCGGCTGTCATAAATCCGTCAACATCGGTCCAAATCTCCAGCACCTCAGCATCCAGCGCTGCAGCTATGATGGCTGCTGTATAGTCGCTACCGCCACGGCCCAGGTTGGTTGTCTCGCCAGTATCTTTATCGCGACTGATGAATCCTGGCACTACAGCCACATCGGGCATCTCTTTGAAAGCCTCGCGTACCAACTGGTTGGTCAGGTCGGCTGCCAAACGGTGCTTGCCGTTCTTCTTTTCAGTGCGGATAAAGTCGCGGCTATTCATACGCTTGCCGCCTTTTATCATGGTAGCTACGATGTTCGAACTCAGTCGCTCACCGTAACTTACTATAGTATCTTCTGTTTTCTTTGAGAGATCGTGAATCAGATATACGCCATAATAAATACTCTTCAACTGGTCGAACAGCTGATCCACTTTATTAAATAAGTCTACGCGCTTTTTGTCATCGGTGATGATGGTGTCTATCATCTGGTGATGTCGTGTCACCATTGCGTCGAATTCCTCGCGCCACTTATCATCACCCTTCAGGGCTAACTGTGAGGTAGATATCAGTTTGTCCGTGATACCGCCCAGCGCACTTACTACTACTACGACAGGTTGCGTCCGAGCCTCTGCCTCAACGATTTTTTTCAAGCTAAGAATGCTTTTTACGGAACCTACGGACGTTCCGCCGAATTTCAATACTTTCATATTCCTATGCAATTTATCTTGCCTAAGCGGTACCCTTAAACAAGCAGGGCTTCATCCACCGGCGCTGCAAAGGTAAGTGTTTTTGAGCAAACAGCCAAATATCTGAAAGATTTTTTAGCCTTTTACTTTCATTTTATCATAATTCCCGTGTAAATTCTTCCACTTTTGATACCAAGACGGCGCGCGGAGAAGAATCGTTCATGCTGCTGATAGGTGCAGATGCCCGCTATCAGGATGTGCTGCTGGGGAACTCCTACGTGTTGCATATCCAGTGAATTAGCTTGCCAGAGGTCGATGTGCCACTTGCCGTTACGCTTAAATGCTATCTTGTCCATCTCGAAGTTAGCTTCGCTGAAGGCATCGTACACCTCATCGCCAACCTCAAACGAGTCGGGACCAATGCTTGGACCGATCACTATTTTCAGGTCTTCTGCACGCGAACCATATCGTTCTGCCATCGCCTTGATAGTTTTGCGACCTATGCGTGCTACTGTGCCTCGCCATCCAGCATGTGCTGCTGCTATCGCGCGCGCACGTGTATCATATATAAGTATAGGCACGCAATCGGCTGTAGAAACGCCTATGCATGTTCCAGGCAGAGTGGTTATCAGTGCATCGATGCCATCGAACTTGTCGGTTAGATTTTCTTCGGTAACCTCGGCAATCTCTGTGCCGTGCACCTGTCGTGGCAGTATCAGGCGGTCGTTACTGATGCCCAGCATCACCATGCTTAACATTCGTCGGCATGTAGATATGTGCTCTGGAGCATCATCGGTATAGTATGTGATGTTAAAGCCGTCGTAGGGCAGGGTGGCATTCTTACATCCTCGTTCTGTTGAGAATGCCATTATCTGATTGTCTATATTATATTGTATCATACTGCAAAGGTATTGTTTTTTTCTGAAACTCCTCTCATAATCAGTGCTTTTTTACTATTTATGGCTTATTATTGCACACTTTGGTTGATATGTGTCAATTGGTTTGATTTGTATCAATAAAAGCACTGTGTTCGCACACAATTCATCAAAAAGTCTTGTTTGGATCAAAAAATCGCCGTACCTTTGCAACGTCAAAAGATATAAAGGGTAACATTTAAAAGTTTAAAGTAGGTTGGCCATGAGGCCTTCCGAGTAAAGAAAAGAAAGGGTAAAAAGATGAAAAAGATGATTTTGACAATGG
>NZ_CAMJFM010000027.1 GCF_946404925.1 uncultured Prevotella sp. | reverse complement strand
TCTCGATCATCTCGTTGAGGTCGAGCTCCTTCTTCTTGAACACAATGCTCTTCTTATCGAACATCGACATCTGCAGCACCTTCTCGACCAGGAAGCGGAGGCGCTTCGACTCATCGGTAATCACACCACTGAGGTGCTTGGTCATCTGCTCGCTCTTGGTTACGCTATCGTCGTTCATCATCTGGGCAGCCAGCGAGATAGAGGCGATAGGTGTCTTGAGCTCGTGAGTCATATTATTAATGAAGTCGTTCTTGATCTCAGTATAACGCTTCTGGCGGAAGATGACCACGATGGTGAATAGGAACGTGAGCAGAAGCACCACGGTAAACACCACAGCTGGGATCATGAAGCGTACACTCGAGAAGATGTAAGAGCTCATGTCGGGGAAGTGAATCTTTACTACTCCCATCTTCGACGAGGGGTCGTTGCGGAACAAGGTCTGCTTGTAGACATAATCCTCGCCCTCGGCCGAATACTCTGGGCAGCGATAAACCTCGCGACCATCAGAGGTCTCCACGCGGAAGTGATAAGGTATATTGATACCATTGTTAAGCAGCTCGGTACGGATGTCCTGATCGAGGAGCTTGAAATTGATACGCTCCTTGAGGGGCTTGTCGCTGGCGGTATAAAGGATGTTATAAACCACCTCGTCGAGCAGGGCCTTCTGATAGACATAGCGATTGCGAACAATCTCCTGCAGCGACTTAGAAGCCTCAGAGATAGAGTTTTTATCAGTACGCAGAATCATAGCCTTGGGCACATTAGCTGGACGGATGGCGAAGGTTTTGAGCTCGAAGCTGGAATAAACTGTACCATCATCAGCAGCTACAGCAAACTGGTGCGAGTGCTTGATGGTACCATCAAGACCATCGACCATCACAGAATCCTGTTTGTATGCCTTGCGCTCGGTCTCCTTGACATCCTTCTCAAGATATCTCAGCGTCTCGTTCATCTCAAGATTTCGCGATGCCTGATAGAGACTGCGATTAACGCTCTCATCAAACTGCTCCTTCTTCATCTTCACCATCGCATCGATGTATGAAATCTGAAGGTAAAGCAGTCCTACAAATGAGAGACCCATTACTATTGCTATTGTCCAAATCGTACTTTTCTTCATATCGATTGCAAAGATAAGCGATTTATTAAAACGATGTACTAAATATGTTAATTATTTATGGCAGATTTCACAGAATTAACAAAGAAAAGTAATTTTAGTTGCATATATTTAATTATAAAAGAATCCCCACTATCAAAATAGCGGGGACTCTGCTTAAAATTATCGATTTAGAAATTAATCCTCATCCTTCATCTCTTCCTCATGCTGCTTGATCAGAGCCTGCTGGATATCGTTAGGCACGAGCTCGTAGCTTGAGAAGCTGGTTGTGAACGAAGCACGACCACCAGTGATAGAGCTCAGAGCGATAGAGTAGCTTGAGAGTTCCTTGAGAGGAATCTTAGCGCTGAGCTTCTGATAGCCAGCCTCTGAATCCATACCCATGATGATGGCACGACGGCCCTGGAGGTCGCTCATCACATCACCCATGTAGTCGCCTGGAACCAGCACCTCGAGGTCGTAGATAGGCTCAAGAACCTTTGGACCAGCCTCCTTGAAGGCAGCTGAGAAGGCATTACGTGCAGCCAGCATGAACGAGAGTTCGTTAGAGTCAACTGGGTGCATCTTACCATCGTATACAATCACGCGAACGTCGCGGGCGTAAGAACCTGTAAGTGGGCCCTGCTCCATACGCTCCATGATACCCTTCAGGATAGCAGGCATGAAGCGCATATCGATAGCACCACCAACTACAGAGTTGATGAATACCAGCTTACCACCCCACTCGAGGCTGATTTCTTCCTTACCCTTGATGTTCATCTTGAACTCCTGACCATTGATCTTGAAGCTGGTTGGATCAGGCATACCCTCGGTATAAGGCTCAACAATCAGATGAACCTCACCAAACTGACCTGCACCACCCGACTGCTTCTTATGACGATAGTCGGCACGAGCCATCTTAGTGATAGTCTCACGATATGGGATCTTTGGCTCGATATACTCAATCTGGATCTTCTCGTTGTTCTCCATACGCCACTTCAAGGTGCGCAGGTGGAACTCACCCTGACCATGAACGATAATCTGGCGCAACTCCTTTGACTGCTCAACAACCCATGTAGGATCCTCCTGGCGCATCTTGGCCAGAGCAGCCATCATCTTCTCGGTCTCAGCCTCGTTAACGGCCTTGATGGCACGAGAGAACTTAGAGTTAGGATACTTGATGAAGTTGAACTTATTCTCTACATCCTTACCATTAAGGGTGTTACCAGTCTTAACGTCCTTGAGCTTAACGGTACAACCGATATCGCCAGCAACAAGCTGATCAACCTGAATACGATTGGCTCCAGCACAAGCGTAGATGGTACCCATGCGCTCCTTAGAACCACGATCGGCATTGGTCAGGTCGTCGCCACTCTTAACAACACCGCTCATTACCTTGAAGTAAGATACCTCGCCAATATGTGGTTCAACACCTGTCTTGAAGAAATAGAGCGACTCTGGACCATTGGCATCAGCAGGAACATCCTGACCAGCAGCATTCTGGATAACAGGCATCTCGCTTACGAATGGAACAACGTTGCCCAAGAACTCCATGAGGCGGCGAACACCCATATCCTTACCTGCACAAACGCAGAATACAGGATAGATGCTACGGGTTACAAGACCCTTGCGGATACCCTCACGCATCTCGTCTTCGCTCAAATCCTCGCTCTCGAAGAACTTCTCCATCAGTGTGTCATCGCCAGCAGCGGCGGCCTCAACAAGCTTAGCCTTCCACTCCTTAGCCTTCTCCAGCTGATCAGCAGGGATATCCTCGATGATAGGAGCACCACCCTCGGGCTTCCAAGAGTACTTCTTCATGAGGAGCACGTCGATAACGGCATTGAATCCAGGACCTGTAGCGATAGGATACTGAACGGGCACGCAGTTAGGACCATAAACCTCCTTGAGCTGGTTGAGGATAGCGTCGAAATCGCAGTTTTCGCGATCGAGCTGGTTAACCAGGAAGATAACTGGCTTGTTGAGTTTCTCTGTATTGCGGAAAGCGTTCATGGTGCCTACCTCAGGACCATACTGGCCGTTGATAAGGATAACAGCCTGATCGGTAACGTTCATAGCGGTGATTGAACCACCTACGAAGTCGTCAGATCCTGGGCAGTCGATGATATTGAGCTTCTTGTTATTCCACTCTACATGGAATACAGTAGAAAACACCGAATAGCCATATTCCTGCTCAACTGGGAAATAGTCGCTAACGGTGTTCTTCTGCTCAACTGAGCCACGACGCTTGATAATACCTGCTTCATAAAGCATACTCTCGGCAAGTGTAGTCTTGCCGCTACCCGCACTGCCAATGAGTGCAATGTTTTTAATTTCGTTAGTCTGATATACCTTCATATCTTTTAAGTTTTAGGTGAATAATCTTATATCGGGCACTAAAGTAGGCATTTTTTGAGAAAACACCAAAAGTTTCTTTCAAATATTAAACAAAATTAGTAATTTAATTGTAACTTTGCCCCCCGAAATGGCAGGATTATACATTCATATTCCTTTTTGTAGCAGCCGATGTGTGTATTGCGGCTTCTATTCTACCACGGGGTTAGAGCTCCGCGAGCGGTATGTTGATGCCATATGTAGAGAATTAGAGGTGAGAGGTGAGAAGGTAGAAGGTGAGAAGGTGAGCACCATCTATCTGGGTGGCGGCACGCCATCGCAGCTCAGCATCCAGCAACTTGAACGCATCCTTACCACCATATATATATATAATAAGGTGGAAGGCACGGCCGAAGTAACCATCGAGATGAACCCTGACGATGTGAACCTGGAGTTTGCCAAGGCGCTTTTTGCGATGGGCATCAACCGCGTGAGCATGGGTGTGCAGACATTCAACGACGAGCGATTGCGGTTTCTGCATCGCCGCCATAATGCATCGCAGGTGCCTCAGGCGGTAGACACCTTGTTTAAAGCTGGCTTCAGAAACATCAGCATCGACCTGATGTATGGATTCCCCAACCAGACGCTCGAGGAATGGGAGGCTGATATAGACAAGGCCTTGGAGCTGGATGTGGAGCACATCTCGACCTACTGTTTGATGTACGAAGAAGGCACCGCGCTATACAAACTCCTGGAGCAAGGCAAGGTATCGGAGATTGACGAAGAGTTAGAGCGAAAGATGTACTACACGCTGATAAACCGCTTGGAATCAGCTGGTTACGATCACTACGAGATATCCAACTTTGCCCGCCCTGGTTATCGCAGCAGACATAACAGCAGCTATTGGCGCGGCATTCCTTATATCGGAATAGGTGCTGCGGCCCACTCGTTCGACATCAGGACGCGAAGCTGGAATGTGGCTGATATCCACCAATATATGCAGGCGATAGAGCGAGGCGAGCGCCCCTTTGAAGAGGAGGTAATAGATATCGACACACGTTATAACGATGCCATCACCGTGGCCTTGCGCACCAAGGAGGGATTAGACCTTACTACCCTACCCGATGACCAACGCCAATATTGCATCGCCAACGCCAAGCGCCACATCGATGCCCAGCTGCTCAAGTTGGCAGATAATCATCTGGCGCTAACCAAAGAGGGACTCTTTGTTAGCGATATGGTGATGAGCGACCTGATGAAAGTTTAACGCTTGAATCGCTTGATGGCGAAGTAGTAATAGGCTATCAGCAATGGGTAGCCTATGTAATATAACGTGGTGATGCTGAACACCGTATAGAGCACGGCACACACTGCGGCCAATCCAACCAAATAAAGTACAGCTTCGCCAAGTGGCAGAGAATGCATCACATCGTCGATGGTGGCGAGGGACAGGATGATAAGCGCCCATACCGACGACACGAAAACACCAAGCCAGAAGGGCAAGGCAAACGGATTGAGCGACGGATGATAGTAGAAATGTCGCCACGTCTCGGGGCCAAAGAGTTGGATGCTACTATAAAGCACCGCCGATGATGCTATGAGCAAGCACAAAGCCGTGGGATAGAACGACTTGATATCATTAAAGTGAACTATCTTACAACCCTTGCGCATCAGCAGACGTAGACCATAAACCGCCCCCGTCAACACGCAGAAAGCCAAGAACACCAGCAAGTGGGTGTTCGAGAAGGCATCGATAAACTGACTGATAGGATCATCGGGCGAGACCTTGGTCAATAGCTCGTTCTCGTGAATCCATCCAAAGGTCAGCTGGTCGCGCGCCACCTTCACCCAGATAGAATCGATAGTGTCAGAGGGTACGGTTTTGATATCAGCCACCACCACGTGCTCGTGACGACGGATGGTGATGGAATCCTTCTTCTTCTCCAATCCGATAGATTCGAGCTCGATGCTCACCACATCGGGCACTGACATCTCATCAGGTTGCTGGGCCACAACCACCAGCGAATCGCCCGTAACCACGAAGTTATAGTTCTGGGTGTAGTGATGGGTGGTGTAGAAAGAGATGGAGTCAAGCTGTTGCTCCGTCAAGTCCCAAGCATCCGAGGTTATTGGGCCGCGATTATAACACGCTACGCTAAAGAATAAATGAAAAATGATGAATGATAAAGATATCATTCTACGCAGGAATCGATGACGCCCCCTAATTATGAACTTTATATCATTCATCTTCATTCATCATTTATCATTCATCATTTATCATTTAGGCCAAAGGCCGCAGAGGCCGCAGAGGCCGCAGAGGCCGCAGAGGCCGCAGAGGCCGCAGAGGCCGCAGAGGCCGCATACACGTTCATCTGACAATGTTGGCAATCGAACTCCAAGCGGAAGCGGCGAGCATCGCCTAATACCAATGAGAGTGGTTCGCGCCATGTGGGGCGCTTGCCGCCGCGCTTTACGCAATAGCCCAGACTATATCGTAGGCAATGGCGACATTGCATAATGGGCCCCTCGCCGCCTTTCAGCTCGTAGGCGGTAAGTTGGTTGGTGCCGTAGAAGGCGGCGCTTTGACGGTTAGAGATGTTGTTGAGGTAGGTGTATTCTCCCAAACCGCCCTCGCCAACTTTGCGCTTGACAGGGGCCTTGCTCAGACCACCCCTATCCCCTACTGCCTCAGGAGGGGTAATAGATAGTTTCTCCGCCAATTGCCTACGCATATCGGAGAGCTGGCTATTGGGGATGAAGTAATTGAAATCCTCTGGGATGTCTACTTCGTTGCACTGGTAGATGGTATCGCCTAACTTAGATAGTTGGCGGATGATATTCTCGCGGGGAGATTTCTGAGCTATCTGATGTTCAGCGGCAAAATGCACGCTTACTCCATTAGCGCTTAGTTCAAATCCATCATCCACAGCACGCAGGGCGATGCTGATAGCTATCTTACGTGTGGCGCTGGGCTTGGACAGGATGCGCTCAAACTCCTGGTCGTTATTGCGATACAAGGCCATACCTGGGCGCAATCCTGCGGGCATCTTGAATGGATAGATACGATTACCCGCCACGCGATTGGCGCGGAAACCTTCGAATTGGCGATCGCTATTCAGAAAACACAAACCATCACCGTTGGCAAAACTTGCCGTACCCGCCACGTTAAACGAATCATGACGAATCTCCTTCACCCTACCCACAAATTCGCCTACAGCCTTGGGGGTATCAAACGATGCGATATCCGGTTGGCGACCATTCACGAAATAAGTGGTATACCCGCGATTAAAGGTGCGATTCAGGTTGGGCGTAAATGTATATTCGCAACGCCCCTTCGACGCACGACAATATTCCTCAGGATGTTTGCGGATGTAGGCATTCAGGCGCTCGCTATAGGCGGCCGTCACATTCTTCACGTAGGCCACATCCTTCAGTCTGCCCTCAATCTTAAACGATATGGCGCCCGCCTCAATCAGCTTCTCCAGATTGTCGCTCTGGTTCATATCCTTGAGCGAGAGCAGATAGCGCTCGTGTTCAAGCTCGGCCCCATCGGCATCTACCAGCGAGAAACGCATACGGCAGAATTGGGCACACTCACCGCGATTGGCGCTACGCTGGAAACAATGCTGCGAAGCGTAGCAGATGCCCGAATAGCTTACGCACAAGGCACCATGCACAAACACCTCGAGCTCCATATCTGGCACCTCACGATGTATCTCGGCTATCTCCTCGGCCGATAGTTCGCGCGCCAATACAGCACGCTTGAAACCAATATCCTGCAACCAACGAACCTTCTCGGCTGTACGATTATCCGTCTGGGTCGATGCATGAATCTCGAAGGGTTTGCCATCCATAAACTCCAGCAATCCCATATCCTGCACCAGGATGGCGTCGACACCAATTTCTGCTAACTGGTCTATCAGCTTCTTGACTTCATCCAGCTCATCATCGTATACGATGGTGTTGAGCGTCACATAGATCTTGGCGCTGAATTGGTGAGCATATTCGCAAAGCTGGCGGATGTCGTCGATGCTATTACCCACGGCCGCACGGGCTCCGAATTTAGGCGCTCCGATATATACGGCATCGGCCCCATGATCGATGGCGGCGATACCACAAGCCAAGTTCTTGGCGGGAGCTAATAGTTCTAACGGAGTCACTAGGCCTATTTGATTTCGTCAATATTATACGGCGTCTCCTGATAAACGTAATAGTTTATCCAGTTTGAGTATAGCAGATTGGCGTGGGCGCGCCATGTTACCAGCGGCTCATTTTCGGGGTTGTTGTCGCGATAGTAGTTCTTTGGCATATCCACATCATCGCGCACACCCTTGTCGCGCTTATACTCATTATCCAGCGTGTTTGGCGCATACTCCAGATGGCCCGTGATAAAGAACTCACGACCTCCGCGCGCCATCACCATGCTCACGCCGCTCTCCTTGGATTCAGCCAGAAGCGTGAGCTCTGGGTTGGCCAACACGTCTTCACGATGAATCTCGGTATGACGGCTATGCGGCATCATAAACACATCGTCGAACCCACGGAATATGGGCAGATGTGTCACTACCTGGGTTTGTGGGAAGATGCCGAACATCTTCTTCTCGAGCGGATATTTGGGCACACCGTAGTGATAATACAATCCAGCCTGGGCCGCCCAGCAGATGAACAAGGTACTTGTTACGTGCGTCTTGGCCCAATCAAAAATATCTGTTATCTCATCCCAATACGCCACCTCTTCAAACTCCATCGTCTCAACGGGTGCTCCCGTGATGATCATGCCGTCGAACTTCTCGTTTCGCATCGATTCAAAGTCGCGATAGAACATCATCATGTGCTCGATGGGCGTATTCTTTGGGGTATGACTTTTCAGCTTCATAAAGCTAATCTCCATCTGCAGCGGAGTGTTCGATAGCAATCGCACCAAGTCGGTCTCTGTTGTAATCTTCAGAGGCATCAGGTTCAGAATCACTATCTTCAGCGGACGGATATCCTGAGTAGTGGCCCGCGAGTTATCCATCACAAAGATATTCTCGTTCTTCAGAATATCTATGGCGGGCAATCTGTCTGGTAATCTTAAAGGCATTTCTCTTTTTTCCTATCTTTTTTTAAAATTGCAACACGCAACACGACACGTTGTCCAGACCTCCAGCTGCTACAGCGGCGTCGCATAGGTTGTTTGCATCAGAACCATTTGTTAATAATGTGGTCAGGATATGGTCGGGCACCATGTCGGTCAGTCCGTCGGTGCAAAGCAAGTAAACATCGCCTTTCTTCACGTCTTCGGTCATCTTCACGATGTCGATGAATGAAGTTGAGCATCCACCACCGATGCAGTTGGTGATGATGTTTGAGTGGTGCGATGAGCCCAGCATGTTACTCAGCGAGTGGTCGGATGTAAGCTGTGTCAACTCGCCATCGCGGAAGCGATACAAGCGGCTATCACCACAATTCAGCGAGTAGAACTCACCCTCGTAGAAGGCTATTCCCACCAGCGTGGTACCCATGCCTTTGTATTGCTCGTTGCTACGACCCTTTGATGCTATCATATTGTTGATAGAATCCAGCCAACCCACTATCATCTCGTTGAATCCGCTAGGGTTCAGGCCCGTAGGCATATCGTGGAAGAAGAATTGCAGATTGTGCAGGGCATCGCTGCTGGCCACATCGCCGCTATTATGTCCGCCCATGCCATCGGCAACGGCTATCATATAACGATCGCTGTTAGTCAGATCTATGCGGGTGTCGAATCCGTCATTCCTCACAAAATGACTACCCACTAGTATCATGTCTTCGTTCTGGCTGCGTACGCAACCCACTTTACTGGCTGAAGTTAATTGTATTGTGATCATATTAGTTTTTTATCTGATAATTACTTGGAGGTTAATATTTGCTATGGTGAGCACGTCACCGTTGTTCAGCGTCATCTCCACATCGGGCTGAATCTGGCGCTGGTTTACTCTTGTACCGTTCGACGAGTGCTTATCGATGACGCACCACCCCGAATCCGACTTATACTTTAGCTGGGCATGAACACCCGATACGTAAGAGTGCTGTTCGAAGAACTGGATATACGGGCCCTTGCGGCGTCCGATGATTGCTCCGTTCATGGCTACTATGCGTATATTGAGGCTATCATTAGCTAATGTGAGTACAGGTAGTCCTCCACGCGAAGGACCTGCCTGCGAAATAGAGATACTTGGTCCCGCCGACAAGCTGGCCGACACGTTAGATACACTAACGCTTACGCTGGCTCCTGGTTCCGGCTTGCGTTCGGCAGCTTTCTCGTGGCGCGAAACCATCAGGCCGCCACAACGTGTGCAGCGCCTTCCAAGTCCCACGTGGCCACATTGCTTACAGAACGACAGTTCCTGCCCACATTGGTCACAGAAATGGGAATCGTCTTCTATTCCTTCTTTACATGCTGGACAAATAATCATATGTTATATCTAAATATCTTCTGGTAGTATAATCTGATATGTTTCCTTCGTAACCTGATCAGGCGGCAGCATCGATACACGCTGCGACAGCTTCTGGATGGTAGAATCCAGCAGGTTGCGCATCTCGCGGGCATTGCCCCAGGATTCGCTCTTGGCAAGCACCATCTTGTAGATCTTGTCGAGCGCCTTGAGCTCTGCTTCGGGCGACAGCTGATACTGCTCCTTGGTAGCCATGTGCTTGAAGATAGACAGCAGCTCCTCGGGCTCGTAGTCGTCTATATGCAGCTTGTGGGTAAAGCGGCTGGCCAGTCCGGCGTTCATCATCAGGAATTCCTCCATCTTGTCCTTATAACCTGCTGCTATTACTACAAACTTACCACGGTCGTCCTCCATACGTTTCATCAGGGTGTCGATGGCTTCCTTACCATACATGTCGCCACCATCGCTCAGCGTGTAGGCCTCGTCGATAAACAGTATTCCGCCCATCGCCTTGTCGCACATGCTGTTCACAATCTTTGGTGTCTCACCCATATATTTTCCTACAAGTGTGGCACGGCTGGCCTCGATTACGCGCGATGTTGGCAGGATATCCATAGCCTGGAGTATCTCGCCCATCTTGCGGGCTATCGATGTCTTACCCGTACCTGGGTTACCTGTAAGGATGAAGTTCATAGCCATCTGCTGGACGTTACCCGCACCCATAGCCGCACGTTGCTTCATGAACATGCTCTGTACGGCCAGACGACGGATAGAATCCTTGACACTTCGCATACCGATAAACTCTTCGAGTTCTTTGAGAACCACGTCGAGCGGACGTGCGGATTCGCCCTGCGACATTGGCAGATCGGCCACGGTGAGGGCAAACATATCCGACTCCTGGAATCCAGGCTTGCCCATCTCGCTCACCAATCGCTGACTCTGGCGCTCAACGGCCTCGTTGAAGATGCGACGTGCCTCACGCGCGTTACCAAAGTTCTTGTCGCGGCGCAGATACAGCTGCTCGAACATGCGATGGATGGCAGCGTTGGTATCGTCGTCTACGGTGAAGTTCTTGCCCGATGCCAACGACAGGAATATCTGTGTCAGCTCGTCTGGCGTATAGTCGTCGAAGTGGATGGTCTGGGTGAAACGGCTCTTCAGTCCTGGGTTCGAGTCGATAAAGTCGTGCATGTTGTCGGTATATCCGGCCACGATACAGATAAACTTACCGCGATCGTCCTCCAATCGTTTCAGCAGGGTGTCGATGGCTTCGGCGCCAAAGCTGTCGCCGTCGTTCGACTTCAGCGTGTAGGCCTCGTCGATAAACAGCACGCCGCCCAAGGCCTGATCTACCAGCTGGTTGGTCTTGATGGCGGTCTGACCCGAGAATCCGGCCACCAGCTTCGAGCGGTCGGCCTCTACCAGTTGTCCGCGCGATACCACGCCAAGCGTCTTGAATATGTCGGCCATGATACGTGCCACGGTGGTCTTACCCGTACCTGGGTTACCCGTAAACACGTAGTGCTTGCCTTGGAATGTATTTGTTTCGCCACGGGCAATCTGCAGATTGAGATAAGCCGTGAGGTTCTGAATTTCCTTCTTCACGCCCGAGAGACCTACGAGGCCATCCAGCTTCTTCAGGCAGTCGGTAGCGCTTACGGTCTGTGGTGCATCGTATGGTACATCCTCCGGAACGATGGTCATCAGCTCCTCGTTGCTCATCATCGAGATATTTACGCCCTGCAATCTCTGAGCCTGCTTCTTGCAGATCTGGTCGAACAGGGTGCGCATCGTACGTCCGTTGGCAAAGTCCTTGTCGCGCGAGTCGTACATCTCCTTGATCATCTTCTGCGTCAATGCCTGGGCATCGGGCGAGAAGATATACTTCTTCTGCTTGGCAAATACCAGCATAATCTCGAAGAGTTCGGCTGGCGAGTAGTCCTTGATGTCGAGGAAGTAGTTGAAACGGCTGCGGAAACCTGGGTTCACGCGGAACAGGTTCTCCATCTCGGTGCGATAGCCGGCGGCTATCACGATGAATTGTCCGCGGTCGTCCTCCATGCGTTTCATCAGCTTCTCCAGAGCCTGGGCACCCTGGGCGTCTCTGTCGCCCGAAGCGCTCACTGGGGCCAGCGTGTAGGCCTCGTCCACAAACAGGATTCCGCCCTTGGCCTTATCACATAGGGCATCCACCACCTTCGGTGTTTCGCCCTGATATTGGCTCACCATCTTGGCACGGTCCACCTCAACTACGTGGCCGCTATCCAGATAGCCGATGGCGGCAAGTATCTCGCCCAGCTTACGGGCGATGGTGGTTTTACCCGTACCGGGATTACCGGTAAGTATGATGTGCATCGACATCTTCTCTTGCTCACCAAGTCCACGTTCGGCACGCTGCATAGCGTTCTGTACCGAGTAGGCCATCTCTCTCACGGCGGCCTTCACCTCGTCCATGCCGATGTAGCTGTCCAGATCCTTCAGGATATCGTCTACCGAGCGTTCCTCTGGCACGTAGCCCTTAATGTCGCCCAGCTCTACCCTTGTGGCGGTGGCGCCGCGGCTGATGTACTGGGTAAATATATCTTCGGCGGTCTTGTGGGCCAGATGACCGTTACCGAATGTCTCGTCCTTGATCTTAACCTGATATTTGAAGAAGCGGCTCAGCTGGTTGTCTGCCTCGGGTGCAAATTCGGTGATACCATACTTCAGCTTCAGGTCGAGCTTACATATCTGCGTGAGCTCCTGGGCTCCAGGAGTAGTCATGCGGAATGTGTACTTAAAACGGTTGGCTACGGCTGGGTTGCTCTCCAGGAAGTCCTCAAGACCTTTGCTCAATCCTGAGATAATGACGATGGGGTTATCCTCCCACTTATCCATCTCAACAAACAGCTTGTCGAGCGGGTTCACCTGGTTAGAGTATTTATCTGGCAAAAGCTTCTGCACATTGTCAAAGAACAGTATTCCGTTCTTGGCATTCTTGACGTTCTCATCCCACTTGTCTACAAATCGCTGGTAGTCTACTGCATCTACCATCATCAGCTTTGGTTTCTCAATAATCTTATGCTGGTAGAAGTAATCGCGCAGAATCTCGGCCAATACGGTTTTACCCGTACCCGTTTCACCTATCACGATGGCGTTAAGCGAAATGCGGGCATTCGAGATATCCTTGCGAGAACGCAGAAACGTATACGTATCGACAATGGTTTTCAGCTGGTTCTTCACCTCGTCCAGGCCCACCAGCTTATCAAGCAAGTCTGTGCTTGCAAGTGGTTTACCGCACCACTTGCAGAATTTAGCTTTGCTTCTGTT
The DNA here is from genome assembly GCF_946404925.1 of uncultured Prevotella sp. Classification (GTDB taxonomy): domain Bacteria; phylum Bacteroidota; class Bacteroidia; order Bacteroidales; family Bacteroidaceae; genus Prevotella. The sequence goes on along the minus strand of NZ_CAMJFM010000027.1, from coordinate 18,846 downwards.
TTCTTTATGACAATTCTGACAAACCATTTTTTATGTTATGCGTCTCTATCTAAGTTCTTAATAATGTTAGCTGGAGCTTCCTTCATGTGGCTGTTGGGGTTGCTGATGTTCAGCATCTTAGGATGGAACACGATGAACGACACCACGAATACCAGCATCAGCAGGCTCCACAGCACGTAGTGCAGCACGCTCTCACCGCTGATGGAGCGAACCTGGTCGGTCACATCGTTCAGCAATCCGAATTTAGATCCTTTATACTTAAACGATCTTGCCTTGAAGGTATAGTACAGCGGTTCTATCAGGTTCGACTTGACGTCGTTTTCCAGAACCTCTGATATCAGTCTGCTGTCAGCTTTCTCGTCGCCTCTGAAGTCGGTCAGATGGCACACCAGCATGTAGATAAGCGTAATCACGATGATGGCCAAGTTGAACAACATAGGATGCGCCGCGCCTATATACTTTAATAATATAATAGGTATGAAGCACGTAAATGCACCAACCAGTCCCCAGAAGAACGAGAACAAGAAGTCGTATCCCTTAAAGAACGAACGTGTGCCCACGATGATTCCGGTCATACCTCCCAACGGCACACCTATGGCGATGAACGTGTGGGTAAGTATGTAGTCGTGATTAGTCACGCCGAATAACAGCACGAAGGCTATCCAGATGCCGCTCAAGCCGAAGAAGGCCATTCGCCAGATCTTCTCCTTGGTCTTGGCGCGCTGCCAGCTGTCCTTCACGTGCTTTACGCGCTTCTGTGTTTCGTCGCGCGCATCAATGAATCGCTTGTAGTAGCGCTGGCTTGGGTCAATCTTTCCCATCGCCATCAGCCAATCCTCAACGGCATGCTCGTACGAGTACTCCTGACTGAAGTCTACGTTTGGATCCTCGTGGAAGAACACCGACATCCATTGTGCCAGCGATCCGCTTCGCATCTCGTTGCGGAACTGCTGCATCTTCTTGCTCTGCAGATTTCGGCCGTCGGCATATTCGATACCGTCGGGCATAATGTAGGTTGGCGTCACACCCAGTATGCGACAGAAGCGGTATACGGCGGTCTTGGCGTCGTAGGCGCCCATGCGCTCCACGTTCTCGTCGCTCTTGAAGTCGAAGCAGCGCTGATGTTCGCTATACATCTCGCTCCATCCGTGCATCTGGGCATAGTAGGCAAATCGGCCGCCCAGCTCCAGGAAGTCGCGCATCTCCTCTTCAAATTCCTTATCGCTCATGTTCTGAGCCTTATGCAGGCGTTGGTTCAACGATTCGCCCACCTGCTGAGGCGTGAAGGCACCGGCCAGATCGTAGGCCGACTCGCGATTCAGGTTATACAGCACCTTATAGGCCAGGTTGCGGCTATAAGGCTGGTCGTTAATCATAATCCTCAAGCTCTCGCAAGCCATCGGGTCTTCGTGGCTGTACATCCAGGCCAGCATTCGTCCGTCGCATAGTGCGCGCCACTCGTCCTCGTTGATATCGTCGTGGCTGTAGGCGGCAACTATATCGTTCACCGTGGCCGATGGATGTTTGGTCATGAATGGTATCTCGGGGTCAACCTCCAATACTATTTTCATGATGGCCACCCTCACCTCGTCCTTGTTGGTGCGGTCTATATTCTTAAAATATGAACGCAAGCGGTTCACATCGCAACTGGTATGGGTTTCGACGTAGAGGTAGAAGGGGTCGTTATCGTTGTGCAGCGTCATGGCATACTCGTCCTGATCGCTCAGCAGCGAGATACATACGCTGTGGATGTCGTCGCAAAGCGTACCGCGCAGATCCTTATAAGGATATGTGGGCTCCATGGTGTAGACGGCGGCCAGCAATCCGGCCTTCTGGTCTATGGGGTAACGCTTGGTGATGATGTCTTTTACGATGGTGCTCAGCTTGTTGTTACCGCAAGCCTCCAGCCATTGGGTAATACGGCCGTTGTACAGATAGCCTATTGATACCATCTCGTTGGCCAGCAGCAGGGGCACCAGCTCGTGTATGTTGTCGGCCACCAGGTTGCGCTCGGGGTCAACCACAAAGCTCTTATACTTCAGGAATGGCGACGATAGGTCAACCTTCGGGCTCTCGCCCAGGAACCACTGCTCTACCTGCTCGTAGCCCCAACGGTTTATTGGGTTTACCACCGTCAAACCCATTACCAGCAGCTTGATACGCTCTGGCAACTCGTTGATGTGCGGAATACGTCCCTCGTTCTTCTGGCGCATCATCACGCGCTCGTTGGTACTCATGGGGCTCTCGCCCAGCCACAGGGTCATCAGGCTGATACCCAGCGAGTAGTAGTCGGCCTTTGGCGTAATCTCAACTACGCCGTCGATTACGTCGGCATACATTTCGGGGGCGGCGTAGATAGGCGTACGGGCCTGAGTGGTCTTGTGGGCCTTACCGTCGTCCTCAAGCATACTCGATATTCCGAAGTCGCCCAGTACCACTTCGGTGTGCTCCTTGTCGCGGAAGAAGAAGTTGCCGGGCTTGATATCCTTATGCAGAATGCGCATCTGGTGGCAATATGCCAATGCGGCAGCACTCTGCAGGGCTATACGGCGGAACTTGTCCATATCGCCGTCCAGTTTGTATTCGGCCATCGTACCGCCGTGCAGATATTCCATCAGCTCGTAGTAGCGATGCTTGCCTTCTACGTAGGTCTTACCATAGTCGTACACCTTCACCACCATCTCGAAGTCGAAGTTCTGCACCGTCTGCAGAATCTGGCGGTTCACGTCGAAGTTGGGGTAGTAAATCTTCAGCACGTATTCCTTCTTGTCTTTTTCAACCAGGAATACCTGCGCCTCACCGGTGTTCTCGCTCAGCACGCTTACACGATGGTAGTTCTGACCCTTCAGCACAAAGATGTTCTCATCGACCTCGTTGTTCTTCTGGGCCCTCATCTTGGCGCGCTGGGTGTTGCTTATCTTCGATACGATGTCGATGTTGATGGCGGGGCGAACCCTTGGCTGGGCCGAGGGTTGTGCGGCGCGGATGGTTCCACTACCCGACTGCTGCTGTGGTGCAGCTGTTGGTTTTGGAGCCACGGGCTCGGGTGCATCCATCGATGGCATCTGTGGGGCACGGATGGTGCCGTCGAGATTTGTATCGGGGGTTGGCGATGCTATCACGTTGATAGTTGGTTTTGGAGCAGCAACCGGCTCGGCTGGAGCTGCGGGCTCGGCTGGGGCGGCCGGACGGATGGTGCCATCAAGCGGTGCTTCTGGCTTGGGAGCCGAAGGCACTACGTCGATGGTTGGCTTTGGAGCCTCGGGAGCGGGTGCCTCGGGAGCGGGAGCCTCGGGCTTGGGAGCCTCGGGCTTTGGGGCCGAGGGAACCACCTCGATTTTGGGCTTAACGGCCTCCGAGGGTACTACGTCTATTTTGGGTTTTGGTGCCGAGGGCACTACTTCTATCTTTGGTTTGGGTGCCGACTTGATGACCTCGATCACAGGGCGCGGTGCCACGCGGCGAGGCTCCTCGGGAGCTGGCTCTACGGGCTTGGGCTTCTGCGATGGTATCACATCGATGTTCGGCATCTGTGGCAGACGGATGGTGCCATCAAGCGGACGGTTTGGCACGTCCTCGTTGAATCGTGGCATATTGGGCACATCGTCGTCATCAAACGATGATGATGACGAAGAGAGCGGTGTCATACCCATCTTTTCGAAATCGAGATCTGTGGCCCTACGGGTTCTGTCGGGGTTAAAATCTTCGTTCTCGTCTACCGTGTTATGTGGATTTCTAATGGTACTCATTTAGATATCGTCTTTAATTTCCTTTTTAGTTCCTCTGCCAAGAATAATCCATTTTCCGCCCATCTGTGGCTTAGCACATCCGCAGGGACTTGAGTGCAGCGCATGCTTAAAGTTGCACTCCCACGCCAAGCGCACACCCTGAGGCTTGCAGGCCATGGCGTAGTTTCGCACCTGGGCGGGCTTCTCCTGTGGCAGTTGTGCCATCTGATCCAGCAGTCGGCTCAGCATGTCCATACGCTCCTGCTTCTTGCGGTCGTATTCGTCCTTGCTCATCACCTTGTGCTCGGTCAGGTTGGCGTCCACACGGTCCAGTCCGCGGTCCTGGGCCAGCAGCATCAGCACGCGTTGGCGCAGCTCTTGGCTCTTGCGGTCGCGCTCCTTGTCCTGCTCGGTCACGTATGGTATCTTCTGCTCCAGCTTCTGCAGCTCGTCAGCGATAGCCTGCATCTGCTTGAACTCCGGCATCTCCAGTATCTTCTCACGCATCAGCTTGGCCTCCTCGGTGAGCGGGGTTCCGCACTGCTTGCAGAACGAGAAGTCGTTCAGCGTTCGGCAAACAGGACAAACGATACCTCCGCGCGGACTACCACACTCGGGGCAGAAAGCCTCCTGACCCGTTAGCTGGGCGCCGCAGAATGAGCACACATCTTTACGGATGTAGTGTCGGCAGCTCTCGCAGAAGTCGGCATCGACGTCAACTTCGGCACCGCAGTAGGGGCATGTCTGCTTACCTATGGGATTGCCGCAGCTGGCGCAGAACAAAGCGCCTACCTCGTTGATGGCACCACAATGGGGGCACTCAACGCCGGCGGCCTGATTCATCTGCATGGCTTGCTGATACTGAGGTTGCTGCGACGAGCGCTCACGATAGAGCGGATCGCGCTGTAGAGAGTCTGAACCACGTGAGGTTCGATCGGGGTTTAGTGTAATATCGTTCATCTCTTGTTGGAATTTTAACTTAAGTTAGGTGCAAAGATAGCTATTTTTCCGGAACAAACAAAAAAAACCGCCGTAAATTTACATTTACGACGGAAAAAAACGCAATTTTTTGATATAAATTACCACAAATCGAGGCGCTGGCTCTTTGGAATGAACATCTTGTCGCCCTCTTTCACGCCGAATGCCTCGTACCAGGCATCGATGTGAGGCAGCGCTCCGTTCACGCGCCAACGGCCCAGTGAGTGGGGGTCGCTCTTGGTGCGATTGCGAATCTCAGCTTCGGTAATGTTACCTGCCCACACGCCTGCATAGGCCTGGAAGAAGCGCTGGTCGGCGGTCAGTCCGTCTTTCTCGCCAAGTTTGTTGTATTTCGTAGCGTTCTTATAAGCTGCAAACGATACCTGCAGACCGCCGTGGTCGGCCAGGTTCTCACCCAGTGTCAGTCGGCCGTTACCCTTCAGGTCGGGCAGTACGTTGATGGCCGAGAAGAAATCGGCAAACTTATCAGTACGCTCTGTAAAGTTCTTTCCATCAGCTTCAGTCCACCAGTCGTGCATGTTTCCGTCCTTGTCGTACTTACGTCCGCCATCGTCGAATCCGTGAGTCATCTCGTGGCCGATAACCACACCGATGGCACCATAGTTAAAGGCATCGTCGGCGTTCATATCGAAGAATGGATACTGCAGAATACCTGCGGGGAAGCAGATTTCGTTGGTAGTAGGATTGTAGTAGGCATTCACGGTCTGTGGAGTCATGTGCCAATCGTCGCGATCCACAGGTTTGCCCACCATGTGCTCTATGCGATGTGCTTGCCAGAAGCGTGAGCACTCTTCCATATTTTCGTAATAAGATTTCGCAGGGTCGATGTTCAGTTTCGACATGTCGGTCCACTTGTCGGGATAGCCCACCTTCACGTAGAATGTGTTCAGCTTCAGCAGGGCGTTCACCTTGGTAGAATCGTCCATCCAGTTCTGTGCGGCAATACGCTCGCCCAGAGCTATCTGCAGGTTCTTAATCAGCTGCAGCATGCGCTGCTTGGCTGCCTCGGGGAAGTACTTCTCTGAGTAGATTTTTCCTAAAGCCTCGCCCATCACGCGCTCCACCTGGCTGGTGCTGCGCTTCCACAATGGGTGGTTCTCTTTACGACCAGAGCGCACACGACCGTTGAAGTCGAAGCTCTCCTCGGCGGTAGCGTCGTTCAGATAGTTGGCGGCACCTGAGATAACGCCCCACTCCATCACGTCGCGATATTCGGCAGGTTTCAGCGCGCCTACCACCTTGTTGGCACCGGCCAGGAATTCGGGCTGACCCACTACCATCTCCTGCAGATACTTGGTGGCTACGCCCTTGGCGTTCATCACCTTCTGCAGAGGCAGGTTAGGATATTTGGCCTCAAACTCCTTCAGCGTCATCTTGTTGTAGTTAGCCTCGGGGTCGCGCAGCTCGGTGCGGCTACGGCTCACCTTGGCCAGCTCGGTCTCCACCTTCATAATGTTCTGCATCTTCTTGGTAGCAGCGCTCTTGCTGAAACCAAACAGCTGGAACATCTTTACCACGTGCTTCTTAAATGCCTCGCGGATGGTGGCGGTAGCCTTGTCGTTGTCCAGATAGTACTCCTTCTGTCCCATCGACAAACCGCCCTGGTATACGTTCAGAATGTTCTGTGTGGCGTTCTTCTCGTCGGCGCTGAAACCTGCGTAGAAGAACTCCTGCTCGCCGTAAGGTGCCTGCTCCAGCTGTATGGCCAGCAGCTGCTTATTGGTCTTAGCAGCCTCCAGCTTCTTGATGAGCGGCATTACAGGGGCCACACCCTCCTTGTTGCGGCGGGTTGAGTCCATAGCCAGCTTATACAGGTCGCTCAGTTTCTGCTCGATGGTGCCCTTAGCATAGGTGTTGTTCAGCAGCTCGGTCAGAATGCCGTTAATACGCTTGTCGTTGGTCTCCTGCAAGCGGTCAAAACTTCCGTAGCGCGAATAGGCTGCTGGCAGCGGATTGTTCTTCATCCAGCCACCGCAGGCGTACTCATAGAAGTCGTCGCCGGGACGTACACTCTTGTTCATGTCGGACTGATGTAAGCCCGAGCCTAGTTCTGTTTGTGCTGTAGCCATCATAGATATTGATGCCATAGCAACGATAGTTAAAAATTTCTTCATTTCTTGTTTTTTTAGTTCTTTATTGTTGTTGTAAAGATTCCAATGTTTCGCTTGCCGCCTCCCAGCGCTCCACCTCAGCATCCAGCTCGCACTTCACGTCGGTATATTCGTTCACCATCGCCATGTTGGCGGCGTTCTCGGGTGCCATCAGCAGCTCGTCCAGCTCTTTCAGCTTGGCCTCCAGCTTCTCTATTTTTGCCTCCGATTCCTTCACGGCCTTTTCGGCTTTGCTTATTTTCTTCATCACCGCCTTGCGCTCCTCGTAGCTCAGCGCTTTCTTCAGCGGTTCCTGTGGGATGTTGGCGGGCTCCAGATTGCCGGTAGCAGCGGCTTTCGAAGCCGATGCCGAACCCGATGCAGCCTTAGCAGCCGATGCGTCGGCCTTGCCCGATGCGGGCTTCGATGCGCCTAGCTGATTCAGATCGCTGATCTTCTTGGCACGCAGGAAGTCGTAGATGCCGCCCAGATGTTCGCGCACCTTGCCACCGCCGAATTCGTATACCTTAGATACCAGTCCGTCTAGGAATTCGCGGTCGTGGCTCACGATGATGGCCGTGCCGTCGAAGGCCTTGATGGCCTCTTTCAGCACATCCTTCGATGGCATGTCGAGGTGATTGGTAGGCTCGTCGAGTATCAGCAGATTCACGGGCTCCAGCAGCAGTCTGATCATAGCCAGTCGGCTACGTTCGCCACCGCTCAGCACCTTCACCTTCTTGTCGCTCTCTTCGCCGCCAAACATAAAGGCGCCCAGTATGTCGTTTATCTTGAGTCTGATCTCGCCCTTGGCCACGTAGTCGATGGTCTGGTGCACGGTCAGATTCTCGTCCAGCAGCTGTGCCTGGTTCTGGGCAAAGTAGCCTATCTGTATGTTGTGACCCACCTTCAGCTCGCCGGTATAGGGTATCTCGCCCATAATGCACTTCACGAGCGTAGATTTTCCCTCGCCGTTCTTGCCCACAAAGGCCACCTTCTCGCCGCGCTTGATGGTCAGCGTCACGTGGTCGAACACGGTATGGGCGCCATAATCCTTGCGCACATCGTCGCAGATGATGGGGTAATCGCCGCTTCGCAAGCAGGGTGGAAACTTCAGATGCATGGCCGAATTATCCACATCGTCTATCTCGATGGGCACTATTTTCTCCAGCTGCTTGATCTTCTGCTGAACCTGAACAGCCTTGGTGGCCTGATAGCGGAATCGTTCGATAAATGCCTTCATATCAGCCACTTCCTTCTGTTGGTTCTCGTAAGCCCTTAACTGCTGTTCGCGGCGCTCCTTACGTAACACCACGTATTCGTTGTACTTCACCTTATAGTCAATCACCTTGCCGCACGATATCTCGAGCGTACGGTTCGACACATTATTAATAAAGGCGCGGTCGTGGCTCACCAGCACCACGGCGCTCGAGCTCTGGGCCAGGAATTGCTCCAGCCATTGTATCGATTCGATGTCCAGATGGTTGGTAGGCTCGTCGAGCAACAGCACGTCGGGTTTCTGCAGCAGTATCTTGGCCAGCTCTATACGCATGCGCCATCCACCCGAGAATTCGCTGGTGGGGCGCTCAAAGTCGGTGCGGTCAAATCCCAGTCCGGTCAGCGTGCGCTCTATCTCGGCCTCGTAGTTCTCGGCGCCCATCATCATGTAGCGCTCGTGTTCGGTGGTGTACTTCTCTATCAGCTGCAGGTAGCTCTCGCTCTCGTAGTCGGTGCGCTCGGCCAGCTCCTGGTTCATCTTGTCCAATCGGTCCTTCAGCCGGGTCACGTCGGCAAATGCCTTCTGTGCCTCCTCGCGCACGGTGGTGTCGTCTTGCAGTATCATCACCTGTGGCAGATAGCCTATGCGGGTGTCGCTGGGCACGCTGATGTTGCCTGCAGTGGGTTTCTGCATGCCGCACAGTATCTTGAGCATGGTGCTCTTGCCGGCGCCGTTCTTGCCCACCAGGGCTATGCGGTCGCGGTCGTTAATCACAAAGCTGGCGTCGTCGAATAGCGGCTTGATGCCGAATTCTACTTTCAGTCCTTCTACCGATATCATCGCTTGTCAACGTATTTGTAATCCTGGAACTGCTCTCTGGGGAAGCGCAGCATCTCGTCGGTGATACCGCCCGATTGCAGGTCGCTAATCTTGATGGTAGTCCAGATAAATGCTATTTTAATCTTGACGCTCAGTGGGCGATAGGTGTTTCGCTCCAGCAGCGCGTGTATCTCCTTCATGCCTTTGCGGCCCTTTATCAGCTTCAGTGTCACCAGCAGTCCGCCGTCGGCCTGGGCCACGCTGTAGGTGTAGTTTTCGGGGTCGAATTTAAACTTGCGCGAGTATTTGTCGCTCTTGTTGTTTTTGGCGTTGTGTATCTCCACCTCGCGTTTCTTCTTTTTTACGGTGTATACGGTTGTACCGTCGTTCCACGAGTTCATCTTGGCATCCTCAAACTTGCTCTTCTTGCCTTTATACCAGATGGTGCCGTGGGTTTTATATAGGCCGGTGATGTTCACGTCGTAGTGCAGCTTAGCGCCCTGCGGACCGAACACCTGCTGGTAGGCCGAATTGAAAACGCGGCGCGCCTGTCGGCTGTTTGCAGTCTCTTGAGCTTGCACGCAGCACAGGGTATTTATCAGCATGATTAGCGCCAGAATTATCCTTTTTCTCATATCTTTTTACTTTTCGAAGTGCAAAAGTACACATTTCTCGCGATTTATTACTATTTTTGCACACAAATTAACGTAATTACTGCTTATATTTATGCAAAAGAACATTTTTTCCTGTCTTATTGCCACCCAACTCAGCCTCTCTGAGAAGTATGTGGCTGCCACCCTGGCTCTGATAGACGAGGGTTGTACCATCCCCTTCATCGCCCGCTATCGCAAGGAGCGCACCGGTGGACTCGACGAGGTTCAGATAGCCGCCATCAGCGACCGTTACGAAAAGCTGCTTGAGATACAGAAGCGCAAGGAGACCGTAGTGAGCACCATCACCGAACAAGGCCAGATGACGCCCCAGTTGCAGGAGCGCATCGACAAGTGCTGGGATGCCACCGAGCTCGAGGATATCTACCTCCCCTTCAAACCCAAGCGCCGCACCCGCGCCCAAATCGCCCGCGAACAAGGCCTAGAGCCCCTCGCTCTAATAATACTGGGTCAGCGAGAGCGAGACCCAGAAGCCTACGCTGCGAAATATGTAATCTCTCACCTCTCCGCTCTCACCTCTCACCTCTGCGTCGAAGACGCCCTGCGCGGAGCGCAAGACATCATCGCTGAACGCATCAGCGAGGATGAACGCACGCGTCAGCAGCTAAGAGCTGCCTTCGCGCGCCAAGCCATCATCACCTCGAAGGTAGTCAAGGCCAAGGCCGATACCGACGAGGCCGCCAAATATAGTGACTACTTCGATTGGAGCGAACCGCTGAAGCGATGCTCCAGCCACCGACTGCTGGCCATGCGCCGAGGCGAGGCGGAGGGCATACTGCGCATCAGCATCTCGCCCGACGACGACGAGGCCCTGGAGCGCATCAAGCGCCACTACGTGTATGGCAACACACCCTGCGGCCGACTGGTGAGCGAGGCCATCGACGATGGCTACAAGCGCCTGCTCAAGCCCAGTATCGAGAACGAGTTTGCCGCGCTGAGCAAGCAGAAGGCCGACGAAGAGGCCATCCGCGTGTTTGCCGAGAATCTGCGCCAGCTGCTGCTGGGTGCCCCATTGGGCCAGAAGCGCGTGATGGGTATCGACCCGGGATTCCGTACGGGTTGCAAGGTGGTGTGTCTCGATGCCCAGGGCAATCTGCTGCACCACGATGCCATCTTCCCCCACCCGCCTGTAAACAAGCGCACCGAGAGCGCCATCGCCCTGCAGAAGATGATAGCCCGCTATCAGATTGAGGCCATCTCCATCGGCAATGGCACCGCCAGCCGCGAAACCTCCGCCTTTGTAAAGGATGTGCTGGCGGGTAAATATAATATCGACACCACCAAGAAGGCCGAGGGCGCGAAACCGGAGGTTTTCGTCGTATCTGAAGCCGGCGCCTCCGTCTACTCCGCCTCAAAGGTGGCCCGCGATGAATTCCCCGATGAGGATGTTACCGTGCGCGGCGCCGTAAGCATAGGCCGCCGACTGATGGACCCGCTGGCCGAGCTGGTCAAGATAGATCCTAAGAGCATAGGCGTGGGCCAGTATCAGCACGATGTAGATCAGGGCATGCTCAAGCACTCGCTCGACCATGTGGTAGAGAGCTGTGTTAACTCCGTGGGTGTAGACCTGAACACTGCCTCGCAGCACCTGCTTACCTACGTGAGCGGACTGGGTGCCACGCTGGCGCAGAACATCGTGAGATATCGCCGCGAGCATGGCGCCTTCACATCGCGCGCCCAGCTGCTCAAGGTGCCCCGACTGGGGCCTGCGGCCTATCAGCAGTGTGCCGGATTTTTGCGCATTCGCGATGCTAAGAATCCGCTCGACAATTCGGCCGTTCACCCCGAGAGCTACCCCATCGTAGAGCGCATGGCGCATGACCAGGGCTGCACCGTGGCCCAGCTGATAGCCGACAAGCAGAAGCGCGAGGCCATCAACCTGCCGCAGTATGTTACGCCTGAGGTGGGTATGCCCACCCTGACCGATATTATGAGCGAGCTGGAGAAACCCGGCCGCGACCCGCGCCAGCAGCTCGAGGCATTCGAGTTTGATAAGAACGTGCAGACCATCGACGACCTCGTTGAGGGCATGGTGCTGCCCGGCATCGTTACTAACATCACCAACTTTGGTGCCTTTGTCGACATCGGCGTGCATCAGGATGGGTTGGTGCATATCTCGCAGATGGCCAACCGACGCATCAATCACCCGCTGGATGTGGTGAAGCTGCACCAGCACGTAACGGTGCGAGTGATCGAAATCGATACTCGCCGCCATCGCATATCATTAAGTATGAAGGGGATTACCTCGGCACACTGAGCACAAAGCGTGCGCCGTCTTTATAACTCTTATCGTAGGTCAGGTCGCCACCCAGGTTGATGGCGTGGCGCTTCGACAGTGGCAGGCCCAGGCCCAGACCTTCGCTCAGATCGTCGTGCTTGGTAAAGAACTCGTACACCATATCCAGCTCCGAGCGCGACAGCCCAGGCCCTGTATCCTCCACTGTAAACTTAATGAGCTTGTCGGTTTGCTGCACCTTTACGCAGATGTTCTTACCATCGCTGTACTTAGCCGCGTTGTAAAGCAGCTCGCGCAGCGTTCGCATCAGATACAGGTGGTTGGTAAGCATCATGGCACTATCGGGCAGTTCGGTTTCAAACCTGATGTCCAATTCGGGGAAGTGCTCGTTGGTAAAGCTGATGCACTCGCGCACCACCAGATTAATCACCACCTGATCATTTCGCTGCACCATGGCTGCCGCCGCTGCCCTGTTTTCCGAGCTGTCGTAGAGCATCAGCACCATACGGCTCAGGTGCTGCACGTTGTGCTTCATCATGGTGGTTATGTTGTCTATCTCGGCCTTGTCCATCTTGACCGCGCCGCCAGACTCTGCCATCTCGTCGCGCAGCACTTGTGCAAATCCCTGGATAATGTTCAGCGGCGTGCGTATCTGGTGCATCACGTTCTGCACAAACAGCGTCTTCTTCTGCAGGGCCTCTTCGGCCATCTTGGTGGTGTAGTCCAGCTGCTTGTTGTGGCGCGTAATGTCGTCGGTGGTCTGGCGTATGTCGGCCAGCTCGTGCCTGATGCCCTGCTGCATGGCGGCAAAGCTGTTCTGCAGCGCGCCCACGGCATCTATGCGAGGGCTCAGGTCGATGGTCTCGGTGTTGTGGTGGTCGGCAGCTATACGCTGGGCCATGTCCCTCAACCGGCTGATGGGTGCCAGCGCGCGGTGCACACCCCAGCGGCACAGCAGCACTATGAACACTATGCCCAGCAGGTCGAACAGCATCACCAACATCGCCATGCGGTTGTAGTTCTTCTGCACGTCGTGCTCGGGGCATACCAGCGCCAGACTCCAGTTGGTGTTCGGTATCGGCGCATAGCCCACGTGGCAATCGATGCCGTTCAGCGTCAGGTGCACCGTGCCGGTGCGTCCGGCGGTCATCTCGTGGCCCAGGGCTATCACCTCGGTATTCTTTGTCAGGTCCTGATCGGTGAACACCGTCTTGTGGAACAGTCGTGTAGAGTCAGGATGAAACAGATAGTGGCCGTCGGCCCCCAGCACCACAAAGTAGGCATTGGGATATGGGAACTGCACGCTGTATATGGTCTTGGTGAGCTCGCTGAACGACAGGCCTGCGCTCAACACGCCTGCGGGCTTACCATCAATCATGATGGGGCGACTGAACACGGCGATGGTGCGATCGGGATTAGTCAGCCCCTTGGTCTCGTCGTTATACATACCTACCCACGTGCCGCGGGCGCTGTCGATGGCCGCGCGGTACCATCCCTCTACGGTGTAGTCGTACTGCGGCTCGCGCTGCACTATGATCGAGTCGCCCAGCATGCGGGCATATATCGAGTAGTATCGGCCCTGGCCGGCAAAGGCATCGGGCTGGGCAGCCACGGTCACACCATAGGTATTGCGGTTCAGCCATCGGGTGCGGCGCGCCACGGCCTCCAGCCCCTGGGGCGTGTAGTTGGCCTCGGCTATCCACACGTTGGCATTCACGGCGGTTTCTACCACACCCAGCTGATGGCGCACCAGCTGCATGGCCGAGTTGAACACGGCATTGCTGCGCTGGGCGGCCTCGGCCTTAATCATGCGCGATGACTGGCGGAACAGCGCCGTGGCTGTTACCACATACACCACCAGCGTTACGGCTGTAATCACAATGGTGAGCTTGGCTGTCAGACTGCGTCGTATCCTACTCATGAGCGTCCTCCTCCTTTCCTGTCTGGTCTTGTGCCGTGGCCAGCATCTGGTCGGTCAGGTCTACTATCGTCTTCATCTCGTTTTCTATCACCTCGACCTCGCGTGTCACCTCGTCCAGGGTCATCCGTCCGTAGTTGTTGCACAGCTTCGTAACGCTTCGGCCCATCAGCTCGGCGGGTTGCACCATCTGGTTGGTCATGTGGTGCAGAAATGCCACCTTCACCTTGTTGCTGTTCTGCAGGCTCTCGTAGGTCTTGTCGAGCGCCTCGCCTCGCTCCTGCAGCTCGGTGTTCAGGCGTCGCTGCTGACGTATGTAGGCGGTTAGCGATTGCTGCACGTGGTTAAAGCTGTCTTGCAGCTGGCCTATCTCGTCCTGGCGATGCGTGTCGGGCAGTTGCTGGTCGTAGTCGCCGCGGGCTATGCGTCGGGCCGATCGCGTCAGCAGCTCCAGCGGCTTCAGCTGGCGGCTCACCACTATCCACAGCAGCACAAACAGCACCAGCAGCGCCAGGGCCGATCCACCTATCAGATAATTAAACAGGCGATTGCAGTCGCCGTAGATATCATCCACCGGATACACCACGCCCACGCTCCATGCCAGCGGCTCCATGGCTCGGCCGGGCACCTGGGTGCGCACAAAGGGGCGGTAGAACACGTGCCACAACTCGCCGTTCTTCCAGAAGGGTTTCTCGCCCTGCTCGCCAGCCAGCATAGCCTCGGCCGCCTCTTGCATGCTGGCGTCGCCCCCCTGTTGCAGCTGTACAAACACGGTTTGCGCGGTCAGCTTGCTCTCGTCGGGGTGCACGATAAACGAGCCGTTGCGGGCCAGCATGATGGCATAGCCGCGTGGCGATGGCTTAACGGCCAGTATAATCTGCGATAGCAGCTCTATCTTCACATCTACACCCACCACGCCTACGCACTCGCGGTTGCGGTCGTATATCGGCAGGCAGAAGGTTACCAGCGGGTTGCACTCCGTCTCCTGATTCTTCAGCGGGTCAATCCAGCAGGCGCGCTTGCTCTTCATCGGCTCGGTATACCATCGCTGCTCGGTGTAGGGGCGGTCGGTAAACGTATCCTGCGCCACCAGCGGACGGGTGAATCCCTTTACGCTCTCGTCGCTGCAGTGGCGATGCATGTAGGCCATGTAGAGGTGTCGGCCCGGGTAGTAGTCGGGGCGGAACACGATGGCGCATCCGTCTATATACTCATTGCTCTCCACCAGCTTCTGGGCATAGCCGAGCATGCGCTCAGGCTGGTCCAGGTGCTGTATCAGCTCCACGTAGACGTTGCCCGACGTCTGCTCCACGCTCAGCAGTATGTTGTCTATCTGCTGCACGGTGGCATCCAGCGTCTGCTCGGCGCAGCTCATGGCCTCGTCTTTCAGCGCCTTGTGGGCAAACTGAAACATAGCCACCAACGTGATCGTCAGCAGTACCAACCCATAGAACACCATCAAACATATTCTTAGAGTTAGGTTCTTCCTTATCGCAGTTATTGGGTTAATCATTATTATTTCTGCCCACAAATATATACATTATCTCGAAAAATTCCCACCATCCCCTCCCAAAATTAACTTTATTTTAGTAATTTAACAATCCCCCTATTCCCCCTCCTGAGGTAGGAGGGGCCAGGGGTGGTCTGATCAAGCGTTAATAAACAAAATCTTTCGCCGATTGTTGGAGGGCCTAACCGCGAAATGCACCCAGATGGCCCCATAGCGATTGCGCTCGATCAGCAACTCATCAAACTCCTGCTTAGATTCTTCGCTGTAGTCGAGGAGAATAGTAGCATAGCGAAGCGCCTGCTCCATGCCAGATACCTTAATATCCACCGCACATCCT
Organism: uncultured Prevotella sp.; assembly: GCF_946404925.1. Lineage (GTDB taxonomy): Bacteria > Bacteroidota > Bacteroidia > Bacteroidales > Bacteroidaceae > Prevotella. The sequence goes on along the minus strand of NZ_CAMJFM010000027.1, from coordinate 3,322 downwards.
GTAAGATGATTACTATTAGCCGCCCCACCAATCTTCCGATTCAACTGCGGCGATCGATACCCCGAGTTGATTCTTATCGGTTCAGGAGTAACTATTTCCCCTCCTGAGGTAGGAGGGGCCAGGGGTGGTCTGAGCAAAGGATTGTTCAAGCGCTCGTTATATCGCTCTCTAAGCACCTCCAGCCACCCGCACAATCGCTTAAGGTTAGCAATCGCCTCATGGCTAGGGATGTTATAAACTTCGGGATGAGAATTACTCTTTGTCATCTCCCCCAGGGTAAAGTGAGGCGACAATTTCGCCCCACTATTTAATTGAATTATCTGTTCCATAAATTCTTATTTTTTGGCACGGATTTACGCGGCTTTTAATAAATTAAAAGACACGGAATCAAGCGCAGAAAAGCAGTGTCTCTTAAAAAAAGAGCCGCGTAAATCCGTGCCTAATAATTATTATCTTTTTTTCTTGTTTACATTAATTGGTGTACTATTAGGGAATGCCTCGCTGTAGGCGGCATCGAGGGCTTTTAGGTCTACCTTGCGGAGGGTGATGCCAAGGCTTACGGCAACTATGGCGCGAAGAAACTCGCGATGCTTGCGAGGGTAGAGCGATGGCGGTTTCAGCATATCGTTGCCGCATGCCCACTCATCGTCTACAATGGTATGGTGGCATACTTCCCAGATAAAATCATCGGTGGCCAGCGGACCGAACCACGACTTTAATACGTTGCGGATGCAGAATCGCTTATACTGCCCCGCCAGCATCTGCCTTGTGCGCTCCAGCCGTAGCCAGAGCTGCACAAAGCAGGCTTGATTATTACTTATTTCCATATCTAAAATTGATTTTGACCATTTTGACCTTGACCATTATGACATCTTACGATAACCACCCTCGGGTGTTTGCGATACAAGTCCCTGTCTGCGCCAGTTCTTTAGCATTTGTCGCACGCTGTTGTGGGTTACGCCGGCACCCTTCATCGCTACCGAGAACTGCATGGCCTGCTCGAAGGTGAACTGTACATCCAGTCGCTCAAATATCGAATCATTCTTACCGCGCTTCAGGCGCTCTCCACTCAGATTACCCGCATAGTTGCGACTGGCAAAGGCGTTCTCGATACGATCGCGGAAGAAGTACAGGGCATTCTCCAACAGCGAGTCGGCTATCACGTCGTACGTCTCCAGCAGTTGCGGTGTCTGTGCCCTCAGCAGCAGCTCTTTCCATAGCAGAGGGTTCTGCTTCAGGTGAGTCTCGGCACCGTTCAGCCCGTGCTTCTGTATCAGCCCCTCGCACACCTTGCATAGCATCAGGCAGCACACCATTCGCTGCGCTGTTACACACACGCGGAAGCGCTGGCGGGCGCGTACCTTATCGTCGTTCTTCATCGTCTCTATGCGGATGCGCTCTACCCACTCACGTCCTCTAGCCTCCAGCTTGGGCAGCACCACCTCGCCCTGCATCAGCGGTAGCAGATGGGCTATCTGCTGTATGCGCTCGGTTTGCCTCGAAGTCAACACATTGGGCTTGTCTTCCAGCTTGGCGAACGTATTGTCGGGTGTTCGACCGATAGCGATACGACTCTGGAATCCGTCGGTGTAGTTGTTTACCACGCGATAGAGTGCATCGGGCGTGCCGCACATGGTGACGTTCCACAAAAGGCGTTCGATATGCACGTTCACGGCATCGGCGCTTCGGGCCTCGCGATCGTATCGTGTACCATCATAACTCTGGCGTAGCATCACCGAAAAGTCGCTCATGCTCGACTTCCATTTCTGTGCCACTGTGTCGGCCTCGGGCGTGAACGAGAAGGCGTGCTTGCCCTCGGTGTTGGCCAGTCGTTCGGCCAGATTGGCCACCGTGTTGTTCAGCGTCAGGCAGCGCACGGGCAGCTTCGGCTCCTCGGGCTGCTCCTTCTTGTTCTTTGCAGCTCGCTTCTTGGCTCGCCACTCGTCTTCCTGCATCTGATACATCTTGTCCAGCGCCTGCACCTCGCTCATCCAGGCCTCAACCACGGGGTCGATATCGCCCTTTCCGCTGGCAAAATCGCCGGCAATGTAACTGATCAGGTTGAGCCCCTTTTTGCGGCCGTGAACATCGAGCACCACGCCCGTTGCCAACGATCCGATGCAAGGACAGATGGCCGTGATGACTGGCATGGCCAATTTAGGGCCAACGGCATCGATTGAGTCGCGAATGCCCTGCGGAAGCTTGATTTTTGAGATTTGAGATTTGAGGTTTGAGGTTTGGGCGTCCTCGTCGTCATCTTCGTTGCTCACGGGCGATGTCAGCGCAGCCACAATCTGATCCATGGCGTGCGAACCCTTGGTTGGCTCCTTGCAGGCTGAATGGATAATGCTCTTCATCTCCTGTAGCGACAGGCCGTATCGGGGCATCACCTCCAGCAGCCACTCTTCCTGGTCGTCGCATATGGCACGCAGGTTGGCGGCCAACTTGTGCAGCCGCTTGTTGCGCTCGCCGGTATTCGGTTCGCCACCCGTACTGCGCCAGTATTCCGCGATAATCTCTGCATAAGGAATGCCCTTGAACTCTGTAGGGAATTCTTTTTGGCACGGATTACACGGATTACCACAAATTTCTGTATTTATTTCCCCTCCTAAGGTAGGAGGGGCCAGGGGTGGTCTGAGCAGGGAATCATTATTAAATTCGTGATAATTCGCGTCATTCGTGCCTAAATCTTCTGCCTCGGCCTGCTCAAAGATTTTATCATCGAGGTAAATAAGCTGGGCGGCGGTAGTGGTAAAAAATACCCTTGTGATGTCAGTTGCCCCATCATCGTAATCTACCGAAAGCAGCTGGGCGGCCCACTCAAGGTTGCCTTTTTGGTCGAACTCGGGGCGTCGGGTAAACACAAAGTGATAACCCTGTCCGCGGGCGCTCTCTTCCAGCATCAGCAAGCCAAGTTCATCCTTGTGGGCGAGTATGCGTTCCTTCAGCGGCTGCATCTCTTGGGGCGGCACGTGGTCTATGTCCATCGCTACGGTGGTGCTCAGGCGCTTGCTGCCCTTCAGTGTGCCGTCGTCGTTGGGCAAACAACTGTAGTTAAACTGCACCAGTCGGTTTTTCAGTCCCTCGTTGCCGCCACGCACTGCCGCCAATATCGATTTCTGTTCGGCGGTGTCGCGCAGTTGCATGTATTCCTCGCGCGTGCAGATGGGGCGCATCTTCTTCACCCCATCCGCATAATATATGTAATGTACACTCATAGTTTATTAAAAATTAGGATATCCGAGTTTCGCATTAAGATAGTGCAGGCCGGCCATGGTCCACGTCATGTAGGTCTTGATTTTCTTTTCGCCCTTCAGCGTGT
>NZ_CAMJFM010000026.1 GCF_946404925.1 uncultured Prevotella sp. | reverse complement strand
GTAAATTAGAAAATTCTTGCCTTGCTTAGAATCTTTTTCATCATCGCATAGCGTGGGTCTGTGGTAAGGTCACGCTCCGGACGATTATCGAATTCTCTGTCAACCTTTTCTATCTCTTCGCGAAAACGAATGGCATCTTCTCCGTACAATGTAGGAATTGCTTTAATTGCTGTAGCCATATTATTACTATTATTTATTCGGCTACAAAGTTACATATAATTTGTGAAATATGAGCAATATTCCATGTTTTTTAATTCAAAATTAAACAATAGCAGTTGTATAAAGCGTTTTTTCTTGAAAAGAAGACAAAGGCTGACATTAAATTTTGGTACTGTCAGCCATTGTCTTCCTCGGTAAGTATGCCATCATTCTTCTTGATGATTACAGACAGCAACGACGTGCCGGAAAAGATCCGACATACAAGGCAGAAACCTGTCCTGAAATTGCCAATGAGACTGAGTGCTGGTAAAATAGAGGCTACCGATATAAGAGCATACTTCTAATGAGGATGCTCTTTTTTATGCTAATATTTGGAGAAATATGATATAGAATTCAGAATTCACTCGGGAATTACTAACTCGCAAACCTTTGGCAATACGACTAAGAAGCTATGAGTTAATATAGGATAATTTAGTGTTTTTTGTCAAAGATAGATTTTCTTTTCCAGAGATAATCCTCAAATGAGTATTATTATTATGGAATTTGATGAATTCTTCTATTAAATAGGGATTTGTAAACCTTGTTACTGTACTATTTCTCTCCCCAATATTAATCTGTGAAAATAAAAAATCAAGTCCCTTAAGTTCAATCCATCTATCAACGAGTTCAATAAATGTTAAATTAAAGTGGTCAACATGTATGTCTTTTTGAGTTCGTATGTATTTCCCGCTTAATTCACTTAAAATGAATCCTTTAATATGGAGATTACGAATCGCTTTCTCTCTTATAGGCTTTATGATAACATCTATAGCACTTCTACATGCCCTCTCAATATTTTTGCGTTTATAAGAGTCTATATTTTTATCCTTTTTTCTTAACTTTGAATATGAGATATCATCTTCTATACCGTTTTCTGTAAATAAGTGAAAGCATGAAGTATATTCATTTGCACGATGTTTTTCAAAGTATAATACTTTGGCATTTTGGGTTTTTGTTTTCCACTGTGGGTGATAACGGATAAAGAATTCTATAAGAAAATGTGTTTGTTCAAATGTTGTTCTTTCTCCAACATGAAGAGATTGCAATATTGCTTGGCATATTGCTTTACATTCTGTAAACTTGGAATAATCTACATCTTCAAAATTAGGTATTGCCATAAATATACTGCTATTTTTTTTGTGAGAGTATTACTTTTAAAAGTTCATTTTGTGTTCTGTATATTGTATCGATATAAGTGTCAGACAAATATTCTTTTTTTTCGTTGCAGAAATACAAGACCTTCACCCCATGTTCTTTACAAAGAGCATACTTTATTTTATCCCTCTGCTTTATATCTTCAATATCAGTGAAAATACGTTTCCCCTTCTTGGCAATCCCAAAGTGTTGAAGCCCCTGGCATTCAATGCCAACATTATGTTCGGGAAGATAAAAATCTAAGGATAAGGGTTTGATAAATTTTAACCATTCAAATCTAGCTTGCGGTATAAATGGAATTTTATGAAGTTCTAACATACGCCAAATTCTCAACTCCATACGTGAAGCATTACATTTGGGACATCCACAACCTGACAAATGAGAAGAAGGATCCTGCTCAAACACATAATGATGCTTCTTGCATATTATTTTAATCTTTGTCTTACTATTAGAGTAATCTACAAGGTTATAGTCATATCTATCACCATGTATATTTTGGGCTTTTTCTATGTATTCTTCATTAGACATAGACATATTTTCACTCATTCTATCTCGGGAACATGCAACACACCCCATAGCATAGTTCAAATGATACATTGGCTGCATCATAAAATCACCATGTGTTGGACAAATGATGTTTACAGGAGTAGTATAATCAGTATAATCCATATGTGAATAATCAAATTTGTCGCCATATTTGTCTCTTGCTCTACGCAGGAACTCATCTTTGGAAACAGGAACATTTCCTGCACAATAGGGGCAACCTTTTCCTGTTAAATGTTCAACAGCCGTTTGCGAAAACTCCCCATGTTCTGGACAAATTATTATAACTTTGTCTTTTGCATAAGAGTAAATTGTTTTTGAATAATTATATTTTCCATTATGTACTATACTCGCTTGTCTTACATAGTCCTCCGTACTTCTGTTTCTTCCGCAACATTTAGGACAACGAGCGCCGTATCGATGAAGTATAGGTAGTTGGAAAAAAGAACCATGTTCTGTACAAATTATTTCGATTTCAGTATTTGAATTTGTATATATAGAATTAGAGTAGTCATAAATTTCTGTATGCGACTTAACAGAATCCTCAATAAACCTTTTTAGGCCTATTCTCCTACTATATGAACTCTTTAATCTTCCACACTCGTAACATCCACATTTTTGATTTACATGTACATACGGTGCCTGACGATATGGACCATGTTCTGGACATACAATTGTTACTTTTTTATCTGCACTTTCATATTTAACCTGTGAATAGTCATATTTGCTTCCATGCACTTCTTTTGCTTCCACAAGAAATTTCTCTAATGGTTTTCTTAATTTAAGACCAGTTTGTACATATCCACATTTTTCACAACCACATTTCATTCTAATGTGAGAATATGGTACTTGTTCATAATCACCATGTATAGGGCACCCTATTATAACCTTAGTATCAATATTGACATATTTCACCTTAGAGTAATCATATTTACCCTTATGAACTTCGTTCGCTATCTTGATAAATTCTTCTTGGCTCAGAGCTCGTTTCTTACTATTCTTTATTATTCCACATTTTTTACATCCTTTCCCTTTCATATGGTCAGCTGGGGTCTGTTTAAATTCTCCATGTTCTGGACATATTATTCTTACTTTAATTGAATTTTTTTTATATTCAACTAAAGTATAATCATACTTATTTCCATGTTTGGCTATAGATCTTAGAACAAACTCTTCCTTTGATAATTTCCTTCCCATATAAACTTTCTTCTGATGAGTGTGCGACCAAATATAGTATATTGAGGGGCTGACAATAGCTTTATGCTTTTTGTTAGCCCTCAATTCCGTCGTTAACAAAGTCGTTTTGTCGATTTACACCTATCCCTATGAGTTTGAAGAGAATCTTCATAGAAACATTCTTTTGTTTACTTAAAAGTCATCGTTCATATTCAATGCTTCTTCAAGATTATTAATTAGTTCTGAAATAGAGATCTTTGCCCTTGAAGGGAATTCCATGAGAATTGCTTTAAATTCTTCATGTGTTGATGGATCAGCAAGTTTTGTGTCGATTTCATTAAAAGTGAAGCTATTATTGATATCTGTAGTCTTAATCATGGATGACGAGCAATGTGTTTTGCGACCTACGCTCATATCCTCGAATTTTACGCGGAATTTTCCCTCTTTAACATCTATTGTAACAGTATAATATAGTATTCCAGTCGTTTCCATATTGCCATACGACACTTTTGTCTTATTCTGGTATATCAAAGAGTTCCCTTTTAAGACGATCTTGTAATTGTCATTATCTTCTAACTGAACTACAGCCTTGTAATTGTTAAATGTTTTGGAAACCCATTGTTTTGCATATGTGAACGCTAAGGATTGTTTGTTTGCTAATGTGCCAACGTAACTTACAATTCCTTCAGGATTTTCTAAGCCAAGTTTTATTTCCTCAGGAGTGATTTTTGCCAATGAGAATAATGGAATTAAGGAAAGTAGTGCAAATAAGAATGTTTTTTTCATAACTAATATTTTTTTAGGTTGTTTATACTAAGGTTTGTCTATCAGTTCCTCAAGATTAAACATTTTGGAGAAATCTTCAGAATCCTATAATCCGAGATTTACTAGAGTTAAATCTTGCTCATTTTAATTGAATACTTTTATTTATTCTTTCATAAGTGTAATAATAAAACCTATGATACCCAAGTTCAGCCTTTTATGATTTATCTGTTAACTGCACAATAAAAAAACGTAGGTATCCACCATTTGCCCATCTGCTTCCTGAGGCCTACCACAGCCCTGCAAGTTGACGATCAAAGTGATACCCACGCATAGTATATTACTAATACTCCCACAAGTGTGCGTAAAAGGCATAAATAGCCTTCACGCACACGACGGGATATACAGATATAGCATATCCGTGGCATCATACTCAGTGTTGTCTTTGACTCGCAATCTTCTGTGGTAATTTCAGGAAGCCAATCGACAAAACATCATGTGACGCTTTTCCATTATGTAGTGCCAGCCCGACTTAAGACTCCATGATTGGAACAAATATCAAGCATTGCATTGCAAAAGTACTCAAAAATTTTCAGTTATCACAATTTTTAGTAACACATTTTTGCGTTTTCAGATAAAAAAAGTTCAAATTATGCACAAAATGATGATTCTGTGCAGTTTTCCCCCTATATATAATGGAAAGAGAAAGTGAATATCTTTTTGGTTATAGAGGTTCAGGTTGGAGACACAGGCACACCAGATGCCAAATGTTTTTCCTCTGCCTACTTTGAGGATGAGGAATATGATGAATAATGCAATTTAACTCTAGATAAAGTTTCCATTATCTAAACCAAAAGGGTATCACGCAATGTGATACCCTTCTTTTTTAGTTGGTGCGATTTTTGGGCGTATAGCACATTTTTATTGTAATTGTAATTATTGTAATTCCTTACATTTTGCAATGTCGAGATTATACCTTGAAAAAATTTGGAAGAATTTAAATAGGGGGGTGCACTTTTGCCTATTTTTGCCCTTTTGCCTATTGATTACCAGTGATTTACGTTGCGTGTACCCCCCCTGAAATCTTTCTTTCCATAGGTGCACTTTGGGGGAGGGGTGCACGCTTTGTTATCTCTTGACTGTCAGGGCATTATACCTAAAAATGGGCAAAAGTGCACCCCCCTATTTAAAAACTCTCGCGAAAAAATATTCTGAACGCGGAAATAACGAAAGAAGGTTAAAAATTTTCACCTCCCTCTCAGGTCCGTTGTAAGTCCGTTTCAGGTCCGTTGTAAGTCCGTTCCAGAACTATAGGATCATAGGAGGTACATAGGACTTACAAGGGACTTGCAAGGGAATTAGTGAAGCTGTTCTTCAGGATAGGTAATTCGTCGAACTCACGTTATATCAAAACGCTAAGACGCAAAGTCGCGAAGTTTTTATAAAGCTCTGCGTCTTTGCGTCTCTGCGTTTAATCTTTTCGCAAGGCTCAACAAGCTAATGCAAGTTCTTCGCAGAAACAAGTCGTCGAACTCACGTCAGGATAAGTAGATAATCAACTAGGGAATGGGGTAGTGGTTCTCTTAATGACACTAACCTTTGTGAGTGTGAGAAGGGCGTTTTCTGAAGCTTCAAGAATGGCCTTCTGCTCTTTCTGGAGATAGATAGGGGCATCCTTACGGAGAGGGAGGACGCGAAGTTCCACACGCTTTCCGATAAGGCCAGAGATACGCACGAGCATCGGCTTACCGTTCCAGAAATTATCCTGCACGAGTTTGCCGTCGGCATAGACACGGGCACAATCGGCAGCATAGTCAATCTTCAAGGTTGGCGACAACGAATCGCAAGCCTTTGGAGTATGGCAGCAACTGAGCGAAAGCGAGCGGACGGCAGCATTCGCACACACCCAGCGAATGCAAGGTGACCCAAGTTCACGTTCATATCTCTACGTCTATCTGCGGGACAGGGTATGGACGAAGGCAACGTCACCTGACCGATAAAGTGACGCAACGTGACTTCCCTCCTGCCTAAGTGAATTTAACTGGCAGAGGAAAGATGTTTTTATGAGGAAAGAGCTTGCTCGTGAAGTGGCACTCTCCCAGGCGTTTTTATACGTCTGGGGAATTAGGCTTCCCCACTGTATAAATAAGTGGCACGGGCAAGCCCGTTCCTCGAAAAAATAACAATCAGGTTAACTGGCAAAACTTTCGGATGCAGGAAGCGGAGTTTTGCTTTTACAAGATAAGAATTTGGCGTTATGACATCAATAAAGATAAAGTTCAGACCTTCATCCGTTGAAGGTAAGGAAGGCAGTATATACTTCCAGATTATCCATAACCGCGTAGTCCGTCAGTCAAACACAGACTACAGGATTTTCGTCTCCGAATGGGACGAAGAGGCAGAAACAATTATTGCCAATGGCGATCGCATAAATATCATCAACGCAATAAGGAACGGTGGTATGCGATATTGCACGACTGGAGAAAAAGTACGATGGCTGTTAACTTGGGCATTATGCCCAGTGGTTCTTCTTCGTTTTGGGACTCTCATTGTTCATTTACGTCATGGTCATGATGGTTGGCAAATGGTTTGACTGGTTTGAGATACCATCCAATACTACTTTCATTGCTTTATAATTAAATAGGGGGAAAACACTGATTTTAGCCCAAATGACTAAAAATGGGTTAAAATGTTATGTTGTTAATCTTAATTGTAATCCGATTTTGTCATAATCAAAATATGACCGATTCATGTGATGAGAATATATCTCAATACCATGCTTGTTCAAGAGCTGTTGGACAAGCATGGATTTTTCACGAGTAACAGCAATGGGTGGTGTCGAAGACATCAAACCGATTTCAAAGCAATGGCACTTATCGTATTTATACCACCTTGCTGAGGAAATATGCAATCTGCTTTTGCCACCAAGGCCAGTCGTGATCAGAATCATATCCCCAATAGTCAAACCAGTGCGGCACGTTTTTTTGTGCCAGAATGGTGTCAAGGCGACGTGTTGATTCCAGAAGGTCATCTTCCCAGTTGCCTTGCCCTACGCAACAGATAATCCTACGACTTCTATACAGATCCCAGTAATAATGATCGGCCGGCATCCACGTGAGGTTGTCGATTGGCGAATTAAGGTAAACGAGTTCATCGCTATAATTGCCGAAGAAATAGCTGGCATGATAGAGACCGCTGAGGGCAATAAGCGTATCGAACAAATCGGGACGACGGAAGAAGAAGTTGCCGGAATGGAAGCCCCCCATTGAGCAACCAGTAGCGATGAAGGTCTCATCACCGCGTCGCACCTCTGGTATTAGTTCCTCTATGATGTAGTTATACCAGCGTTCATGCAGTTCTATTCTCCATCTGGCATCACCTCCTATGTCACTCCATGTCTCGCTGTCTATGCTATCAACGCATATCAGTCGTATTTTCCCTTCTTCTATGAAAGGAGCCGCGGCATTGACCATCCCCATATTCTCATAGTCATAAAATCTTCCGTTTTGTGAAGGGAATACGAGCACGGCATGCCCGTTGTCTCCGTATGTCTTATACTCCATGTCGCGTCCGAGCGACTGGCTAAAGTGCTTAATGTAATCAATTTTCATTCCTACTTCTTGTTATGGACGAATCTTATGAACTCATCCTTTTCTTCTTCTGTTTTTAATTTCACTGTGTACATCTGGTTGCCCATTGCCCCCGACAATATTTCGGGCATACGTTCGCACATCACGAGCTTATCCTTGTATTTTGCAATTATTTCCTTGTGGCTGTGAATGTATTGATAAATGTCCCTGCGCGATGCAAATACACAGAAATATTCATCCTGCCATGCAGTACTGAGGGCATTACCAGTGTCATGCTGTGAATTGCTTGCCAGTTTCGACTTACCGAAAGCCACCATATCAGCCCATATTTTGTAAACATTGGTGGAGTGCGCGAAATTGATCATGTCGGGCGTATATCCGCCAGCAGGTCGCATATTGACCTCAAGAGCCACGAAGTCACCCACATCGCCAAGGTTCTTCCTCGGTTTGTCAAGCCGGAAGAACTCAAGGTGCACGAAACGGTTTGTTACGCCGAATGCCTTCACCGTCTCACGGCCAATAATACTCAATGCCTCTGGTATATCCTTTGCCACATAATATGAGAGGTCAAGTTTCTTATTTACGATGTCCATGATGCTTGGTGGCCATACGGTCATTGACTCAAAGATTGCCTCACCAGTATTGTTTATTATGGCATCGTATGAGCATATCTCGCCAGTGATGAATTCCTCTATGACATATGCGTCATCAGCATACGATCTGAAGAAGGTTCTAAGTTCCTGCTCATCATGTATCTTATGTGTACCACCAGCACCTACGCCAACATCAGGCTTGGCAATAACAGGATAGCCGCATTTACCGCAGAAGCGAAGAGCAGCATCAAGACCATCTTTCACATTCTGTTGTCGGGCAGTAGGAATGCCATTTGCCTGATATATCTTCTTCATTTCCGATTTCTCCTTAATGAAGTTAATCTTATCACTCTGTATGCCCGTTGTTACGTTGAAATTGGTGCGAAGAAATGCATCCTGTTCAAGCCAGTATTCGTTGTTTGACTCAATCCAGTCAATCTTGCCGTATTTGAACGACAGAAATGCCACAGCCTTAAACATCTGCTCGTAGCATTCCATATTGTCAACGCGATAGTATTCTGTCAGGGAATCCCTCAGTTCCTGACTCAGCGAATCGTATGGTGCATCAGCAATACCGAGCACGTTTACACCATTCTCTTTCAGTTCTTTGCAGAACTGCCAGTATGTGTGAGGAAATTGTGGTGAAATAAATATAAAATTCATCTTGCTACATTTTTGTGTGAATTACATATTTACTAATTACGAATTACTTGGTTCGCATTTTTCGATTCGTTATTGCTTATAATAACTAGGTAATTCGTAATTTATTTTTTTCGAGTGCAAAAGTACACACAAAAAACGATATATACAATAACCATAACATGGGAACTACCATACCACAATCATGGTAGGCAAGCTTACAAAGCAGGACAAAAGGTAATACTATTCAAGTTTCCATCAAGAGTTAAACACCATTAAATTTTATTGTGAAAAAGCAACAAAACAAAAAAAATTATTACCTTTGCAACCACAAATGAAGAAATTTAGCCACATATTGCTGCCTTTACTCCTCTCCGTAACGATATTGTTCATTGGAGCAGGTGTTGACATCGTACAATGCAGTTGTACGGGAATGCTAAAGGTGGTTCCATGTGGCATGGAGGTTGAGGACAAGGACTGTGCGCCTGATGAGGGTTGCCTGATTGTGGAGCATGTGCAGCAGTCGCCAACAATCACACCACAAACCACTACTTACGACTTTCATGTCCTACAACCTCTTCTTGCCATTCAGCCAAGCCTTGCAGCCGAATGGATTCTGCCTACAACTTGCAAGGCGAAGGTTCAGCCTATCTATGTGGTGTGGAAAATTCCGCCCCGTGATTACCTGAACCTCATCCAAGTCCTGCTTATTTGATTCTTAATATGATATTCCACATTTTCAGGGGATTGCCTTTTGCCTGCAATTTCCTGAGACGAGTTATTGTATATCATATTATCATCAAATAGAATAATACAACATGAAAATTATTTTGAACAGCATCATGATGATGCTGTATATGCCAGCTTTCGCACAGGCTAATGTCTCATCGCAGACAGACACCATAAAGACACAGGACCTAAAGGATGTGACCATCACATCGCGCCGTGCCGGCACCCGGAAAATGGGTGGTGCCGTGAATGGCGTCATGATCAACAAGGAGGAACTGTTCAAGGCCGCATGCTGCAACCTTGGCGAGAGTTTTTCTACCAACCCCTCAGTCGATGTCAACTACAGCGATGCTGCCACCGGTGCAAAGCAAATCAAACTCTTAGGACTGAGTGGCACCTATGTGCAGATGCTCACAGAGAACCTGCCCAACTTTCGTGGAGCGGCTGCCCCCTATGCCCTCGACTACGTTCCCGGTCCCTGGATGAGCGGCATTCAGGTATCGAAGGGTGCCTCGTCTGTCAAGAACGGATATGAGAACATCACCGGACAGATTGACGTGGAATATCTGAAGCCTGATGACGAAGAAGGCATCACGCTGAACATCTACGGAAACACTATGAGCCGCATGGATGCCAATGCCGATGCCAATATCCACCTGAACAGCCAACTGAGCACGGAGTTGCTGGCACACTATCAGGATGACTACGGACACCACGACGAGAACAACGACGGTTTCCTCGACCAAGCCAACGTGCGCCAATGGAACCTACAGAACCGCTGGCATTACAGCAGTTGCAACTATATCTTTCATGGGGGCATAGGCATGATAAAGGAGAAGCGTGAAGGAGGACAGACGGAACACACCTCACACCTTTCACATCTCTATAATATAGACTTAGAGACCAACCGCTACGAGGGCTACATGAAGCATGCCTTCATCCTCGACCCTGAACACGGCACCAACATTGCCCTGATGACCAACCTCTCGATGCATCAGTTGGATGTCAGCTATGGTCACAAGCACTACGACGTGAACCAAAAGAATGCCTACGCACAACTGCTCTTTGAGACGCAATTCACGCATCATCATAGTCTGTCGGCAGGTCTTTCGCTTAACCACGACTACCTGAGGAGGAACGAAAAGGAAACCACGTCAGGCGTCTATGCACAGTACACCTACAACCTCCACGACAAGCTGGTAGCAATGGCTGGTCTGAGAGCCGACCACAGCAGCCTCTACGGCACATTCGTGACACCTCGTTTCCACCTGAAGCTGACACCCAACGAAATCGTCAGCCTGCGACTCTCAGTAGGAAAGGGCTACCGTACCGTCTGGGCGCTGGCAGAGAACAACTATCTGTTGGCAAGCGGACGACAGCTGGTCATCGACGACCTGAAACAGGAACAGGCATGGAACTCAGGCATCAGCAGCTCGTTCTATATCCCCTTGTTCGGTAATACGCTCAAGTTGAATGCTGAGTTCTATCATACGCATTTCAACGAGCAGGCCGTCATCGACTACGACAGCAACCCCACAGAGATTCGCATCACCAACCTCGACGGCAAGTCCTATTCCACCACCTTCCAGATAGATGCCTCCTACCCCATCGTCAAAGGCTTGGAACTGACAGCCGCATGGCGTTGGAACGACGTGAAGTCCACCTATGGTGGCAAACTCATGGAGAAACCGTTGACCAGTCGCTATAAGGGCCTCGTCACAGCCAGTTACAAGACGCCCCTCGACATCTGGCAGTTTGATGCCACGCTGCAACTGAACGGTGGCGGACGCATGCCTACCCCTGTCAATGGGCTTTGGGACGAGCACTTCCATAGTTACGAGCAAGTGTCTGCACAGATCACCCGCTGGTTCCGTCATTTCTCCGTCTATGTCGGTGGCGAGAACCTCACAGGCTTCCGCCAGAAACAGCCCATCATCAATGCTGCCGACCCGTGGAGCAGCACCTTCGACCCCACGATGGTGTGGGGACCAGTTCATGGTGCCATGTTCTATGCCGGCATCCGAGTGAATATAGGAAGACTATAACTACCCCCTCATAAAAAAAAAGCTATGAAAAAAGTATTAGTATTAAGTACCATGATGCTGACCGCTATGGTTGCTCTGGCAAAAGACATCAAGACCGTTGTGTTCACCACCAATCCTGAGATGCATTGCGAGAATTGCGAAAAGAAGATCAAGGGCAACTTGCGTTTCGAGAAAGGTATCAAGAGCATCGTTACGGATCTCAAAACCAAGACTGTCACCATCGAGTATGACGCTGACAAGACCAACGTTCCGAACATCGTCAAAGGCTTCAAGAAGATTAAGTACGATGCTACGGAGGTAAAGAAGAAAGCTACAAACGAGCAAAAGCCCGTAAAAAAGTAGTATCTCTGCACCCAAGGTTTGAATAATGACAATTGAACAAGCAATATTCCGAAGGTCATCATTCTAGAAGCCATCAACTATATAGAAGGTAGCCTCAGTGCTACCTTTTTATTTTATTACGACAGAATGCTCTCTCTTTGCCATATCATTCTTCCATTCTTAGCATAGGACATAGCACGGTTGAAGGAAGTTCCTCACTCTTAATTTTGGCTTATATTTACAATATTAGCAATAAAATCGCTAAATGTAGGTATTTGTTCCATAACATAAACATGTCATTTTTTATAATGCCATGAAAAAAAAAATCAATTGATGGAAAAAAAACTGTAATTTTGCGACATAATTTCAATCATTTCAAAATAATAGCAATAATGAACTATGTATAAAATTCCAGAAAGTCTAATTGCGGACATCAAGTATAATCAGCAGCTAATAGAGCAGTTTAATAAAGGAGAGATAAGTGGTGCACAGCTTAAATCTCACCGTGTACCAATGGGAATATATGAGCAACGTCAAGATGGGCACTATATGTTGCGTATACGTTGCACAGGAGGTCTAATCACCCCCCGTCAACTGCGACGCGTAGCCGCAGTAGCTCGTCAAGTAGAATGCTCACATATACATATCACTACTCGTCAGGAAGTCCAGATTCACGATGTGAGCATCAATCAGGCAATACCGGCTCTCATATCACTTCAGGAAGAAGGATTATCAACCCAGGGCGGTGGCGGTAATACCATCCGTAATATATTGGTCAATGAACTTGGAGGTATCAGCGATAGACAAACTTTCGACCCATATCCTTATGCCATTGGACTTACTACGCGTTTAATCGCTGAGAAAGATTCGTGGTCGATGCCTCGTAAGCTGAAGATTGCCTTTGATATGAATGAGGAAGATGCTAACTTTTCTCTTGTGGCTGATCTGGGACTGATTCCACTAATAAAAGATGGGCAGCGCGGTTTTCGTGTATTGTTAGGTGGTAGCGTAGCTAGTCGACCACATAAGGGCTGGCAAATATTTGATTTTTTGCCAGAAAAAGATCTATTCAGGGCTGCTAAGGCTGCAAAAAACTTCTTTAATCTCAATGGTAATCGTAAGAATCGATATAAAGCGAGGATACGCTATATATTCTATAAGAATGGCGAGGAGGAAGCCAAGCAACTGTACTTTGAAGAGTATGACAAACTTGTAAATGAGACATCACTTGACTTCGAACCTGCAGTTCTGCCATTTGAGTATAAGGAACCAAAGTTTGCATCTATAAATGATGAAAGTGAAGCATTCAAGACTTGGAAGCATCGCTATACACAAAAGCAGAGTGTGGGCGATGGTTATTATGCCGTGATTCCTTTCCTTCATGGTAATACAACGCCTGAAGTATTCGACAAGATTGCAGATTTCTTGGAGGAGTTTGGCAACGATGTAATCCGATTTACACCACGCCAGAATATGCAGGTGCGTAATATTCCTGAAAATTATCTACCTAATGTATATCAGTTCTTTAAAGGACTGGGATTGCATCTTGATGTTCCTGTGATACTTAACAACCTTACCTCATGCACAGGTGCCGACACCTGCCGTCTGGGTATATGCTTGCCTAAGGGATTGGTAAAGGGAATACGTCACAAGTTAGAACAGAGCAATCTGGATTTGGATCAATTGCCAGATTTGAAGATTAATATTAACGGATGCTCTAATTCGTGCGCGCAAAACGCTTGGAGCGACTTAGGATTCAGCGGTCGCATTGGACGAGTCGGAGATCAACCTTATCCTGCCTATACGGTATGGGCTCGTGTGAACGGTGCTACCGAACTGGCCGAGGCTCTGGGTTACTTAGCAGCTAAAGACATTCCATCGTTTGTGGTCGATTATCTTGGTAGTTACTTGCAGTTCAAGGCGCAGTACGAAAGCTACGATGCCTTTGTGCGAGCCAAGGGTGCCGAAGTGATAAAAGAGGCTATTGCACGCTATCAGAATGTACCTGCTTTTGATGAGGACAAGAACTACTACTTCGATTGGGGAGCCAACGAGATATTCTCGCTGACTAATCATGGACAGGCAGAGTGTTCGGCTGGTCTCTTCGACATTATCGAACTTGATCAGGCCACCATCAAAGAGAAACAGGATGCGTTGGCACAGCCAGGAGCTGATAAGGACAGACTGCTGCGTGATATCGTTTTCTCGGCTTCGCGCATGTTGCTTGTTACCCGTGGAGCAGATCCACGTACTGACGATGAGGTGTATGCAAACTTTGAGGATCTCTTTATCGATGCAGGTATTGTATCTGCTGATTTCAAGAGTGTGGTAGAGAAAGCCCGTCATAGTGAGTCGCTCATAGCAGTTAGAGAGCAAGTTGATGCGCTGGCTGCCAAAGTGATTGAGCTATATGCTAACATGGATGATTCGCTACAGTTTAAAACTGTGGTAGCACCTGCCCCCCAGAAGGCAGAACCAGCAAAAAGCGATGGTATCACAGACGATGCCGACGTAAAGAAAGACTTCAGAGGAGTTGCTTGCCCTATGAATTTTGTAAAGACCAAGATAGAATTGTCAACAATGAAGAGCGGACAACTTCTGGAGATTCTGCTTGACGATGGCCAACCTATAAACAACGTTCCAGGTAGTGTACGTCAGGAGGGGCATGAAGTGCTCTCTACAGAGAAAGTGGACAATTATTGGAAAGTATTAATCCGAAAGAAATAAATGGATTTCCTACCTATCAACATTCGCATTAGCGATGCAAAAATACTGATTGTTGGCGGCGGTAAGGTGGCTACCCATAAGGCCACCATACTGAGTCGTTTTACCAACCGGGCTAAGGTAATAGCTCCTGAGGTAAACGATAAAATAAAGGCACTACCATTCAAGTGGGAGGAACATCACTTTGTCGAGACAGATTTGGATGGTGTATCACTTCTGTTTGTATGCACAGACAATCACCAACTGAACCACCACATCCATCAGCTGGCCAGACAACGAGGCATACTGACAAGTGTATGCGATTCGCCTAGTGAGTGTGACTTTACCTCGCCTGCCATCTATCGCGATGGTGACCTCACCATATCCGTAGCCTCTGATGCTAAAGACGTGAAACGCTGCATAGCCATACGTGATCGTATAGCCGCTCTGGCAAGCAATCAGCAGCAGGTGCCTGGGGGGGTGACCCTCGTAGGTTTTGGTCCTGGCGACCCAGAACTGCTCACGATGAAAGCCATCAAGGCCTTGCAACAGGCCGATATCATCTTTCATGACGACTTGGTAGATAAGGAATTCCTGAAGACCTTTCCTGCCGAGTTGATATATGTCGGTAAGCGTAGTGGACATCATAGCGCAGAACAGCATGAGATAAACCAGATGCTACTTGAAGCTGCGCTCAGAGGTAAAAGCGTAGTACGCCTTAAAGGCGGTGACCCCATGCTCTTTGCCCATGCACAGGAAGAAATACGCTATTTGGAAAATCGTGGAATTGAGGTGACAGTGGTGCCTGGCATCACCACAGCTTCGGCATTAGCAGCACGCGCAAAAGTGAGTCTGACAGAAAGAGGTGTCTCGCAGAGTGTGGCACTTATCAATGGTCATGCCAACCGACCGCTGACTCCCGATGCAGAAACTCTGGTTTACTATATGAGTGGTTCTAAACTGCAACAGATAGCCCAAGCACTCATAGCCCGAGGTAAGCGACCTGGCACCCCCGTTTTGTTGGCATCTAACTTATCGACACCCCACGAACAATTCGTCCATACCACCCTTACTGAGCTAACAAAGAAAGAGCCAGATTACCCTACTCCACTGATTGCTCTTATAGGCGATGTTGCACAAAACAAATAATGTAACGTGAGTTCGATGAAATTTTCATCGAAACGGATTTCCGTGTATTTTTATCGTAAAAATAATAAGGGAAACGGATTTTTCTGATTTATCTGATAGTTAGCGCAGTAATATTTTTTCGCAAATTATTTTCAGATAAATCATAAATCCGCTTCCTTTTTCAAATGCAAAGCCGCTAAGTCGCAAAGTATTTTTCATTTTTCACCTTTCATTTTTCATTTATTTCCATCCGCGCCTTCGCGCCTCTGCGTTTATTTCAGATAAATCGCTTCCTTTTTTTCATCGAACTGAGGTATTTTAATATCCTGACCACTTGAAAGTTTCACAAAAAAAGGAATCGGATTACCCGACTCCTCTAATACAACTTATCGAAATGATGCGCAAAACTAATCAATTACTGATTCTTTCTCAAGATAAGGTACTTCTATCTGCAGAGTGTCAGGATATTTGATGCCAGCACCAGTATTTAGAAGTACAACCTTGTCGTCGGCTTTTATCCAGCCCTCTTGGCGCAGCTGCTTAGCAGCAGCATATATGGCTGCACCCTCTGGGCACACAAAATTACCTTCAAGTGATGCAAGCTCTTTCAAAGCTTCAAGTATGGCTTTATCTGATACTGCTTTAGCTATTCCATTAGTCTTGTAGAGAGCATCAAGCACCAGGAAATCGCCCAAAGCCTTAGGGACATTTATTCCAAAGGCAATAGTCTGTGAGTTAGTAAAGAATTCAGAGTCGGCACGTTTTTCATTATACGCCTTTACAATAGGCGCACACCCCTCAGCCTGAACAGCTACCAAACGTGGCAATGGACCAGAAACAAGACCAAGTTCCTTAAGTTCAGATAGAGCTTTGTGAATGCCGATAATACCAACACCACCACCTGTAGGATAAAGGATCACATCTGGCAGATTCCAATCGAACTGCTCTGCAATCTCCAGTCCCATGGTTTTCTTTCCTTCTATACGGTATGGTTCTTTCAGTGTCGAAGCATCATACCAACCATGTTTCTTGACACAAGCACCTACGATCTTACCACAATCGCTGATGAGTCCTTTTACCAAGTACAAATCGGCTCCAGCGGCAGCACACTCGTTACGGGTGATGGATGGCGCATCTTCAGGCATTACAATTACAGACTTGATGCCTGCCTTTGCACCATAGATAGACCATGCAGCACCCGCATTACCATTAGTCGGCATGGTAATAGTATCAATACCCAACTCTTTTGCCTTAGATACACCTACTGCAGCACCGCGAGCCTTGAATGTACCAGTAGGTATGATGCCCTCGTCCTTGATATATAGATTCTTGATGTCAGATTTCTGACCAGCCTTCTTCAACTGAAGTAATGGGGTTAGACCCTCTCCAAGGGTTACGATGTTATTATCGTCCTTTATTGGCAGCAATTCCTTGTAACGCCACAGACTGGCGGTACGATTCTTGAACGTGTCGCGATTAATTTCATTACGGGCTGCCTCCAAATCGTATGCCACCAATAAGGGAGATCCACACTCGCACAGATGATTTACTTCGTCAACCGAATATTTTTTGCCGCACTTTGGGCAATAAAGATGTGATACAAATGTTTTTGTTGTTGCCATTTTGTTTTTTTATATTTTAATTATTTATTTTGTTTCCTTGTTATTTCTATCATTATAGGCCTGTAAGATGAGCGATAGTGCACCATCACCCAAAATGTTACAACTAGTACCAAAGCAGTCTTGCAAAGCAAAGAGCGCCAAAAACAGAGCCACTCCATTATCGTCGAACCCTAACACAGAGGTAACGATGCCCACCGAAGCAAATGCCGTTCCACCCGGAACCCCCGGTGCGCCAACAGCAAACACGCCCAGCAATACGATGAACAACAGGAACACCCCTAGAGTAGGCAGATGCCCATAGAGCAACTGTGAGACTACTGCCAGAAAGAACGTCTCTGTGAGAGTGGCACCACACAGATGTATATTGGCAAACAGAGGGATGCTAAACTCCGAAACGTCAGCGCGAAGCACCCTGCTTTTACCTGCGCAGTGGAGTGCCACACCTAAAGTGGCAGCAGACGACATAGTGCCTAAAGCTGTGAAATAAGCAGGAGCATAATGGCGCAAAATGTCGAAAGCATTCTTGCGTGAATAGATCGATGCTATTGTATATAATATTATAATCCAAACAAAGTGAGCCATCACAATAATGGCTATTACAGGCAGAAATACTATCAGCGAATCAATATTTCCTTGCCAGGCCATGACATAAAAGTTTGCAGCGATATAGAATGGCAGGACTGGTAGCAAAATACGCTTCACCACCACCAGCATCAGTTCGCGAAACTCGTTCAGCACGGCAATTATGGTTGTAGCCTTGGTCCATACCACTCCTAAACCTAGAAATATAGCCAAAAACAAGGCAGATATAACATTCATAACTGGTGGTATGGAAAAGCTGAACACAGCCTCGGGCAGTGCACGCATCCCCCCCAACTGACCGCAGTGTAGCAAAGGCACAAGCGTGTAGCCAAGCAGCAGCGAAAACATTGCCGAAGCCTCACTTGATAGATAGGCTATCAGAAAAGCAAATAAGAATAAGCATGTGGCATTGCTCTTTAAACTTGTAACGGCAGATGCCACAAATGCCAGCACAATCAATGGCACGAGAAAGAAAATAAACTGACTGCTGACTGATTTTATAGTCTGAGCAACAGCCAACATTGCAGGATTATTTACGTACTTGCCGAGCAATATTCCTATTGCTACGGCAAGTACTAAGATAATGACATTATTGCTGAGTATTTTCTTCATAAGATCTGTTTAACATCTATTGTTCCAAAGTTCTGGTGTTAATCAGGTGTCCCCAGAATATAGCATTAGCTGTCAGTTTGTTTGTACCATACCAAACCGAACGGAAATTGGTATCTACAGAGAAACCGATAACCTTTCCACGACCCAGACGATTCACGATGGCTACAGGATGCTCTTCGTAGGCAGCTGCTACGCGAGGCAGGATATTGCCCGATACGAGTGGATGCTTGGTGTAAACCAATGGGGTGCGCAGTTTGTTTTCCGTTGGTTTGATGTTCACGCCATTGTTCTTGAACACAGCGATATCTTCATCAGTATAGCCCCAACCCAATGGATGTGTGATGTCGAGTTTTGCACCGAAGATGACACCTGGAATGTTGTTTGCACGCGATGAAATAGAAAAGTTCTCGTAGCTACCATCCTTCACGCTGGCAGACTTCTCAAATTCAATCTTGGCCAGTTCGTTGCGAACCAACCATGGCAAAGTATTCTCATAAGCAATCAGCGTACCACCTTGTTCCACCCAACTCTTAACACGTTGTATGGCAGTTTTTGACAAGTCGAGGCCATAACCACTTAGAATCAGAACATTATAGCTGCTCAAATCTGCCTGAGCGAATCGTTCTGACGAAATAATAGTCAAGGGAATCTCGTAACGTGTATCGAAAAGATGCCATATTTCTCCTACGCTAGTAGCCGAAGCACCATTGCCGCCAACGATAGCCACCTTTGGGGTGCGCACTGGCGAAAATGTAGAACTGCCCAGGTTGTGCCCCTCCAGATAGCCTGTAGGCACTGACCATACATCTATGGCGTCTTCCTCGGTTATCAGCTTTGCAATGTTGTAGATTTCATCCTTCGACTTCTGCTGATATACATCGCCCAAAGGAATCAAGATGGAACCACGCTGGAACTCCTTGTCACCATATTTTACAACCGACTGTGATACCTTGGCATAAACACCATTCTTGAGTAGGCGATAGAGTGCGCGCGGAGCATAATAGCCACTCCACTCAAACAGGTAGGCGTAAGCATCCTTAGCCCCCTTGAACTCACCATTAGGTAGCGCATCTATCTGTACCTTCTCGCCCAATGAAACGGCAGCGGCCTGCTTGCTGTAGTTTACATTAAAGAGGAATGGCGATGTCCACCCCGTGATGTCATACGACAGACTATCGGCATACTTCTCACGAATCTCAAACAGGCCCTCTACCAATCGGTAGCGTGGCTGGTTCACAGGCACGGCATAGCTGTAGGCAGGCTTGTATGTCTTACCGTTGGCTTTTATCTCCTTGTCAAGACGATACACCTCCACACCATTGCGAGCCACGAGTTCTGCCAGACGATAAGCTGATGCTGGGTCGCTCTCTGAACCAAACACATAGGTTTTAACAGGATTCTTTGCAGCCTCCGATGAGGCATTCTTGAAGTAGCGTCGCTGATAATCAAGCAGATCTTTGCGCAGATTCAGGGCACCACGTATGGTAGCCAGCTCGGTTGTGAGCTGATTCTGGATGGCAAATGGGAAGGTAAGCAACCCGTTGGCTGTCTTCTGCTGGAAGCCTCGTGCGCTCTGTTCCTCCCATAGAAGTGCTATGCCACCATGAAAATCGAAATATTCACGTCCACGACCGATATAGTAGTCATCGAAAGCCTCGCCAGAGAAGTAAAGCACGCCACGTTTGTCGTAGGCGGGCACATAATATTCGGCTGCCAGACGTTTGATGAGAGTCTGGTTCTCCTCTGGAATCAGCGGGTGAACACGTGTGGGCTCACCTGGTGAAAAGTGGTAGTTGGCATCGGCTCCCTGTTCGTGAGCACAAGTGTAGATATTTGGGACCCAAGCCAGAATCTGCTTCTGTCGCTGCTGACTCTCCACCTGCTGCAGGTTCAGCCAGTCACGATTCAGATCGAACCAATAATGATTGTAACGTCCACCAGGCCATGCCTCGGTATGATCTATGTTCACTTGATCCTCGCTTGGTACAAAACTCTTGTGCTGATTCGCCCACTCGGCAAATCGATCTTCGCCATCTGGATTATTGGCAGGATCAACTATAATCACCTCGTTCTCCAGCCAGCTCAGAGTCTCGGCATCATTGGCTGCTGCAAGATGATAGATGAGCAAGAGCGAAGCATTTGTACCACTGGCCTCATTACCATGAATTGAGTGCCCCAACCAAGTGAACACTGGTTGTTTGTCTATGTCAACGCTTCCGCTTTCTGATGGAATGGTCAGCTTTTGGTGCTCTGCCTTGATCTTATCCAGATTCTTGATGTTCTCAGGCGAACTAAAGATGACCAAGTAAAGCGGCTTACGCTCATTGGTATAGCCATAGTTCACCAGTTTCACTCGGTCTGATGCGGCCTCAATGGCTTTGACGTAGCTCACAAGCTGTGGGTGCTGCACGTAGAAATCGCCCACTTGATACCCCAACACCGATTCTGGTGTAGGTATGCTCTTATTATATTGCGCATGATCTGGCAGGTAATAACTC
Source organism: uncultured Prevotella sp. (assembly GCF_946404925.1). Taxonomy (GTDB): domain Bacteria; phylum Bacteroidota; class Bacteroidia; order Bacteroidales; family Bacteroidaceae; genus Prevotella. The sequence goes on along the minus strand of NZ_CAMJFM010000026.1, from coordinate 12,497 downwards.
ATCTCTACATGTTGCGCCCATGCTGTTGATAGTGTTAAAACTGATAATATAGTGATAAATAACTTTTTCATAACTGATAGTTTTTTTATGATTAGTTCAATCCTTTACGATAATCCAGAGCTGGGGGTACATCGCCACCCAGATGCTCGTATTTGAAGTCAGCCGGACGTTCGCGATAGAATTCATCCTGAGCTTCCTTCACCAGCTTTGGAGAGGCAAAGAAGTCGATACCTGTCAATGCAAGCACCTTAGCTGCATTGATAAGTCCTTTGGTACCGATTGTCGTACCAACAGTTGCAACGTTCTGCCAGCTGTGTCCAGGATTGCCAGGAACGGTAGTAACCACACCAAAGCCAGCAGTAGGCACATTCCATGAGATGTCTGCTACGTCAGTAGAACCACCACCCTCGCTCTGGCGCAAAATCTTGCCCAAAGGTTTTACTTTGCCCACAGAATTCAGAATGCTGTCGGGATTACCATTCACCTTGTTGAGCGCCTTGGCAAAGGCATATTCGCGTTCGCTCCATTTCACACCGCCAACAAACTCCAAGTTCTTCTGCAGTTGTCGTGCTATGGTTTCATTAATGAAGTACTCATACTGTCCACCAATAAAGCGCTTCTCCACAGTGGTCTGCGTAGCCTTAGCGGCACCGATGGCAGCCGAGTCATACCACTCCACAATCTGTCGCAGTTCTTTTGTGTTCGGACTGCGAGCATAGAATTCTGCTCTGGCATAGTCAGGCACCACGTTTGGAGCCTCACCACCATTGTGTATCACGTAATGCAGACGATTGTGTGGCCTTATGTGCTCACGCATCATGTCAACGGCATGGGCAAAGAGCAGCAGTCCATCGAGAGCAGAGCGTCCTGCCCAAGGCTGACCAGCGGCATGAGCCGATTTACCGTGGAAGATATAGTCGATACCCACTTTTGCCAAACCTGGGCTATAATGTACAGCATTCTCGCCTCCCGGATGCCAGTCCAAAACGAGATCCACATCCTTATAGTAACCATCGCGCACAATATAGGTCTTACCAGAGCCTCCCTCTTCTGCCGGCGACCCATATACGCGAACAGTGCCCTGTGTGCCTGTTTCCTTGAGCCACTTAGCTATGGCGATACCTGCAGCCGATGAAGCCACACCGAAAAGGTTATGCCCACAACCATGACCTGGTTTGTTTTCAAATCTCTCCTTGCGATATGGCACCGTGTCTTGCGACAACCCCGGCAGGGCATCAAACTCTGCCACAATGCCAATCACAGGTTTGCCGCTTCCATACTCAGCAATGAATGCCGTTGGTTCACCTGCGATGCCATCCGTTATTTTGAATCCATTTGATGCAAGATGATTCTGGAGTGCCTTTGAGCTCTTGATTTCCTGAAATCCTACCTCTGAGTAATTCCATATCTCCTTCTGCAGTTTATCGTAAGTGTCATAGTTGTCATTGATATAATCAATAACCACCGATGATTTTATGGTCTGCTTAGCAGCCTTGCTTTTCTTCTGGGCATTAGCACCAAGGGATATGAAAGAAAAGACAAATGCAAAAACTAATAACTTTTTCATTTTCAAATCTATTTATGATGATTAATAACCGTTATTCTGTTCAAGATCCTCATCTACCAGTACGTCGGTATTTGGAATTGGGAATAGTGTGTAGTGACTGTCAATACCCAACACCTCTACAGCACGATTAGTTCTTACCAAGTCGAACCAACGGTGTGGCTCAAAAGCAAGTTCTATACGGCGCTCTTGATCTATGGCTGCAATGATGTCAATCTGATCTGTGCCACCATTATATTTGGCTACATGCGAGCGCTGGCGAATGGCATTCAGATCAGCGATAGCTCCTTCAAACTTTCCCTGTTTTGCTCGTGCCTCTGCACGAATGAGATATTGTTCAGCCAAACGGAATACGTAGGCGGGATCGTCATCATTGCCATCACGCCAGTAGAGTTTTGCTGTTAGCAGGCGTTCTGCTGGCGTAGAGTCATCGCTCACTAAGATAGCACGATCGCCTCCTGTCTTTGGACTAGTAATAAGGTCGTAGAGCTCCTGCGAAAGTCCTATTTCCTGACGTCCGCCTCCTACACGCTGCCAATAGTAATAATACTCATTGGAGAATGAAGAAGAATAAGCCAATTCCAAAATACTTTCCTTTGTTTGCTTGTTTGCCAACCAATCGCTGATGGGCACTAATTCATAGTAATCGCTCAGACTGATTACTTGCGATGCATATTTCTCGGCGTTGGCCCAATCTTCCTGATAGAGGTATACGCGTGCCAGGAATGCGTCGGCCACAGGCTGGCTGATATATGCGTTTCCACGTGTTTTAGGCTGAGCCAAATCGTTTTTAACAGATAGAATATCATTGATAACCGTCTGATAAACCGTTTTTGCATCCGACTGCTTTACACCATTAAACTGTGTTGGCGAACTGGTAGCCTCCTTGATGATAGGTATGTTACCCCAAGTACGTGCCAGATCGAAGAGACCAAGCGAGCGTATGATTGTAGCTTCGGCTATGATGCGATTCTTCTCTGCATCAGAAATACCTGATGCCTCCGAAGTCAGTTTGATGGTCTGGTTGGCGGCATTTATTGCCGAATAAATAGAGTACCATGCCGACAGGTTTGCCGAGTTATCGGCCTGATAATTATGCTGGTCGAAGTTACCTAGGAACTGGTATGAACCTACCCATTCTGTATTATCCGATGCCAGTGCCACAGAGGTGGTAAAGAAACCTCCGCCATAATAGTTGCTGGCTGCCAGGCGATGATAGGCACCATTGAGCAGTGTGGCTGCAGCCGATGCACTTGTACCTACTTCCGAATCAGAAACATTGTTCGTAGGGCTCTGTTCCAGCACATCGCACGATGTGAACAGCGCGATGGCTAATATGATGATGTTATTCTTAGTTTTCATTGTTTTCATTTTTTAGAATGTGATGTTTGTACCAATAATAAACTGTCGTGGCTGAGGAGCCAATCCGAAGTCTAGTCCCTGAATAGCCGAATAGGTAGTACCTACGTTACTCTCAGGGTCAGGACCAGAGTACTTCGTAATGGTGAATACATTAGTGATATTCAGATATACTCGTGCCTTCTCAACACCGATGGTGCGGAGTGGTTTCTTGGGCAGCGTATATCCTATCGACAGGTTCTTGAGTCTAAGGAATGAGCCGTCTTCCAGATATCTGCTAGTTTGGAAACCGTAGTTCAGACTGCCATCAGGATTTGTTGTCGATGTGAGTCGAGGCAGTTTAGCATGATCTCCAGGCTTCTGCCAGCGGTCTAACTGCGATGTGAGCAGTGCACGCTTGTTGCCATAGGTGCCACCAGCCTCCATAAAAAAGCGCATCATGTTGAATACGTCGTTTCCAACAGAGTAGTATAAATTAACGGATACATCTATGTTCTTATATCTAAAATCGTTAATCAAACTACCGTTGAAGTCGGGCCAGTTGTCGCCACAGATATGGCGATCGGCAGTGGTTATCTTGCCGTCCTTGTCTACATCCTCATAGATGGCATTACCAGTTTCTGGGTCAACACCCAGTTCCTTGTAGAGCCAGAATGAGTACATGGGTTTTCCTTCTTCAAGTCTTACCCAATCTCTGTTGTACTGAGTGATTGGACTCTCCAACTTTTCTATTTTGTTGCCATTGTGCGAAATGTTGAATCGGGTGGTCCAGTTGAAATCCTTCTTCTGGATGTTACGTGATGTAATACAGAATTCGATACCTTTATTGTTCATCTCACCAATATTCTTGAATATGCTAGAGAAACCTGTCTTTCCCGATATGGGAGCCTGAAGCAGCAAATCGTAGGTATACTTATTGTAATAATCAAAAGCAATAGACAGTCGATCGTTAAAGAACGAGGCTTCAAATCCCAAATCAAACTGTCGTGTTGTCTCCCACTTCAAATCAGGATTTGCCAATTGCGACTGTATCACACCCGACTGATTGTTGTAGATACCGCCTCCCGACCACAGGCCCAGGCTTGCAAAGTCGCTAATGCTCTGGTTTCCGGTCCATCCCAGACTACCTTTGATGCGGAAAGTAGTGAGCCATTTAATATCTTTCAGGAAGTTCTCCTTGCTTACCAGCCATGAGGCACCGAATGAGGGGAAGTAACCCCAACGGTTGTCGGAACCAAATCTCGATGAGGCATCAGCACGTATATTGAAGTCCAGATTATATCGGTCTAATAATCCATAGTTGAATCCACCGAACCATGAGATGAGCGAGTTAGACGAGCCACTAGTAGAGCCCTCTGTCACGGCTGCCGAACCTATCTCGGAGAAGGCATCGCTAGGGAAATCGGAACCACTTACTGAAGTGGTATGTTTTCCGGCGTATTGTACCGAATTTCCTATAAACGCTGCTATTTCGTGTATCTTTTTAAAGGTCTTGTTGTAGTTCAACAACTGCTCGGCAGTGAGTGTATACACATTTGTACTTACCTCTCTGGCGTTTCCGTTAGGCGATCCGTTCTTAAGTTGTGAGTTGTAATAACGACGCTCTCTAAACTGATTGTTATCATAGCTCCATGACGACTTGAACCTCAACTCAGGTGTAACTTTCCAAGTTAATGTGAGGTTGTTCAGGTTGCGCAATCCATACGATTTATTGTCATTGTTGTTAAGGATTGCATAGATATTCTCAAATGTACCCGAATAGTTGTAGCTGCCATCATCCTTATATGGGTTCACCAATGGATTGTGCTGTACCGAGGTTTGCAGCAGGCTAGTAGGACCATCACCTGTTGGCGAGAGTGTTCTTCGGGTAAAGGTAAGCTGATTGCTCGATGAGAATGTCAGTTTTTTATTGATGTCGTGGTCCAAATTAGCACGCAGACCTATTCTTCTGAATCCCTGAGTTTCAAGAATGGCTTCCTGGTCGGTATAATCAATACCTATAAAAAAGTTAGTGCGATCGTTTCCACCGGTGATACTGGAACCAATAGATTGCTGTTTAGCTGTGCGGAAAGCTTTGTCGCGCAGAATGTAGTTGTCGGCAGTATTGGGGTCGTAAGTAGTTTTTTTCCCGTCGTTGACAGCTATCTCATTCAGCAGAATGGCAGTGTTAGGTCCATCAAGCACATCCCAAAGTTTTGCTGCTTTTCCCCAACCAATCTCGGCTTTTACATTTACTTGAGTCTTCTTGTTTTTCTGACCGCGCTTGGTGGTAATCAGAATAACGCCATTGGCAGCTCGAGCACCATAGATAGCAGTTGCACTTGCATCTTTCAGCACCTGTACATCCTTAATATCGTCAGGACTTATGTCGGCCAATGGATTTGCTACAAGCGCACCTTGGTCGAGTGACTGAATACTATTGCCATTAAAGGGAATACCATCTACGATATAAAGGGGATCGTTACCTGCGTTAATAGATGTGGTACCACGTAAACGCACAAAAACAGATGTACCAGGAGTTCCTGAAGAATTTGATACCAACATACCTGGTGCCTGACCTTGTAGCTTTTCAGTAAAGCTAGCGCCTGCAATTGACTCAAGGTCACCGCCTTCTACCGATGCTACCGCGCCAGTAAGGTTCTTGCGCTTCAGGGTTTGATAGCCCAATACAACTAATTCTTCCAGTTTATTCGAATTGTCGGCGATGGCAATCTCCACAGGCTCTTCAAAATCATATACTTCAACATCAAGTGGACGATATCCTATATATTCCACTCTTAGAGTTAGAGGTGCCTCTTTCTTGGTCTGAAGCTTGAAGTTTCCATCAACATCGGTAACTACTCCTTGACCTTTTTCTGATTTCACTATGACAGAAGCACCTATCAAAGGCTCGCCTGTGCGAACATCCTTAATGTGACCTGAAATCAGATTTTGCGCAATAGCCCAAAGTGGCGCTAGTGCTAATCCTAGAATCAACAATCTTCTTTTCATTACTTTTCTTTGATATATAAATGATTAATGTTTGTGGGTGCAAAAGTACGACAATTCTGACATTTCTACAATCCCCTATGCTTGTTATACTATGTACCTCGCACATGGTATTTGAGAGATAAGCAAATAGTTAAATTAAATTTAACGTGAGTTCGATGAAAAAACGAAAAAAAGTTCATTGTTAAACCGTTCTTCAATCTCGTTCCTTTTTCGATGTAACACGGTTGCAGCTCCAATTCAAGTCCAATCCAAATCCAATTCAGAATTGGAGATATATTGGATCAGCATAGGAGTTACATAGGATTTGCCACTTGCGTAGCATTAGGAAAACGTAATTGGCAAGAACGTAAGTGACATTTATTCGCTATGGCTCATCAAGCTAAAGCGAGTCTCTTCCCGTTGGTCAGTGGGGCTGCGACAAATCTCTCAAAGTCTCTAATTGATAATAAAAAAATTCTGTACATTTACAAAAAAATAGAAGTCGTAGCTTTATTTACTAACTACGACTTCAAAATCATAAATAAAATCCAACTAATACTCGCGCTTAGTGATACGTACACCTTTGTCAAGGTCATATTTGTCGCCCGGTTTCAATACCTGGAAAAGCTCATCCCTGCGACCATAGTTATTGTGGCCTCCATGAACAGCAACAAATGATTTTCCGATTACTTCAAACTGGTCTTGATGCACTACAATAGCTGTACCTTCATCAATACCAATACCGATAAACTTTGTCTGACCTTCTGGAATCAGCAAATTGGCAGCAGCTATGAATTCGGCAAGATCGCTCTGACGATTACGAGCAAGGATATGCTGGTCGATTGTTGAATAACGGAGAAATCCGAGTCCTTGTGTATGGTCACCAATCAAGATGTGGGGACCTTTGGTGTCACCTCTCCAAAGAAATGACCCCTGCACACTGGCACCCGCTGATGAGCCAGCGATAACACCTCCACGAGCCAGCACATCATTAAAGTATTGATGCGCTTTAGTGTTCAGATAAGCATCTGTGATATGCCATTGGCGTCCACCAGAGAAGAAAACGCCTGTAGCATCCTTCAAATCCTTAAGTTTACTTTCATCGTTTGCTTCTTCGATAGTTTGCAAATAGAGCGCTGAAACATCTTTGATTCCTGTCTTTTTCTTGAATTCATCTACAATTTTCTTGTCGCGTGCATCATCTTTCACACCAGAAGCATTAGTCACAATCACTATTTTTGCTTTATCCTTACCACCTGCTAATGCAACTATGGAATCAGATACCTGTTCAGGATAACGTCCACCACCAATAATAACCAGACTGCCTTTCTCGGGACCGTGTTGAGTAGTGTACTCACCTATGGTAATAGGAGTTTGTGAAAAAACTGTCAGCGTAGATAATACTGCTATTACTGTAAAAATAATCTTTTTCATTGTTTTCTATATTTTAATGATTAATAATATTAATAACCAGGATTTTGTTCTAAGTCGGAATCTGCGGCAATTGCTGTCCAAGGTATAGGGAATACCCAATAGCGTGAGTCTTTGTATACCTCGTTAATCTCGCCAAACACTTCTGCAGCACGCCCAGTGCGTATAATGTCATTGTATCGATGTCCGTCAAATGCCAATTCAAGGCGACGCTCCAATTCCAATACAAGTAACAGATCTTTGCTACTCTTTCCTCCAGCAGACAGCAATTCAACACCAGCACGTTTGCGAAGAACGTTAATATCTTCAACTGCAGTCGTTAGCTTCCCTTGTTGTACTCTGGCTTCTGCACGTATCAGATATTGTTCTTCAAGTCTGAGTACAGGGAATGAACTTGTACCATCAGTTTTATTATATTGCTGAACTACATATTGTTCGCTATTATCACTCATTTGAGCAAGAAGTTGCTTACGTTTTCCACTTACTTTTTCATCGAGCAATAGCTGTATAACCTCTCTGCTTGGAGCATAATCTATACGACCACCTAAAGAGGCTGGCAGATAGTAGGTGTATATGGGATTCTTATCAGCAGTAGTGAATACCAACTCGAAGATTGCATCTGTTGAAAGGGCATTTTCATACCAATCCCTTACTTCTGTTGTCAAAGCAAATGATGTATTTTCGAGCACCTTTGTTGCGTATTCTTCGGCCTTGTCCCAACGCTCTTGATAAAGGTAAAGACGTGCTTTGAGCGCATATACTGCCCAGATAGAGGCTCTGGCACGTGTGGGCAGCGATTTATCGAACAATGCCTCTGCCTGATTCAAATCCGACTCAACCAGCGCCAATGTTTCAGCATAACTGCTTCGCTTGATGCCATCAGCAGAGTGGCCTGATGAAGACGGCGTGAACACAAGAGGAACGCCTCCATAAGTACGAGCAAGTCCAAAATAGGCCAGCGCGCGCAGGAAATAGGCTTCAGCCAGCTTGGTGTTCTTACTATTGCCAGTAAACAGGCCATCGTTTAAGCCAGGTATGTCTGCTATCAACTGATTTACCTGATTAATGGCGCTATAGTATTGGTTATATCCGCCACCAGAACCTGATGCTGTGAGTAGGGGTACAGAAGCTCCTGCCGAACCAAAACCTATCACATTATCAGAAGCACTATTAAATGCGACAATCTGTGATCCGACAAATGATTGGGTTGCATCGTAGCTGCCAACGAGTACTGTCTCTGCTGTTGACTCATCTATTATTACACCCGCTCCAGAGATAGCAGTTTCTGGTTCTCTGTCCAAACTGCATGCCGTCAGTAGTAATGTTCCACCAATGACATAAAATATAGTTTTTTGTATATTCATTGTTCTTTCTTTTATTATTGTTAAATTACATTTTATTTATCTCAGAATGTAACATTGAGTCCAAATATTAGTGAACGTGGTTGCGGAATTGTACAGAAATCAAGTCCTTGAACGAGTCCATTAGGACTTTCACCATTAAGAGTTACCTCAGGATCAGGACCAGTATATTTGGTCTTCAACCACAGATTATTACCTGTGATATACACATTGGCAGAAGTGATGCCTACTGCTTTAGCTACTGAAGTTGGCAGGTTATATCCGAATGTAACACTTCTCAAGCGAATAAATGATCCATCCTCTACGAAACGACTGTTTTGCTGCTCGTAGTTAGTGCTACCATCTGCATTTTGAGTTGATTTTGGACGTGGCAGGACATTTGTGTCACCAGCTTTTTTCCAATAGTTAAGTGAACTCGCTTGCATTGCGCGCTTTACACCATTTTTACCGCCAGTCTCAAGGAATGAACGAGTGTAATTGAATATCTTGTTACCCGATTTAAAGTAGAAGTTGAAATCAAGGGTAAAACGCTTATATGTTATAACGTTGCGCCATGAGCCATCGAAATCGGGCCATGCATCACCAACCACTAATTTGTCGTCTGCTGTTATCAATCCATCACCTGTTACATCGCGGTAGATAGCATCGCCTGTCTGTGGATCAACTCCAAGATAGTCATACACCCACATAGAATAAAGTGGTTTGCCTTCAAACAACTTGAACATCTGATATTCTCCTGTCATTTCTACCGGTAGCTTTTCAACCTTGTTGGTGTTGTGGCTGATGGTGAAAGTTGATGTCAGTCTCAAAGGACGGTTGGGGGTAGTATGAGCCTTAACAATGAGTTCATAACCTTTGTTGCTCACTTCTCCGTTGTTACTTGACATAGAACCATAGCCAGTTTTACCTGGTACAGTTTCATTCAGCAACAGGTCGTTTGTATATTTATAATAGTAGTTGAACTCTACATCAACGTAGTTTTTTATCAGCGATGTTGTAACTCCAATATTAAACTGTTTGGTAGATTCCCACTTCAAAGAAGGGTTTCCCAACTGTGAAGGACCAACGCCTGCACCTCCGTTATAGTTCTGGCCGCCACTCCAAAGAGATAGAGAAGCAAAGTCGCCTATATTGTCGTTACCACTCAGACCATAGCTTACGGTAAGTTTCAAATCTCCTACATAATTGTTCGGCTTAAAGAACTTCTCATTGCTAATAGTCCACGATCCACCTATAGCAGGGAATACACCCCAACGATTGTCTGAACCGAATCGTGAAGAGCCGTCAGCACGTATATTGAAGTCTATCGAATAGCGATCATTATAAGCATAGTTTACGCCACCAAAGAAAGACCAAAGGGCAGAACTGGTACCTGTTGTTGCTGCTGTCTGGTCGGCAGCAGCACTAATACGACGCAACTGGTTACTCGGGAATTGGGTTCCTGTTATAGTTGCACGCTCACGTGTTGTCTTTTGGTAAGAAGTTCCTGCAAATGCCGAAATATTATGCAATTCCTTAAACGTTTTTAGATAGTTAAACAACTGCTCTGTTGAGAGAATATTCTTTGTGGTTTGCGCGTCTGTGGCAGAACCATTGGTACCCGAACCAGTTTTGGTATAAGTATCGTAATAGAACTTCTCATGATAAGTGTTGCGATCGTTGCTGAGTGTTGACTTAAAGGTGAGTCCATCCAGGAGGTTCAATTTTACATATACAGAGTTCAGTAACTTTGAACCATCAGCACCGCCATCCCAATGCTCGAGCATAGCCTGATGGTTATCGAATGTTACAGGCTTATTGTAGCTGCCATCTTCTTTGTAAATGGGATAGAAAGTTGGTGTGTGCAGAGCTGCCTGAAAAAGACCTGCAGGACCATCTCCTGTACGTATCAATTTGCGATCCGTAAAGCTGATCTGGTTGCTGCTACCAATGGTTATCAACTTGTTTATCTGGTGATCCAAATTCAAACGCAATCCGAAACGTTTGAAATCTGATAATTTTTGGGTTGCATCCTGACTTGTATATTCTCCTCCGATGTAGAAGTTTGTGCGGTCGTTACCTCCACTTACCGATAGATTATAGCTATGTTGAAAAGCAGTCCTAAATACATCTGAAAGACGGTCGTAGGTCTGCTGATCTTCGGGATTACCATAGGCTGGATAACCAGAAATTACTTCATTCGAAGGACGGAAAGGACGGGTTTCATAAGCGTTTCCGCTATTTACCCAACACTGATTCACAAGTTCTGCATGTTCAGGACCACTTACTTGCTCCCATTTCTTTGGAGCGATGCTCCATCCCCATTCAGATTTTAGACTTACCTTGGTTTTATGATTCTTCGCACCACGTTTGGTGTTAATAAGAATTACACCATTTGCACCTTTAGCACCATAAATAGCGGTAGAGCTGGCGTCTTTTAAGACTTGAATAGAAGAAATGTCTTCAGGATTCAGATCAGCCAATGGATCTGCTCCTTGTCCACCCAAATCTACTGCCTGAAGTACATCTGTATTAATGAGTACACCATCAACGATGTAAATTGGAGTATTGGTGGCTGAAATTGATGTTGCACCACGCAAACGGATAGTGGGGGCGGTGCCAGGCACACCTGAACTACCTGATATCAGCAGACCTGGAGCTGCACCCTGCAACTTGTTGCCGAGAGTCGCAGATGTTACACTTTCAAGCACATCTCCATCTACTGATGATACGGCTCCTGTAATGTTACCACGTTTAAGTGTCTGATAACCCAGAACCACAACCTCATTCAGTTTATTTGAATTATCTGAGATGGCAATCTCCACAGGCTCTTCAAAATCATATACTTCAACATCAAGTGGACGATATCCTATATATTCCACTCTTAGAGTTAGAGGCGCCTCTTTCTTGGTCTGAAGCTTGAAGTTTCCATCAACATCGGTAACTACACCTTGACCTTTTTCTGATTTCACTATGACAGAAGCACCAATTAGAGGCTCGCCTGTGCGAACATCTTTAATGTGACCTGAAATCACATTTTGAGCAAAGGCCAACAAAGGACCTATTGCAACTATTGTTGCAACTAACAATCTTTTTCCCATAAGATACTAACTGTTTAAATTATTGTCATGCGGTAAACCCGGTCTTTACCTTATTCTATCTGAGTTTGTGTGAGTTTGTTATCGAAATTCAACAATCTTAAGTCGTTGTTATATTTTTAGCCGTTGGGGACTACTCCAACGACAACTGCACCTATAAAATATACATTAGAAGACACATCTTCTCCTATAATATTACTGACGCTAAATCTCGTCAAAACAGCTATCGCTGATACTACCTTTTTCATATCTTTATTTGTTTTTGTGATGATTAATGATTCTGGATGCAAAGGTACGGCAATTTTCGTACTCCCACAATCCCCCACACACGTCATTTCATATAACACAAATATGTTAATAGGTTATACCCTATTGGGGGGCTTGTTATGAGGGAACTTTGATGTTGGTGCATAATATAAACATATTGATGATTTGTACCATATCATAAGTCTGATGCCTTGTTAGTCTGTGTATACATCAACATTTTCTATAGACTTGCCAAACTTCATCAGATTCCACTCTGTATCAGTCATTATTAATCTGTATCAGTCATTATTAAAGGGTATTTGGAGTTACAATCATATCTATGTCATTATTTATAAATTTATCTCCGTTACATATAGTTAAATATTTTCTCATTTATCAACACCTAGAATTTGCATCGTCGCTTTTCTTCTATTTAACGTCAGTTCGACGAATTCAATGTAAACGCATCTCCGATGCTGAACTGACAAA
>NZ_CAMJFM010000025.1 GCF_946404925.1 uncultured Prevotella sp. | reverse complement strand
GCCGATGGTACTGCAATGCAATGCGGGAGAGTAGGAAGCCGCCGTCTTTTTTAAAAGAAAAGCCTCGAGGATTAATTTCCTCGGGGCTTTTTCATTTCTAATTATCCGAGTCATCTATAAGTTGTTCAGATAGTCTCTACGTGCCGTCCGGATAGTATCTACGAGTTGTTCAGACGGCTCCTATGGGGGGTAAGGGATTATCTGAACGAGTTGTTCGAGACGTTTGAGCGAGGTGTTGAAGCCATTTCAACAACTTGTATTGTATCTGCCCACTCTTACTTTAGCCTGTAGAACACGCCAATGGTTCCATAGACGGGATAGAGGGGCTGCTCTACGGTCTTGAAATCGCCGGGGAAGATGCCGGTCAGGCCCCAGTTCAAGTCGGCCATCAAACCTATACGTTTGTGTAGCTGCCAGTCTACACCAATGCCTATACCAAACTGCACGCTGCGCATGTCGTCGTCGAAGTCGTAGGTAGCCCATTCGCCTTCACGATTGCCCATCAGGATCTTAGCTCCTGTTGGACTGTCTTTTCGCAGGTAACCATCCGAGGCAATGCCGCTGAACCCCTTGTTCAGCAGGAACGAAACGTAGGGGCCACCCTTGAGCATCACCTTGTTACTCAGCTTTAACGTAGCCATCACGGGAACAGTCAGCATCCACTGCTTTACCTCCTGCTCTACATGGCCTGTAAAGAGACCTGCCATCTTCTGGTCGCCTTTTACCACTTCCATAAAGTATGCCTTTGTGGTTACTGTAGCCTTCATGCCCTTGTTCTCAAAACGCAGGCTGGCGGTAATGCCCCACTGCTGAGTGAGTGGCAGTATAGCATCGAACCCCACCATAAACGATGGTGTAAGATTGTAGCTTTCTATGCTGCGTATGGTTTCGGGCAGCGGAATGGGTGTTGTGCCGCCGATGTTGTAGCCCACACGGGCCTTGACTTGCAAACTGTCGAGCGTGCCAGCCTGAGCACGACTGCCGGTAAACACGGATGCTGCTATAATAAATATGGTGTATGCGATGCTATTCTTCATTGTCCGGTCCTCCTTGATTATTTTTCATACGATACTTCTACCTCATCTACATAGAGCGTGCTGCCGATGGCTCCCTCGAACTGTGCCCCTCTCTTGCTCGAGGAGAAGACCAGAGCCAGATTGCAGCCCTGGGCGGCAACGATGTCGTCGGGGGCATCACGGCCATCGAAAAACATCTCCCACTGCGTCCACGTGTCGGTGGCAGGCAACGATGCCACACGAGCCACCTTATACACTTGTGGATTGTCCAGCACCTTGTCGAGGTCTTCTACATCATGACCATCAAGAACGAAGCTTTCGCCCCGGTCGTTGGTATTGCGATAATACACCGCATAGATGCTGGCCTCGTCAGTACGATCGGGATATACATTCATATCCTTATCGGTAAATTTCTCACCGGGCTTATACTTGTACCAGCCAGTAATACGCACTGGCTCTTTGCTGTTGGGCACACCGAATTGTGTTGATTTTAGAGCATCCGACAATACATAATCGATAACGAACTTACCTAAGAACAAGCTTCCGGCGGCGATAGGTTTCTGCATCCATTCGCCCATGACACCTGCCGACTGGGTGTTAAGACAAACACATCTGCCCACTTTGCCATCGGTAGCAGAATATGAAGGGAACTCCTCTGGTTTTGCACCATTCATGGTGAGTGCCGATCCGGGATTACCTGTGGCCCAACAATAGTTTGGTTCACCAGAACTGGGCGTTACCTCATAGAATACATGCATCTCGTTGGTACCGCCAAGCATGGTCATCTCCGAACGAGTCTCAACATTCTCGAAACTGAACTTCTGTACAGGCAACGGCGATTCCTGGAAAGTAACGTTATATATTCGATTCCACTTGCCGTCCTCCGAGGTCACAGTGTAAGTTACTGTACCATTCGTAAAATCCTGCATTGAACCATTTGCAGGTTCAATAGTAGCTCCATCGGTAATCTTGAAGTTCAATGGAATCTGTTTCGATAGCGAGATGAGCGAGCGCACAGAGAAGATGATATTGGTCTCAGCCGAGCTGATTTCTTTTCGCATCTCGGTAGTCTGATAGAAATACTGTTCATACTCTGCTCCCTCAATCCATGCACTTTCAATGTCGCACTCCTTATTCGGAGCCTCGTCCTTGATACACGATGCCAAGCCCAAAATCATCGGCAGCGCAAGAAACATTTGTCTCAATGTAACTTTTCTCATTCTTTTGTCTTTAGGTTAATATTGTCTGTAAATAGGTTTCTGCCGACAAAGTTACAAAAAATATCAACCCAAGCAAACTTTTATTCAGATAATTACACTAGAAGGCCATTAATATAGTTCGTCGAATCACAAAAGTTGCACGTATTTGGTAGGTGACCCAAATGCGTGCATGCTTTTTCTTTGAACTTGCTACTTTTTTTCTTATATTTGCAAACAGATATTATTACAACAATTTAATTATTTGACTGACATGACTAAGAAACTATTACAATGGGCTAAGACCGCTGCCCTGTTTTGCGGCGCATTTGTGTTCAATGCTTGTACTAATTCCGATAACCCTGTTGACGGCATGACTGGTGCATCGAGTATCGCCATGATCGTTAAGAACGGTAATATAGGCTATTTCCAGCAGATAGAGAAATCGTTCCGCGAAACTTGTAAGGAGAAGGATTTCGTTGGCTTCTATTATTCTACTACTAATGAGACTGCCTACCAGGAGCAGGTGGCTGCTGTGGCCGATCTCCGTAAGCAGGACATCAGGAAACTCAGAGGTATCATCTTTACACCCAGCTACGGTCCTAACGGAGAGAGTGCTGAGGCTGAGGTAGCAGCACTGGCTGAGGAACTGGGCATACCCGTCATCATCGTCGACTCGCCTGTCAAGGCCACCAGCCCGCTTGCATCCAGTCCTTATTTCGGTACCGACAATACGGCAGCAGGTGAGGCCATGGCCGAAAATGTGGCTGCTGACCGCGTGGCCGTGTTTGCCATGAAGGGCAGTCCGGGCATTGAACGTGCCGAAGCATTCAAGGCTCTGAAGCCTAATGCCACGGTCTATCAGGTGGCCGAAAAATGCAATGATGAGGTACAGGCTGTGCTCGATGATTTCGACGACTTCGTGTTCTTCAACGGCAACGATCTGGTTGATGCCCTGCCGATGCTGAAAGCCGCAGGCAAGCGCGTTTATACGTTTGATGTCTATGGCGAGTTCCTCGACGAACTCATCGCCGGCAGCCCCTGTCTGCGTGGCATCATGGCACAGAACACGTTCGACATGGCTCGCAAGGCTGTAGATGCCATCATCGCTAATGCCAAGCAGGGCGAAATGGTGCCCACATTCTACATCACCGCCTTCAACCTCGACGATGAAAATGTCAAGCCATTCCTCGACTTCTACGACAAGCAGCTCCCCGTCATCGAAGGACTCAGCGAGAAGATTATCGGCAAGTGGATGACGGCGGAGGTGGACGACCAACCCGTGCTGACTAACAACCAAAAGGCCATCACCTTCGTCTCCACTGCCAAGGCATACATAAGCGCTTCGTTCAACGCCAATCCGGTAATTGGGGCGCACTGGCTTAATAAAATGGAAGTCGCCGTGGATATCGACGGCAATAAGGTGACTGTCACCAGCCATCCCGATGACAATGTGATCACTATGGAGGAGCTCATCATCACCACCATTAGCGGTAGCGAGTTCACTGCTAACCGCAAGTTGACCGCCACTGTTAACGGCATTATTGTGGATACAAAAGATGAATTCATCCGCAACGTCAAGCTGACTGCCGACTACAGCGAGGCCATCCTCGGCTTGTGGGAGTGCCAGGCCATCACCGGCGGCGAGACCAATAACGACGCCAACGCGCGCCTCGAGTTCAAGGCCGACGGCACGTACAACTTCTACCGCAAGACTAATGGCGGCGAGTGGGAGGCCATGACGACGCGCGAGTTCCAGAACTACTTCGTGGATGGCACGCTGCTGGCCACCCGGTGGAAGGACGCTGGCACAGCTGAACAACGCGAGTGGTGGGAAATAAACTCCATCGCCGATGGCCAAATGCTGTGGACCGCCCTGCGCCAGAATGCTGATGGCACAACCTTCCAGCAGAGCGTGAAGTGGACGAAGGTGAATTAATAAGTCGAAACGTATATTATAAATAAGGTATAATATGACAAAGAAACTCATAATGGTGATGGCCGCAGTGTTGATCTGCGGCTCATCCCTTTTTACATCGTGTACAGCCGACAGCGTTGATAACCCCATAGCAGAGAAAGGTCAACTGCTTGAAATCTACGACGTGCAGGGTAGTGCTGCCAAGGCCCGACTGACGATTGATGGCAAAGTGCTCTTCACCACCAACGTGTATGTAGGCAAGAACGGACTCGGCAAGACTGGCGAGGGCGATGGTAAAACGCCTGTAGGCACGCTGCATCCGCTGAGCGCTTTTGGTATTAAGCCCAATCCCGGTACCACGATGCCCTACATCGACGTGACGTCCACCACCTATGCCTGCGACGAGGATTGTGAGTACTACAATAAGATTATTGATGCCGCTACCCTCGGCCACGAATGCAAGGGCGAGGAGATGTACTCCTACCAACCGCAATACAACTACGGTATCGCCACCGACTTCAACAAGGAGTGCGTCTATCCCAAAGGCAGTGCCATCTTCATCTATGTGAAGGGCATCAAAACCTACACCGGCGGTTGCATCGCCTTCGACGAAGACCACATGGTCGAGATTCTGAAGAACTGCGACATGTCGCTGGTCATTACCATCAAGGAGTAAAATAATAAGGAGAAATGATCAAACAAATATGGCTACGTGCTGCGATGCTTGTTTGCACCACGGTCTGGATGATATCGTGCTCTACCGACGATAATGCCGTCATCAGACCGGCGGACGGACCGGCCAGGATTCTGCTGGCGGGACTGCTCTCCGACACACGTAATCTGACCAAGACCTCGACCCAGCATGAGGACTCAGTGGCGTGGACGGCGCTCGAATTAAAATGATACCAATATGACAAAGTATGAATAAAGAATACTATATTTATCGGATTCATTCCAAGGTGGATGCCATGTCAAAGTTCATAGATCTGGAAGAAGTGATAAATGGTGAGAAAAACTCTTTGACACAGATACGCAATTATTTCAGAGTCAGCCATTGGGCCTATAAACTATTCCATTCGCAAGACGGATTCATGCACTTCAGGATTTCCAAGAGTGGAGTTTTTAACGATGAGGATATCTATCATCAGCCCGATACCGTTGCCGATTATATCAAGAAAGGCGATACGGTGCTGGAATTGGGTTGCGGACAAGGTGCCAATATCATGTATCTAGCCTATGGCTTCCCTGAGTCGCGCTTTGTTGGTGTAGACCTTATTCCTCTGAAGAAGGACAAAATGCCTCAGAATGTGACGATTTACGAACAAGACTATAGCTGCATTCCTCAACTGGCCGACAATTCAGTTGATGTTTGTTATGCCATTGAGACGATTGTTCATAATACTGATAAGGAGAAAATCTATCGTGAGGTAAATCGCGTGTTGAAACCTGGTGGCGTGATGATTATCTACGATTATGCTCTGGCTGCCAGTTTTGATACCTACGATTCTAAACTCCAGAAGGCGATAGCCCTGACGTCTAAGGGAGGATCGGCTGCCCTATTTGAGTCGCTTGACGAACTGAACACCCACTACACCAATTGTGGATTTGAGATTGAGAAGATGACAGATTATACTGAAGAGACGTTGCCCGACCTGAAACACCTGCAGCGTAGTGCCAACTGGACCATGAATCATCCTTGGTTGTGGAAGCTGCAGTACGCCCTTATGCCCAAGCAGCTTGTAAACAACCACATACTGGGCTGGTTGGGGTATGATGGTGGTAAAGCTGGTATCGGTTATTATATGGAGTGGATACTTAGAAAACCAAAATGAGGCGATAAATATGCACGTATTTGGTAGGTGGCCCAAATGCGTGCATATATTTTCTTTTATATAACACTTTTTTTTCTTATATTTGCTCCCAATATTACTAAATATCTAATTTTATAACCGTTTATGATGATTAAAGACTTACTTTCCAGATTTACTCGCATCATACTGGCGGCGCTGGTGTGTGGAGTTTCTATGACATCGTGTACCTATGTTGCTGACAACGCTGTGAATCATAACGATGAGGCTGATTCTCAGGATCAAACCGAAAGGACGATATGGGTGGTAAGCGACATACATGCGATGGCTCCAGAGTTGCTAAATGACCAATACAAGGCTGAAGACGCAACCAAAGATCCGAAATTGCTGTTATACAGCACTGAAATCCTTGACAAGCTGGTAGGCGATGCGCTGACTGCCAAACCCGATATGATGCTGATAACAGGCGATCTGACAGAGCTTGGCGATCAGAAGAGCCACGAGTTGGTAGCCAATACACTGGGAAAGTTGGTGAGCGAGGGTATAAAAGTGGTGGTGATACCAGGCAACCACGATGTGGATAATGCCGATGGCTCAACATCGCCGCAGCTGTTTGCAGAGTTGTATAAGGATCTTGGCTTCAACATGGCTTATGCCAAAGATCAGGCATCGCTATCGTACGCCTGTGAGCCGTTCGACGGACTGGTATTGCTATGTCTCGACACTAGCACGGGCAGCATTGGCGATACGACCATGAAGTGGCTGCTAGATGAGACCGACAAGGCACACGAACAGGGTAAGCAGGTGGTTGTCATGCAGCACCACAACGTGATGGAGCACTACGATGGAAAGAGCAGCCTGCAGAAAGAAAACGTACTTGTAAATTATGGGGATGTAGCTGATAAGATGACGAAGAACGGCATACATCTTGTATTTTCTGGCCACGCCCATATGCCCGACATTGCACAGTATCGCGAAAAACTGGAGGCAGGAGTTGACAGTCTGGTAGAAGTGGAGACAGGCTCTCTGTTGACATACCCTAATGGTTGGCGTATTATCAAGGTGAACGGAAGCTTCAAGAAGTGGAATATCAGCACCCAGTATATCAAGTCGATACCATCGATAGCCGATGTAAGAAAGGTTAGTTATAAGCTTTATCAGGATGCTCTACCCGACATTATGAAGAATCATATTGATGCATTCTGGCCAGTCTTCGATAGCTATCGATACGTTCTTACCGATAGTAATCTACCAGAAGAAATTCTTCCTACAAACATAGAGGATTTCCGTGAGTGGTTTATGGAAGGCATGGGCGACCAGATGTGTAAGGGCTTCCTGTTGCATATTGCCGGCAACGAGGAGAAGAACCCCGAGGCTGCAGTGCTAAGGACACAGTTCAAAGAAGGCATGGAGAATATGGTTCGTAAACGATTGGTTGCCTACAACGTGGATGAAGAGACAACCGATATGCTGATGCTCTTCGTGGGTGCAACATACGAAGTACTTTTCAAGCCCAAAGTAGAAAGTCTGCTCACAGACACTAACCAGGTTGCAGAAGAGGGCCTGTCGAGTTCTACCGACGACCTGAATGTGGTATTGAATATAGGTAAATAAATAGATAAGCGGTTTTTTCATACATTCGATAGACAGATTAAAACCATTAAAAATGAAGCCTCCCGTCGTGATGACGCGAGGCTTCTGTTTGTTTTAATTCTGTTTATCAATGATTACCGTTGGAGTTTCGTGGTGGCGACCTACTACGTAGAATACCTTGTTGGTTTTATAACGATACAAACCTGATAGGGTGGTGGCAATGAGTTCGTAGCTCTTGCCCATCTCTAACTGATCGAGCGTTAGCAGGTCGTTGTAGTTTTTAGCTTCCAGAGGTTTGAACTCGTAGAACACGCAGTCGGGTATCAGCACTGTCTGTGGATCGTCGATATTCAGCGGCATGGTAAACGAGCCGATGGCCGAATTGATGCCCGCAAAGATGTAGTGCACATCGCGACCGCAGTATGTTCGCAACAGCTCGAAACTGGTTGTAAGGCAGCAAACATCGTAAATCACCATGCCATGCAAGTCGGGCCATAGCTTGGTAACCAACTGTGTGCCTATATGGTGCTGCTCCATCACCTCGCGTATAGTGCTTGCCCTCAAAGCATCAGCTGCAACATAGCTATTGCCCTGTTCTATCTCGTTGGCAAGACGTGGCCAGTGCTTCTCTATATAGCGCAATAGGTCAATCATGTCGGTGTAATGGTCGCATATAGCAAGCGAAATCTTCTTCTGACTGAGTGCATATAGCGCCTGGATATACAGGATGTCGTTCTGACCTACAGAGTTTGCCACGTCAATAGGTATCACATACACCTGACTGTTGTCGAAATCGCGCTTGGTGAGCTGTCGGCCCAGCAAATTACCCACATGCACGCCCGATGGCAGAGTCTCAATGCGATTGTCTACCAGATTGAGCGTCATGCCGCCAGTAAGCAGTCCCTCGTTACCGGCGATATAGAATGCAGCGCAGAAGTTGTAATCGTAGAAGGCCTGTACGCCCCATCGCGACAAGGGCAGCCTCTTAAAGCCTTCAAAGTGTGAGAGATGTTCGGTGAGATAGGCCGTGAGCACGTTTCGCTCGCCATTCGATATACGTTCGATGTATTCCGGATAGTCGTCATAGCACGAAATTGGTACGCGCATTCTGAAGTCGGCAATGTTGCGTATGCGATCGAACCCATGCTCACGTCCGAATGCAGTACTCGCATTCTCGCGTGCTATCCTCAATACCAGATCCTCCTGGCATCCCATGGGGTCGTAGCTGATGTCGTCCAGACGGTTTCTCACTATCTGTCCATCGGTCCACCTTGCTTCGTTAACGATTTTGATTGTCCTTTCGTCCATTATTGAGTAGTTAGATCCTGTTTTCTTTTACCAGTTGTGGGTTAGTCTGCTCCAGTTGGTATGATTCCATTGTGCCTTGTCCCTTGAAGGTTAGAACGGCTTTCTCTGTTGATACATCGAGAGCGCACTGCGCACCCTCTATCAGTGGGATGCAGCTGTTGCTGCCAACGGGGAATCCACAGCAGATAGGGATATTATATCCGCGCAGGTGCGCTATCAACATCTGCTCGGCACTGCCATATTGTAGGTCGTATTTGATAGAACTGAATGTGCCGAAGATGATACCCTTGATCCTGTCGAAGCTGTTCTGCAGCGTGATGGCATAGAACAGGCGGTCGATGTTGTGGAGCGACTCTTCGACCTCTTCTATAAACAGGATGATGTCCTGCTTAGGTGAGATCTGGAATTTTGTACCTGATATCACAGAGTAACATGACAGGTTACCACCCACAAGGATACCCTCGGCATGACCGCTGCGGTTATAACGGCTACCAGGGATGATATACTGTGGCAGGGTGCCAAAGAGTATGTTACGCAAATAGGTGGTTGCAGGCTCCTGACAAGCTGCTATCTGGAAAGCCATGGGACCGTGTATACTCATAAAACCTGTAGCGCCTACAGCATAGAGCAGCATGGTGATGTCGCCATGACCTATCAACCATTTGGGGTACTGACGGAAAGTGTCGAGTGTCACACGGTTTAGCAGATGAATAGAACCATAGCCACCTCTCGAGCAGATGATGGCCTTAATGCTGTCGTCTTCGAGTGCCCATGTCAGGTCGTCGGCACGTTCATCGGCTGTTCCGGCATAGGCATTTACATTAAGGTTATTGGTATGAGGGCCTATTACAGGCTGCAGTCCCCATGCTTTTATAGTTTCTGCAGCTTTTAGTATGGCTTCCTGAGGCACCCAATAAGCGGGAGAGATAAGTGCAACCTTATCTCCTGCTTTTAAGTATGGGGGCTGAACAATTTTATTGATCATATCACTATTAACAAACTATAGTTATACTTATTTATTTTAAGTTCATGAAGGTCTTTTGTTATATGACGGTATCGTAATCTGTCGACCTGATCATCGACGATTCTCAGTATATCATCAATGATAGCCTTGCCGTGATGAACAAAGGTTATTTCCATGTTTATTACAGATTAAACTGTTTTGTGATGCAAATGTAGTGCTTATTTTTCAAATACACAAGAAAAGTAATGCACTCATTTGGGCTTGGTACCAAATGAGTGCAAGAATGTATGTAAAACGCTAGAGATTTTCCTTATATTCGGTTGGTGTTATCCCATATTTGCGCTTGAATAGTTCGCGAAAGTTGGGGGCTGTGAGACCAACTTCACTAGCAATATCAACAATAGGCGTCTTGGGGGTCTTGTTGATCAGCTTAACAGCTTCCTCCAATCGAATGGAATTGATGAATTGTGGAAACGACATACCATCGGCATATGTGTTAAGCAAATCGTTCAAATGGTGACGCCCGATGCCGAAACGTTTCAACACGTCCTCGCGCATCAGGTTCAAAGCTGCATATAGCCGCTCATCACGGATGGTAGTCTCTATTGACTCGAAAAGTTTTTTGCACATATGGGTTTATGCCAAATTCGCTGCAAAGATAGATAAAAAAGTGTGTTTTTAAAAGAAAATGTATGCACGCATTTGGGCTATGTCCCAAATGCGTGCATCGGAAACGGGTTTTTTACCAAAAACTCACATATTCTGGCGGTATTCTTGTGGTGTCATTCCGTATTTTTGCTTAAATTGTTCGCGAAAGTTTGAGGGCGAGAAACCTACAGCTTTTGCGATGGCAGCGATGGTAAGGCTGGGGGCGTCGTGCAGCAGTCGGAGTGATTCCTCTAGTCGGATGGCATTGATGTATCGTGGAAACGACAGTCCATCGGTATATTGTGTTAGCATGTCGTTAAGCGTATGACGATTGATGCCAAAGCGATTGCATATATCCTGTCGTTGGAGATTTACTTCCTTATATAGATGTTCGGTACGTATGGCTTGATCGATATTGGCAAACTCATCTGAATTTGTTTTAGGTGCTTCTGGTGTCTTTTTCTCGTTGATCATGCGGACCAAGGCGCGGTTTTTGGCAGAGATGATGCGTTTCTGACGGAAGAAGTAGGCGGCAAAGGCTGTTGCCAACAAGGCGATGATGGTTACGGCGATACTCATGATGTGGGAACGCTGGGCCTCGGCTTGTTTCTCTTGTATCTCCATCTGTTGCTCCTGGGCATGGTAGCGTGCTGCGTAATCGTGTGCCTCACTGCGATGCAGGCTATCGCTAAGAGCCTTCGATAGTTTGGCATAGCGCATGTGGTAGTCTAGAGCTTCGGCCGTGTAGCCCTTGGCGCGTAATGCAATGGCACGGGCGCGAAGTACCTGTGCATAATCGTCGTTGATGGTGTCGGCTGCCATACGACGCTCCATCTCGTCATAGGTGGCAATGGCATCATCGTACATGCCAAGTTCTATCTGTGTAGGGGCAATGAAACGGCGGGCTGAGAACGACTTGCTGTAGGTTGTGCCATTGAAAAGAACCAAGTACTTTCTGGCTTCTTCGAGAGAATCGAGTTTGGCGTAGGCCTGAGCAATGAATACCCACGTCTGTGCACGACTGAAGTCGAGATAACGGTCGCGGTCGTTAGGATTGTCACTCCAAGAGAGACGGTAGCTGTCTTCGGCATAGTCCTTGGCGTGCTGCTCGTAGTGTGTCAATCGGTCGAGTGAACGTTGAGCCAGAGGGATAACCTCGGTAAAGCGGCTTAGATCGTTGAGGGCATTGATCTTGCGTTTTACTGCCACGATAAAGGCGTCCATGCGATCGATGCTTCCTGGCTCATCAAGATGAGTGATAGCCTCGTCGAGTTTGTCAAGACCTTTGTCAACTTGTCCGAGGTGAGTATATATCAAACCAATGTCGGACTCGGTGCGCCAGCGTTCGGTTTCCTCGCCTTGCTGATGGCAGAGTTCGGCCTTCTGTGTGGCCCAATGCAGATACTGCTCGTAATCCAAACGGGCACGACTGCTGGCGATGAGCATATCGAGAATATTCTCCTGCTCAGTAGGCTGGCTTAGTACTGAGTCGTGGTTGAGTAGCTGCTTACAGATGGCGATGGCTGAATCCTGACGCTGCTCCATGAGCGATTTGCTGAAGATTTTGGCGCGGATGACTTGAGCTCGATAATCGCTGATGTTGCCAAGAAGCAATGCCGAATCGAGCAGCGTGAGTGCACGTTCCGGATTGGTGGCATAGGTTACCAGTATGGTGTCTTGCTGATAGGGTGTGTTGCCCAGATGTGGCAGTTGTCTTACTGACTTGCCATCGCCGCAGCTATAGAGTATAGCTACTATACCTATTATAATAATATAGAGGTTTTGTTTCATTAGCGTAATATTTTGGTGCAAATATAAGAAAAAAATAGTATAGAATGAAATAAATCTCAGATATTTATACTATCTTTGCAGTGATGAATCAGTTAAAACGCTATTTGGTATGGCTTGGTCGTATTCATCGGTGTGGTGGCTTTGGTATACAGTCGCCAACCGATTATTCGTTTGTCCGCTATGTGATAAACGAACATTGGCCGTATTATGCTTACGAGCGACTTTACAGCAACGACTGGTTGGAGGAGAAGCTTGGGCGCCTATACTTCAGACTGGCTAACTGGCGCCAACCTGACTCGATGATGGCTGACGAATACCAACAGTATTGGCAGGCTGGTTGTAATAAGACCAACTTCGCTACTCATATAAATAAGGTGGAATTGGCAAGGGTGACTATCGAGGAAAACGATCGATGGGAAAAACTGATAGCTAAATGCGACCAGAAATCGGTGATTGTGGTTGAGGGCATCTGGCGTGATTGGGAGCGCTGGCATATGATGGAGAGCGACACCCGAACCTCGATTACCTACAATCTGTATTATTGCGGTATCATAATGTTTGATAAAACCAGATATAAACATAACTATATTATTAACTTCTAACCTATATGAAAATAACTAAAGTCTATACCCGTGGTGGTGATATGGGTAAAACATCACTAGTTGGTGGTCAACGTGTTTCGAAGGCCAGCGTCCGATTAGAGGCTTATGGCACAGTAGATGAGTTGAGTAGTCATTTGGGGCTGTTGGCTGCCATGATTGCAGATGATGCTGATAAGGACATGATTATCCGCATCCAGAACTGCTTGTTTAATGTGTGCACCAATTTGGCTACCGACCAGGAGACTACGCCGCTTTCGCCATCGGCACATATTCCTGATGGCGAGATAGAACTGCTGGAAAAGAAGGTGGATGAAATCATGCAGCTGCTACCCGAGCGACAGGGATTCGTGTTGCCTGGCGGAATCAAGGAGGCAGCTCAGGCGCATGTGTGTCGTACGGTTTGCCGACGTGCCGAGCGCAGAATCGTGGCACTATCAGAAGTGGCCGAAATTACCCCTTCGGTATTACAATATGTGAACAGATTAAGTGATTATCTGTTTGTTTTGGCAAAAAAAATAAATTTTAACGCTAATCATAGTGAAATAGTATGGCAAAATGTTGGTAGATAGGAAATAATTGATTACTTTTGCGGCCGAATTAAAATAATGAATCAGTTAAACTAACAACTTGTATTATGTATTGGACACTTGAATTAGCTTCAAAATTAGAAGATGCACCCTGGCCTGCAACCAAGGATGAACTTATAGACTATGCTATCCGCTCGGGAGCTCCACTCGAAGTATTGGAGAACCTGCAGGAGATAGAGGACGAAGGTGAGGTATACGAGAGTATCGAGGATATCTGGCCCGACTATCCCACTAAGGAAGACTTCCTATTCAACGAAGACGAGTATTAACATTTAAGAATTATAATAAAAAGGGACGTTTCGCGTTAATTATAACGTGAAACGTTTCTTTTTTATAGTTGTAGGACTTGTGATTGTTGCCACTAAGGTGTATGGCCAATACGATGCCAACTTCGCACATTATTGGGCGATGGAGCCATCGTTTAACCCTGCAACTGTGGGTAAGGAGGCCAAGCTGAATGTGGTTGGCGCATACGCTATCCAGATGGCTGGCTTCGAGCATAATCCTAATACCATGTATGCTGCTGCTGATATGCCTTTCTATGCTATGGGGGCTTATCATGGTGTGGGCGTGCAGCTGATGAATGATGCCATCGGATTGTTTTCGCACAAGCGATTGAGTGTGCAGTATGCCTATCAGCAACGACTGCTGGGAGGCAAGCTGAGCTTAGGTGCGCAAGCGGGCATGCTGGGTGAGACTTTTGACGGCACAAAACTGGACGTGGAGGATACCAGCGACCCTGCTTTTGCTACGACGTCGGTTAACGGCACGGGGCTGGATGTGGCTGCGGGCATCTACTATCAGACACGCAGTTGGTATGTTGGTGTATCGGCTTTGCACCTTAATTCGCCGACGGTAGCGTTGGGCGAAACGAACGAGTTAAGCATCGATGCGACGTATTATTTCACTGCCGGATACAATATTCGGCTAAATAATCCGTTTTTAAAAGTACAGACATCTGTGTTGGGGCGTACTGATGGGGTGGCTTGGCGAGCTGATGTTACCGGCCGACTGAAGTACGAACACGATAAAAAGGTGATGTACGCAGGACTGACGTATAGTCCTACAAACTCGGTGACAGTGCTGGTAGGTGGCAATTTCCATGGTATCCATCTGGGGTATAGCTACGAGATATTCACCTCGGCCATCAGCGCCAAGAATGGTAGCCACGAGCTCTTTGTGGGATATCAGACGGAGCTGAATCTGTATAAGAAAGGCAGAAATCTGCATAAAAGTGTGAGATTATTATAGATAAATAGGTATATATGAAGAAATTGATAGGATTATGCACCATTGCGGTACTCTTACTGACAAGTTGTTTTGGCAGCAAGATGATGACTGCTAATGGCGGTGAGGTAACTGGTACTGGAGGCAAGGCCTTTGTAGAGCCTACTCCATACGGAATGGTACTCGTGAAGAGAGGCCATCTGAAGATGGGTATCGAGAACCAGGATACTCTGTGGGGAAAGAAGACACCCCTCAGAGATATTTCTGTTGATGGATTCTGGATGGATGAGACAGAGGTTACCAACTCAAAGTATCGCCAGTTTGTGAACTATGTGCGCGACTCTATCCTCCGCGAGCGTCTCTCGGAGATTGACGAGACCTATAAGACGGTAAAGACCGACAAGGAGGGTAACGAGATCTCGACTGTGCTGAACTGGAAGAAATCGCTGCCCCGTAGACCAAACGAGGAAGAGCAGGAAATTATAGACGGCATGTATGTGACCAATCCTGTTACCGGCGATAAGATGCTGGACTTCAGACAGTTGAACTATCGCTATGAGGTTTACGACTATACTGCAGCTGCCTTGCGTCGCAATCGCCTGAATCCACAGGAGCGTAATCTGAATACAGATATCACTGTAGATCCTGATGAGCAAGTGTGGATATCGAAGGATACTGCCTATATCGATGATGAGGGCAGAATCATTCGCGAGAGCATCAACCGTCCGCTGTCGGGCCCTTGGGATTTTCTGAATACCTATATCGTCAATGTATTCCCTGATACCACATGCTGGGTGAACGACTTCCCCAATGCTGACAACGAGATGTATCTGCGCTATTACTTCTCGAACCCTGCCTACAACGATTATCCTGTGGTGGGCGTTACTTGGGAGCAGGCTAATGCTTACTGCGCTTGGCGAACAGAATATCTGTTAAAGGGACTTGGCCCGGCTGCCCGCTATGTTCAGCGCTATCGCCTGCCGACTGAGGCTGAGTGGGAGTTTGCTGCTCGCGGAAAGGATCAGAATGAGTTCCCTTGGGACAATGAGGCCGTGGCCAGTGGTAAGGGTTGCTACTATGCCAACTTTAAGCCAGATAATGGAAACTATACCAAGGATGGTAACCTGATTACCAGTCGTGTGGGCATCTATTCGGCCAATTCTAACGGACTATACGATATGGCCGGAAACGTGGCCGAGTGGACCAGCACCATCTATACAGAGGCAGGTGTGGAGGCTATGAACGATATCAATCCACAGCTGAAATATAATGCTGCTCAGGAGGATCCATACCGACTGAAGCGCAAGAGCGTAAGAGGTGGTTCGTGGAAGGATCCTGAGTCGTATATCCGTTCGGCTTGGCGTTCAGCAGAATATCAGAACCAGCCACGCTCGTACATCGGATTCCGCTGCGTTCGCAGTCTGGCTAACAGTACCAGCGAGCGAGCCAAGACAACAAAGGCAAAAGGAAAGAAGAAATAAACTAAAAACGAGATAGTTATGACTACATACAGCAAACTAAACGTCATCTACCGCTTGCAGAAGTGGATGGATAGTGTTCCTGGACAGACATTCCTGAACTATGCCTATAGTTGGGGTGCATCGATCGTTATTCTGGGTACGCTCTTTAAACTGACCCACATGGATGGTGCCGACTTCTTCCTGTTCCTTGGAATGGGAACTGAGGTGCTTGTATTCTTCCTTTCTGCTTTCGACCGTCCTTTCGACAAGACTGCAGATGGTATGGAACTGGATACTCATGTTCGTACAGGCGAAGATATCCCAACTGTTGTAGGACGTGTTAGCGCCCCAGTTGCTGGCGGTGCATCTGTTGGCGGTGGTGGAACCATCGTTATTGGTGGTGGCGGAGCTCCTGTTGGAGGCGATGCTGTGGCTGATGGTGAGGTAATGACAGCTGGCGGTAGTAACGCACCTGCTGGCGGTACCATCGTCATCGGTGGCGGTGGCGCAGTAGGAGGCGGCGCTCCTGTTAGCGGAGGCTTCGTATCTGGTGGCGGCGCTCCTGTTTCAAGCTCACCAAATCCTGAACTTGAAGCTGCAACTGCTGGCTATGTTGAGGAGCTGAAGCACTTGACAGAAACTCTCTCGAAGGTTTCGGCCCAGAACGAGAAACTGGCTCACGACTCTGAGGAGATGGAGAACTTGAACCGTACACTTACAGGCATCTGCAAGGTCTACGAGATGCAGTTGAAGAGTGCCAGCTCGCAGATTGGTACTATCGACGATATCAACGAGCAGACCAAGAAGATGGCCGAACAGATACAGGAGCTAAACAAAATTTATGCCCGCATGATTGAAGCCCTGCAGGTACGCGCTTCGGTGGCTCCTTAAAATGGTAAAATAGTAAATTGTCAAATAGTAAAATAGAATAATGGCAATCAAGAAAAGACCCGTTTCTCCACGCCAGAAGATGATCAATCTGATGTATGTCGTCTTGATGGCTATGTTGGCGCTGAATGTCTCTAACGAGGTGCTCAACGGATTCTCTATCGTGGAGGAAAGTCTGAACCGTACTACCAGCAACTCTTCGAAGGAGAACCTGGCTATCTATGAGACCTTCGAGCAGCAGATGAAGGCCAATCCGCAGAAGACCAAGGAGTGGTATGACAAGGCTCAGCAGGTACGACAGATGAGCGACTCGCTCTATAACTTTGCTGCCCGCCTGAAGCAGGCCATCGTGGTTGAGGCTGATGGTGAAGATGGCGACGTAAGCAATATCCGCAATAAAGAGGATCAGGAACCGGCCAACTATGTGATGCTTTCGCCAACAAACGGTCAGGGACAGAAACTCTACGATGCCATCAACTCGTTCCGCAATCGGATGCTGACGATGGTGACCGACGAGAAGCAGCGTAAAATCATAGCCAGCAACCTGACTACCGAGGTGCCTAAGCGTGCGATGGGTAAGAACTGGCAGGAATACATGTTCGAGTCGATGCCTGCAGCTGCAGCTGTTACTCTGCTGTCGAAACTGCAGAGCGACGTGCGCTATGCCGAGGGCGAAGTGCTGCATAAGCTGGTGCAGAACATCGATGTGAAGGACATACGTGTAAACCTGCTGGATGCCTTTGTGATTCCCAATTCGAAGACGATTGTTAGGGGTGACCGTTTCTCTGCACGTATTGTGATGGCTGCAGTTGATACCACTCAGGTGCCCGATATCTTTATTGGCGGACAGAAGGTGAATCTGCAGAACGGACTATACGAAACTGTTTGTGGCAGAACAGGCGACTTTACCCTGAAGGGATATATGGAAATGGTGAATGGCAATGGCGACAGAATCCGCCGCGAGTTCTCGCAGGATTATACCGTGGTTGAGCCAAGTGCAACCGTATCGGCCGACCTGATGAATATGCTCTATGCAGGTTACTCAAATCCTATCAGCATCAGCGTGCCGGGTGTGCCACTAAATAAGGTGCAGGCCTCGATGACGAATGGAACCCTGCAGGCAGTAGGTCCTGGCAAGTATATCGCCAAGCCATCGAAGATAGGGCAGAATGCCGTCATCACGGTAACCTCTACCAATACGGGCCGTCCGCAGCAGATGGGACAATACACCTTCAGAGTGAGGAAACTGCCCGACCCAACACCATTTATTGCTGTGAAGGATGAGCATGGTAATCCTGTACGCTATAAGGGTGGCGCTATGGCAAAGAGTCAGCTGGTGGAGGTGGGAAACTTGGGCGCTGCTATCGACGATGGTATACTTGATATTGCATTCAGAGTGCAGAGTTTCGAAACAGTGTTCTTCGACAATATGGGTAATGCTGTTCCAATGGCATCGGATGGCGCACAGTTCTCTGGTCGCCAGAAGGATACCTTCCGCAAACTGGCCCGCAATCGCAGATTCTATATCTCGAGAGTAACAGTAGTTGGTCCTGATGGATTGACACGTACACTGACTAATCCAATGGAAGTAATAGTAAAATAAATAAGGTATAAGATATATGAAACGAGTTTTTTTCTTATTCACCATCGTGCTGTTTGCAGCAGTTGCCGTTGCCCAGCCACCTCAGCGTAAGGCTCAGCAGCAGGAACAGCAGAAAGCAAAGCAGAACTCTGCGTCTTCAGCCATGTCGATGCGTGCGCAGATATCATACCCCACAGCCATCGAGATTCCTGAAGAGGTGGTGTGGCGTCGCGACATCTATCGTGAGATATCGCTTGACGAGGATGCCAATGGCGGACTCTACTATCCGGTAGAGCCTCAGGGCAAGCAGCTCAATCTGTTTACCTACATCTTTAAGTTGGCGCTGAATGGCTATATCCCCCTCTACGAGTATCCTACCGATGGTAGCGATGTGTTTACAGATGAGACCAAGGTGGATATGAAGAACCTGCTGCACGACTATCATATCCGCTATGAAGAGCAGAACGGCAAACTGAAGGTGGAAAACAGCGATATTCCATCATCGGAGGTGAAGAAGTATTATCTCAAGGAGAGTGCCTATTACGATCAGGCCAACTCTTCGTTCCACATCAAGGTTCAGGCGCTGTGTCCTGTAATGGTTGAGGAAGACGAGTTTACACTCAGCGATGATAATGGCGAAAAGGCGGTAACACAGTATCCCCTTTTCTGGGTTAAATATAGTGAGCTGGAACCATTCCTGAATCGCCAGACGGTGATGGCCAGCGGATTGAATAATGCCGCACAGGTATCGATGGATGATTTCTTTACCATGAACATGTATCGCGGCAAGATATATAAAACCAACAATGCCCAGGGCAAGACCTTGTCGCAGTTGTGTAATGGCGATAAGGACAAGATGACGGCTGAGCAGAAGCGAATTGAGGCTGAGCTTGAGGCCTTTAAGAAGACCATCTTTGGCGATCCTGCCAAGCGCGATTCGCTGGATAGCATTGCTGCCATCAGCGATACAAAAGCAGCTAAGAAAGTAAAGGCTGCCAAGAACAAACCAGCATCGAACAAGGGCGTAAAGGTGGCCAAGCAGAAGTCTTCGAAATCAGAAAACGCAAGCAGCAGTAGCAATAGCGCAGCCAGAGTTTCTGTACGCCGCCAAAGACACTAAACAGCGAAATGAGAGGCAATAATCGAAAAAAAACAGATATTTTCTTCTCCATTCCAACTTTTTTCGTATCTTTGCAGCCGTAGAAAGATTCATTAACATTAAAAACAAATAGGTTATGAAGAAATTTTTTACTTTGGTAGTGCTGCTGGCAACCATGACCGTTGCTGCTCAGGCACAGGTAAAGTTCGGTGTTAAGGGTGGTCTTAACATCACAAGTATGAAATTTGATCAGAGTGTAGTCGACAAGTCTAATCAGGCTGGTTTCTTTATTGGTCCTACTGTAAAGTTCACTCTTCCAGTTGTAGGTCTTGGCATCGATGCTGCTGCTCTTTACGATCAGCGTTCAGCTAAGGTTGCTGATGAGACTCTTAAGCAGCAGTCTATCCAGATTCCAGTTAACCTGCGCTATGGTTTTGGTCTTGGCTCTACAGCAAGCATCTATATCTTTGCTGGTCCTCAGTTTGGTTTCGCTATTGGCGATAAGTCAAAGAATATTGTTGATAATGCTCTTGAGTGGCGCCTGAAGGATTCAAACCTGAGTGCAAATGTAGGTCTTGGACTGATGCTGTTGGATCATCTTCAGATCTCAGCAAACTATAACATCGCTCTTGGTACAACAGGTGAGGTTGATGTTAACAATGCTCTTAGCACAACATGGGATACAGCTATTGGCAAGGCAAAGGCTAATGCATGGCAGTTGTCAGTAGCTTATTTCTTCTAAAATATTCCCACCTTGGGAATAAAATGTTCCCTTACTGGGAAATAATATAGCGCCTTACTAAGGCGCTTTCTTTGTCCTACGATGAGTTATGCAGATGTAATATTGCCCGTGCCCCTTTCGGGGTTGTTTACCTACAGCGTGCCTGAGGGTATGGCTGTAAGTGTAGGCATGCGCGTGCTTGTAACCTTTGGTCGCAGCAAGAAGTACATGGGTATTGTGGCAAGTCTGCATAACAATAAACCCGAGGGCTACGAGGTGAAGCCTATCACTCAGGTGATGGACGCAGAACCAATAGTGACTGATAATCAGCTGAAACTGTGGCAGTGGATAGCCGATTACTATATGTCGCCCATTGGCGAGGTGTATAAGGCCGCCTTGCCATCAGGTCTGAAGGCAGAAGATGGCTATCGCCCCAAAACAGAACTCTACATCCAACTAACGCCCAAGTTCCGCAACGAGCGTTCGCTCCATGTGGCTATCGATATGCTTCAGCGAGCACCCAAGCAGATGAAGGCTTTCCTGGATTATCTCGAACTGTCAGGTTGGGACAGACTTGATGAACCTGATGCCCAGACAGAACTGACTCGTGACGAGCTGCTGAATGAGGGACATACGCTTCAGACCATCACCGCTCTGGTTCAACGCGGTTTGCTAGAGACCTATGACAAAGAGGTGGGCCGACTGAACTATGGTGGTGATCCGCACCCTGAAAACATCAAACCTCTGAGTCAGCCGCAGCAAGAGGCGTTCAATCAGATACAGTTCTCATTCCTGAAAAAGAATGTAACGTTGCTGCATGGTGTGACTTCTAGTGGAAAGACAGAAATCTATATCCACATGATACAGCAGGCGCTGGATAGACATCAGCAAGTGCTATATCTGTTGCCTGAGATTGCCTTGACGGTGCAGATGATGCAGCGATTGCAGCGTGTGTTTGGCAATCGCCTGGGCATCTATCATAGCAAATACTCTGATGCCGAGCGTGTGGAGATATGGCAGAAGCAACTTTCGGGTCATCCTTACGATGTGATACTGGGTGCCCGTAGTGCAGTGTTGCTGCCTTTCCAGAACTTAGGACTGATTATTATCGACGAGGAACATGTTACCTCGTACAAACAACAAGACCCGGCTCCACGCTATCATGCCCGTTCGGCTGCTATCATGCTGGCACAGATGTATGGTGCAAAGACGCTACTGGGCACTGCAACCCCTTCGCTCGAGACCTATCATAATGCTAAGACCGGTAAGTACGGACTGGTAGAACTCTTCCAAAGATACAAAGGTATTGAACTGCCTGAGATCCAAGTGGTTGATATCAAGGACCTGCAACACCGTAAGATGATGAACGGCCTCTTCTCTCCCTTGTTATTAAATAAGGTACGCGAGGCGTTGGAGCGAGGCGAACAGGCCATCATCTTCCAGAATCGCAGAGGCTACGCACCGATGATAGAATGCAAGCAATGCGGATGGGTGCCTCATTGTCAACATTGCGATGTATCGCTCACTTTGCATCGCAACATGAATCAGCTTACCTGCCACTACTGCGGATTTACCTATCAGGTTCCCACTGAATGTCCTGCCTGCGGATGTCGTGAGTTACAGACAAAGGGCTATGGTACAGAGAAAATCGAAGATCAGGTGCGCGACATCTTTCCCGAGGCGCATATCGCTCGTATGGACCTTGATACCACTCGCACCCGTAATGCCTACGAGCGTATCATCAGCGACTTCTCATCAGGTAAAACCAATCTGCTGATTGGCACACAGATGATATCGAAAGGTCTCGACTTCGATAAGGTTTCTGTTGTGGGAATACTGAATGCAGATAATCTGTTGAACTATCCCGACTTCCGTGCCTACGAGCATGCTTATATGATGATGGCTCAGGTGAGCGGACGTGCTGGTCGAAAGGGAAAGCAGGGGCTGGTGATTCTGCAAACTAAATCGCCAAATATACCACTTATCCAGCAGGTGGTTCATAATGACTATACAGGCTTCTATCGCACAATGATAGCCGAGCGACAGCAGTTCAACTATCCGCCATATTATCGATTGATATATGTATATCTGAAGCATCGTACAGATGCAGTAGTAGAGACTGCTGGAATCGAGATGGCCAGTAGGTTGCGCCAATGGTTCGCAGCCAGAGTCATAGGTCCCGATAAACCATCTATATCCAAGGTTAAATCATTGTCAATCCGCAAGGTGATATTGAAACTGGAACTTGGTATCAATATGCCTGAGGTGCGCAAATATTTAGCGCTTGCCCAGCAGCAGATGCTACAAGACAAGCGCTATTCGTCGCTCCAGATCTACTATGATGTAGATCCGCTGTAATCTGATTCTTAGAACTTCAGTTCGCAACCTACACCAAGCACGCGGTTAGTACGTGTAAAGTCATCGCTTACACCTGCCTGTGGGTAGTCGTTGCGCTTATAGTGATCGTAGTTGGTCTGGAAGTAGGCTGCCTTCAGGGTAACCTTGTCAGATGCCTTGTAGTTGAATCCGAAACCAAAACTATAGCTGTTAACTACGAACGACATATCGTTCATATACTGGTCGGTGAGCTGATAACGGGTGAGCTGTGTACCGCCGCTGATGGTCAGCTTATCTGTAACATCCCACTCTGCACCAGCCAGATACTCGTTAGTACCGCCATCCAGCAAATCCTGGGTGTTGTTGTACCAGTTTACGTTCTTGTCGAAGAAGTGGTGGTAACCCAAGTTCAGACGAACATCGTCTGTGATGTTCCACATAGCGCCAACTGCGAGCTGAGCGGGAGAGTCCTCATCAATCTTCTCGCCATCGCGGAACTTATTGACAGCAGGAATCTCGCTGGCCTCGTTAACTGTCGACTCGTTCTTCATATGGATCTGAGTCTTGAATTCGTACTTAGCTGCAAGGTTGAACTTGCCGACACGCCAGTCGATACCGATAACAGGAGCTACACCCACGCTCGACTGGTTACAGAGCAGGTTTACACCCTGAGAGTACTTCTGCAGAGAGTTGAGGCTCTGCTTAGTACCTTCCAGCTGAGCAAGCTGGGTTGTAAGAGCTTCAGGAACAGGAGCACCTGCAGCCTGATACTGTGCGATACCTGCATTAACCTGGTTGATACCTGCATCAACAGTTGTCTCTGCACCTTGAAGGAAACTGCTGAAGTCTACATAACCGCCAGCAGTGTTTACCATGATGTTGCTGATCTTGGCCTTATAGGTGGCAGTACCATAGAGCAGACGCATACCTCCATATACAGAAAGATCGGGTGTGATCTTGTAAGCAGCGCCAAGCTGGAAACCGAAGTAGTACTGGCGTCCCTGCATATAGCCGTCCATATCGTAGCCTGTAGCACCAAGAGGCTTCAGCTGGTTAGCAATGCTTCCTACTACACTCTCGAATGATCCCAGACCGTCGGCAAATTCGCACTTACCACCACCGCCAGGAACTGAGAAGTTGAACTGTACACTCCAGTTCCCTTTATTATAGGCAGCCTGGATTGATGGGATAAATGGTGCATCGGCTACGCCCTCGAAGGTCTTCACACCAAGACCACCATTCTTCTTGCCAAGAGCAAAAACAGGGTTTGTTGATTCGATAGTACGAGTCTGATGGGCGTACTGCCAGTTGATGCCAAGGTAGAAACCTTCGGGCAGGAATGCTACACCTGCTGGGTTGCTGTATACCCCATCGAGGCCAATGGCTGCATCTCGCGCTGGATTGCGCAAAAAGTCGATACTCTGATTGGTGTTGGTTAAGATGCCACCTGCTGTGGCTGTTGTTGTAGCTGCTGTCAGCATCACGCCGGCTAGCAATGCATTAATCTTTTTCATCTTTTAAACAATTTTTTAAAAATCGGCTGCAAAGGTATATGTATTGTTTTAAAATCTTATGTCTGCGCACACAAAGTTAACGAAGTTTAACGTAAATTGCACAGAAACCTGCACAAATGTGCAAAAGTGTGCAGCTTTTTGCACACTTTTGGGTATATTTGTGCAGGTTTTGTTTTTACTTCTTAAGCTCAGGATAGCTCAAACGGGTGTGATAGATGGTCTTGAGCTTCTCGATAAGAACCGTTTTGGCATAAGCTATATCACGGAAGGTGATAGGACAGTCTCTAAAGTAACCCTCGGCCACCTGACCGTCAATCAGTCGCTCAACCAGCTCACGGATTGACTTTTCTGTATAGTCGGGTAGTGAGCGTGAGGCCGCCTCAACCGTATCGGCCATCATCAATATAGCCTGCTCTTTGGTAAACGGATTCGGGCCAGGATAGGTAAACAGCAAATCGTCGACTTCTTCATCAGGATGTGCATTTTTGTATTGCACATAGAAGTACTTGGTCTTACCTTGTCCGTGATGAGTTGTAATAAAGTCCTTTATCTCGTTGGGCAGGTTGTATTTCTCTGCCAGCTTGGTTCCTTCGGTAACGTGGCTGATAATCATCTGGGCGCTGTCTATGTTCTCCATCTTCTCATGTGGATTCACGCCCGACTGGTTCTCGGTAAAATATATAGGATTGGCAATCTTACCGATGTCGTGATAGAGGGCACCCGTACGAACCAGCTGACTCTTGGCGCCTATCTTATTAGCGATTTCGGCAGCCAGATTGCCTACCTGAATCGAGTGCTGGAATGTGCCTGGTGCTACCTCACTCATCTTGCGGAGCAGCTCTTTGTTCATATCCGACAGCTCGATAAGCGTAATGTTGGATGTAAATCCGAATGCTTTCTCGATAACATAGAGTAGGGGGTATGAGCAGAACAGCAGCACACCGTTGATAACCAGATAGTTGTATTCGCTATAGCTGATCTTTGCAAGGTCGTTGATGCGTATCCAGTCGAGTGCCAGATTGGTAAGTACTGATGCTGCAGTAACTGATACGGCTGTCCAGAACAACTGCGAACGACTTGACAGCTCGCGGAGTGAGAAAATAGCTACTAGTCCGGCAACAAGTTCAACTGCCACAAACTCCAAAGGATATTGTAGGAAGCATGCACAGGTAAGTACCATAGTGGCATGGGCCATGAAGGCTGTTCGTGAGTCCATAAACACACGTATAAAGATAGGTACCATCGCAAATGGTACAATATATACGTGCAGCACGCTGTGTATCACCATCATCGAGGCGATAATGGTAAACAGCACTATCAGCGCATATATCATGGCGGTTGACCTTACTTTCTCAAAATAGTCTTTTCTGAACAGAGTCAGGAAGATGGTAAAGCATGTAATCAGGATGGCTGTGTACAGGATCTGGCCCATGATGTTGAGGCGCATCTTCTCCTGATCCACATTCTGGCGCTCCATCTCTTTCTGGAACGATAGAAGCTTGTTATAGGTCTTTCCGTCTACAATATCGCCACGGTCGATAATCTTCTCACCTCGCTGAACCAATCCGCTGGCCAGAGGGATACTGTTCTGCAGATCGTTCAGACTGGCCTCGCTTCGTTCTTTGTCGTAAGTAAGGTTGGGGGTGATGTAGTCGTTAAGATTGCACTTCTGCAGTATCTCGCGATGGGTGGCCAGCGCCTCGTCCTGGAAGATCTGTTCGTAGGCCGAGACTACCGAATATACATTGTTGATCTGTATGCTTGTGGCATGCTTGCCGCTTACTATACGGACGAATTTTGTGGTGTCTTTGCTGATTCTTGCATAGTCAGAGTTGCTCATGATACCCTGATCGTATAGTCTGCGCAATCTGTTTGAAATGATGCTCAGATAGTCGTTGTTCAGTCCAGGTATTCCGTTCGAGTAGTCTTTCGAGAACTGACGCAACTGTCTTCCCACTACATCGCTGTTCAGGATATAGTAAGGCTCGTATTGCTTCATCACACTATCGCGCTCGGCTTTGATGGCCTCATCGCTTTTGTAGATGGGGAAATCGAATGGAGCCTTCAGGTCGGCATATATCCAAGGTCGGCCTTTTTCTATCTTGTAATTATGCTGATTGCTGCGTGGCATCATCCAAACGATGACGGCTACGGTTATGATGATAAGACCCAAACGGATAAGGAAATCACGCCAAGTTAGGTCGTTTTTGATGTTAAAACTACTCATTTCTATGTAATTTATGCAATTATGGTGCAAAAATACAAAAAAATTCTCAACTTTTTTGTACCTTTGCACACAAATTTAATAAAAGTATGTCAGAAAGAAGAGTAAGAGTACGTTTTGCACCTAGTCCAACGGGTGCGTTGCACATCGGCGGTGTGCGTACCGCCTTGTATAATTATTTGTTTGCCAAGCAGCATGGTGGCGACCTGGTTTTCCGTATCGAGGATACCGATTCTAACCGTTTCGTACCAGGTGCCGAGGAGTATATCATCGAGTCGTTCAAGTGGCTTGGCATTAAGTTTGACGAGGGTGTTAGCTTTGGTGGCGACAAAGGTCCTTACCGCCAGAGCGAGCGTCGCGATATCTACAAGAAATATGTTCAGCAGCTGCTTGATGCCGATAAGGCATACATAGCTTTCGATACGCCTGAGGAGTTGGAAGCTAAGCGTGCTGAAATCCAGAACTTCCAGTACGATTGCCATACCCGTGATCAGATGCGCAACTCATTGACTCTGCCTAAGGAGGAGGTTGACAAGCTGATAGCTGAGGGCAAGCAGTATGTGGTTCGCTTCAAGATTGAGGCAGGACAGGAGGTGCTGGTTAACGACCTGATTCGTGGTGAGGTGCGTGTAAAGAGCGATATCCTTGATGATAAGGTGCTATATAAGAGTGCCGACCAGCTGCCAACTTACCACTTGGCCAATATCGTTGACGACCATCTGATGGAAATCTCGCACGTGATTCGTGGTGAGGAGTGGTTGCCATCGGCTCCACTGCATGTATTGCTTTATCAGGCTTTCGGATGGGCTGATACCATGCCTCAGTTTGCTCACCTGCCATTGCTGCTCAAGCCCGATGGTAAGGGTAAGCTTTCTAAGCGCGATGGCGATCGTCTTGGATTCCCTGTTTTCCCACTGCTGTGGAAGGATCCTAAGAGCGGCGAGACATCTCGTGGCTATCGCGAGGATGGCTACTTCCCCGAGGCTGTTATCAATTTCCTGGCTCTGCTGGGATGGAACCCTGGTACTGAGCAGGAGATTTTCTCGCTCGACGAGTTGGTTCCTCTGTTCGATATCTCGAAATGCTCAAAGGCTGGTGCTAAGTTCGCTTTCGAGAAGGCTGTTTGGTTCAACCATGAGTATATCCTCAAGAAGTCGAACGAGGAGATTGCTGCTCTCTTTGAGCCAATCGTCAAGGAGCATTGTCCTAACGAGACCTCTGAGCGTGTGCTTAAGGTGACCGAGATGATGAAGGATCGTGTATCGTTTGTTCACGAGTTGTGGCCACTATGCTCATTCTTCTTCGAGGCTCCAACAGCTTACGATGAGAAGACAGCCAAGAAACGCTGGAAGGAAGACTCAGCTCAGGTGATGACCGAGCTGATCGGTGTGCTTGAGGGTATCGACGATTTCTCGCTCGAGAATCAGGAGCAGATTGTTCACGCTTGGGTTGAGCAGAAAGAGTATAAACTGGGTAATGTGATGAACGCTTGGCGACTCACCCTCGTAGGCGAGGGTAAGGGACCTGGTATGTTCGATATCTCTGCCTTCCTTGGTAAGGAGGAAACCATTGCCAGAATGAAACGCGCTATTGAAGTATTAGGATAATGTTTTACAACCTGATTATATATCTGTATCTTCTTGGAGTGGCTATCTATAGCCGCTTCAACGAGAAGGTGCGCAAGATGTGGCGTGGTGAGCGCGATGCTTTCCGAATTCTCCGCGAGAAGGTGGATCCAAATGCTAAGTACGTTTGGTTCCATGCTGCCTCGTTGGGTGAGTTCGAACAGGGCCGTCCGCTTATGGAGCAGTTGCGCAAGGATCATCCTGAATATAAGATCCTGCTCACGTTCTTCTCGCCTTCAGGCTATGAGGTACGCAAAAACTACGAAGGCGCAGATATCATTACATATCTGCCACTAGACACCATTACCAATGCCCGCAGATTCCTGCGCATAGTTCGCCCCGTCATGGCGTTCTTTATTAAGTACGAGTTCTGGTACAACTATCTGCACATACTTAAGCATCGCAATATCCCTGTTTACAGTGTGTCAAGTATCTTCCGTCCAGACCAGGTGTTCTTCAAGTGGTATGGTCGTCAGTATGGCCGTGTGCTCAACTGCTTTACCCACTTCTTTGTGCAGAATGAGGTGAGCAAGGATCTGCTGGCTAAGATTGGCATCACCAATGTTGATGTGGTAGGCGATACTCGCTTCGATCGTGTGCTGCAGATTAAGGATGCGGCTAAGCAGTTGCCTATTGTTGAGGCTTTCGTAAAAGATGCTCCTCAGGTGTTTGTGGCTGGCTCGTCATGGCCTCCCGATGAGGAAATATTCATCAAGTATTTTAACGCTCACAAGAACTGGAAGTTGATTATCGCTCCCCATGTGATTGGCGAGGATCATCTGAAGCAGATTGAGAAGTTGCTCGAAGGCCGTAAGGTTATCCGCTATACCGAGGCAGAGAAATCTCTCACCTCTCACCTCTCACCTCTAGCTTCTTATGATGTTCTCATCATCAACTGCTTTGGCTTGCTGTCAAGCATCTACCACTATGGCCAGGTGGCCTATGTGGGTGGAGGTTTTGGCGTGGGTATCCACAACCTGCTTGAGGCTGCTGTTTGGGATGTGCCCGTATTCTTTGGCCCTAACAACCAGAAGTTCCAGGAGGCGCAGGGACTCAAGACCAGTGGCGGTTTCGAGATTACTAACTACGAGGAGTTTGCTTCACAGATGGATAAGTTTGCATCCGATGCTGACTATCTTGCTGAGCAGGGCCGCAAGGCAGGTCACTTTGTAAAGGGCCAGTCGGGCGCCACAGGCAAGGTGCTCTCTGCTGTTTCGCTCTAGACTTAAAATATGAAATCTATGTGGATGTTGTTAATCCTATTATTGCCATTAGTGGCTCTAACCTATATTGCTTGGCATGTATGGGTTATGTTGCCATTGTCGGCATTATGGAAGTCGCTTGTCATTGCCCTTGGCGTGTTGAGTTTTGCGATGCTGTTTCTCAACTTCCGTCGTGTGTTCGATGGCATGCCTCTGTCTGTGGCTCAGATGGCCTACGAGGTTGGCACATCCTCCATTTTCGTGCTGTTATATCTGGTCATGATATTCCTTTTGCTCGACTTGGGCCGTCTGGTCCATCTCGTGCCGAAGTCGCTGCTCTATCATAATGGCTACACCGCTTTGGGCATCTTTGTGTTGGTGCTGGGCGTCTTTGTTTACGGCAACTTGCATTATAATAATAAGGTACGCGTGCCGTTAGAGATCAAGTCGCATAAGCCCTTGTCTCGCGAGTATAAGATCGTGATGGCGAGCGACTTGCATATAGGCTATCATAATCCCCGCAAGGAGTTGGCGCGTTGGGTGGATATGATCAATGCCGAGAACCCTGATTTCATACTGATTGCTGGCGACATCATCGATGGCAGTATGCGTCCGATTATCGAAGAGCGGATGGCTGAAGAGTTCCGCCGACTCAAGGCGCCTGTTTATGCGTGTCTGGGCAATCATGAGTTCTATTCAGGTGTGCCTGGAGCCAAGCAGTTCTATAAGGATGCTGGCATCCATCTGCTGGTGGACGAAAGCGCCGTTATCGATAGCAGCATCGTTATCATAGGTCGCGACGATCGCACCAACATGCGTCGCAAGCCCATCAAGGACTTAATGTATTCTCTCACCTCTCACCCCTCACCTCTCACCTCTAGGTATACGATAGTCCTCGACCATCAGCCCTACAACCTGGATCGTGCCGAGGCTGCGGGCGTTGACTTCCAATTAAGTGGCCATACCCATCGTGGACAGGTATGGCCAATATCATGGATTACTGATCGTATCTACGAGTGTTCGTGGGGTAGTCATCAGCGTGGCAATACCCAGTTCTACGTCTCTTCAGGCTTAGGCATCTGGGGCGGCAAGTTCCGCATCGGCACCCAGAGCGAGTACGTTGTAGCTACGCTGAAATAAACTTAGAATTTTGTTGGTTCTGTTTCGCCTTCCTCCAAATAGAATTTGGAGTAGGCCACGTAGTGTTTGGCATTATCTGTTTGGCCAGGACGTACGGGTTTGATGTATTTGGCTGGTACACCGCCCCAAATCTCGCCAGCAGGAATCTTGGTATTCTGCAGAACCAAAGCGCCAGCGGCCACAATGCTGCCTTCGCCCACCTCGCATCCATCGAGCAGGGTTGAGCCCATACCTATCAAGGCGTTATCGTGGATGGTGCAGGCATGTACGGTAACGTTATGTCCTATGGTTACGTAATTGCCAATATGTGTGGGTCCCGTCTCGTGGGTAACATGTATGCAACTGCCATCCTGGATGTTGGTGCAGTTGCCAATGGTGATGGGAGCTACATCGCCACGAACCACGGCGTTGAACCACACCGAGCACTCATCGCCCATGGTTACATCGCCCACAATCGTAGCGTTCTCTGAAAAATAGCAGTCTCGCCCCCATTTAGGAGCGAGACCGCGATATGATTTGATCAAAGCCATACCTAATTACAGGTTTGCATTGTCCTTACCCCAATCCTCAACGGCAGGGATGATACCGAGCGAG
The DNA here is from genome assembly GCF_946404925.1 of uncultured Prevotella sp. Classification (GTDB taxonomy): domain Bacteria; phylum Bacteroidota; class Bacteroidia; order Bacteroidales; family Bacteroidaceae; genus Prevotella. The sequence goes on along the minus strand of NZ_CAMJFM010000025.1, from coordinate 5,030 downwards.
ATAATCTCGTCGCGCATCTTCTGAAGGTGCTCGTAAGAAGCCTGCAGAGCAGCCATCTCCTCAGCAGTACCCTCAGGCTGAGTGAAGTGTACGCCGTCCTTGTCGATAACGGTAGGCATAGCCATCATCACGTTCTTGAAGCCATAAGCGTTAACATAGCAACCAGCAGGCCACTTGAATGGCTCACCGCCCATAGCGCCCTCGATCATCTTAACAGCCTGATATGCAGGGCTCTGGAATGATGAACGGCCACGGAGCTTAATGATGTTGCTACCACCCTGTGTGGTCATGTGCTTAATCTCAGCCCAACGCTCAGCAGAGAGTGAAAGCTCTGACAGAGGCTTACCATCGATGAGAGCCTTGCTGGCAAATACTGCCATCTGCTCACCGTGACCACCGTAAGTGTAAGCGTTAGTAACCTTGTCCTGCTGTACACCGAACTCCTGAGCCAGCTGCTGCTGCAGACGGGTAGAGTCGAGAGCTGCCAGAGAGGTCAGCTGGTTGGGCTTCAAACCTGAGTGGATCAGAGCTGTAAGAGCTGTTACGTCAGCTGGGTTGAAGATAACTACAACGTGCTTAACGTCTGGGCAGTACTTCTTGATGTTCTCACCGAAGTCAGCTGCAATCTGGCAGTTGCCCTTCAGCAGATCCTCACGGGTCATACCCTCCTTACGTGGAGCACCACCTGAAGAGATGATGTACTTAGCACCTGTGAAAGCCTCCTTAGGATCTACAGTATAAGAAATGTTTGCACCTGGGAAAGCGCAATGACACATCTCATCGTAAACACCATGAACACCTGGCTCATAGATATCATACAAACAAATGTTGGGAGTAAGACCCAGCATCAGCACACTCTGTACCATGTTAGAACCGATCATACCACCGGCACCAACAATCACCAATTTCTCGTTAGTTAAAAAAGCCATAATTGTATTTTTAAATTGTTTATCTAAAGTGCTGCAAAGTTACAAAAAAGAACTCATATAATGCCGATTTTTATTATTAATCTGTGTTAATCGTGGCATTTTCTGCTGCTAATTTCGTACCTTTGTAATCTCGAAATTACAAAATCAGATAAAGATGACTGTCAATCAACGAATAGAAGCCCTCCGCGAGGTGATGAAGCGCGAGCATCTTGCCGCGTTTATATTCCCCAGTACCGACCCTCATCAGGGCGAATATGTGCCCAACCATTGGAAGGGGCGCGAGTTTGTTTCCGGATTTAACGGCTCGGCCGGAACTGCAGTTGTTACACTTACCTCGGCAGCGCTCTGGACCGATTCAAGATATTTCATTGCTGCTGAGGAGCAACTAAAAGGTACAGAGTTCCAACTGATGAAACTCAAGATGCCTGGAACGCCTACCATCGCCGAATGGATTGGCAAGGAATGTGGTGCTGGTGCCGAGGTTGCTGCAGATGGCATGGTGAACTCGGCCAGCTTCGTGAAGGAACTGATATCCGACCTTCGTCAGCAAGGCGGCATCACGCTTCGCACCAATCTCGATCCTCTGGCTCAGATATGGACCAATCGCCCACCCATCCCAGAGAATCCTGTAGAACTTTATCCGCTGAAATATGCTGGCGAGAGCTGTGGCAGCAAGATTGCCCGCATCCGCAAGGCGCTACGCGAAAAGCATGCTGATGGCATGTTGATGTCGGCCCTCGATGATATCGCCTGGACCTTGAACCTGCGTGGGACTGACGTTCATTGTAATCCAGTATTTGTCAGCTATCTGCTCATTTCGTCGAAAGATGTTACCTTATATATAAATAAGGTGAAACTTACTCCCGAGGTTGAGAGCTATCTGAAAACCGAAGGAATTGCCGTGGCACCATATGAGGATGTGACCAAAGGATTGAAGGATTACTTTGAGTATAACATCCTGCTCGATCCCGATGAGGTTAACTATACGCTCTATAAGCAAGTAAGTCGCGAAATAGTTGAGGCCGAATCGCCTGTAAAACGAATGAAAACCATTAAGAACCCAACTGAAATTGCGGGTTTTAAATCTGCGATGCTGAAAGATGGCATCGCTATGGTAAAATTTCTATATTGGCTACAAAAAGAAATCCCCGCCCCTGTAGGGGAGGGGCCAGGGGTGGGGTCAGTATCATTAACAGAAATCTCTGTAGATCAGAAGCTTACATCGCTCAGAGCTGAACAGCCTGACTTCCGCGATATCTCTTTCGATACCATCGCTGGCTATCAGGCTCATGGCGCCATCGTTCACTACGAGGCAACACTAGAGACAGATATTCCGTTGAAACCAGAAGGCTTCTTGCTGCTTGATAGTGGCGCACAGTATCTTGATGGCACCACAGATATCACCCGTACCATCGCTTTGGGCCCATTAACAGAAGAACAGAAGAAAGTATACACCTTGGTGCTCAAAGGTCATATTCAGATAGAACTCTGCAAGTTTCCTTCTGGTGCCAGCGGCACGCAGATAGATATCCTGGCTCGTGAGGCTATGTGGCGTGAGGGGCTTAACTATTTTCACGGCACGGGTCATGGAGTGGGTACCTATCTTAATGTGCACGAAGGCCCTCACCAATTCCGCATGGAATGGAAACCTGCACCATTGGTAGCAGGCATGACAATTACCGATGAACCAGGAGTTTATCTCGAAGGCGAATTTGGCGTGCGCATAGAAAATACTTTGCTGATAACTCCATACAAGGAAACAGAGTTTGGTCAATTCCTCCAATTCGAATCGCTAACCTTGTGTCCAATCGACAAATCGCCGATTATAAAAGACCTTCTTCTCCAAGAAGAGATCGATTGGCTCAACGAGTATCACCAGCGAGTTTTCGACACGCTTTCTCCGCACCTAAACGACGAAGAGAAAGCGTGGCTTAAAGATGCTTGCGCGAAAATATAATGCAAGACCTACCATAATCTCTCAAAACGCCTTTGTACACAGGGACTGTAGTATGGTAGGTCTTGGTTTGAGACCTACCATAGACTTACCATAGACCTACTATCCTAGTTTTTCGTTCAGTCCTTCTTACGGCAGGACTCCAGTCCTCTGCCTAGAGGACTGTAATCCTTTGGTTAGAGGACTCGAGTCCTTCAAGTAAAGGATTATATCCCTAAAATGTATGTTTTTGAGTATCAGGAGGGTATGAAAATGCAAGAAAATGAGAATTATTTAATAAAAATCGTGTAAAAACTTGGTAGATTTGTAAAAAAGCAGTAACTTTGCACCCGCTTTTCGAGGCGCGATGCCTGGAAGCATTAAGTTTAACATAAAATAATTAAAAGCAAAACAAATGATTATTGTACCAGTAAAAGAAGGCGAGAACATTGAGAAGGCTCTCAAGAAGTTCAAGAGAAAGTTCGAGAAGACAGGTGTTGTAAAGGAGCTGCGTCGTCGTCAGCAGTTTGACAAGCCATCTGTACTGAAGCGCCTTAAGATGGAGCACGCTGTATATGTTCAGCAGCTTCGCGCTAACGAGGAATAAAAAAGTTCCCCGAAAATTTGGTAGTTTCGAGAAATTTCCGTAAATTCGTACCCAAAAAGTAAAGGTTGCGATTTTATGATGATTGACCAGTTTCTGGACTACCTGCGCTATGAGCGGAATGCATCTCCGCAGACAGTGCAGACATACGAGGAAAGCCTGAGGGCATTCGACTCGTATCTGACTTTTAGGGATAATGGTCTCTCTATAGATTCGGTTGATACCGATCTGATCCGCGACTGGATGGAGAGTCTGATGGATAAAGGAAACTCTGCCTCAACAATTAACAAGAATTTGAGTGCACTGCGTTCCTTTTACCGCTTTGCCCTAAAAAGAGAACTGGTTAAGAAGGATCCCGCCCATGCTGTGACGGGACCTAAAAAGTCAAAACCACTGCCGCAATTCCTTCGCGAAGGAGAAATGGATCGTCTGCTTGACGGACTGGAGTGGGATAGTTCTTTTAATAATGTACGCGCACGTACCATATTATTACTATTCTACGAAGCCGGTTTGAGACGTTCGGAACTGATAGGTCTGGATGATAAAGACATCGATTTTGAGGCAGCACAACTAAAGGTTACGGGAAAAAGAAACAAGCAGCGCATAGTGCCCTTTGGGGTTGAGCTAGCCGAAGCGCTAAAGAACTACAAGGCAAAACGCCAAGAAGAGTTCGGCGAAACCAACGGTGCTTTGTTTCTGAGTGACAAGGGAGAACGCATTTCGGGCGATCAGGTTTACCAGATAGTACGTAAGTATCTGTCGATGGTTACATCGCTGAAGAAACGTTCGCCACATGTGCTAAGGCACACGTTTGCCACTGCCATGCTTAATAACGGTGCGGGGTTGGAAACAATCAAGAGTTTGTTAGGACACGAAAGTGTTAGTACAACCGAGATTTATACCCACACCACGTTTGAGCAACTAAAGCGAATTTACAAAGAGGCTCACCCTAGAGCCTGAACCTTTTTATTAATAACTATTTAAAATAGGAGGTAATTATGGAGATTAAGATCAAGTCGATCCACTTCGACGCTACCGAGAAGTTAGAGGCGTTCATCGAAAAGAAGGTCGCCAAGTTAGAAAAATCGTTTGAGGATATACAGAAAGTAGAGGTGCAACTAAAAGTAGTCAAGCCAGCCACTGCTCAGAATAAGGAAGCTAGTCTTGAGGTTTTCGTTCCAGGAAACACGCTCTTCGTAGAGAAGACTTGCGACACTTTTGAGGAAGGAATCGACCTTTGTGTGGATTCAATGAGGGCTCAACTGACGAAATTCAAGGAAAAATTGAGAAATAGATAAAAAAAACTCGAAAAAGTTTTGGTAATTCAAAAATAAGTCGTAACTTTGCAGCCGTTTTCCGACAGGTCGTAAATCTGAAACAGAGAACGGCTGCTTAGAAAAGCCTCTTTAGCTCAGTTGGCCAGAGCACGTGATTTGTAATCTCGGGGTCGTTGGTTCGAATCCGACAAGAGGCTCAAGGAAGGAGGATGTAAGCTCGCAAGAGCAAAATGGCTTGGGTGTTTTCCAGAGTGGCCAAATGGGGCAGACTGTAAATCTGCTGTCTT
>NZ_CAMJFM010000024.1 GCF_946404925.1 uncultured Prevotella sp. | reverse complement strand
CTCGGACGACAGCCGCTCGGTGATTTACGGGCTGCTCGTCGCTCTCGACTGCATGGCGCTGCCCCCCATCTTCATCGGCACACTGCTGAATATGCTGCAGGACCGTCGCCGACCGCTGTGGCCCATTGTAGCTGTCATGACGCCATGTGCGGTGATTGCAATGCTGCAGACAGCCCTGCCCGACATCGACCTCACTACCCCGAACATGATCTATGGACTGGTCATCGCCGTGGCCTTCATTATATATATGGTGGTGGCCGTGCGGCAATACGGGCGGTGGTTGCGCATGAACTACGCCGACCTGGAGCACAAGGAGGTGTGGCTCAGCCTTACGCTGCTCATCGGCCTCATGCTACTGCTCATGAGCTATGAATATACCGACAACTACGTGATGTCCACCATCGCCCACCTCACCGGCTTCCCGCTGGCGGGCCTCCTGCTGTGGCGCGTGGAGACATTAAAAGACCTGAGCACCGACAATTCTACCGATGAAACTAACCAATCCCCAGTCCTTTTGAGAGGGGAATGGGGTGAGGCTTCCAATATTGCCCTACTGCTGGCGAATCACTGCGAGGACACACAGCTCTACCTGAAGCCAGACCTGAACCTGACGCAACTCTCGGAAGCCGTCGGCGTGAACCGCTACTATCTCAGCCAGTATTTCACCAATCAGGGTACAAGCTACTATGCATACATCCACGATCTACGAGTACGTTACTTCATAGCCCGCTACCGCGAGCTTGCCGCTGCACATGAGCCTATCGTCGCCCAAAAGCTGGCCCAAGAGAGCGGCTACCACAGCTACAGCACCTTCAGCACTGCCTTCAAGGAGCGCATGCAAAAGAGCGTTGCCGCCTGGATGCGCGAAGAGGCATTGGTATGAAAAACTTCCCAATAGGGGAATGGAATGTTCCCTAGTTGGGAATAAAGTGTTCCCTAACTGGGAATCAAATGTTCCCTAACTGGGAACATTTTTCACTTGTTATTATATGGTTTTTGTAGGATTAAAAATGTGATTTTATAAAGTTTTGCATAAAAATCTCTCAATCTCTCAAGAAATCTCTCGAAACGCCCGTGTACAAAGGGTTTGCGGGGTGTGAGAGATTTTCAAAATCCCTCCCTAATCTCTCAAGAATCTCTCATGTAATCCCTCCATCAAAACACCTTTAGCCAATTTGTTAACATTTGAAGAAAAAATGCAAAATAATGGCCGTAAAATTTGGATTTGCCGATTTTTTTTTGTATCTTTGCACCATGAAAAGGACGCTGTGGAAAGCGCACCAACTGTAGACTTTTAAGTATGGAAAATAAGGAGATTATGCGTGGGGCATGCTGTGCCTCACAGGAGGTAACGCTCGCAATCGAGCTGTTCCTCATGGAGAATTACCGCTTCCGTCGAAACACCCTGAACGGAAAGGTAGAGTTTGCTGAACTGCCTAAGGCAAGTGTTTCTGCTGATGGCAATACTGCTGGCGATTCCAGCAGTCTCTCGAACGACTCGGATGAGTCGAATCTGATGTTCCGTCCTCTGACAAAGGCGGCCCTGAACAGTATCGTGATTCGTGCTAAGCGCGAGCAGATTCTGGAAAAGGGAAGTCCTAAAACGGAGATTACGGAGTATGTAGAATCTGAGGAAGTGCCTGAGCATAATCCAGTGCAGGCATTCCTGGCTAGTCTGCCCAAATGGGACGGTCAGAACCATATCGCTAGGGTTTTCGGTCGCATCCCTGGCATCAGTTCTGAGCAGCTGAACTATCTCACCATCTGGCTTCGTTCTGCTGTGGCCCACTGGCTGCAGATGGACATGCTGCACGGAAACGAGTGTGTGCCTACGTTTATAGGCCATCAGGGATGCGGAAAGACCACCTTTGTGCGTCGTCTGCTGCCTCTGCAGCTGCGAGAGTATTATCTGGACCACCTGAACCTTGGCAACAAGTTCGACAAGGAGATGGCGCTTACCAACAACCTCATCGTGAATCTCGATGAGCTCGAGGCCATCAGCGCCACTCAGCACGCCAAGCTGAAGCAGACGCTATCAGTAAGTAAGGTGAACGGTCGACCCATATTCGGTCGCACCCAGGAGGATCGCCCCCGATACGCATCGTTTGTGGCCACCACCAACAATCCCCACCCGCTGACTGACCCAACAGGAAGCCGTCGATACATCTGTATCCAGATTCCTGATGGAAAGCTAGTGGATAACGAGGGCGACATCGACTATGGCCAGCTCTACGCCCAGGTGGTTTACGAACTGCGAGAGCTTAAGTCGCCCTACTGGTTCTCGAACGACGAGGTGGCACGTATCCAGCAGCTCAATCAGGAGTTTATGGAGCAGAAGGACCTTGGAGAGATGTTTGTGGCCTGTTTCCGTCAGCCTGAAGAGGGCGAGGTAGCAAAGACCATGAATTGCGACCAGATGATTGAGATGATGCGCAAGAGCTATCCTTCGCTGCCAAACACCGTTGGCAACAAGGTGCGACTGGGTAAAACCATCAAGGCTCTGGGCTTTAAATTCAAGGAGAAGGCACACATATCTTATTATGATGTGGTTCCAGTAAAGGTGGCATGAGGGAAAACATGAGAGATTCTTGAGAGATTAGGGAGAGATTCCGAAAATCTCTCATGCCTCTCAAACCCTTTGTACACGGGCGTTTCGAGAGATTTGTTGAGAGATGAGAGATTTTTTTGATAACTTTTTAAAAAACAGAATATACAATGGAAGAAAAAGAACTGAAGGCAAAAGATATCCCAGGTGGATATGCGCTGTGTTTTAACAGCGATTGTGATAATAAAGAGAAGTGTATGCATTATCAGGCCCAGCTGGTGGCTGAAGAGCGAGATAAAGGCTCTGCGGTTTATCCTGCGGCTTGGAAGGATGGTAAGTGTAGTTGTTATAACGAGAAGAAGCTGGTGAAGAAAGCGTGGGGCTTTTCGCAGCTATATCGTAACCTGCCAACCTATCTGCGGGCTGAGGCACGTCGTAGCGTAAGCGCGCTGTTTGGTAGCGGCAATGGGCAGTACTATCGTGCTCATAATGGCGAGATAATGATTTCGCCTAAGCGGCAGAAAGAGATTATGGAGGTGCTGGCGAAGTTTGGGAATAATGATGTAAAGTTTGATCATTATGTAGTCGCATGGGATTTTGATTAAACATAAGAAAAAATCCAATCTATTTGATGTAGATTGGAATTTTTTTTGTAATTTCGCAGCCGTAATTGTTAGTGAAGTATTGAAGAAATGACAAACGGTATTTATACTATCCTGCTGCTCATTATGAGCAATGTGTTTATGACATTCGCTTGGTATGGTCATCTGCGTCTGCAACAAGCTGGCGTTTCTACCAACTGGCCACTATATCTGGTGATTGCATTCTCGTGGGTTATCGCCTTCTTCGAGTATTGCTGTCAGGTTCCAGCAAACCGCATCGGATTCGTGGATAACGGTGGTCCGTTCAACCTGGTGCAGCTCAAGGTGATACAGGAGTGCATATCGCTGGTGGTGTTTGCCATCATCGCCAACTTCATTTTCCAGCACGAGGAGTTGCATTGGAATCACGCAGCAGCGGCACTCTGTCTGGTAGCAGCAGTTTACTTCGTCTTTATGAAACCATAAAGTATGATTGATAGAGAAACGATTGACAAGATACTCGATGCCACGAACATCGTAGATGTGGTGAGCGAGTTTGTTACGCTTAAAAAGTCGGGCGTAAACTATAAGGGTTTGTGCCCGTTCCACGACGATAAGACGCCATCGTTCATGGTGTCGCCCACCAAGCAGATATGTAAGTGTTTCTCGTGTGGTGAGGGCGGAACTGCCATCAACTTCCTGATGAAACACGAGCAGATAACCTATCCTGAGGCCTTACGATGGCTGGCCAAGAAGTACAACATCGAGATACAGGAGAAGGAACTATCTGACGAGGAAAAACAACAACAGAGCGATCGCGAGTCGATGTTTATTGTCAACGAGTGGGCGATGAACTACTTTAAGGATGTGCTGAATAATGATCCTGATGGCGTGGCTATTGGTCGTCAGTATTTCCGTAGTCGAGGCATTCGCGATGATATTGTAGAGAAGTTTAATCTTGGCTTCTCGCTGAGCAAGCGCGATGCTCTTGATTTGGCTGCGAAGAAGGCTGGATATAAAGAGGAGTTCCTGATAAAGACTGGCCTCTGCATCAAGGGCGAAAAGGGTGTATACGACAGATATGCTGGTCGTGTGATATTTCCTTGGTTCAACGTGAGTGGAAAGGTGGTGGCCTTTGGCGGTCGATTGCTGGATGCCCGCACAAAGGGTGTGCAGCAGAAATATGTGAACTCGCCTGATTCTGAAATCTACCACAAGGAGCGTGAGCTTTACGGACTTTATCAAGGCAAGAAGGCCATAGCCAAGGAAGACTGCGTGTATATGGTGGAGGGCTATACCGATGTGATAGCCATGCACCAATGCGGATTGGAGAATGTGGTGGCCAACTCGGGTACTGCACTCTCGAAGCATCAGATTAAATTGTTGCGCCGCTTCACTCCCAACATCATTCTGCTGTATGATGGCGATGAGGCTGGTATACATGCAGCGATGCGAGGAACAGATATGCTGCTGGCTGAGGGCATGAAGGTAAAGGTGTTGCTGCTGCCTGATGGCGACGACCCAGACTCATTCTCTCGTAAGCATACTGCTGCAGAATTCAAGGCATACATCGAGGAGCATGCTGAGGACTTTATCGAGTTTAAAACCAAGCTGACGGTTGAATCGGTAACTGATCCTGTGAAGCGTTCGGAGGCTATCGGAGGTATCGTCAAGAGTATCTCGGTAGTCGACGATCAGTTGCTGCGTGATGAATATCTCACACAACTTTCGCGTCGACTTGGCATCAAGGAAGAAACGCTGCTAAACTCGATGAATGGCATGATAAGTCATGACCGCGAGGAGAAGGAAAAGGAGTATAATCGCGAACAGGCCCAAGAAGCGATACAACGCGAAAAAGAGGGCAAGCCAATGGCTATAGGTCTGCACACCACCAACGAGCAGATAGGTCAGCTGGAAGAGATGCTGATAAAGGCTATAGTGCGCGATGGCGAGAAAGTGATATACGAGAACATAGCTACTGCTGATGGCGGAACGATGAACCTGACTGTGGCACAATTTGTAGACTACGACCTCAGCTCCGATGGGCTTAGCTTCAGCAATCCCATCTACAACAAGATTCTGCAGGAGGTGGTGGCGCATGTTGGCGATGAAGCGTTTAAGGCCGAGGAATACCTGATGCGCCATCCTGACTACGAGGTGAGTTCTGTAGCTGCAAATCTGGCTGTAGATCCCTATCAGCTAAGCAAGAGCTTCCAGATGAAGGATCGCGAGGGAGGATTGCGTCAGCATGTGGAACACTTGGTGCTTGACTTCCGTTACTATTGCCTGAAAGAAAAGGTTGAGGAGCTGAAGGCGGCATTAAAGAACTGTAAGGACGACTACATGTCGATTATGCAAGAGTTGGCGCATGTAGACAGAATTTACAAGGAGTTGGCAAGAAAACTGGGCAGATGAACTGGTTGAACATTATACTGATAGTCTACTACGTGTTGGTAGTCATCGCCATAGTGCATGTGGTGATGGATAACCGCCAACCCGCTAAGACGATGGCCTGGGCGCTGGTGATTTACTTTGTGCCCGTGGTTGGTATAGTGTTCTATCTGTTTTTTGGCATCAACCATCGCAAGGAGCGCTACGTGAGTGAGCGTTCGATGAATCAGCTAACCAAGCGATCGATGCTGGAGTTTGCTGAGCAACAGAATCTTCGATTGCCAGACAAGCACAAACCGCTGATAGACCTGTTTGTGAATCAGAACCTGGCCCTGCCGTTTAAGGATAATCTGGTTGATATCTGTACTGATGGCTATCAGTTTATAGCAGAACTGATGGATGATATAGGGCGCGCCAAGGACCACATACATATAGATATGTACATATTTGCCGAAGACCCGTTGGGCACACTTGTGGCCGATGCGCTGATTGACAAGCGGAAAGAGGGTGTAGAGGTAAGGTTGGTGTACGATGATGTGGGCTGTTGGAATGTGAGTCATCGTTTCTTTGAACGTATGCGCGAGGCGGGTATCGAAGTCCGTTCGTTTATGCCAGTAAGGTTCCCATCGTTTACCAGCAAGGTTAACTATCGCAACCACCGCAAGATCATTGTGATAGACGGAAATGTGGGATATATCGGAGGCATGAACATTGCCCAGCGATATGTGAAGGGTACCGACGATCAGCCTTGGCGCGACACGATGTTGAGGATTACTGGCGGAGGTGTTCATGCCTTGCAGAGAGCATTCTTGGTAGATTGGTATTTTGTGGATCGCACGTTGGTTTCAGATCGCAAGTACTATCCGCGATGTGAGGATATATCCAATAATTGTCTGGCTCAGGTGGTTACCAGCGGCCCTACCACGCCTTATCCTGAAATCCAGCAGGGATATGTGCGCATTATACTTGGCGCCAAGCGATATCTGTATCTTGAAACGCCTTATTTCCTGCCCAACGAGTCTGTACTCTTTGCCCTGAAGACAGCTGCTCTGGGTGGTGTTGATGTCAGGGTGATTTGTCCGCGACGTAGTGATGCCCGCTTTGTGGAGTGGGCCAGCCGTAGCTATCTGCGCGAGATACAGGAGGCTGGGGTAAAGGTGAGTCTGTATGAGGCAGGATTCCTGCATTCAAAGATGCTGGTGTGCGATGATGCCATCACAACCTGCGGATCGACCAATCTTGATTTCCGTAGTTTCGAGAACAACTTCGAGGCCAACGTCTTCTTCTTCGACGAGGGCTTGGCATTGCGCATGAAAAACATATTCCTTCGCGACTTGGAGCAAGCAATACCGCTTGAAGACGCAAAGGAACGAATGAATAACGGATTCTTTGTACGCCTGTGGGAGAGCGTTACAAGAATGTTGTCGCCACTATTCTAATTCTTGAAAATCGAGAAGTTTACGCTGCCGTATGTGCGATGCTCTACGAAATGAGGATCGCTTGAGAAGTCGTTATCCTTGCCATGTTCAAAAACCAGTATTCCTCCTTCTTTCAGCAAGCCGCGCTCAAAAATCAGTCCAGGAATTGTGGGCAACTCTTTTAGTGCATAAGGTGGATCGGCAAAGATGAAATCAAACTGCTGTTTGCACGATTTGATATAGCGGAACACATCGCCACGAAGAGGCAGGCAGATATCGGTATCCAGCTTCTTCAAACAATCGGTGATGAAACGATGATGGTCGCGATCCATCTCAACACTTACCACATGACTGCATCCACGCGAAACCAGCTCGAGTGAGATGCTGCCTGTGCCAGAGAAGAGGTCGAGGGCGTTGATATCTTCGAAATCGACATAGCCGGCCAGCACGTTAAAAATGTTCTCCTTGGCAAAGTCGGTAGTTGGGCGCGCCTTGAACGAGCGAGGTATGTCGAAATGACGACCTTTATATATGCCTGTAATTATTCTCATCGTCCGCGGGTTATTAGGGTTATCAAATCGTATGGCATACCTTTAATCTTAGTGGCGGGGGCATCCTGGAATTCTGCCTGGGCATTAATCAGGTAGGCGTTCTGCAGGAATCGCTTCAACTCCTGTAGCAACCACTCCTGTTCAGGTATATCGCCAAGAATGTGCAGTTCGTCGTGTTCGCTCTGCAGTCTTAGCTGTTTCCATACATATAGCAGATAGTATAATGCATCGTGGGCATGAGCAGCATCAAAGCTGTTGCAGAACTTAAAGCGGTTCTGCTGGAAACTGAATACTTCGAGTTGCTTGCCATGGAAATATCCGTAAAGTTTGTTGCGATGACCAGTAAAACTGCGCTGGTGTAGCTGGCGCCAGACGGGAGTCATCGAGTGAACAAAAGTTACGCCATTATCAAAACGGTCGCGAATAACGGTATCGAGATTCTTGTTGATTGCATAGAGGCATACAGCCTTCAAGTCGGGCAATACATCGTAATAGATGACACGCTTCTCCTGACCAGCTGGATATGAATAAGAGAAGATATCCTCCATCTCAGCCTCGTCGAACTGCTCGATGGGTACCAACAACGATGCTGTCTCAACCATCACCTGGACCTTGGTCGTATCAGCATCGATACAGTAGCCCGTCTTAAATGCTTCGCGCAGATTGGCCGACATCGAGATGCCACCCTTTACTACGTAAGGACGGTACAGGATGGGATGCTCGGTGCTGGCGGCATCGAGTGTGGTGAATGAGAGCGTGTTTCGCCCTATGCGTATAATAGTCTTTTTCGCGTCCATCTACTTAACGTTCATCACACTGGCCACGCACAGCGCAAGCAAGCATACAGCTATCAAGGCCAGAACGATATTAACTAATTTATTGTTGATATGCATAACTGGGTGCAAAGGTACAATATTTTTTTTAATGTTTAATGTTTAATGTTTAATTTTTCGTATCTTTGTGGCCGAAATGATTATCGACGAACTTAAATATAGGATAAGAGAGGCCTTGGGGGTGACTCCAACAGAGGAACAGGAGCATGCCATCGATGTGTTTTCGCTCTTTATGAGCGATCGCGATGATCAGGTGGTGATGATTCTTCGTGGCTCTGCTGGTACAGGTAAAACCACGCTGGCTGGAGCGATAGTAAAGGCCATGACCACCCTGAAGCAGAAGATGATTCTGATGGCTCCTACTGGTCGTGCTGCCAAGGTGTTCTCGCTGAATGCGGGTCATCCCGCCTATACGATACATCGTCGCATCTATCGCCAGAAGTCTGCAGGCGATTTGTCGTCATTCAATCTGAATGCCAATCTGAATCATGACACCTTATTTATAATAGACGAGTCGTCGATGATAGCCAACCAAGGTTATGGCGATTCTGCTTTTGGTAGTGGCTGTTTGCTCGACGACTTGATGCAGTTTGTGTATAGTGGTCAAAATTGCCGTATGGTGTTGGTGGGCGATAAAGCCCAGTTGCCACCAGTTGGCGAGGATGAGAGTCCTGCGCTGATGACAGATGTGATTCGTGCCTATGGCATGAAGGTCTATGAGTGCGACTTGAATCAGGTGTTGCGCCAAAGTGAGGATTCTGGCATCCTTTGGAATGCTACAATAGTTAGAGGTGAGAGCGGAGAGGGGAGAGGTGAGAGATTAGTTCTGCCAAAGATTCGTCTGAAAGGCTTTACGGATATCTGTATTGTTCCAGGAGATGAGTTGGTAGAATCGTTGGCAACAAGCTATAGCAGGGCGGGTATGGACGAGACAATGGTCATCACCCGTAGCAACAAGCGCGCAAATATCTATAACCAGGGCATACGCAACACCGTACTTGATTGCGAAGACGAACTATGTCGTGGCGACCAGCTGATGATAGTAAAGAACAACTACTTTTGGACGGAGCAATCTAAGGAGATTCCATTTATAGCCAATGGCGATATAGCTGTGGTACAACGTGTGCGAAATATCCACGAACTCTATGGGTTCCGCTTTGCTGAGGTAACTATGATGCTGCCTGATTATGATGACTACGAACTAACTGCTACCGTAGTTCTCGATTCGCTAACCACAGAATCGCCAGCCTTATCGCACGATCAGCAGGAACAGCTATACAATGCTGTGATGGAGGATTATGCTGATGTGCCTCTGAAAGCAGATCGCATTAAAAAACTGAAGAACGATAAATATTATAACGCTCTCCAGATAAAATATGCCTATGCCGTTACTTGTCATAAGGCCCAAGGTGGTCAGTGGGCCCATGTGTATATCGACCAAGGCTATATGACTGACGATATGCTAACACCAGATTATATCCACTGGCTATATACCGCCTTTACTCGTGCCACCGAAAAACTCTTCCTTGTAAATTGGCCTAAGACTCAGATAGATCAATAAGTCATCATTGGCTCAAGCTCCTTAGCCTGCTGAATCATCTTCTGGATTTCAGAAACAGCAGGAACACGTCCGCAGATGTGGAACTGGGCGTTGATCTCCTCGAGTTTTGGCTGGAGATTCTCAGCTACACGATGACGGAACTCCTTAACGGTGTCAACACCAGCCTTCTCAAGCAACTCAGCAAACTGAGGGCCTACACCATTTACACGGAACAAATCAGCATGATTGGTCCAGCGAAGAATCAACTTCTCGGGGATACCAGTAGTTTCAGCTAACTGATGACGGCCCTTTGGGGCAGCACACTTCTCCAGCAATTCGCTTACTTTGTTAATACCTGCAGCAACAAGCTTTTCAGCGTAAACGTCGCCAACACCTTCGATGTCAATAATCTTGTAATCCATAATTAAAAATGTTTTAAGTTAATGGTGAGAATTAATTGCGGCAAATATACGTAATATTATTGTAAAAAGCAATTATTTTGATGCTTTTTTTGTATTTTTGCACCAAAATTAATAGTCATGATGATAGTACTATATATTATAATAGGTATAGCGGTAGGCGCAGTAGTGCTCTACCTGCTGATGGATAGAAAGATGGATACGCTGCGTATTGAGGGTGGTAAGAAGGAAATGGAACTCTCGATGAAGGGCGAGCAGTTGGCTGAGGCTACTAGTAGAGTACGCCATCTGGAGGCTGAAAACAAGGACCTGCATGCCAAGTCAGAATCGCAGGGACGCGAACTGGAGTTGGTTCGTCAGCAGATGAAAGAGGAGTTGCAACGTCATGAGGAACGTTTCAAGAATATGGCTCAGCAGTTGTTGGAACAGAGTGCCTCAAAACTGAAGGATTCTAACATGGAGACAATGACTGGAATTACCCAGCCACTGAAGGATGCCATTGCCAATATGCAGAAAGCCATCAACGATAATCAGAAGGAGTCTGCAGCTCATTCTGCCTCATTCCGTGAACAGATGTTGATGATGATGCAGCAAACGCAGCAGTTGGGAGAGAAGGCTGAGAGTCTGACTAATGTTCTGCGTAGAGACAATAAGGTGAGTGGAAATATGGGCGAGATTATCCTTGGCGATTTGTTGACGAGTCAGGGATTGACTGAGGGTATACACTATGAGGTTCAGGCCAGACTGCGTGATGAATTAGGCAAGCCCATGAAGCACGACGAAACAGGAAAAGAGATGCAACCTGATGTGATTCTACACTATCCACAAGGTCAGGACGCCATTATCGACTCTAAGGTTTCGCTGGTGGCATACGAGAAATACGTGAATGCAGAATCGCCTGAGGATAAGGAGCGTTATCTGCAGGATCATATCAAGAGTGTTCGCAGTCATGTGAACGAGTTGGCGCGTAAGGACTATTCAAAATACATCAAGAATGGTCGCGATGCTGTTGACTTTGTGATTATGTTTGTGCCTTTTGAGTCATCGCTTCAGTTGGCATTGGCAAACGATCCAACACTCTGGCGTGAGGCTTTCGAGAAGAAGGTGTTTGTAACAGGTGAGCAGAATCTGCTTGGAATCCTCCACATGATTCACATCGCCTGGGTGCAGAATCAGCAGGCTGAGAATCAGGAGAAGGTGTTTGGATTAGCTGAACAACTGCTTGATCGTTTGGGCGATTTCGTTAATCGCTATAATGAGCTTGGCGATAAGTTGCACAAGGTGCAAGAGGCTTATGATAGCACCAATAATAAACTGATTACTGGTCGCCAAAGCGTAGCACAGAAAGCGCGTGAGTTGGTTGACCTTGGTGCTAAGGAGAACCCCAATCGTCGCATCCCCAAACCTGAAATTGTAATAGAATAGTTTTCCACCTGTATTCCCCGCCCCTGTATAGGGGAGGGGATAGGGGTGGGGTGAAATAAACAATGATATACCTATCTGAACATATTTGGGATTTCAATCTCTCTGAAGCCTTGATGGAAATATCCGCCCAGCGTAGAGAGCAAGCCTTGAAGTTCAAACACGAACAAGGCCAGAGACTCTGTGTGCTGGCCTATCAGTTGCTGAAGAAAGGCTTGCGAGAGGAATATGGTATTACAGATAATCCTATATTGGAATACAATGAGCATGGCAAACCCTCTATCGTTGGCCATCCAGAGATATTCTTCAACCTGAGTCATTGCAAGGAGGCCGTGGCATGTGCTATCAGCAATCAACCTATTGGTATTGATGTGGAGTCTATTCGCGAGTTTAAGGATAGTCTGGTTAATTACACCATGAACGAAGATGAGGTTCGCGAGATTGAAAACTCTGAGAATCCTGCCTCTGCCTTTATAAGACTGTGGACCATGAAAGAGGCCACCATGAAACTGACAGGTACAGGTATCAGTAACGATATGAAATCGGTTATTGATGCCACAAAATATAAATATACCACCATCGATAGACAGCGGTATATTTATACTGTATGTGAAAATCTCTGATTACTTGATCAGGTTTCCAAGGATATCGCGGGTGAGCTCCTTGGTGATGGTGCGGGTGGCAGCACTCGTGGCATTCTTGGCTATACGACCAGTTGTCGAAGTTCTTGATTTTGTCTTCTTTCCAGTAACCTTGTCGCTTACGTAAGTGCCAAGGATGGTGGCGAATGTCGAAGTGATTGCTGTAAGCACGGCCTTCAATACTTTACTCATCATACCCGACTTCTTTTTCTCAGCTTTGGCCTCGGGCTTTGGAATGTCAATCTCAGCTTGTTGCTGTTCTTGTTCTGCAAGCTGGTTTTCTGCTTCAGCCATCAATACCTCGAACGCACTCTCGCGGTCAATTGGCGTGTCATATTTCCCATAGATGCGACTCTGCTTAATGATGTCTAATCTCTGACCCTCGGTTACTGCTCCAATTTGTGAGAGCGGGAAGAGAATCTTGGCACGCTCAACCATGTTTGGTGCTCCCTTCTCATCGAGGAAGCTTACCAAGGCCTCACCTGTTTCAAGGTTCATAATAGCCTCGTCAGTCTTGAACTCAGGATTTGCTCTGAATGTATCGGCAGCTGTCTTTACGGCTTTCTGATCCTTTGGCGTATAAGCTCTCAATGCATGCTGAACACGATTGCCTAACTGACCTAGAATATTCTCTGGAATATCTGTTGGACTCTGGGTAATGAAATATATACCAACACCCTTAGAACGGATTAATCGTATAACCTGCTCAATCTTATCGAGTAGGGCTTTTGATGTTCCTTCGAAGAGCATGTGAGCCTCGTCGAAGAAGAATACTAACTTTGGCAAAGGCAGGTCGCCTACCTCAGGAAGGGTAGAGTAGAGCTCTGAAAGCAACCACAATAGGAAGGTAGAATAGAGCTTAGGCTGCATCATTAGTTTATCTGCAGCAAGAACATTCATGATGCCTTTGCCTCCTTCTGTCTGCATCAAGTCGTAGATATCGAACGATGGCTCGCCAAAGAACTTATCTGCTCCTTGATTTTCCAGTTGAAGTAATGCGCGCTGGATTGCGCCTACTGAGGTTGATGAGATATTGCCATATTTTGTGGTGTAATCTTTGGCGTTCTTTGATACCCAGTCGAGCATTGAGCGGAGATCCTTCAAGTCTAAGAGTAGCAATCCGCGTTCATCAGCTATACGGAACACGATGTTCAGCACGCCATCTTGAGTCTCGTTAAGTTCGAGCAGACGAGAAAGCAGCTGTGGTCCCATCTGTGAGATAGTAGCACGCATGGGGTGGCCTTGCTCGCCAAATACATCGAAGAAGCGTACAGGACAACTTTGGAATTCTGGATTTTCGATGCCAAATTCTGGAAGACGCTTCTCGATAAAACCACTCATCTTTCCTACTTGCGAAATACCACTCAGGTCGCCCTTCATATCTGCCATAAAGCATGGTACACCAGCTTGGCAGAATGTCTCGGCCATCACCTGAAGGGTTACAGTCTTACCTGTACCTGTAGCACCAGCTATCAAACCATGACGATTGGCCATTTTTCCTGTGATACTCAGTGCTCCGTTAGAGCTGTGGGCAATATATAGCCCTCTTTCCTTATCGAACATACTTTTTAATGTTTTTAGGTTACAGCTGCAAATATACAAAAAATCCCGTCAACTGTGACGGGATTCTGTATTTTTTTTAGTTGTATTTCAAAATTTGTCCTGGTCTCAAGCGGATGGTCTTACCAATTCGGTTGAGTTTGCAGAGCTTGTCGACTGTGGTGTGATGCTTGCGGGCAATGGCCTGCAGGGTATCGCCCTTCTTAACCTTGTGGAAGTGTACATTAGAAGATGTACGTGCAGGCGCAGCAATTGCCAACTCGTCGTCCTGATCGCTATCGCTAGAAGTAACACCACCTACACCACGCAGACGTGTAGCCTGAGCTGACTCAGAAGCATACTTGTTGCGGTTGAAGTTGTAGAAGTCGCCTACAACATCCTGATTGCGGAAATCGAACATCAGAGCTGGGTTCAGAGCTACACCACAGAGACGAGTCTCGAAGTGGAGGTGAGAACCTGTGCTACGACCTGTGTTACCACCAAGTCCGATAGGCTCACCTGCCTTAACCTCCTGGTTCTCTACAACCAGGTGCTTAGACATGTGACCATAGATAGTTTCCAAACCATTGTGGTGGCGGATAACTACATACTTACCATAACCCTTTGGCTCATATTTCACGATACGAATCTTACCGCTGAATGCAGCGCGGATTGTATCACCAATGTATACCTTGATATCAAGACCCTTATGCTGGCGTCCCCAACGAGATCCGAAGTTTGAAGTAACAACACGGCTATCTGTTGGCATGTGGAAACCTCTCAAATCGATGCGGAATGAATCGGGGAGAGCTGTTTCGCGATGTGCATATACGTTATTCCAGTCTTCGTAAAGGTCGGCTGATGGATTATATTTCTCTTCCTGCTCGATGATTCTCTTCAGAACCATAGAGTCGACCGCCTTCATTCTGCGGTCTACTGGTGCCTGTTTGGCCAACAGATCCTGAGCGGATGCTGGAACCGCTACAAAAGCTGCAAATGCCATGACGGCAAATTTCTTTATTATCGTAATATTCATATTCTCTTTTTTATCCTTATAGTTGAGTTAATATCGAAAAATCCGCTGCAAAGGTACTAATAATGAATTAAAATCCGGAAAATATTGGTGTTTTTTGTTCACTTTTAACACTTTTGCCCCTTATTTTTTATTTTTTCAGTTCAATATTACCATTAGAATCTATTTTAGCCTGACTATGAGGAAGATCCGTTTCGCTGAGGTGTTTCATCTCTAAAGCCACGCTTTTTGCCTTGTCAGTACGGGGTCCTATGCCCTTGGTCTGGAGGAAAGAATGGATTTTTCCTTTTATGAACGATCCATCCTTGTTGATGCTTATTTCCACAATGGGAGCATATCCTGATATACCTTTTAGATTAACGTTATATGGTGTACAGAAATTACCTAAACTATAGGCGATGAAACGGTCTTTGTACACCTCGATGCCACGAACCACGTGTGGGCCATGTCCGTATACAACGTCAGCTCCATGGTCTACACAGAAGTGGGCTAACTGGCGTAGCGAACCACGATTCTCGCCAAGGAATGTTTCAGGTCCGTTGGGCAGATGGTTCTTGGTACGTCCTTCAGCACCACCATGGAACGATACGATGACAAGGTCGCACTTAGCAACCAAATCGTCAACAATACGACCAACGGTTTCCAAATTTGTATGTTTGAGCGTATAGCTGTTATGTCCAAAGGCACAAAGCCCAATCTTTAAACCCTTTCGCTCGATGATGGCACTTTCTATGCGACCATCGATACCTGCATAAAGAATGCCTTGCGCATCTAATACGCTTTCGGTCGACTCGATGCCCTCGATACCAAAATCGTTGGCATGATTATTGGCCATGCTCATAAAGTCGAAACCTGCTTCCTTCAGCAGATGGCCATAGCTGGTGGGCGTGCGGAATGAGTAAGAGTTGGGACCGTTACCCTTGGTGCTCTTTCCACCATCACAGATGGCACCTTCAAGATTGCCTACTGTAAGGTCGGTTCTTGTAAGAATCTCTTTGGCGTCCTTAAACAGGTTACGACCATCGTTGGCTGGGAGCATGATGCTTGGAAAGGTGGTGCCCATCATTACATCGCCCGTCATGGCGATGGTAAGTTCTTGAGCATGACCTGCCATAGAGCATGCCATGAATGTACACAAAAAAAGTTTCTTGATCATATTGGTTTACAGTTGTATTCTTCTTGCACCTACATAACGCTTAGCATAGCCTGAGTCTGTAGAGTTGCTGATCTTCACACCACTATTAGTACTAGCGTGGATAAAAGTGAAGTTCTGCGTAACGGGATCCACATCGACCACGATGCCTACATGACCAACGTTGCGACCTGAACGTGGACTTGTAAAGAATACAAGATCGCCACATTGCAGTTCAGCGCGGGTGATAGGAGTATTGCGTGCATACTGGTCTCTCGATGAGGCTCCGATGAATACATCTGTCATCTGTTTGTATACGTAGCTTGTGAAACCTGAACAATCGAAGGCGCTAGGACCTTTGGCTCCTGAACGATAGCGTGTGCCAAGGTGTGAGAAAGCCTCACTCATCAGCATCTCAGTTCTTTCGAACTCCTCGTTCAGATTGTCCTGTGGACCATAGATGAAATCGAAATTGCCAATCTCTGCCTCTTCCTCATCAGGAGCCTGATCAGGATTAACCTTTCCAAGAGCGATATCGCTCATAGAAAGCATCATCATTAGGGCAAATATAAACAGTTTCTTCATTTTGATTGTTACTTTGAAAAAGATTTCTGAGTGCAAAGGTAATAAAATATTTCAATAGGCGTGCACGATAACAGCCTGTGTTAACATAGTTTAGGGTTCTTTTGGATAAAGATTGTTTGCGTTAACATCATGAAATCGCAGCCCAATTGATGTTGGTTTTACGCAGCTGGCGTAGGCGATTCCATAGCATGGCAAACTTCTCCGACTTGCATTCCGGGTCTTCGTCGATGATCTTCTGGGCCTCATCTCTGGCCATCTGAACTATCTGTCCATCGCGTGCTATATCAGCTATCTTCAAGTCGAATGCCATACCACTCTGTTGGGTACCCTCAAGGTCGCCAGGACCACGAAGTTTAAGGTCGGCCTCAGCTATGCGGAAACCGTCGTTGGTATCGCACATGATGTCGATTCGCTTGCGTGTGTCTTCGCTCAGCTTGAATGGGGTTACTAAGATGCAGAACGATTGGTCAGCACCACGACCTACACGTCCGCGAAGCTGATGCAACTGGGCCAATCCAAAGCGTTGTGCCTCAAGAATCACCATCACCGATGCGTTAGGAACATTCACACCTACTTCAATCACCGTTGTGGCCACAAGTATCTGAGTCTCACCACTTACAAAGCGTTGCATCTCTTCCTCTTTGTCCTTAGGTTTCATACGTCCATGAACCTTGCTCAACCTGAATTCGGGGAATGCTTCTTTCAGTACCTCGAATCCGTCCTCGAGGTTCTTGAGGTCGCTCTTAGCGCTCTCTTCGATAAGGGGGAAAACGATGTATACTTGTCGTCCTTCGCGTATCTGATTTCGTATGCCATCATAGAGCGATGTCA
The DNA here is from genome assembly GCF_946404925.1 of uncultured Prevotella sp. Classification (GTDB taxonomy): domain Bacteria; phylum Bacteroidota; class Bacteroidia; order Bacteroidales; family Bacteroidaceae; genus Prevotella. The sequence continues at coordinate 19,488 of NZ_CAMJFM010000024.1, read as the reverse complement.
TGCGCGAATCGAACACGTGGGTGGTTCTCACAGGTTTGCGTCCTGGGGGCAGCTCGTCAATCACGCTCACATCCAGATCGCCATAAAGCGTCATGGCTAGTGTGCGTGGAATAGGGGTGGCTGTCATTACCAATACGTGGGGTGGGTTTGCACTCTTGCTCCATAGCTTGGCACGTTGGGCCACACCAAAGCGATGCTGCTCATCCACTACCACAAATCCTAATCGAGCAAACTGAACGGTATCTTCTATAATGGCATGGGTACCTACCAGAATGTTGATGGTGCCATCCATCAATCCCTCGAGCACCTCCTCGCGACGTTTGCCTTTTACGATACCCGTCAGCAAGGCCACTCTCAGGTTCATGTCTTTCAGGAATCCCATAATAGTTTGCAGATGTTGCTCTGCAAGTATTTCTGTAGGCGCCATGATGCAGGCCTGATAGCCATTGTCTATGGCGATGAGCATCGACATGAGGGCCACAAGGGTCTTTCCGCTACCCACATCGCCTTGCAACAAGCGGTTCATCTGTCGCCCAGAACCCATGTCCTTGCGTATCTCTTTGATAACACGCTTTTGGGCTCCTGTTAGTGGGAATGGCAGATATTGACTATAGAAGGTATTGAATACCTCGCCAACTTGCGAGAAGACATAGCCTCTGTATTTGCGTCGTTGGTCGCTCGCGTACCTTAATATATTAAGCTGGATAAAAAACAGTTCTTCAAACTTCAGTCTGAGTCTTGCTCGCTCCAGGTCCTTAGCATTCTGTGGATAGTGAACGGTGCGTAAAGCCTCGTCACGACCTACAAGATGCAAAGGTTGGTAGATGAAGTCGGGGATGGTTTCTGGTTGGGCGGGCAGTCGCTCTATGAGCGTTTTGGTCAATCGCTCGATGGCACGCGAGTTCAACCCGCTTTTCTTCATCTTCTCGGTGGTGTTGTAGTAGGGCTGTAACCCCATCGATGTGAGGTCAACCTTCGATGCATCATCCAGATCGGGGTGGGTAAAGTTGATGCGATTGTTGAATACCGTTGGCTTGCCAAATACCAGATATTCTGTGCCAATCTTATAGTTCTGCTTGGCATATTTGCCACCATTAAACCATGTCAGGTCGCAGATACCAGTGCCATCGGTAAAGTGGGCTACCACGCGCTCCTTTCGAGGGCCCATGGCAAAGGTCTCGAAACTCAATATATGCCCCACCACCTGCACAAATGGCATGTCGCCAGTAAGTTCGTGAATGGTGTATACCTTCGAACGGTCTACATATTTATATGGATAGTATTCCAGTAGGTCGCCATAGCTTTCGATGCCAAGCTCGTTGCTCAGCATCTTTTTGCGATTGGGACCTACACCTGGGAGGTATTTGATATCCTGATCTAATATATCCATAAAATTTTAGGCACGGATTACGCGGATTAACACGGATTAATTAGGACCTCTGCGATCTTGAGATCGTAAGGCGTGGTTATCTTGATGTTCTCGCGATTGCCTTCTACAAGGGTTATCTCGTATCCAAACGACTCTACCACTGAGGCATCATCAGTAAATCCGTCGTTGTATGGTTGGCGGTTAGCAGCCTTCAGTAGTTGTATGTCGAAGGTCTGTGGCGTTTGAACCAAGCGATAGTCGTTACGAGGAACTGTCTTTGATTTCTCGCCTTCCAGATGGCGTACCGTCTCTACTACAGGGATTACGGGGATAACAGCTTTCTTCTGTCTGGCTGTCTCGTAGCAATTCCTGATAACCTCGATGCTGGGGAATGGGCGCACACCATCGTGCACACCTACCACGCCTATGGCATCATCAGGCACCTTGGCCAATCCGTTCTGTACAGAGTGGAATCGCGTTTGTCCGCCATTGGCCAATGTGTATTCCACGTCGAAGTTATACTCTTCGCATAGCTGGTGCCAATACTCCTGCTGAGCCTCAGGGAGTACTAAGATGATCTGTATGTTAGCAGAGTACTCGCGAAATCTCTCGAGTGTCCGCATCAACACGGGCTTACCGCCTATGGGTAGGAACTGCTTGGGGATATCTGAGCCCATGCGCAGTCCCTTACCACCAGCTACAATAATGATATAGTCCATAGTTATGCCATCAGGTGTTTGAATCGCATACCCTCAGCAATTTGGTCTGAGGTCTTCTTGTCTACAAGCTGGGTCAGCAGCTCGTAAGCGTATGGGAATGCTGCTGCAGGACCTTCAGCTGTTGTCACGTTACCATCAACTGTTACCAAATCGCCTGTATATGTTGCGCCAGCTTCTGCCAAGGCTTTCTCGAATCCAGGATAGCAAGTGGCCTTCTTTCCGCTAAGTACGCCAATAGCTGCTAATACTACTGCAGGAGCGGCACAAATGGCTGCCACCTTCTTGCCAGCAGCAAACTGAGCCATCACGGCCTTGCAAACGCCTGAGTGCTGGAAGAGATTGCTGGCTCCAGGCATACCTCCAGGGAGCATCAGCAGATCAGCATCGCTGAAGTCGCCCTGCTCGAACATGATGTCTGCCTCGATGTTCACACCATGAGCTGAGGCTACCAGTGGGAAATCCATGATGCTAACAGTTACCACGTCAACACCTCCACGACGCAATACATCGATGGGAATCAAAGCCTCAACATCCTCGAAGCCATCTGCAAGAAAAACATAAACTTTTGCCATAATCTTCTATTTTTATCAATTTTATGCTGCAAAAATACGAAAAAATCCGTATAATCCATATAATCCGTAGGCTTTTTTTGTATCTTTGCACCCAAAAGGTATTAAGAATGGAACATCGTAAACTCAGATTCGCCCTGCTGGGCAACATTTATCAGGCTCGCAAATCGGCCAGCATACAGAAGGTGCTTTCGTGTCTCGCCAACTTCGACGCTGAGCTTTATGTCGACATGGAGTATTATTACTTCCTGAAGGATAACCAGCGTCTGGATGTCAAGGCAACCAAGGTCTTCTCGGATGATGACTTCGAAGCTGATTTTGTGATTTCTATGGGTGGCGATGGTACATTCTTGAAGGCAGCCAGTCGTGTGGGCAAGAAGAATATCCCCATTCTTGGCGTCAACATGGGTCGACTGGGTTTCCTGGCTGATATTAGTCCTGATGATATTGAATATTGCCTCAAGGCTCTGCATAACGATGATTATGCAGTAGAGTCACGCGCGCTGATTCAGATTGAGGCTGATGGCAAGCCACTTGGCGACTTCAGTTTTGCTCTGAACGATGTGGCCATACTGAAGCGCGATACGGCTTCGATGATCTCAATCCGTGCCAGCGTTAATGGACAATATCTTAACACCTATCAGGCTGATGGACTTATCGTGTCTACGCCTACAGGTTCTACTGCTTATAGCCTATCAAATGGCGGACCAATCATCGTGCCTGGAACCAAGGTGTTCTCGATGACTGCTGTTGCGCCTCATTCACTCAATGTTCGCCCAATAGTGCTGGCAGACTCTTCTGTTATCGAGCTCGATGTTGAGAGCCGCTCGCATAACTTCCTGGTGGCCATCGATGGTCGCTCAGAGAAATGTAAAGAGGGCACTAAGATTACGCTCCGTCGTGCCCCCTATGATATCAAGGTAGTTAAGCGATCAGATCATCGCTACTTCAACACCCTCCGCGAAAAGATGATGTGGGGGGCAGATACCCGTTAATTTTTTATTATGTTCAGGAATAAACTCAGATACTTATTACTTGTTTTCGTTTCTTTGTTGTTGGTGGTACTACTGCCAACTCCGTTTGTGTCGTGCCAAAAAGGCAACTCTGCAAAACAATCAGAGGCTGACTCTATGACACAACTCCGTGTTGACTCGATTATCAAGAAGACATACGCCTTAAAGAACAAGGATTCGATGTTTGCTGTGGTCGACAGTTTGGAGCGTAAGGGCGATATTGGACCTATACGTGCCAACTACGAACGCGGACAGATGTGTCTTAATCTTGACGACCGTCATGGTCAGAGGGAGTACTGGAGAAAGGCTACGACGTCAAAGATACGTAATAGTGTGGAAGAACGTTATTTCTTCAGAACCACCACGTTCTTGGCCAATATGCTACAGTCTGACCACGACTTTGAGGGTGCCTTACGTATATCACTCGACGTATTGGACAAGATGAAGCAATCGAAAGAGTGTGGACCTCGTTTCATTGCCATCCATCTTAGCGACATTGGTATATGCCAGCTTAAGTTGCGACGTTTCGACGAAGCTAATAAATCATTTGCAGAATCGTTTGCGTATTTTGACAAAGCCATAGCTGCTGATACCAGTTACATAAGTATTGAGAATGCCGTTATCAGTTGTTCGAACATCGTTCTTTTTTACCTCGACGCCCATCGTTATGGCGATGCTATGAATTGGGGCAAACGTCTGGATGGCATCCTGACTGTTTACAATGGCTTATCTAACCATTCTGATAAGTTCTATAATCGTCAGTATGCCCGCCATCTTAATTTCAAAGCCCGTGCTCTTTTGGGGCTTGGACATCATGATGAGGCTGCTAAGGTGTTTAGCGACTATCAGAATTCCGAGAGCTATAAGGATGGATCTTCGCGTGCTCCTGGCGAATTCCTGATGGCTGCCAAGCGTTATGCTGAGGCTACCCAAGCCTATGCTGATATTGAGGATGTGATTCGCCAGCGTGTTGACAAACCTTCGCTCGATATCGTACAGCAATATATGTTTCCTAAGTTCAGAGCCAATGCAGGTGCTGGCTATAAGGATAGCGCCATAGCTGTGGGAGGCAGGATACTCGACGCACTCGATTCTGCTATCGTATGGCAGAAACAAGATGATGCTGCTGAGCTTGCTACCATCTATGAGACTCAGGAGAAGGATCGCCAGATAGCCCAGCAAGAACTGGCTCTATCAAAGATACGCTTCCGAGCCTTTGCAGCCATCTTTGGCTTGGTTGTATTTGCATTCCTGCTGTTCATCTACTATCGTCATCGTGCCACTAAGCGAATCGAGGTAGCACATAGGCAGCTCATGAAGGCTTACGAGCAGTTGGAGATTGCTAATGCACGAGCTGAGGAGTCATCGCGCATGAAGAGTAACTTTATCCAACAGATATCACACGAGATACGTACTCCATTGAATGTCCTTTCTGGTTTCGCGCAGGTTCTCACTACTCCAGGAATGAAACTCGACGACGAGACAAATGCTGATATCAACCACCAGATTACTGACAATACTAACCGTATTACTGGTTTGGTTAATAAGATGCTGGAGCTTTCTGATGCAAATAGTCAGACCATTATCGAGAAGACTGATGCCGTTGCTCCTATCGATATTGCCTCCGAGGCTGTTCATTCTTCAGGAATAAACACCGCTAAGCATCTTCATTTCGATATTAAGGTTTCGAACGATGCTGAGGGAGTTTCACTCCTCACAAATAAACATGCAGCATGCAGAGCATTGTCGCTGTTGCTTGATAATGCCCGTAAGTTTACAGCCCCTGCTGAGGCACGTCCTAATGAAGAACTTACAAGCAGGACGCAACATGTGGTTCTTGGTGTTAAGGTTGAGAGTGGCAGAGTGGCTTATACCATTGAGGATACTGGTATAGGCATTCCTGTTGAGGAATCAGAACGTGTGTTCGAGGAGTTTGTACAACTTGATGAGTTTTACGAAGGAACGGGCATCGGATTGACCGTTGCCCGCTCCATAGCTCGTCGCCTTGGTGGCGATGTTGTGCTCGACACCACCTATACTGGTGGAGCACGTTTCGTATTCAGTTTACCTATTTAACAACAAAGTCGATTGCCTTCAGATCCTTATCCATCGATGAGGTTCCGTAGAGTATCTGATAGCGACCAGCCTTGGTCGATAGCTCGTCGATGCTCTCATCGTAGTACTCAAATGCCTCGCCATCGAGTGTGATGGTGGCTTTCTGAGTTTCACCTGCCTTCAGGTTCAACTTCTGGAATCCCTTCAGTGCCTTGATTGGTGCACCAGCATCGTCAAGCGCCTTTACGTATACCTGTACGGTCTCAGCACCTTCGCGCTTGCCAGTATTGGTAACGGGGATGGTCAATGTAACCTTGCCGTTCTTCTTCATCTGCTTGGCTGAGATCTTTGCATCGCCAACATTGAAGGTGGTGTAGCTCAATCCATAACCAAATGCATACTGAGGCACACCTGTAAAGTAGCGATAGGTGCGGTTCTTCATCGAATAGTCGAGGAAGTCAGGCAGATCGTTGTTTGAGCGATAGAAGGTTACAGGCAGTTTTCCGTTTGGATTGTAGTCGCCAAATAGAACCTCAGCCAGAGCCTTAGCGCCACCCTGACCAGCATACCAAGCCTGAAGCAATGCATCGTACTCGCCCTCAACGCTACCAAATGCGATGGCAGAACCAGAGCAGTTGACGAAGATGACGGGCTTACCAGTCTTGTGTATAGCCTTCACCAGCATCTGCTGAACCTTTGGAAGTTCGATGTCCTGCTTGTCGCCACCTTCGCCTTCCATCTGGGCGGAGATACCACCAATAATCACGATGGCATCAGCATCTTTCACATCGTTAGCCAGATTGGTAAAGTCAACCAGATTTCGCTCGCAGATGTCGCCACGCAGCATGGCAAACTGGCCGTTTCCGTGCTTGTACTCAATCACTACGTCGTAGGTCTTTCCTGCCTCAACTGGGAATGACTTGTACTCAGGCTTGCGACCAAAGCCAAATCCGAATCCACGACGTCCACCAGCCTTGGCATCTTCTACTATCTCGCCATTTACCTTCAGCACGTAACCATTATCAGTGGTCAAGGTGTACTTCATCTCGCCAGTAAAGGTTGATGTGTACTTTCCGCTAACGCGAACTGACAGAGAATCGCGACTAACGCCTTGAGCAAAGCCCCAAGCGCCAAATGTCGAGAAGTTCAGCTCGTTGAAGTATTCTGTCTTGGCTGGCTCGCCCTCTAATTCCTTATTATTATAGAACTCCACCTTTACACCCTTGCCTTCGTTAAAGTCCTGCAGGTGGTGGATGGTAGCGTATTCGTCGTTCAGTTCGCAAGCCTTGTTGTAGATAATCTTGGTTCCAGGCAGAGCAGCTTTGATTCCAGACAGCAATGAGTGCTGATGGGCCTCAGTAGGTGTGCCACCATAGTTACCATTCAGCATGTTTACATCGTCAGCATTTGGTCCAAGCACAGCTAATGTCTTGATGTTCTTTGACAGAGGCAGCACGTTGCCTTTGTTCTCGAGTAATACCATCGATTCACGAGCGGCCTGTGTGGCCATGGCATCGTTCTTCTCGCTACTAATAACCTCAGGACCGAGATTGGCCCATGGCAACATCTCTGCGGGGTCGAACATACCCAGCTCAAAGCGTCCCATCAAGGTCTTGCGTAGATGCTGGTCGAGGTCGCTCTCCTTGATGAAACCTTTCTTCAGTCCCTCAACAAGACTCATAAACACCTTTCCACACTCAAGGTCGGTACCATTCAGCACGGCATCTACTGATGCTGAGAGTGGATCCTTGTGTGTCTCGTGCTGGCCTTTGTTGTAGAAGTTGTTGATGGCATCGCAGTCAGTCAGCACGATGGCATCGTAACCCCACTTATTGCGCAGAATGTCAATCAGCAAGCGGTCGCTGGTACAACATGGTTTGCCCTCAAAACGCTGATAAGCACACATCACCTCGCGCACGTTACCTTTCTTTACCAGGGCCTTGAATGCAGGCAGATAGGTCTCCCAGAGATCGCGATTGGTGGGCTCTACATTCATAGAGTGGCGCAAGGGCTCTGGACCACTATGTACGGCATAGTGCTTAGCACAAGCGTGGGTCTTGAAGTATTTGTCGTTGTTGCCCTGCATACCAAGAACGGTCTGCACGCCAAGCACAGCATTAAGATATGGGTCTTCACCACATGTCTCCTGACCACGTCCCCAACGTGGATCGCGGAAGATGTTTACGTTAGGGCACCAGAAAGTCAACTCTGGATTTCCAGGATAGTAAATCACGCCCATGGGCACGTTGAAAAGTTTTGGATCGTTGTGATTTGTGCGATTCCAGTTGGCACGCGCCTCATCTGATACTTGTGAGAAAACATCGTAGAAAAGTTGCGCATTGAATGCTGCGGCCATTCCTATTGGTTGGGGGTAAACGGTGTATCCACCTTGGCGAACACCATGACAAGCCTCGCTCCACCAGTTGTAACTTGGAATACCCAAGCGATCAATCGAGATCGACTTGTTCATCATCAGTCCCACTTTCTCCTCAGGAGTAAGCAGACTCAGCAGGTTCTCTACGCGATCCTTGTTCGACAGCTTGGTGTCGAGGAATGGATACTTAGCCTGGCCCCAAACAGAGGCACCCAACATTACAGAGATGGCTAAAGTTAAAAGTCTCTTCATTTTCTTGTTGATAATAGTTAAATAATAAGTTTGGAATTTGGTGGCAAAGGTACAATAAATATCTGAATGCTCCAAAGAAAATGGCAGGAAATTCTTATATATAATGTACGCGCGATGGGGGAATGATTAAATAGTGTTAAGAAAATGAAGATTTTTGAATAAAAGCTTGGAGGGTATTGATAATTATTCTACTTTTGCAGTGTACTATTAATGTAGTACACTATAACAGATGCTTTTAAAGGTATAAAAGTGAAAAGGTAAGAAAGTAAAAAATAAAAAATAAAACTATTATGATCGAAGTAAACAACATCAGTTTTAAGTATGCAGGTCAGAAGAACCTGGTATTCGATGATTTCAGTCTGGAGCTGAAGCAGGATAATATTTATGGCCTACTTGGTAAGAACGGTACAGGTAAGTCTACACTCCTTTATCTGATAGCCGGATTGCTGCGCCCAAAGAAGGGTAGTGTAAGTTTTGATGGCATCGAGACCAAGCTTCGCAAGCCAGAGACGCTGCAGGATATCTTCATCGTACCTGAGGAGTTCGACCTGCCTGCTATGACACTCGATGAGTATGTTAAGATCAATCGCCCCTTCTATCCTCTCTTCAGCACTACCGTACTCGATGGTTGCCTGAAGGACTTTGAACTTACAAGCGACGTGAAGCTGAATGCCCTCTCGATGGGACAGAAGAAGAAAGTGTTTATGGCCTTTGCTTTGGCTACTAACACTAAGGTGCTGCTGATGGACGAGCCTACTAACGGACTCGACATTCCATCGAAGAGCCAGTTCCGCAAGGTGGTTACTCAGTATATGACGGGCGACCGCACGCTGATTATCTCTACCCACCAGGTGCACGATGTTGAGCAGTTGCTTGATCATATTCTGATTCTGAGTCCACGGAAGCTGTTGCTTAATGCAAGTGTGGCTGAGATTACTGATAAGTACACTTTTGAGTATCGCACTCCTGACAATATGGAGGATGCTCTCTATGCTGAGCCTTCGCTTCAGGGTAATGCTGTGATTGCTCCACGTAAGGAGGGTTACGCTGAGACTCAGATTAATTTGGAATTGCTTTTCAATGCAGTAAACGAGGGAAAAATCTGAATATTAAACATTAAAGATTAAACATTAAATCTTATGATACAGTTTAATTTATGCAGATTCGGAAAGGTGGCCAAGTGGTCTCTGCAGGGCGATAAGCGTTATTACGTTAAGACGTTTCTGCAGTTCCTGGTGGTGATGCTGCTTACATTCCTGTTCTTTTCGATGGTTGTAAAAGTGAACGGAAACCATGTTAATGGCTACAGATCGTGTGCGGTTGCTGAGTTTGCTGTGGTGATAGTAAACATTGTGTTAGGCCCGGCTTTGATGTTCTACAGCATGGAGGGTAAGCACGACATGCAGACACTGATGATGCTCCCAGCTTCGAACTTCGAGAAGTATCTGGCACGCTATTTTAATTGGATAATAGTAGTTGCCATTTCATTCGTTGCTTGTTTAGGAGCTGACGTGATTCAGTATTTGATCCATACGCTATTGGGACACGATTATACCAGGTTTGTTACTTCGGTGTTGGGCGATTTGTTTGTTCGTGCCGCAAACGATGTTCACACGTCACAGGCAACTCATCCACGATTCATACTAAGTATGATAGTACTGGTAATATGGTTCCAGTCGCTCTATGCCGTTGGTGCAACGCTGTTCCGTAGCAGAAAATTCAACTGGGTTATCACTACAGTAGCTCTCATCTTGATAGGTATGTTATTTGTTAAGATTGGTGATAAGTTTGAAGCTGTCCAGCTGAATGACCATTCTGCCATGTTGGATTATATAACAGGCGTTGGCTTCTATCTTGTTTGGGCGACGATTAACTTCTGCTTGTCGTACAGATTCTTCTGCAGAACTCAGAATATTGGTAAAATAGTAAACCTCTAAAAATAGGAAATTGTTATGAATAGTTTCGATATAAAAAGATTCGGACAGACGCTCCGCTGGGTAGTGAGTGTTAACTTCCGTAAGATGCTCTTGTGGTTTACAGGCTCGATATTGGCTGTATTCTTGGGCGAGATACTGTTTAAGATGATGAAACCTTATGGTACTCCTTTTGATATGATAAATGATGTTTCTCTGTTCTTGAGGATGGTTCTAATATTGGTCTCGCTGATTATGATTAGCTCTATTGTATCGAGCATCAACGATAAGCGTAAGCGCGAAGCATTCCTGATGTTGCCATCGTCGAACCTGGAGAAATATCTCTCGCTGTTGGTCTATTCTACAATTATCTGTATAGCTTGTGCATTTCTGGCTATCGTCCTTGGCGATGCACTTCGCATGCTGAGCTATTGGGCTGTAGGGTATCAGGGTAGGCCTTGTGCAGATGGAACATATTATTATAGTGTTATATCTGAATATACAGGTGAAACTTACTACTGGTGGTCGTCGGCTATTCCTATGCTGATAGACGATATGATTACTTTTACTGATAATGGTAAGATGCCTGTAGACTTCATGATTGTGGAAAAGTCTTTTGTAGTGGGATGTTTTTTTTGGACTCACTCTATATACACACTTGGTGGAACTATGCTCCGCAAGTATTCTTTCGTAGCAACAAGCGTGTTTGTGATACTCTGCATAATACTTCTTGCAAAACTTATTGTGCTATCAGGAGGAACTATGTTCTCTACACAATGGGATCATGGTAAACTCGTGAGATACGACATCGGCATCGTGAGTTGGATTCTCACCATCGCATTCCCTATACTCTCTGTGTTGAATTATTGGGCTTCGTACCATATATTTAAAGGATTTGAACTAATTACTAATAAGTGGTTTAATTATGACTTTCACAAATGATAAACCCATCTACATCCAGATGTCCGATCGCCTTTGCGACGAGATCCTCTCTGGTGTGTATAAAGATGACGACAGAATTCCAAGTGTGCGCGAGTATGCCGTGCTGCTTGAGGTGAACACTAATACCGCAGTGAAAGCCTACGAACAGTTGGCACGCGAGGAGGTGATATACAATAAGCGCGGCCTGGGCTACTTTGTAACCCCTGGAGCCAAGAAGCAGATACTTAAGGCTCGCAAGCAGGAGTTTATGAAGGAGCGTCTGCCAGAACTGTTCCGCCAGATGAGGCTGTTGGATATAACAATAGAAGACATAACCTCTGAATGGGAGAAAACAGAATAATTTTTTGTGGTAGCTGCAACTTATTATACTTTTGCAACGTCAAACGTACACAGGTAAAAAGAAAAATTGATTTATGATACATTTAAGAGACATCAACAAAACCTATCAAGGAGCCCAGCCGCTTCATGTGTTGAAGGGCATCTCGCTCGACATCGAAAAGGGAGAGTTCGTCAGCATCATGGGCGCTTCGGGCTCAGGTAAGTCAACATTGCTCAACATTCTGGGTATTCTGGACAACTACGATTCAGGTACCTACGAGTTGGCAGGTGTACCCATCTGGAATCTCTCAGAGCGCAAGGCCGCTGAGTATCGCAACAAGATGATAGGTTTTATTTTCCAATCGTTTAATCTCATCTCTTTCAAAACAGCCGTGGAAAACGTTGAGTTGCCATTATTCTATCAAGGGGTGTCTAGAAAGAAGCGCCACCAGATGGCGATGGAATATCTGGAGAAGCTGGGCCTCAAAGAGTGGGCCGAGCATTACCCCAATGAGCTGTCGGGAGGACAGAAGCAACGCGTGGCAATAGCCAGAGCACTCATCACCCGTCCACAGATTATCCTGGCCGATGAGCCTACAGGAGCATTGGACTCGAAGACATCTGTGGAGGTGATGCAGCTGCTTAAAAAGCTGAACCAGGAGGATGGTATGACCATCGTGGTGGTGACTCACGAGAGCGGTGTGGCGAACGAGACCAATAAGATAGTACACATCAAGGACGGCATAATCGGTAATATCGAAGAAAACCTCGACCATAACGCCAGTCCATTCGGAAGCGGAGGACTTATGAAATAAACATGTCCTTTTGTTCTTATGTCAAAAAAAAATTATTATGCACGATATAATAACTGAAATATGGCAGACTGCTCGACGGAATAAGCTCCGTTCTACGCTAACAGGTTTTGCTGTGGCGTGGGGCATCTTCATGATTATCGTATTGCTGGGTGCTGGTAATGGTATCATCAACGCCAACATGGACATGATGGGCAACTACCTTACTAACTCGATGGAGGCTTATGGTGGTACCACTTCGAAAGCCTATAAGGGACTAAGCGAAGGACGCTACATCCAACTGAATAAACGCGACCTTGAGGCTACTGAGTCGGAGTTTAAGAACCATATTGATGAGGTGGGTGCCTGCTACTATGTAAGTTCTACCGTTACCAATGGCGAGAACTATATGAGCATGCAGATAGCTGGTGTTTATCCTATACACACTAAGATCAATAAGCATGATTTGGTTTGTGGACGATTCGTCAACGATATCGACCAGAAAGAGAAACGCAAGGTGATAGTGCTGGATGATAAGCAAGCCAAAGAACTTGAGCCTAAGGATTACAAGACGTTGCTTGGTAAGAATGTGAAAGTTGGCAACATATCGTTTAAGGTTGTTGGTATCTACAAGAATCCTGGCAATGGTGGTGGTACTGCCTATTCTGCTTATTCTACTATCAAGAACATCTATGGCGCCAATAGTAGTAGCTTGGGAAATATCGAGTTTACCTTCCATGGCTTAACCACTGAGGAAGCCAACGAGGCATTCGAGAAAACATATCATCGTCGTCTGAATGCAAACCACCAGGCTCATCCTGAAGACGAACGCGCTATATGGGTTTGGAATGCCTATCGCGAGAACATGCAGATGGAAAAGGCTATCGCCATCATCCATACCGCACTCTGGATTGTGGGATTGTTTACTCTGCTTAGTGGTATTGTGGGTGTAAGCAACATTATGCTTATCACAGTTAAGGAGCGTACCCATGAGTTCGGTATCCGCAAAGCCATTGGCGCAAAGCCTTGGAGCATACTGAAACTCATCATTGTTGAGAGTGTTGTCATCACCACCTTCTTTGGCTACGTAGGCATGCTTATGGGTATATTCGCCAATGAATATATGGATGCTACCCTTGGGCATGCGGTGACTGATTTGGGAGTCATTAAGATTACCTTTTTTAAGGATCCTACCGTAGGACTCGACGTATGTTTCGAGGCTACCATGGTGATGATTATCGCAGGTACCATCGCTGGACTCATCCCTGCGTTAAAAGCAAGTAAAATCCGCCCCATCGAGGCACTAAGAGCTGATTAAGATTATGAGGATAGATATAGATACATACAGAGAAATAGTCGACACGATTACTCGCAACAAGGCGCGATCGTTCCTCACTGGGTTTGGCGTGTTCTGGGGAGTATTCATGCTCGTAGCCCTGATGGGAGGCGGAAAGGGACTGAAGGAAATGCTTGAAAAGAACTTTGAGGGTTTTGCTCAGAATACCGTTGTGATAGGAGCCGAGCAGACTACCAAGCCTTATAAGGGATTCCGCAAGGGACGTTGGTGGAGCATGGACTATAAGGATATTGACCGCCTGAAGCAGCGTGTACCAGAACTGGAAGCTGTGGTGCCCATGATTTTTTCACGATGGCGTGGTAGTAACACGGCCTACTATGGCGACCAGAAAACGCAGCCAAGAATTCAAGGTACGGTGCCCGAGATGGTAAATGTTATTACCCCCAAGATGTACTATGGCAGATACCTGAACGAAGTAGATATGCGTGAACAACGCAAGGTGTGCGTGATTGGTAAGAAGATATATAAAGAACTCTTCAAAGAAGGTGGCGACCCTTGTGGTAAGAAGATCCGCGTAGACTCAACCTATTTCGAGGTGATTGGTGTTGATTATGCTGAAGGCGGAATAAGCTTTAATGGTCGCGCTGAAGAAAAGATTACCTTGCCTATAACGTTGATGCAGTCGTTGTTTAATCGTGGAAACGAGGTAGACCTGATTGCTGCTACAGGACGTGAAGGCGTGATTATGAGTAAGATAACAGATCGTATGCGCGAGACTGTGGCCAGAGCCCACTTTGTAGATCCTACTGACGAACAGGGAGCCTTCGTATTCAATACAGAGTTGTTGTTCCAGATGTACGACAATTTGTTTAAGGGCGTCAATTTCCTGATATGGTTGGTAGGTCTTGGAACCCTGCTTGCTGGAGCCATTGGCGTATCAAACATTATGATGGTAACCGTACGTGAACGAACCACTGAGATTGGTATCCGCAGAGCTATAGGTGCTACACCAAGGATGATACTATCGCAGATCATATCCGAGAGTATACTATTGACGCTTGTGGCGGGTATGAGTGGAATATTGTTTGGAGTGATGATTCTACAGATGCTGGAGTTGGCCAATACTGAAGACGGCATAGTGAATGCTCACTTCCAGGTAAGCTTTTGGACAGCTATCTTCTGTGCCTTCGTGGTTAGCTCGCTTGGTGTGTTGGCAGGTCTCGCTCCTGCAGCCAGAGCCATGAGCATCAAACCAGTAGATGCCATGAGGGATGAGTAAAGGTAAAAGGGTAAAAAAGTAAAAAGGTAAAAAATAAAAATATAAAAGTATGAAAAAGTACAGAAAACTGATTATCGCCGTAATTATCGCGCTGATTTTCATCGGAACATTCGTGTTCTTGTGGCAAAAGAGCCAACCAAAGGAGATCGTCTATAACGAGTTCACTCCAAAGACTGAGAACATTCAGAAGACGACCATTATCACAGGTAAGATTGAACCCCGTAATGAGGTAAACATCAAGCCCCAGATCTCTGGTATTATCACCGAGCTTTATAAGGTGGCTGGTGACTATGTGAATGCTGGCGATGTGATTGCTAAGGTGAAGGTGGTGCCAGAGATGGGACAACTGAGTTCTGCTGAGATGCGTGTCCGCTTGGCAGAGATCAACCTGAAGCAGGCTCAGACAGATTTCCAGCGCGAGGAGAACCTCTTTAACCAGAAGTTGGTATCCGCAGATGAGTTTGATAAGATCAAGGTGTCATTGGCACAAGCCAAACATGAGAAGTTGGCAGCTGAGGATGCTCTGCAGGTTGTAAGAGACGGTTTCTCAAAGTCGAACGCTAAGGCTTCTTCTACGCTCATCCGTTCTACCATCAGTGGTGTTATTCTTGATATCCCTGTAAAGGTGGGATATTCAGTTATTCAGGTAAACACCATGAACGAGGGTACAACCATCGCTACTGTGGCTAATATGAACAACTTGATTTTCCGTGGTAACATCGACGAGACAGAGGTAGGACAGCTGGTGAATGGTATGAATATGAGTATCACCATCGGAGCCCTTCAGGACCTGAAGTTCGATGCTTCTTTGGAGTACATCTCGCCAAAGGCTGTTGAGAGCAATGGTGCCAATCAGTTTGAGATTAAGGCTGCTGTAAAACTTGCTGAAGGCGGTAAGATACGTTCTGGCTATAGCGCCAATGCTGAGATTATCCTTGCTTCAGCTGAAAAAGTGCTTAGCATACCTGAAAGCGCTATCGAATTCAGTGGTGACAGCACATTTGTATATGTTGTTAAGGGCGAGGGCAAGAATAAGACCTACGAGCGTACTAATGTTACAACAGGTCTCTCTGACGGTGTGAATATCGAGATTAAGAAGGGTATCACAGCCAAGGATAAGGTTCGTGGCCCAGAGATTATTGCTGATGATAAAAAATAGTAAGCGATGAATAAGTTATTATTAATAGGTGTACTGGCTGTTCAGGCTCATCTTGGTGCATCAGCCCAGCAAAAGGCGTGGAGCTTGCGCGAGTGCTGCGACTATGCAGTAGAGCACAACATTGGCATCAAGCAGCAGCAGAACCAGTGTCGCCAGCAGGAGATACAGCTATCGACTGCAAAGAATTCAAGATTACCAGATGTAAGTGGTAGTGTAGGGCAGAACTTCTCGTTTGGACGTGGTTTGACCATGGATAATACCTACACCAACACCAATACCAGTAGCACATCGATACAATTGGGCGCAAGTGTGCCTTTGTTCACTGGTTTCGAGATTCCTAACCAAATAAAGCTGAACCAGTTGAACCTCGAGGCTGCTACTGCTGATCTTGAGAAGGCCAAGAATGATATCCGTATGCAGGTGGCTCAGGCTTATGTGCAGATACTCTACGATATGGAGATGGCTGATGTGGCTCATCGCCAGATACAGATAGATTCTGCCCAAGTGGCTCGACTTCAGGCTTTTGTGGATAACGGCAAGGCCAGTGGTGTTGAACTATCGCAGCAGAAGGCAACCCTTGCTAATAGCAAGCTTACTGCTACTCAAGCTGATAACAATCTGCGATTGGCCATACTAACGCTAACCCAGCTGCTTGAGCTTGACACGCCAGAGGGCTTCACCATCAGTCGCCCAACGCTTGAAGAACTGAATAACCTTGCAGGCTTGGTATCTCTGGTAACCCCTGATCAGGTTTATGCTGAGGCTCTGGGTGTAAAGCCCGAGATTATTTCGCAGCAACTGAAGTTGAAGGGTGCTGCCCATAGTATCAAGATAGCCCAGGCAGGTCACTATCCCACACTCTCGCTGAGTGGCGGATTGGGCACCAACTATTACACCACCTCTGGCTTCAAATCAGATAGTTTTGGCAAGCAGTTGGAGAATAACTTCAGTCAGTATATCGGATTGAATCTGAGTGTGCCTATCTTTAATCGCTTCTCTACTCGCAATCGCATTCGTAGCGCTCGCGTAGATCAGGCTAATCAGCAGTTGCAACTCGACAACACAAAGAAAACCCTATATAAGGAGATTCAGCAGGTGTACTATAACGCTCTGAATGCACAAACCAAGACTCAGAGTTCTGCTGAGGCTGTGAATAGTTCGAAAGATGCTTTCGAGTTGGTACAGGCCAAGTACGAGAATGGTAAGGCAACCATCACAGAATTCAATGAGGCCAAGAACAATTATATGAAATCAGAATCAGATTTGGTTCAGGCTCGTTACGAGAATCTTTATCAACATGCTCTACTGGAGTTCTATAGAGGTAGGGAGTTGAACTTCTAACATGAAAAAAGTAGTCCGCTAATTGTTAGCGGACTATTTTTTTCTTTCCATTATTAATGTAGATTCCACTTTTGGAAGGCTCACTTCCTAATCGCCTCCCATCGATGGTATACCACTTATCGCTGTTGCTTATTTTTTCAGCCTCAATGCCTTGAAGGCCAGAACTCTCAGTAGCGAAGTTCTTGAGCTCGTAGAATGCGGGCCAAGGCTGACCTGTGTTGTGGTTATATAGGGCGGCATTCCACCAACTATTGGTTACCCTCTTGTTTCCATTATCCTCTGGCCACCACCAGAACAATCCTTTAACCAGGCTGTGTTGTTTTAGCTTGGCAATAAGGTCGATGGTAAATTGTTTCTGGCCATCTTCTGTATAGGGATAAGTACTGGTGTAGTCGTAATAATCACCAATAGCCCAAGCATAGCTGTATCCTGTTTCTACTACCATGATATCTTTGCCATAGTTCTTGCCTTCGAGGGTTGTGAGGGCTGTTTCAAGCTTGGCCAGATTGCCATGGAAATCAGGATAATAGCTCAAACCAATGATATCGTAATCGAGCGATGCTGTAGTCATGCGATCAAAGAAATCTGTTAATACAGTAGGCTTAGGAGTCTGCTCGCTATGAATAATGATCTTAGCCTCAGGGCATACCTCGCGACAAGCCTTGCCTGCTTTTTTCAGTAGCGTGATGAAACGAGTCCAGTTGGCATCTGGCGAATTGGTATAGCAACGATTGTTGTTATTGTTCTTTGCTTCAGCCTCTGTTCCCCACATCATACCAAACGATATCTCGTTACCAGTCTGTATGAAATCAGGTGTGGCTCCAGCATCAACCATCTGCTGCAGACTCTCCTTGGTATATTCGTAAATCTTCTCGTAGAGTTGCTCATTGGTAAGCGATTTCCATGCGTCAGGTGTCCACTGCTTGGCAGGATCAGCCCATGTGTCGCTATAGTGGAAGTCGAGCATCAGCTTCATTCCTTTATCTTTGATGCGCTTGCCCAATGCCTTTACGTATTCAATGTCCTGACATACGGCTTTGTCGTTATCCTTTGAAGGATCAACGAACAAACGAACACGCATGGCATTAAGACCTTCTTGTTTGAAGAATGTAAGGGCATCAACCACTTTATCAGTAGAGTCGAGGTATTCTACTCCAGCTTCTTCGTATTTGGTAAGCATCGATATATCGCCACCAACGTACTTCTGAGCACGAAGCGTGTTCGTGCTGCAGAGTAGGATAGTTGCAAGTAATAGTTTTAGTAGTTTCATTTTTCCTTATTTTTTGATAGTTTTTACTTCTTATGACGGTTAGCCCGCTGCTCACGGTATTTGGCTTTCTGCCTAGCAGAGCCGCTACCGTGAGCACCAGTTATATACTTTTTCTTCTTGGCCTTGGTCTTTACCTTGCCATCTTCTTTTGGCCTTTCACCTCCACGTCCGAAGTTGATGCCATTTTCAAGTATGTTCTGAAAATCGTCCATTAAATTTAACGTTTAATGTTTAATCTTTAATTTAATGGTGGAACAGACGTACACCAGTAAATGCCATAGCAATACCATACTTATCGCAGGTCTCGATAACATTGTCATCGCGAACTGATCCACCAGCCTGAGCGATAAACTCTACGCCACTCTTATGAGCACGCTCGATGTTGTCGCCAAATGGGAAGAATGCATCTGAGCCAAGAGCTACCTTGGTGTTCTGGGCAATCCAAGCCTTCTTCTCCTCCATAGTCAGCACCTCAGGCTTCTCCTTGAAGAACATCTGCCAAGTACCATCGCGAAGCACATCGTCGTGATCCTCTGAGATATATACATCGATGGTGTTGTCGCGATCAGCACGACGGATATTGTCGATGAAAGGCAGGTTCATTACCTTTGGATGCTGGCGCAACCACCAGATATCAGCCTTGTTACCAGCCAGACGGGTACAGTGGATACGGCTCTGCTGACCAGCTCCGATGCCAATGGCCTGACCATCCTTAACGTAGCAAACTGAGTTACTCTGAGTGTACTTCAGAGTGATAAGAGCGATAATCAGATCGCGCTTAGCCTCTGGAGTAAAGGTCTTGTTCTGTGTAGGCATATTCTCGAAGA
>NZ_CAMJFM010000023.1 GCF_946404925.1 uncultured Prevotella sp. | reverse complement strand
TGCTTTGCGAGGACGATGAGAACCTCGGAATGCTGCTCCGTGAGTATTTGCAGGCCAAAGGCTTTGTTGCAGAACTCTGTGCTGATGGTGAGGCAGGCTTCAAGGCTTTCCTCAAGACCAAGTTCGATATTTGTGTGCTCGATGTGATGATGCCTAAGAAGGATGGATTCACACTCGCTCAGGAAATCCGCTCAGCCAATACCGACGTGCCCATTATCTTCCTCACAGCTAAGACACTGAAGGAGGATATCCTCGAGGGATTCAAGCTTGGTGCCGACGATTATATCACCAAACCCTTCTCGATGGAGGAACTGGTATTCCGTATTGAGGCCATCCTGCGCCGTACCAAGGGCAAGAAGAGCCGCGAGTCTACAGTATATCGCCTGGGTCAGTTCACCTTCGACACCCAGAAGCAGCTACTCCAGATTGGCGAGAAGCAGACCAAGCTTACCACCAAGGAGAAC
The DNA here is from genome assembly GCF_946404925.1 of uncultured Prevotella sp. Classification (GTDB taxonomy): domain Bacteria; phylum Bacteroidota; class Bacteroidia; order Bacteroidales; family Bacteroidaceae; genus Prevotella. The sequence goes on along the minus strand of NZ_CAMJFM010000023.1, from coordinate 37,263 downwards.
GAGCTGTTGGCCCTGCTCTGCAGCCACTCTAACGAGATTCTGCAGCGCGACTTCGCTCTGAAGACCATCTGGATCGACGATAACTACTTCAACGCACGCTCTATGGATGTTTACATCACCAAGCTGCGCAAGCACCTCAAGGACGATCCACAGATCGAGATTATTAACATCCACGGTAAGGGCTACAAGCTCATCACTCCTGAGGTAGAAGACGAGTAAATATAGTGAAGCAACTTATCAATACATATCTTGGAGTAGCACTGGTTCTTACTGGTGCTCTCCTTCTTATTGTCAGTTATATTGCAGGTTTTACCCGCTATAATTTGGTTCTGCTTACAGGCCTGATAATCATTATTTTAGGTGCAGTTTTGCACGTTCGACATCAGAAAAAGGGTGAGAAGTATTAAAAAACATTAAATAATGGGTGCATCTCACCTATCACCTCTCACTTCTCACTTCTTTTTTGTACCTTTGCACCCGCTTTAAGCAAAACATTAATTAATTAATTTATTTTTTAACGTAGTATGAATCAATACGAAACCGTTTTCATTTTAACTCCCGTTTTGTCTGATGAACAGATGAAGGAAACGGCCGCAAAATTCAAGAAGGTCCTGACCGATAAGGGTGCAGAGATCATCAACGAAGAGGCCTGGGGATTGAAGAAGATGGCTTATGCTATTCAGAAGAAGTCTACAGGTTTCTACTGCCTGGTAGAGTTCAAGGCTGAGCCAGAAGTGATTAAGACATTGGAGACAGCTTTCCGTCGTGACGAGAAGGTAATTCGTTTCCAGACAGTTAAACTTGACAAGTATGCTGCAGAGTACGCCGAGAAGCGTCGTGCAAAGCTTGGTAAAAAAGAGGAGGCTTAAACTATGGCAGAACAGAGTGAAATCCGTTATTTGACAGCTCCTTCTATCGATACAAAGAAGAAGAAGTATTGCCGTTTCAAGAAGAGCGGTATCAAGTACATCGACTACAAGGATCCCGAGTTCCTGAAGAAGTTCCTGAACGAGCAGGGTAAGATTCTTCCCCGCCGTATCACCGGTACCTCTCTGAAGTATCAGCGCCGTGTGGCTCAGGCCGTTAAGCGTGCCCGCCAGATTGCACTGCTGCCTTACGTAACCGATTTGATGAAATAATTAAAGAGGAGGACGCAAGATTATGGAAATTATACTGAAAGAAGATATTATCGGTCTGGGATTCAAGAACGATATCGTGAATGTAAAGTCTGGTTATGGCCGTAACTACCTCATCCCTCAGGGTAAGGGTGTTATCGCTAGCCCTTCAGCTAAGAAGATTCTCGCAGAGAACCTGAAGCAGCAGGCTCACAAGCTGGCTGCCCAGAAGGCTGCTGCTGAGGAGAAGGCTGCCCAGCTTAATGGTGTAGCTCTCGAGATTGCTGCTAAGGTTAGCGTTACTGGTCAGCTCTATGGTTCAGTAGGTGCTGCTCAGGTAGCTGACGAGCTGGCTAAGCTCGGTAAGGAGGTTGATCGCAAGATCATCACCATGAAGGATGCTAAGCGCATTGGTGACTATGTAGCTCTGGTACACTTCCACAAGGAGGTAATCGTTGAGCTGCCAGTTAAGGTTGTTGCTGAGAACGCTGCTGAGCTGCAGGCTGCTGCCGAGGCTGAGGCTGCTATCAAGGCTGCTGCCGATGCCAAGAAGGCTGCTGCTGACGCAGTTGAGGAGGTTGCCGAGGAGGTTGAGGCTGAGGCCGAGGCTACTGAGGAGGCTCCCGCAGAGGCATAAGATTTTAAATCATAACAATTAATAATTGCTGTAAGGCATCATTATTTATTATGACAACAGCGTCCCGAGGGCAACAAACCCTCGGGATTTCTTTTTCTTGTTAAACTAAGTTAATCAAAGTTTGGTTTTTCTGCTTTTGTGTGTCTAATTAGTGTAAAGCAAAAGTTAGATGGAAAAAAGTGCATTCGAACAAATGGCCCGCACGTGGCGCGAAAAGGCGCTCAGCGTTAGTATCCACTACGGGGCGGGTAGGGCCGAGGCCGAAGACATCGCACAGGATGTGATGCTTCGACTATGGCAGATGCACCAGGAATTAGAGCGATTCCAATCGGTCGAGGCAATCGTATCGCTTATGGCGCGCCACATGTTGCGCAATCATCAGCGTCGAAAACCCACTGAGGCCCTCACTGAGGCCGTCGCGGTTAGTCTCACTACCAGTCCGCACGAGGAACTGGTAGACAAGGAGAACTCACAATGGCTATCAGCACGCCTCCAGCAGCTGCCCACCACTCAGCGCACATTGCTTTATCTCAGGCAAGTTGAGCGCCGCAGCCACGACGAGATAGCTACCCTGCTTGGCATCGAGCCCACATCAGTAAGTACACTGCTGGCCAGGGCGCGCCACACATTATTAGAAGAAATAAAACAGCGAAACAAACAATGATACAGTACACTAAAGAGGTTATCGAGAAGTTGCTCCAGAAGTATATGGACGGCACTTCTACACTCGACGAGGAGGCCATCCTTGCCCAATACTTCAAGGGCGATAACATCCCCCAGGAGTGGCTCTGCTATCAGCAGATGTTCCAGGAGATCGAGGCCATGGCACCTCAGCCCAAGGCCAATCGCCGTTGGGCCGTGTGGAGCATCGCAGCTGCAGCCGTTGTGGCAGGCGTGTTGTATCTGGCCGTTCCGCCACGTCAGGCTCAGTTCGTGCCCTCTGCGCCACTCACGGCTCAGGCCGACACCACCGCCCAGCAGTCAGCACAGCCTGATGTACAGACGGTAGAGCGCGTCGATACAGTTGCTGCCCATCCGTTCGCGCCTGCTGATGCACCTCAGCAGCCATTAAAGGCCAAGAAGCGTAGCTTGCGCAAGGCCGAGCCTACTATCCACGATTACGATAAGGCTTACGCGCTGATGGCTCAGGCCGAACAGGCCAAGACGCAGGTAGTTCAGGCCCATGCCCAGGCCGAGCAAGTCAAGGCTCAGATGGAGCTATTCAACGCCCAGATGGCAGCCTATGGCTACATTCCCGTCATGCAAGAAGATGGTACCATAATCTATATTAACGAACAAGAAAATTTAATTGCATATGAAGAGTAAATACTTTTTCCTCGCAGCCATGTTGTTGGCCATGCCTTCAACCATTATGGCACAGCAGAACATCCAGAAAGCATTCGATGCCCTGCTAAGTGACAAGATTATTGAGAACAAGACACGCCACGTGCTTGATCGTGACCCTGAGACAGGTCGTATGACGGCTTTGGCCGATGTTTACGACTTTACCATCAGCTCCAGTTCAGCTCTCAATCGCCTGAAAGATGTACGTAAGGCCTTCGAAACAGATAAGAAGGAGGCTTATTCAGTCAATTCCGGCCTTCGCGAAAAGGGTTTTGGCGATGTTGATACTGAGAGTTTCTCAAATCTTTTCGAGTCAATAGGTTTTTCTCCAGTCACACTCTTTGTGGGCGATGGCCGTCATCAGTCGGTGGCTATTGGCGCTATGGATGGTTCAGAATACATCTATGCCTGCTTTGCTGATAAGGACGATCCTGATCATCGTTATCGTTATGCATACGCTCTGGAGTGGGTCGAGAATGCAAAGAAAACCAAGGTTCGCCTGGCTGTTACTTATGCCCTGCGCCCAGAAGCACGCGACAAAAAAGCTAAGAAGACTAATGTGAGTCGTGTTATCGTTAACGGCAAGGATATTACAAACCAGAGCGCTACAATCGGCTCTGGCGAAGGCAAAGTCCTGAATCGCGTTGTTATCAATGGCAAGGAAATTGGTGCAGATAATGACAAAATATCGTTAGGTAGCATAAAGATTAATGGTAAGGATGTTGATATCGATGGTATTCGCGACATCATTGAAGAGAACATCAATTATGGTGGTAATACAATCAACGTCGATTCTTTGTTGGCCAATCGCGCCAAGACCCCTGAGTCATGGCTCAGCGAGTTCAATGCCTACAAGCGCCTGTTCCTCAAGAACCCCGATGGCAATACCGCCACTCATTACGCCACCTCTATCTACAGCCTCTGCAAGAAATCAGCCATGCTCGAGGCCGATGAGAAGAAGCTTGTTGTAAACGAACTCACCAAACTCAAGGATAAAACCACCGATGAACTCATCCAGAACATCTTCGTGATGTGTATTAAGAAACTGAAGTAACACGCTGGGTTTCAGTCTTTTAGCAATTGTCAGACAAATGTCAGCAAAATAATTCTCTCTCTTAATATTCTCTTCATACCTTTGTAGTCAAAAACAACTGGTATGAAGAGATTTCTTAATAACAAACTTATTAATCATCGTATGAAGAGTGTAAATTTCATCTTTACATTCCTGCTTTTCGTGTGCCCATGCGCCAGCTGGGCCCAGCAGGATTCCACCTCAGTAAGTAGCGGTTCCGTCACATGGAACAAGGAGTTAGATGGCGTAGTAGTCAAGGCCCAGCGCCAACTCATCAAGCAGGATATCGATCGCATCGCCTACGATGTGCAGGCCGATGAAGAGTCTAAGACTCAGACCGTGATGGACATGCTGCGCAAGGTTCCCATGGTTACTGTCGATGGTCAGGATAACATTCAGGTAAAGGGTAACAGCAATTTCAAGGTCTATAAGAACGGCCACCTAGATCCAAGTCTTACTAAGAACGCCAAAGAGGTGTTCAAGTCCATGCCTGCTTCTGCGGTAAAGCGCATCGAGGTTATCACCGATCCGGGCGCTCGCGAAGATGCTGAGGGTGTAGACGCCATTCTTAACATCGTTACGCTGTCAAACACCGCGATGCAGGGTGTAACAGGCGTAGTATCAGGTTCTCTCAACACCCTTGGCCATTCCAGCTTCTATTCGTCGCTTACCAGTCAGTTAGGCAAGCTCATGCTCTCAGTCGACTATGGCTATAACGGTATGACCAAGCACGACAGCTACAACCGCGTAGAGCATTCTAACACCTATCTCGACACTGGCAACACCATGCTCACAGGCTCCGAGGGGTCTAATCCTGGCGATATCCACTTTGCTGATATCGATGCCAGCTACGATATCGACTCGCTCAATCTGCTTTCAGCCTCGTTTGGTGGCTACTTCTATACGCTCAATGTTCAGGGCGATGGCTACAACCAGCTGCTCAATCCCGCTGGTCAGCAGCTCTACAGCTATCGTAACAGCTATTGGATGCCAGGCTACAATCATCACTCGTGGAATGGCCGATTCGACTATCAGCACAAAACCCACCTCCAGGGTGAGCGACTCACCCTGTCGTATATGCTTGCCCTTACACGCCAGCATACCGATCAGGAGAATACCCATACAGAACTCTACAATGTGCCTTTCGCCTATACAGGTTCGCTCATGAACCAGCGCGAGCGTTTTACCGAGCACACCCTGCAGGTTGACTGGCTTCGCCCGTTGGGCCGTGGTCATCAGCTTGAGGTAGGCGCCAAGTATATCAATCGCGATAACAATAGCCACAACACTCAGACCTTCTATGGCATCGATGCCAGTACCAGCGACGAGTTCCAGCACACCACGCGCGTCATGGCAGGCTATGCCGATTATATCTTCCGCACTGCCAAGTTCTCAGCCCGTGCAGGCTTGCGCTATGAGTACAGCTACATGCGTGGCAGCTATCCCGATGGCAAGGGCGCAGCATTCTCTAAGCACCTGGGCGACTGGGTGCCACAGGCCACGCTCAAGTTCCAGCTCACCGATGCACAGTCGCTCAAGTTCAACTACACCACCAGCATCAACCGCCCTGGCATCTCTTATCTCAATCCCGCTGCCACCGTTTCGCCCTCGTCCGTAAGTCAGGGCAACCCTCAGCTCTCCAGCTCGCACACCCATCGTGTCAGCCTCATTTATACCTATATCATGCCCAACCTCACGCTGCAGTTGGCTCCAGGCTATACCGCCTATAGCAACGGCATCAGCTCGGTGGTTACTGCCAAGGATGATGTGCGCTATTCTACTTACGAGAACATCCTGCGCTATAGCCGCACTTCGTTCGAGCAGTACGTACAGTGGAAACCCTTCGCTACTACCACACTGGTAGTCAACAATAACCTGCGCTATGAGCACTACGAGAATCCCGACCTGGGCTATCTAACCCATGGCTGGAGCGATAGCTACAGCTTCAGTCTGCAGCAGCGCCTGCCACTTAAACTTAGCCTCAGTCTTAGTGGCTACGGCAAGATAGGCCACAGCCCATCGAGCGTCTACGCCATTCAGCATGGCTACTTCGACTATTACGCCTCGCTGCAACGCTCGTTCCTCAAGGGCGACCGCCTCACCGTGCGCCTCACTGCCAACGCACCGTTTAATAAGTATTGGGTGATGGATGCCGAGACTGTTAATGGCGACTTCCTGGGCCACGAGCGTTCGTGGAATCGCAATCGCTCGTTCGCTATCTCAGCCACATGGCGATTCGGCTCTCTTAAATCAAGCGTTAAGAAAACCGAGCATAGTATCGATAACAGCGATGTAGTAGGGGGCATCAGCAAGGGTAGCTAATACCCCCTTTCGCATCTGCGTAGAGATCACATTCTCTTCTTTTCCTCATTACCTGCGCCAGTACCCTTGTACTTGGTGCGGGTATTGTTGAAGTTATAGGTCACTCGTAGCGATATGTTGCGGTTGTAGTTGTAGCAGTTCTTGCTGGTTTCTGTGCCCATGCCGTACATGGTCCATCGCTCGCGTGCTGTTTTAAAAATGTCCTTAGCAGTCAGCATCACTACCCATCGCTCGTTATCAAACGATTTTCTGATGGCTGCATCTACGCTTACGCGTCCGCGGCTCTCCACAAATCCATCGTAGCTGTTGGTGTTGGCTCTTACTGAGAATCCTGCCATCAGCGACTTACTGAACACAAAACGGTTGTTCATCTTGAATCCGAACGATGGCTTATTCAGGTTCCTGTTGCATCCGTAATCCTTGGTGTTGAATATCTGCTGCTGGTAGGTAAGCTCCAGTGTGGGGCGATACACCTTGAAGATAGGAGCCAGATAGATGGTGCCATACAGCGACTGGTAGTGGTCGAAGTTCATGTTCGAGGTATAGGTTATCGCCTGGTTGTCCAGCAGTCGGTCTACCCACACCATGGCATCTTTAATATAGGTATAGCCCCATGTGGCGCTTATCCACCTGTATGTGGCGCTCGTCTCAATGTTGTACACCTTTTCTGGTCGCAGTGTTGGGTTTCCTCCCTCGTACATATAGCGGTTGTCGTACTGCATGAAGTTGCGCAGATTGTGGTAGCTGGGGCGATGCATTTTCTCGTTCATGCTTAGTTGCCAGCTCCAGTCGCCTTCTCTCCACGCCACAGCCAGGTTGGGGAACAGGTTGTGATACGTACGACTCGCATCGTCTTGTTTAACGCCGTACAGGTAGTAGTTTCTCACCACATCCTCGTATCTCACGCCAGCGCCCATGTGCCAGTGGCCTATAGAGAGTTCGTATTGTGCAAATCCGGCTATGTTGTGCTCCTTGATGTCAGTCTCCGATGATGTCACGTAACCCTCTTCGTTTATGAACATACCGTGCGATTTTGTCTTTGTGAGCTCTGTGCCCACTTTCAGTATTCCGCCCATCATGGGGAAGTCGAGTATTAGCTTGGCAGCATACATGCTGTTTTTCTCCTTGCTGCTCGAGTGTATTTCGCGGTTGTCAAGCTCTACGCTGGTCTCTATGCCTACGTCATTACGTTCGTTGGTGCCGTAATAATACGTACCGTTCAGGTCGATGCCCATTTTTCCTATCTTTCCCTGATAGTACGCATTCAGTGTGTGTTGCTGATTCTTGGGTTTCATGATGTCGGTAGCGTTCACTACGCCCTCCATCACTCCGTTTCTTAGTATCTCCTGTCGGTTCCAACCTGTAATGTTCGAGTAAAACATGGTGTAATATTGGTACGATGCACCTATCGAGTTGCTGTCGTTTACCCAGTAGTCGGTAGCCAGATATTCTGATACTCCAGCTTGTCGCGCTTTTGTTGGAACATACTGTTTAATCTCGATGTTGTCCTTATCTGTGTGTATGTCAATATCCAGGGTGTTGTCCTCTCCGAATGCACTGCTGTATATGTATGCATCATTGATAATCTCAAACTTTTTTGTCTGATATTTCAGCATCAGCTCCTCATATCCGTTCCACCACTTGTTGTAGCTCACGTTGGCATCGTTGCGTATGCTCAGTCCCTCAGCGGTACGCTTGCGTGTTTTTATCTTGATCACCGATTCCACCTCGGCATCATACTGCGCGCCAGGGTTGGTTATAACCTCAACCGATTTGATGTCTTCCGATTTCAGCTGCTGCAGTTCCTGCGCGTTCATCATCTTCTTGTTGTTGATGTAGATTAGCGGCGCACCCTTGCCAAACACGTTCACGCTGTTGCCGTTAACCGATACTCGTGGCAGCTGTCCCAGCACGTCGAGAGCCGATCCCATCTTTGCCAGCAGAGTTCCCTCTATGGCTATCTCCATGCCGCCCATGGTCATCTTGTATTGCGGTGTTCCTTTCACCACCACGCCCTTCAGCATGTGGTTCTCAGGCGCCAGACGTATGGTGCCCATCTGCGTGCTGTTGCAGTGCTTGTATATGGTCTTATAGCCCACGTACGATATGCGCGCCACCACAGGCTTCTGCTCACAGGGTATTACAAACAGTCCGCTCTCGTTAGATACACCTCCGGCTATCAGTGTCGAGTCCTCGGCCGATAGCAGCGCTATGTTAGCATAGGCCACGGGCTGGTTCTGCTGGTCCACTATCGTACCCTTGTATCGTGGTGTGCTCTTCTGTGGACACTCCACAGTTATCTCGTTGCCCTCCACCGTCATATGGATAGGGTAGAAGCCTATCATCTGCTGTATTGCATTAGGCAGCGATTTGTTGCGTATTTTGGTGGTGACGCGAAAGTCCTCGAGCTCGTTGTACATAAAGCTTATGGTATACTCTTTGTACTGCTCGTTCAGCTGCTTCAGCACGTCGCTTATCGACACGTTGTTGTATTCGCGGCTTATGGTCTGCGCCCAGCCCGCAACGGCCATGCAGCATATGTATATTGATAATATTAAGCGTTTCATTACTTCACCGTCATCTTGTTGTTGTTCAGTTCAATGTTTATGCTCTCAAATCGGTTCAGTCGCTCCACCACGTGCTCCAGCGTCTCCTGGCTGTTCCATTCAAAGTACAGTCGGTATGCTCCGGCATCCTCGTTTTCTATCTCCACCTCGGCTTTGTAGTGAGCAGCTATCTGTGCCATTATCTGTGTCAGCTCCACATTGTCAAACACCACTGGCTTCACTGCCACTACGGTGTCGGCAGGCACCTCGTCATCAGGCTGTGCGGCCTTTGGTGCTGCAGATGCCTCAATCTTTGTTGGCTCAGGTGCAGGCTTGCTCACGCTCCTTACTATCTGTATGGCAGCAAATGCCACTCCGGCTGTTAGCGCCACACCTATGAACATTGCAGCAATCTTGCGCAGCGGCATTCTTACGCGCTTGGTCTCAGGCTCGTCAAACTCCAGCTCGTGCTTAGCCTCAAACTCCTGCCACAGCGCGTCTATATCCAGCTGCTCGTCCTCGGCCTCCTCCTTTTTCATTGCGCGCTTGGTGGTGGCCAGCTGCTCCATCATTTCCGCCAGCTCCTCGTCTTCGGCCAGCATGCTGTTCAGCTGCTCGTCGCTGTATTTCTCTGGGTGCTCCTGTATGTCAAGTAGCAACTCTATTTTGTCTTGATTCTTCATAATGCTTTATCGTTTTGTTGTTACGTTAAAATACTCTCTGATACTCTCTAGCGATTTTGTAAGATGCCTGTACACTGTGGTCCTGTCAACACCTGTGGCGGCTGCCACCTCGTCGTAGCTCATTTCGCCCAGAAACCTCAGCTTCAGTATCTGCCTGCTCAGTGGTTGCAACTCTCGGTCAATGTACGCGTTAAGGCGTTCCAGCCGGTCGTCGTCGTTCATCGTCACGATGCTGTTCTGCATCATCTCCTTTTGGTACAAATGTTCCACCCGCTCTCTCACGCTTTTGTGGCGCAGTCTGTCGCGACATCTGTTTCGTACGCTGGTCATCAGGTAGCCCTCCATTTTGTCTTCCTGCGGAGCAATCTCTTCTCTCATCAGCTTCACAAATACGTCGTTCACCACGTCTTTGCATTCGTCTGCGTCGTAGAGTATCGTCCTTGCCAGTCGGTACATCTTCGGGTAGAGTTTACGGTAAATCACCTCAAATTTCTCTTTGGTCATAATCAGTTTTTAAAAAATCATTTGCCTCAAGGACGATTCAGTTTTTCGTCTAGTTGCACAAAACGATAAAAATTTTGCTGCAAAATTACAAAAAATAATTATTTTGCTGCAACTTTTCGTTTGTTAGTTACGTCTAAAAGTTGAATAAACTTTTAAAACATTACAATTATGATTCTATCAACAACCCCACAAATTGAAGGTCATCCCATCCGCGAGTATAAAGGAGTGGTGACAGGTGAGACTATCATTGGTGCTAACGCTTTCAAGGATTTCTTTGCAGGCATACGCGATATAGTAGGCGGACGCGCAGGCAGTTATGAAAAGGTGCTCAGCGAGGCTAAGGACACATCTATTCGCGAGATGATGATGCGCGCTCAGGCCCTTGGTGCCAACGCTATCGTAGCTATCGACCTCGACTACGAGACCATCGGAGCCAACGGCTCAATGCTCATGGTAGCCGCCAGCGGCACCGCAGTAGTCATCTAAACACAAAAAAAAGACCTGTCATCCCGACAGGCCTTTTTTAATTTCAAGATAACCTTAAATGTTAGGTATGCTTTGTGCAATCCTTTGCTCACTTTTTCTGTACATTCTTTAGTTTTTCGTGCCGTTTTGTCCGAAAATAGTGTTACCTTTGCCGCCGTTTTTAATCAATAGGTATAATGGACACAATTAACACAGTTAAGGTAAAAGATTCGTTAGAAGGATTCAAGTTTAGTAGTGAAGAAGCTCATCGCCATTTATCATTCATGTTCAACAGAATCACCGATTCTCAGGACGAACTGCGCGATTTGGCTTACTACCTGGAGCACGACAGGTATAGCAACGCATTGTTTAAGAAGGACGATTTCCTGCCCTTCATCGAGAAGATGGACGATCTGATCCAGCAGATAGAAACCCTCTACGAGGATTCAGCCAACATTTTCAAGACCAAGGAGCTGCTGGTAAAAGAGGAGGAGGAACAGTAATCCTCCCAGCTCTAAGGGCCTTCATTATTTGAATTAACATATCAGCACCATTGCCAAGATCGACCGCAAGGGCGGCACAGGCCGTCTGCTGTGGAGCCTCAGGGGTACCAATCTCGAGGATGGCGCCGACTTCCATGGCCAGCACTATGCCCGTTGGCACGAGGCTGACAGCACCATCACCCTGTTCAATAATTCCAATGGTGTGTTCAGCACGCGAATGCTCCGCCTCACTGTCGACCTCACTACAGGCGAACTCAAGAAGAGTGCCGTGCTCTGTGACGACGGCTATTTCTCAGCCGCCTGCGGAGCCCTTAGTTTCAGTGGCGACAACATGATTGTAGGCTGGGGCATCCCTGGCAACGATGCCGTTAACAACCGCCTCCTCTCCGAGTACGATGCCAATGGCAACGAGCTCTTCACCCTCTGCCGCCTCACAAACAACATCAACCAGAACACGCTGTTTAGTTCCTATCGATGCGTAAAGTGCCAGTAGCATATGCGCAGATTCCCCGCTCGCTGTCGCGATGACTGGTCTTTTTCTTTGAAAATCCGCTTCACCAAAGCCGACAAATGGGTCCAAGGTGAATTATTTGAATAATGAGAAAACAAAGAGGTGGCCACAGCATGTGACTACCTCTTTTCTACTTTTATACGCAGGGCATCGCTGCCCCGAAAACATGCTCATAGGCCCGCGCTACATCCCCATGCACGAGGTCGCGCCAAGTGCTGTGACGATAGCTGTACATACAGATGCGATGATCTGAACGATAAACTTAAATGTCTCTTTCTTATTCATGGTTGATTAAATTATTAGTTTAAAATACTGGGAGAGGGCAGGGGCGCTGCCCCCTCCGTGAGCTTAATCACCCTCCTCGGGGATACCACCGCCGGTTGAGCTGTGGTTGGAATCGCTGCCACCATTGCCACCATTGGACTCATTTGAGCCTGAAGGAGTGTCGCCCTCCTTCTTGCCACTCTGCAGGGTGGTGATATTGATGAACTCGGCCTTCTTGATGAACTCGCGAGAGCTGATGTTCATCTCCTGCTCGCCCTCAGGCATGAATCGGATGTGCAGGGCCTTCAGGTTCTTGTTCACATTGAACTCGTCCTGGCTCTTGGCTCCGCCAGCCTCATTTTCGATGGTGGTGAAGAAGGTGCCCAGACCATCGATCTTTACACGCTTCGACTCCAACAGCATCTCCACCAGACAACTGCGGAACTTCTCCAACACTCCAAACACCACATCGGTGGTATACACACTACCATGCTCGCTGATGTGCTGGGCCATCTTGCGGGTGTTCATGGTCTCAACGGCCTTGCTGTGGGCAAACCACTTGCCGTAAATCTTCGACAGCTGATTCTTGTTCTGTCGCAACTCATAAAAAATCTTCGCCATAGGTTAAATTGTTAAAGTTTAAATGGTTAATTACTAGGGTTAATACTCTCAAGTGTCTCTCAAATGCAGTGCGCGCCTTTTCTCTGATTGGCATCCGCCTTTCTCAGTCACGACTCGGTCATTCATGCTAGCCTGTTGACGCTCGCTGTTCCTTCGATTGACGATGCAAATATACAAAAAATAATAATGCAAACCAAACAATTTAACAGTTATTTTTCGACTTTTCTTACAATGTTAAAATGTAAAATATTATTTTACAATCTTGTAGCCTCGAATTAGCAATCTATAAGATTCGACCGCGCAATCTGGAAGATTCTTCCGAAATTTCTTAGAAATTCTCGTTAAGTTTCTCATAGATTCTGCCGTACCACTCAAAACGCCCTGTTTTTGGTTGACTCTAGTACATTAGTACATTAGTACATTTTGTAAAATTCAGTGGTAGGTCGTGGAGGTTTAAATTTACCTTATATATTATATATATTATAATATATATAATATATAAATATAATACTAATATAAATATTAGCTGTTTTTCTGCGCGTTCATTGAGGCAGGGGTAGTACATTTTCTCCATTTTAGAAAACAAAATGTACTAATGTACTAATGTACTATAGTCGAACGCTTGTACTTCGGTTTGCGTGATAGTGAAAATATTAGTATAAAAGTTGCAATTCTCGCTAATATTTTATATATTTGCAGGCGAAAGCGTGCGAAACTCGGCGGCGTAATTTATTGATAAATGAAGATACTAATAACTATATTAACGGCAATCATGATGATGAATACATGCAGCGGACAGGATAGGGAACTGTCTGTTAGACCAGCTACCCAGGCGGGGCGATTCTATGAGTCTGATGCTCAGGTGCTTGGCGCAGAGGTTGACAGTCTATTGAATCTGCACAGGGGCGACAAACAGTATGGCGAGTTGGCAGCGCTGATAGTGCCTCACGCTGGCTATTACTTTTCGGGCAGTGTGGCTGCTGCTGCATATCGGGCGATAGCAGACGGCAAGCAGTATAAGCGTATATTCATGTTAGGCCCCAGTCACCACGCGTGGCTGAACGGGGCATCGGTGAACAATGCATTTGACTGCTACGAAACACCATTAGGGCGCGTGAAAGTGGATCGCGAGGTGGCTACGGCGCTGATAGAGGCGGATAGTATATTTGCCTATCGCCCAGAGGCGCACGACCGCGAGCACTGTCTGGAGGTGCAGCTGCCCTTCTTGCAGCGACGGATGAAGGAGGTGCCGCCCATAGTGCCTATCATTGTATCGACCAACGACTACACGAAACTGCAGCGCATAGCACGCGCACTGAAGCCTTACTTTACGCCAGAGAATCTGTTTGTGGTGAGCAGCGACTTTTCGCACTACCCAAGCTACGAGGATGCTTGCGAGGTGGATACCAAGACGGGCAAAGGCATAGAGAGTGGCGACGTGGAGGCGTTTATCAGCGTGCTGGATGAGAACTCGCGCAGTGGCAAGCGCAACCTGGCAACGAGTGCGTGTGGCGAGTTGGCCATAGCCACGCTGATGCTAATGATGGACAAGGACTGCGAGGTGAAACACCTGATGTACAGAAACTCGGGCGATGTGGAGGATGGCGACCACAGCAAGGTGGTTGGTTATCATGCGTTTGCTGTCGTGCGAAAGGAGAAAAATGATGCGTCATTTATTCTTACGGATGAAGAGAAACACGCGCTGAAGGAAATAGCCCTAACAAGCATCAAAGATTCGCTCGCTGGCAAATGCATTTTTCACCCTCTCACTTCTATACCCTCTCACCTTTTATTAAAGTGTGGAGCGTTCGTTTCCCTTCATAAAAACGGTAGATTGCGTGGATGTATAGGCCATTTTGGCGAGGATACACCACTGCACGAGATAGTGGCTGAGATGGCGAGGGCGGCTGCATTCGAAGATCCGCGATTTATGCCTGTAACGGCTGACGAACTGCCTGATATAGACATCGAGATATCGGTATTGACGCCTATGAGGCGCATAAAAAGTCTTGACGAATTCGAGTTGCATCGACATGGCATCTACATACGTAAAGGCTACCATAGCGGCACGTTTCTGCCCCAGGTGGCCGACGAGGTGAACTGGACCAAAGAGGAGTTTGTGGGGCATTGCTCGCAGGATAAGGCCGGACTGGGCTGGGATGGTTGGCGCGATGCTGAACTGTATGTTTACGAAGCAATTGTTTTCTAGATGGAGGGCAGGTATTACAGACGACTGGACGATGGGCAGGTGGAGTGCCTGCTATGTCCGCACCATTGCGTGATGGCTAATGGGCGCGCGGGGCGTTGCCGTAGTCGCAGAAACCACGACGGCGTGCTGATATCGGAGGTGTATGGCAAACCGTGTTCGCTGGCGATAGACCCCATTGAGAAGAAACCGCTATACCACTTTCATCCTGGCACCAAGTGCTTGTCGCTGGCCTGTACGGGGTGTAACTTCAGTTGCAAGAACTGTCAGAACCACGAGATATCGCAAGTGGTGCCATCGCAGGTGGGGTACTACGATCTGCTGCCATCGCAGATAGTGGAGTTGTGTCAGGAGCATCGCTGCCCAGGCATAGCCTATACCTACACGGAGCCGCTGACGTATATAGAATATGTGGCGGATACGGCAAGACTGGCCCACGAGGCGGGGCTGTGGAACATACTGGTGACGGCGGGGTATGTGTGTCAAGGACCGCTGGCAGAGCTACTGCCGCATCTGGATGCAGCTAACATCGACCTGAAATCGTTTAGCGACGAAATATATCAGCGCGTGAGTGGCGGACATCTGCAGCCTGTGCTTGACACGATATTGGCGATGCACCAGGCGGGCGTGTGGGTGGAGCTGACCAACCTGATAATACCTGGCGTGAACGACGATATGACGATGATAAGGGAGATGTGCCGCTGGATAGTGGAGAACGGGCTGGGCGACCAGCCGCTGCACTTCAGCAGGTTCTTTCCTCACTACAAGATGGGAGACGTGCCGCCAACGCCCATTGCCACGCTCGAGGCAGCGAAGCGGATAGCCCAAGAGGAGGGCATCAAGCACGTATATCTTGGCAATGCTTAAACTTGCTTCCAAACCCGCCAATTGTCGATCTCATGGATCAGGCGGTGGAGGGCGTGCTCGCACTCCTCGGGGTAGGTGAGTGACTGCACAAACCAGAACTTGCGATGTTTGACAAACTTGGCGTAGAAACGGCGTCCTGTGATCTGGCCTGTGTCGCTGTGGAGGGCGCCAGAGAGAATGAAGAAATCGTTGCCCAGACGCTGATGGGTGGCGTGTAATTCTTCTGTATATTTCTTGACAGCCTGCTCAGTGCTTAGCATGTCGGGATTATGCTCTAAAAAGGCTGTAAGGACTATCTCGATGTCGTCTCGCCAGAAGGAGAAACGGCTTGTGCCTATGTCGAGAAGAGTATCGTCGTCGCGCTGAAAGAATGCCGGATAGCGTACTGTATAGCCGTACTCGGCGTTACGATACTCGGCCATAGGTGATAGTGCTATGGCGCGCTCGATTTTCTGCGGCCAAGTAAGATTGACTACTCGATGGAAGTTTGACAGATAAATCATTAGGCCCATGTAAATGCCAATGGCCAGGAAAATAAATCTCTTCATACTTTTTGCAAATGTTTTTGTTTGCAAAGGTATGAAGAGATGCTGAAAAGGCCTAAAAATCAGTCTGACATTTGTCTGACAATGCTATTTTGGGGCTATTTGCGACGTTTGTAAACGAAACTGCCGATGGCCAAAAGAATGACGAGCAGGGTGATGACGTAGGCCCAGACATGAGTGACGCGCGAGGTGATGGCGACATCGAAAGGATGGGGTATAAGACGCTCGCCCGAGAAACGGTAGCTGACAAGATCGCCCTCAATCTTTCCATCGCCTGCATCGATCACATTGCCTGGCATCTGGTAATAGAGCGTTGGGGCCATCATCATGAGATATTGGTACTGGCGGTACTGCTTTTCGAGTTTTTTATCCCAGTACATAGTGCTGTCGCTGAGTATGGCCGAATATGCGTCGGAATGATAATAATCGTTAAGAATTTTCTTTACTTGATTCATGTCGCTAAATAAGTCCATGCTGCGCACTGCCAACGAGGTGATGATGCTGTCGCAGTTGGTGAGGAACTGCTCGCGGGTGGCTGGCGGGTTCTTGACCTTGTCGTAATAATGGGCGATGATAGAGCAGATGCTTGTGAATGTGCAGGCGTTGAACCAATGGCTAACGTTGGCCTCGATCTCGTCGAGTAGCTCTTTCTGCTCAGCGCCAGTGAGTCCCTCAGCAAGGTTGGGCTGGCCTGTGAACCAGTAAGAGGCTGAGTCGGCACTCACGAAACGGTCTAACGCTACAGGGAAGATCTGCTTGATATCGGTGATGGCGAAAGTTTCGTGATACACATAATCAGTATAGAAAAACTTGAAGTGCTTGTCGAGCGAGGCAGTGGCCTTGAAGAGATGACGTACTACACTGGTGGTGAGCGAATCGCTCATCTCTCTGACATTCTGGAAGTTACGCGAAGTGTGCATCAAAACTTTTTGGCTGATGTTTTGCTTGGGAAATACCAGTCGCAGACTGTCCCACTGAGCCTCGGTCATAGGACAGGGGTGTCGCAGAGAGTCGCCAACTACCGTCCACGAGCGTTGCCAGTCAGGGCCAAAGTGCACGCCGTTGCTTTCGATGGTCTCGTTGAGTGGGGCCATAACCTCTTTAGGATATGGATGGAACGACATCTCGCGGCTGCAGGTGCCATCGGGGTTGATGACGGTGAGCATGCGCTCGTCTTTGTTGTTACACGAGGTGAACAGCAGCACCAAGGCTGCAATGATCATCAGGATTTTATTGGTTTTCATAATTCATCTGTTTTAATTGTTTGTAAGTATCAGGTTGTGCCTTGCGATGCTCGATATAGCACATCAGGATTTCCCGGGGTGTTCCTTCAGTGCAGTATGCGGGTTGTGGTGCAGGCTGTGATTGTTCTACTTTAGGGGTGTATGCCATCTGGGCCTTGGGTGCTGGCTGCAGTTGCAACCAGATGAACAGACCAATCAGATAGATGGCTGCTGCTGAAGAGATGAAACGCAGGGCGATAAGCATGGCTGAGGGCTTGCCGGATGCGGGCTGGCGACTGGCTATGATGGCATCGTATTCGGCCTCGCCTTGAGTCAATTCGCCTAGCATCAGGCTGACGGCTTGCCACTCTGCTGGCAACTCGGCCTGTTGCTGCAGGGCGGCAGCCAACTGTAGCTCTTCTTGAGGCGATGTGGCGCCTGCAAGATACTTATCGACGAGGGTTTGTATATCGTTGTTTGTCATTGATTGATGCGTTTAATGAGTTCTGTAAATACTTTTTTGCGTGCGGCTGATACCATGGCGGTGATCGAGGGCTTAGGGATGCCCGTTTGCGATGCTATTTCATCAGGCGAGAGGCCCATGATGGCGCGCATATCGAAGAGTTGGCGTTCTCGAGGATTGAGTAGGTCGAGCGCTTCGTTGAGCATGCGCTGTGTATCCTTGGCTTCGAGTTGCTGTTGCGGCGAGGCGCTTGGCTCCTGATGACTGAGTGCCAGGGTGTCGACATCGGCTGTGGCAACCAGGTGTTGCTGGCGGCGATACAGGCTGACGCAGCAGTTCTTGGCCACGCGTACGGCCAGCGCCTCGATGTTGCGATCGGTATCGATATGCTCGCAGTAGCGCCATAGCTGTTCCATGGTTTCCTGCGCTGCATCCTCAGCATCATCGCGAGAGCTGAAGAACTGGGTGCTGATTTTCAGTACCTTCTGGCGCAGTTGCGCGGCGATATGTTCAAACTGTGAGCGTGTCATATACATCTATAATACGCACAAGTGGGAAAGATGTTAAGTTAGAATGGAAGATTTTTTTAGTTATTGGATAAAAAATAAGCCCGAAGGACTGAGTCCTACGGGCTTTTCTCTCAATCGTTTGTTCGGTTGATTACTGAACTGAATCAGCAGCTACAGTGTCAACAGCCAGGCTGTCGGCTACGCTATCAACTACCTCAGCGATAGAGTCAGTGTCCTGTACAGGAGCCTGAGCCTTGTTACCACATGATGCGAAAGAGATAGCAGCAACTGCTACGAACATAAATACCAATTTCTTCATTTTTTCTAAGCTTTTTAAATCTGTAAAACAATCATTTGTTTATTAAAACGCTGCAAAGTTAAGCATTATTTTAATACAACGTATCATTTTTTTCGATTTTTTTTAGGGTGATTTTGTAACTTTTTTGCAAAGTGCTGAAAATCAAGCACTTACGAAATGTTAAATTTGGTGTAAAATTCTCACGCTTGATAAATATCACTCAAAATGAATGTTTTTTGCAAAAAAAGTAGTACCTTTGTGCCCGTAAACAATTCACCTATTTTATATATGATAGATACCTCGGCATTTCAGGGCAAAAAGGCTGCCTATTTTACACTTGGATGTAAGTTGAACTTCTCAGAGACATCGACCTTCGGGAAGATGCTTCAGGACTTAGGCGTGACTACAGCGCAGAAGGGCGAGAAGGCAGACATCTGCCTGATAAATACCTGTTCGGTGACTGAGGTGGCCGACAAGAAGTGCCGTCAGGCGATACATCGACTGGTGCGCGAGAATCCGGACGCCTTTGTGGTGGTGACTGGTTGCTATGCGCAGCTGGAGGCCGACGAGGTGGCTAAGATAGACGGCGTGAGCCTGGTGTTGGGATCGAATGAGAAGGCTAATCTCATCCAGTTTCTTTCAGAAGCCTGGATGAACAGAGGTGAGAGGGGAGAAGCTAGAGGTGAGAGAAATGTTTTCTGGCAGAAGACGAAGGATATAAAATCGTTTGCGCCATCGTGCTCGAGAGGCAACAGGACGCGCTACTTCCTGAAGGTGCAGGATGGGTGCGACTACTTCTGCACATACTGCACGATACCCTACGCACGCGGTTTTTCGCGTAATCCAACCATCGCATCATTAGTGGCACAGGCTGAAGATGCTGCTGCTGAGGGCGGTAAGGAGATAGTGCTGACTGGTGTGAACATAGGCGACTTTGGTAAGACCACGGGTGAGAAGTTTATCGACCTGGTGAAGGCGCTGGATGGGGTAGAGGCTATCAGCCGTTATCGCATCAGTTCGCTGGAGCCCGACTTGGCTACCGACGAGCTGATAGAGTACTGTGCACAGAGCCGTGCGTTTATGCCTCACTTCCACATACCCCTGCAGAGCGGTAGCAACACGGTGCTGAAACTGATGCATCGCCACTACGACCGCGAGCTGTTTGCTGACAAGATACACAAAATAAAGGAGCTGATGCCTGATGCGTTTATCGGTGTAGACGTGATGGTGGGCTGCAGAGGCGAGACACCAGAGTGTTTTGAGGAGACCTACGAGTTTCTGGACAGCCTCGACGTGACCCAGCTGCACGTGTTCCCATACTCAGAGCGCCCAGGCACATCGGCACTGAGCATACCCTACGTGGTAAGCGAGAAAGACAAGAAACTGAGAGTGAAGCGACTGCTGGAGCTGAGCGACAAGAAAACGCAGGCCTTCTACGAGCACCATATAGGCCAGGAGGCTGAGGTGCTGTTTGAGAAAGCCACGCGAGGCAGGGCGATGCACGGATTCACCAAGAACTACATCCGCGTAGAGCTGTCGCCCAAGGATGCCGACCCAAATCTGGATAATCAGCTGGTTAAGGTTCGACTGGGCGAACTGACAAGGGACAAAGAATCGCTCAAAGCTATTCTCTCACCTCTCACCTCTAGTTTCTAGCTTCTATATATAAATGTACGCGCGCGCACGAGATATGAATAAAGTAGCAATAGTAATACTGAACTGGAACGGAAGGAAGATGCTGGAAAAGTATCTGCCATCGGTTCTGCAATACTCGAGAGACGAGGCTACGATCTATGTGGCTGATAACGCATCGACTGACGATTCGGTGGAGTTTCTGAGAACGCACTACTCACAGGTGGAGCTGGTGGTGCTGGACAAGAACTGGGGATTTGCTGAGGGCTACAACAAGGCACTGGCACAGATTGAGGCCGAGTACTACCTGCTGCTGAACTCGGACATAGAGGTGACGCATCACTGGCTGACACCCATGATAGAGTATCTGGATGCGCACCAGGACGCGGCTGCCTGCCAGCCCAAGTTGCTGTCGATTCTAGACAAAGACAGATTTGAGTATGCTGGAGCGAGTGGGGGCTATCTGGACAAATACGGCTACCCCTTCTGTCGCGGACGCATTTTTGAGACGGTAGAAGCTGACAACGGACAGTATGACGACGTGGCTGATATACTATGGGCCACAGGTGCTGCGCTGATGATACGCAGCAAGGACTATTGGGATGTGAAGGGGCTGGACGCCAGATTCTTTGCCCACAACGAGGAGATAGACATGTGCTGGCGACTGAGAATACGAGGCCGCAGAATAGTCTGCGTACCAGACAGTTACGTGTATCACGTGGGTGGCGGAACGCTGCCAAAGGGCAATCCGATGAAGACCTACCTGAACTTTCGCAATAACCTGACGATGCTCTATAAATGTCTGCCTGACGCGCAACTGAACCACGTGATGCGCTGGCGCTGGTTCCTGGATTATCTGGCTGCGTGGCAGACGCTGATTATGAATCGCAACCTGGGCGACTTCAAGGCTATCTATCGTGCTCGCAGGGCTTTCAAGGCCTGGAAGAAGGATTTTGAGGCCGATCGCCGCGAGATACAGGCATCGCGTAAGGCAGAAAAAATACCAGAGCAAAAGGATTACGCCCTGCTCTGGCAGTATTATGCTAAAGGCCGAAAGCTGTTTAGCGCTTTGCCACTTTAACTTTTACGGGCTGCAAAACCTCCTGGCGCCACTGCTGGAGGTGGTTAAACCAATCGTGCGCTGAGTGATAGCCAAACGACTCAGTATCAGACGTATACGTTACTTTGTACTTGATGATGTTGCTATCTGTGCCAATGACAAAGGCATAGGTATCGGCATTGGCTGGCTGCTCGCTGATGATGTACTGCTTGGGAATCAGAATGCCCAAGCCAACGGCTTGGCCCCAGCTGCCACGAAGGCCGCTATGATCGGAATACTCTTGTGACTCCTTGAGATTGACCAGGCCTGTAGAGAACTGGTAATCGCGCATGTTGACGTAAGGCTTGGTGAAATACACTTCGACATCGGTATCGCGATGGCCTGCGTATTGAATGTAACGAAGCGTTATATTCAGAGGTGAGAGGTGAGCGCTCGGCTTTGCCGCTTCGCTTGTCGAAGAAGCTAGAGGTGAGAGGTATGACCAGTCTTTGTCTACGACCTCGACGATGGTGCGGAGGGGGCCGTAAGAGATGATGCGTTGGGTGCGGGAAGCAACGGGATCAATCATGGTGGGCTGAGAGCCATCCCAACCACGGAAGGCACCCAGGCCAAAGGTGTTGCCCACCCACAGTACATCGTCGCCATAGCCCTCAGCCTTCTGCTCTTCGCTGGTGTAAAACTGGGTGTCCTGGAGCTCCAGGCGCTTCTGGAACTTGCCATAGAGATCAAGCGTCTGGCGCTTGTCGAAGTAGATGCGGATGCCATTCAGCTCGCTCTCGAAGGCTACACCATGGTGATGCACAGCATGATAAGAGTCGGCACAATCGCCACGAGCCGTGATGGACTGGATGTAGTTGTTGTGCTTGTTCTTATCCTTAATCTTATCGTTGCGCAGCAGTAGCTCAGCATACACGCGGGCTGGATACTGAGCAGGCTGCAGCTTGGGGTCGGAGTAGAGCGCCACCTGATACTGTTTCTTCTCTTTGCCATGAAGATTGGCCAGGAAACAGAGTTCGTCGAAGGTGTCGTCTTGGTTGAGATCGTCGAGCTGACATGGAATCTCGCTGCCATCGCAGGTAACAATGGCGCGACTGACGTAGCCATAATCGCTCAGTGATATAAGTACGGGCTGGTCAGCACGATAAGCATCCATAGGATTGGTTACGCTGACGGTGATGACGCGCTGAGCGAGAGCCGCTGACGAGAAGAAGGCAACAAGTGCCGTTAGGAATAATCTATTCATATATTTTCTAATTTGTCTTAGTCGGCCACAAAAGTACTGAAAATCGTGCAAATGACCCCTGATTTTTACACAAATAAACAAAAATGTGCAGCTTTTTACACAAATATTTAAACTTTTTAGGTTAAAATTTGGTTTTTACAATACTTTTTAGTATATTTGCATCGATTTTTTTAACATACATATATTATTCGTATCAAACAGCCCGTGCGTAAGGTATACATTTTCCTGTTAATAGTGATGTTTGGATGCATCAGCTGCGAATGGCAATTTATGGTGGAAGAAGACACCGAAGTTGTCGTTGATCGCTATGATCGTATCCAAAGTCTGTATCTTACCACAGGCGATTTCTCGGCCTTGCAGCAGATGAACACGGTATATCCGATGCAGACACGCACGCTGATAGAGGATGTGCTGAAGATAGGCAAGGTGGACGACCAGCAGATAAACAAGAAATTCCTGCGATTCTACCAGGACTCTACGCTGCAGGTGCTGATAGCCGAGGCCGAGCAGCAGTATGCCAATATGGATGATATCAATGCCGACCTGACAACGGGCTTTAAGTATCTGCGCGAGAATCTGCCTGGCTTCGAGATTCCTGAGGTTTACGCACAGATAGGTTCGCTGGACCAGAGCGTGATAGTGGGTAACAACTCGATAGGCATCTGTCTGGACAAATACTTAGGCACCGACTATTCGCTGTATCAGAAGCCTCAGTATGGCTACTCGAAGAGCCAGCTGGAGTTGATGAACCGCCACTATATAGTGCCCGACTGCATAGGATTCTATCTGTTGAGTCTGTATCCCATGCCACAGGACAGAGCGCTGAGCCAGCAGGAGCGCGACACACACATAGGAAAGATACTGTGGGTGGTGAACCAGGCGCTGGGCAAGAACATGTTTAACTCGCTCTATACCCGTATGGTGGAGCGATATATGAAGCGCAACAAGAACCTGAGTATCGACCAGATGCTGAGAAACAACAACTACACAGACTTCAGAAAGAACTGACCCTGATGAATTTCATGCTGCTTGAGATAGTTTACCAAGAGATTGGTAAACTCGTAGTTTTTTAGTCCCCAATGAGGTGCGATGAGCAGCTCCTTGGGTGATTGCGAGACGAATCGCTCGAGAATCATGTCAGGACGCAGACGCTGGATGTAGGCTGCAATCAGCTGGATATATTCATCGACCGTATAGATGTGGAACGGCTGCTGTTCGAACTCGGTGGCCAAACGCGTTCCGCGGATAATCTGCATCTGGTGTATCTTGAGTATGTCGATGGGCAGACTGGAGATGATGGGGGCTTGGCGCAGACTCTCGCTGGCATCCTCGCCAGGCAGGCCCAAGATGATGTGGGCACCAGTAAGCAATCCGCGCTGATGGGTGCGCTGGATGGCATCAGCCGACTGCTCGAAGCTGTGGCCACGATTGATGCGTAGAAGGGTATCGTTGTTGGTACTCTCGATGCCATACTCTACTAATACAAAAGTGCGCTGGTTGAGCTCGGCCAGATAATCGAGCAGCTCGTCACTGACGCAATCGGGGCGGGTGCCTATGACGATGCCCACGATATCAGGAACCTGTAGCGCCTCCTGGTAGAGCGCCTTGAGCTGGGCGAGTGGGGCATAGGTGTTGGTGAAAGCCTGGAAATAGGCTAGGTACTTCATATCAGGATATTTGTGGGCGAAGAAACGCTTGCCCTCTTCGAGTTGCTGGGTTACAGAGTTGCGACGCTGACAGTAAGAGGGGTTGAACGTGCGGTTGTCGCAATAGATGCAACCACCTGTGGAAATGCGGCCATCGCGATTGGGACAGGTGAAGCCTGCATCAATCGAAATCTTCTGCACACGATAGGGAAACTGACGGCGAATCCACGAGCCGTAGTCGTTATAATAGGGCGTATTCACTAAATTTAAATCCATCAGTGTGCAAAGTTAGCGAAAAAATCTTTATCTTTGCAAGCTGAAAGCGTAAAATAACAGAAAATATGAAGAAAATGAGATTATTCTCGCTTGGACTGTCGCTGGCATTGGCAGTTTCGGCTTCAGCAGGAGAGAAACTGACACTGAAAGGGATTACAAGCGGAGAGTTTAAAAGCAAGACAATGAGTGCTGTGCGCCCTATGGCTGATGGCGAGACTTATGCGCAGATTAGCGATGACGGCAAGCAGATTATTACCTATTCATTTAAGACTGGCAAGCAGACTGGTGTGCTGTTTGATGCTGCCAGCGCGCGTGGTGCTGAGGTGAAGAGCGTGGATGGATACATACTGAGCCCAGATGGCACAAAAATGCTGATACAGACAAACACCAAGGCCATCTATCGTCGATCGTTTACCGCCACCTATTATATATATAGCATCAGGAACAACAAGCTGGAGCCTCTGAGCGATGGCGGCCCACAGCAGACGCCTGTTTTCTCGCCTGATGGCAATCAGATAGCCTTTGTGCGCGACAATAACATCTATCTGGTAAAACTGCTGTACGACAATGCAGAGAGTCAGGTGACCAAGGACGGCAAGCGCAACGAGGTGATTAACGGTATACCCGACTGGGTGTACGAGGAGGAGTTCTCGACCAACTCATCGATGGTGTTCTCGGCTGATTCGAAGCAGATTATCTGGATACGTTACGACGAGAGCGCTGTGAAGCAGTACTCGATGCAGCTGTTTAAGGGCGCCAAGCCTGAGCGCAAGGAGTTTGCTGAGTATCCTGGCGACTATACATACAAGTATCCAGTGCCAGGACAGGTGAACTCGAAGGTAAGCGTGTGGAGCTACGACATCAAGAGTCATCAGACACGAAAGATAGACGTGCCACTGGATGAAGAAGGCTATATACCTCGCATCAAAGCCACAAGCGATGCCACCAAGATAGCCATCTTTACGATGAATCGCCATCAGGATGTGCTGCGCATCTATATGGCCAATCCGCTGTCGACAGTATGCAAGCTGGCCATTGAGGATAAGGTGGATAAGTATGTGAAGGAAGAGGTGCTGGACGATGTGCAGATAACTGCCAACAACATTCTGCTGCCCAGCGAGCGCGATGGCTATAACCACTTGTATCTGTACAACCTGAACGGCCAGCTGCTGCGCCAGATTGTGAATGAGAAATATGTGGTGAAGGCCGTATATGGATTCGACGAGAAGACTGGTGACACCTATTTTGCAGCTAACCCCAAGGGCGCTACTGAGCAGCAGGTGATGGTGGCTCACCAGAACGGAAAGATAGACGTGCTGACACCAAAGGCTGGTGTGAACAGCGCCATCTTCAGCAAGAACTTCAAGTATTTTATCAACATCTGGAGCGATATTGACAATCCTGCTCAGTACACCATCTGCCAGAACAACGGCAAGGTGCTGACAACCCTGATTGACAACCACGATCTGAAAGAGAAACTGGCTGGATATGACCTTGGTAAGAAGGAGATGTTCCAGTTCACCACATCAGAAGGCGTGGTGCTGAACGGATGGATGGTGAAACCTGCTAACTTCGATGCCT
Source organism: uncultured Prevotella sp. (assembly GCF_946404925.1). GTDB lineage: Bacteria > Bacteroidota > Bacteroidia > Bacteroidales > Bacteroidaceae > Prevotella. The sequence continues at coordinate 11,127 of NZ_CAMJFM010000023.1, read as the reverse complement.
CAAAACGCTATCCCGTGATTATGTATCAGTATGGCGGCCCAGGCAGTCAGCAGGTATTGAACCAGTGGGGTATAGGTATGAGCGGCAATGGCGCCATACTTGAGCAATACCTCTGTGAGAAGGGTTACATCTGCGTGTGTGTAGATAATCGCGGCACAGGCGGTCGTGGTGCAGAGTTTGAGAAATGCACCTATCTGCGACTGGGCGAACTGGAGGCACGCGACCAGGTGGAAACTGCCCTCTGGCTGGGTAATCAGAGCTATGTAGACAAGAATCGCATTGGCATCTGGGGCTGGAGCTATGGTGGATGGAACACGCTGATGTCGATGTCGGAGGGACGCCCTGTGTTCAAGGCTGGTGTGGCCATCGCACCGCCAACATGCTGGCGCTACTACGACTCCATCTACACAGAGCGATATATGCGCACACCAAAGGAGAATGCCAGTGGATATGACGATGTGAACCCAATAGCACGTGCATCGCAGCTGCATGGTGCACTGCTGATATGTCACGGATTGGCTGATGACAATGTGCACTACCAGAACACAGCCGAGTATGTGGAGGCGCTGGTTCAGGCAGATAAGGACTTCCGCCAGTTAGTATATACGAACAGAAATCATAGTATTTTTGGAGGTAACACCAGGAACCACCTGTTCCGCCAGGCCATTGCGCACTTCGATGATAATCTGAAATAGCATATATACCTGTGAAAAAGTTATTCTTGTTGATGACGTTGTGGTGGATGGCTATGCCATACGCTTGTGGCGAGAAGGCTGAACAACCAGACTCAGTGGTCATCTCACTCAACACAACGGGCCATGAGCTGCTCAAGGCAAAACAGGAGCGACGTGCAGCTGACTGCTTCCGTAAGGCAGCCCAGCTGAGTAGCACTGCGGGCGATACCTATCATGAGATGCAGGCACGCCACGGACTCTATCAGGCGTTGTGGACACTCAATCCTGATAGTGCTCGCCTGGAGATGGAACGCTTTAATCGACTCAAGGATTCACTCTACCGCAAGACATCGAGCGAGACGCTGGCCAAGTATAATGCTGAGTTTGGCAACGACCAACTGCAGGCGGAGAACTACTTGGTGAGCCGTTCGCGCATATATATTATAATCATGTGTATTGCGCTGCTGGCAGTGGCCATCGTACTGGTGGTGCGCCAGCGCCGACTGATAGCCCTGCAGAAGAAACGCCTGAGCGAAGATACCAAGACGCTTGAGGATCTACAGGCTCAGTACGAGCATCAGCAGCAGGATGGCAACAGCCAGGTAGAAACCCATGAGCTGACTGAGCAAGACAAGCAGTTCCTCAACAAGACCATGATGATTATCACCAATCAGATAGAATCAAACCACGTGAATGTAGACGAGTTGGCCAGCGAATTGGCTATGAGTACATCGCAGTTCCGTCGTAGGCTATCAGCCGTTACAGGCGAGACTCCGCAGGGCTACATCACCAACATTCGTATGCAGAAGGCACGCCACCTGCTGGATACCGCGCCTGATATGACCATACTCGATGTGGCCAAAGGTTGTGGCTACGATGACCAGTCGTCGTTTACACGTGCCTTTAAGCGTTTCTTTGGCGTTACGCCAAGCGATTATCTCACTCGTATTCTGCTAGTCCTCATGCTCATGACTGGTGTTAATACCATTGGAGCCAAGCCTGAGGGTAAGGCGGGTGTGAATCGACAGGAGGCCGTACGCCTGTATGAGGCCAGTGGCAGGTACTATGAAGAGCAGCTTTACGACAGTGCCGTTATCGTAGGCGAAAAGGTACTGCCCATGCTTCGCCAGTTGGGTATGACTGACGAGGTGGCTGACGAGTTGAGTATCCTGGCTGTGTGTACGTCGCGACAGTCGGACTATCACAAGGCGTTGCGCTATGCCAAGGAGTGCAACGCCATGGATCGTGCCAGTGGCGATAAGGAGATGATCTCATCATCGCTCAACACCATTGGCGCCATCTATGTAGATGCCAAGCAGCCACAGGAGGGACTGAAGTACATACTCGAGGCGCTGCAACTGGCTGAGGAAATCAACCACCGTGGCCGTATCGCGATGTATTGCGGAGCAGCAGCTGAGACGGAATTCTGCATGAATCACTTTGATGCCGCCCTGCGTTATATTGACAGAGCGATACAGCTGGAGCGCGAGGATGGAAGACAGATGAAGCTACGCGTGCGCCTGTCGCAAAAGGCAGCCATCCTATTAGGCATGAAACAGCATCAGGAGGCACTGGCCATTTTTGACACTATCATACCATACTTCCGTCGCGAGGGAAATCGCCAGTCACTGGCCATATCGTTGAATAAAGTGGGGTATACATTGCTCTCCATGAGTCGCGAGGAGGGATGTGCTGATGAAGAGAAACGCAGTTTGGAGCGACGAGCCGTTCCATATTTTCGCGATGCCGTTAGCATTTGTCACGAGATGGGCAATCCCTATAACGAGATGCACGCCCGCGATGGACTCTGTCAGGCCTTGTGGACCATCAACCCTGATAGTGCGCGATTGGAGTTGGAACGCTTTGATTTGCTGAAAGACTCACTCTACAATAATGGAGCAGCTGACTTGCTGGCTCGTTACAATGCTGAGTTTGGTAACAATCGACTGAGTGATGAGAATGCACGTGCCCGTCGTTCGCGTACCATTATTATAATAATATGTATAGCATTGTTGTCAGGGGTTGCTGCGCTGGTGGTGATGCAGCGACGTCGCTCTGCACTACAGCGTCGCAGACTGAACGAAGTGGCCATGACACTCGATGAGTTGCGCCAGCAATACGAGACTGCGCGTGCTGAAAAACAGCAGGAACTGTCTGCCCGCGATAAGGACTTCCTGACGCGCACCATGAACATCATAGCTGAGCAGATAGAGACCAACAGCGTAAACGTAGATGCGCTGGCATCGCAGATGGCCCTGAGCACCACGCAGTTCCGCTACCATCTGAAGGCGATTACTGGCGAGACGCCACAGAGCTACATCACCAATATTCGTATGCAGAAGGCACGCCAGCTGCTGGACAACAATGCGCAGCAGAGCACGATTTTAGACATCGCTCTGCGTTGCGGTTACGAAGATCAGGGGGCATTTGGACGCGCCTTTAAGCGATTTTATGGTATCACACCAAGCGAATATATTGTTCGAAAATAGTGAAATGATGGGATTTCGTCCCATATCTTATAGCCAAAACTTAACGAAAATGTTCAAAATGCGTTAATAATAGGCATTTTGGAAGATTCTGCACAACTTTCCGCGCTTTCTGCTGAAGGTTGTGCAGTGTTTTTGCCGTAATTTTGCAATCGAAATCAAAACGATACGCAATGGTTAAAAAGTCACCAAACAACAAAAAAGATCGCAGGCATGAGGCAGCCCAGAGCTATACTGAGGAACAGTCCAGGCTTTTGCTCGCCATGCGCGATATGGTGAAATGGGAGGTGAGCAGACAATTAAAAGAGTTATTAAAATAAATTATTCTAATCATTTAATCAATTAAAATTTAAAACATTATGAAACAATCTATCAAGATTTCGGTGATGGCACTCGTAGCCATGTTCGCATTCAACACAGTTGCTGATGCACAGTTCGGTAGTCTCCTGAAGAAGGCCAAGCAGGCTGCTCAGAAGGTAACAGGTAGCGATGACGCTTCAAAGAATAAGAAGGAGATTCCTGAGCAGATTGCTCAGCTGAAGGCTCAGATTCCACAGAAGGGTAAAACCCCTAATGCTCTTTTCTCTTGGGATGGTGTTGGTATTGCTTCTTGGGATGGTGCTAAAAACGAGCTGACAATTCTTATTGATAAGAATGGTTTCAAGCCAGGTGCCGTGCTGAAGGTTGACCAGAGCAATGGTAAGATTACCGATGCCAGCGGTAAGGATATGGGTTCTATCAGCGCTATCGCTGTTGTTTCGCCTACCATGGGTACCCTGAATCTGGATCCTGTTGAAGGTAATTACACACTGTCTGTTAATCCTAAGGTTGAGAGTATGACTGCTCTGCGCTCTTACAATGTGATTATTGCTAATGGCAATCAGAAGATGTTCAGCACCAACTATCGTTTGGGTCTTGATACAGGTCAGAAGACAGGTAAGGGCTATACTATGTTTGTAAACACCGACAAGGCTGTTAACTATACTTTCGCTAAGCACAAGTGTCTCGTTTCTGACCAGCTGGTAGGTGCTTCACTCCCCATTTACGTTGCCAGTCTGATGATGACTCCAGAGGAGTATAATAGAGAGAATGTTAAGAACCTGCTTGGTTTCGACCCCGATCAGCAGTACACAACAAAGCAGCTTAACGACATGATTCGCTGGAAGGACGATGCTACAGAGGCTCAGATCAAGAAGATTGAGGAGGGTAAGACCTATGGTGACGATCGCGTAAGAGGTGCCAAGATTGCAGCTATCGGTCTGCTGGGCGAGTGGAATCGTACTACATGGACAGAGAATTCTGGCAAGTGGAACGAGCATAAGTACTACGAGGACGTTATTAAGTACTGGGTAGTTTACGAGCTGGAGAACGGCAAAAACAAGGTTGCCTTCTATACACTCGACAAGAACCGCAACGATAAGGGTCTGACTGAGCGCGGTAAGTGCACTGGTTTCCACGAGATTAGCGACTGGGTACGTAAATAATCAACCTTATTAAATATAGTATACAACAATGAAAAAGGTATTTATGATGCTGGCTCTCGCAGCCATGACATTAACCGCAAGCGCTCAGTTGAAGACATTTGATGGTAAGTTGTTCAGTTGCCAGTATCCTGCCAACTTCGAGGCTCAAGAGCAGTGGTTTGACGAGGCTTTCAATGCCAAAATCGAGAATGGAGTCGAGTTCTTGAGCGTATCAGTTACCGATCTTGACATGACGTCTGAACAATTGAAAGAATGGGCTGACGGTATGAAGATGATGACAGAAAGCTCGTTTGGCGAACCTACTGGTTGGAAGGCCGGAGCCCCTGTACTTAAGGGCAAGCAAGTTACCTTCCGTGCTGAGGGCGAGGAGGAAATTGACGACCAGAAGGTGCCTACAGTCAAGTATGTTTATTGCTTCGTGACACCAGATAAGAAGTGCTTCAGCGGTGAACTGAAGTTTAAGAAGAGCGACGAGGCTAAGTATAAGCCTCTGGTAGATAAGATTATCGCTTCGTGCAAGGCAAAATAAAAACGTTGTGTAAGCAAATTTAAAACTTGACATAATGAAAACAAGAAACTTGATACGGACCCTGTTTACCGCCATCACCCTGTTTGTGGCAACGAGTATGAATGCCCAGTCGATTGATGGTTGTTGGGATTATGAAACAAAAATTGAGGGACAGCATGTTGGTATACGACTTGTCATTGAGAATGGTCAGGGCATCATACTTACAGCCGCCGAGATTCCTAACGAGAAGGTTGGAGCCGTTACAATAGCCTTGATATCAGCCCCTACGCCCATCAAGGTGGCAAACAACAAGGTGGAAATTGACCCCGACCCAAAGAAGGTTACGCTGAAGGTAACAGAGGTAGATTGGGTAGCCCCATTCAAGGCAGCTATCAAAGACGATCCTTCTGTTGAAGAGAAATTGTTAGAAGAGATAGAAAAAGGCCTTCAGGCTGGTACCGCGCAAATGGCAGAAGACATGATGTTTTCAGGAGAATTCACAATTGCTAAGTGTACCAAGACCCAACTCATACTGAAGGACGAGGACGGTGAACAGATGGTTTTCGTGAAAAGTGATCCAGATTCGGGTAAGTAAACTTACTCACGCGGGAATATTAAAAAAGTGGTAGGATTGCTCCTACCACTTTTGATGATTATATACCTTATTATATATAGGCACAATTAATAAGCGAAGAGAGGATATTCCTTCATCTTCTCGTTTACACGAGCGCGAACGCTTGCAATCACCTGCTCGTTCTCAGGATCATTCAGAACCTCCTCGATCCATGCAGCAATCTGAACCATCAGATCCTCCTTAGCACCACGTGTGGTGATGGCTGGAGTTCCAAGACGGATACCTGATGTCTGGAATGCGCTGCGGCTATCGAATGGAACCATGTTCTTGTTGACTGTGATGTCAGCAGCAACAAGAGCGTTCTCAGCAACCTTACCAGTAAGATCGGGGTACTTAGAGCGCAGGTCAACCAGCATAGAGTGGTTGTCAGTACCACCACTAACGATGCCGAAGCCACGCTTAACAAGCTCATCAGCCAGAACCTTAGCGTTCTTCTGAACCTGCTTAGCCCACTCCTTGAACTCTGGCTGAAGTGCCTCGCCAAAAGCAACGGCCTTAGCAGCAATCACGTGCTCAAGAGGACCACCCTGCTGACCAGGGAATACGGCTGAGTTCAGCAACTGGCTCATCATCTTAACTACGCCCTTAGGAGTCTTGAGGCCCCAAGGATTCTCGAAGTCCTTACCCATCAGGATGATACCACCACGTGGACCACGCAGAGTCTTGTGGGTAGTAGAAGTAACGATGTGAGCGTACTTAACAGGGTTGTCGAGCAGACCTGCTGCAATCAGACCTGCAGGGTGAGCCATGTCGATCATCAGCAGAGCGCCTACCTTATCAGCAATCTCGCGCATACGCTTGTAATCCCACTCACGGCTGTAAGCACTACCACCACCGATAATCAGCTTTGGCTTGTGCTCGAGGGCCAACTGCTCCATCTCGTCGTAATCCACGCGACCAGTCTCCTTATTCAGGTTGTAGCCAATAGGATTGTAGATAAGACCAGAGGTGTTGACGTGTGAACCGTGTGAAAGGTGGCCACCGTGGTCAAGGTTCAGACCCATGAAGGTGTCGCCTGGTTTCAATACTGCCAACAGTACTGCTGCGTTAGCCTGTGCACCAGAGTGTGGCTGCACGTTGGCATACTCAGCACCAAACAGCTTGCAAACGCGGTCGATAGCCAGCTGCTCAACCTCGTCAACTACCTGGCAACCACCATAGTAACGGTGTCCAGGATAGCCCTCGGCATACTTGTTGGTAAGGTAAGATCCCATGGCTTCCATCACCTGGTCGCTTACGAAGTTCTCACTTGCAATCAGCTCAATGCCTTTCAGCTGGCGCTGATGCTCTTTCTCAATCAACTCAAAGATTGTGTTGTCTCTGTTCATTGTTTTGTTTATTGGGTTTAAAACTTAATTATCAATGTTTAATCTTTAATTTTTAATCTTTAACACAGTTCCACTTTGTTAATGTCCTGCTCCTTTTCACAATAGTGGCAAGTCAGTAAGCCATTCTCTACGTGGAAGTGAGTTTTCATTGGCTCGTTGTTAGTGATACACTTGGGGTTATTGCACTTCACGATGCCTTTTATCTCAGATGGTGTAACAACGTTGCGCTTCTCAACCACCTCATAGTCGCGGATGATGCTAAGAATCACATTCGGAGCTACAACAGACAGACGCGAGATCTCATCATCAGTAAAGAACTTATCGCTAACCTTGATAATACCTTTCGATCCGACCTTCTTTGAGGGGTAGTTAAAGCCAATGGTAACAGGTGTCTTCAGTGTGAAAAGTCCCAGCAGGCTGGCTACCTGGTATGTCTTGTCTGTAGGAATATGATCAATCACGGTGCCGTTCTCAATGGCGGCTACCAAGCGTTCTTTCTTGTTCATAGGATAATGGTTTTGTCGTTTTTAACTTCTTCGAGACTAATTCCCAAAACATCACAGAAGATGGCCTCGCGGGCAAAGAGTCCGTTACCTGCCTGCTGGATGTAGTATGCGTGTGGGTTATCATCAACCTCGTAAGCAATCTCGTTTACGCGTGGCAGCGGGTGCAGAATCTTCATGTTTGGCTTGGCGCTCTTCAGCAGATCGTTGTTCAGCACATATACATTCTTTACGCGTTCGTACTCCATCAAGTCGGAGAATCGCTCCTTTTGCACGCGCGTCATATATAATATGTCAGCATCAGCAATCACCTTTTCGTTGAAGGCGGTGTGCTCCTGATACTTAATGCCATGCTCCTCGCAATAAAGCTTGTACTCCTTTGGCATCGCCAACTCCTTAGGCGCTACAAAGTGGAAGGTTGGGTTGAAGTGGCGCATCGCCATCAGCAGTGAGTGAACCGTGCGACCGTATTTCAAATCTCCCACCATATATATATTAAGGTTGTCGAGCGTACCCTGAGTCTTGTAGATAGAGTAGAGGTCGAGCATGCACTGTGATGGATGCTGATGAGCACCATCGCCTGCATTCACGATGGGGATAGGCGCAACTTCTGATGCATACTGGGCTGCACCCTCGATATAGTGGCGCATCACAATCACATCAGCATAGTTGGAAACCATCAGGATTGTGTCCTTAAGTGTTTCGCCTTTTGTTCCGCTGGTAATCTTTGGATCAGCAAAACCAATAACTCGGGCTCCAAGACGGTTGGCTGCGGTTTCAAAACTAAGTCTGGTACGGGTTGATGGTTCAAAGAAAAGTGTTGCCACAACTTTTCCTTTCAGAAGCTCTCTGTTGGGATGCTTCTCGAACTCTTCTGCCATCTCGATCATGTAGAGGATTTTCTCTCTAGTGAGATCGGCAATAGTCACAAAATTATGCTTTTTCATTCACTATTTTTATTTTGTTGGCGCAAAATTACACAATATTTCTGATTTCCGTGCCGTATTTTGAAAGAAAATAGTAATTTTGCAGCAAGATATTGCAAAAAGTAACCAAAATTAGAAAATGAGAAAGCTATTTGTCTATTTTCTATGGACATTATTGACCATAAGCGTGCTGGCTGTTGCTGGTGCTTTTTATTCCATAGATAAGGGGTGGATTGGATATATGCCACCTATCGAAGACCTTCAGAATCCAATAAGCCGTTTTGCCACTCAGATATATTCATCGGATGGTAAACTGCTGGGAACTTGGAATTTTAATCGCGAAAATCGCGTGATGGTGGATTATTCAAAAATCGCTCCATCGTTGATTCACGCCCTGGTGGCTACTGAGGATGTGCGCTTCTATGATCACTCTGGTATTGATTTTATCGCTTTAGGACGTGCTATCGTAAAGCGAGGTGTACTAGGACAGAAAAGTGCTGGTGGTGGTTCTACTATCACACAGCAGTTGGCTAAGCAGTTATATTCAGAGCAAGCGCATTCTACAGTTGAACGACTTCTGCAGAAACCGATAGAGTGGGTGATAGCAGTAAAGTTGGAGCGCACTTATACTAAGGACGAGATACTGACGATGTATCTGAATTATTTTGACTTCCTGCATAATGCTGTTGGTATTAAAACTGCAGCAAATGTATATTTCAGTAAGGAGCCAAAAGATTTGAGTGTTACGGAGTCGGCAACTCTTGTGGGACTATGTAAGAACCCATCATACTTCAATCCTGTTCGTAATCCTGAGCGCAGTCGCGATCGTCGTAATGTGGTTCTGGCTCAGATGGTAAAAGCTGGCTATCTTACAGATGCTGAATACGAAAAATACAGCGCTGAACCACTTACATTGAAGTTCCATGTAGCTGATCATAAAGAAGGTCTTGCAGTTTATTTCCGTGAGTATCTCCGCCAGTATATGACGGCTAAGAAACCTATTCGCTCCAACTATCCTTCGTGGAATATGGCAAAGTTTATCAATGACTCAATTAACTGGGAATCAGATCCTTTGTTCGGTTGGTGCAACAAAAACAAGAAGCGTGATGGTAACTATTATAACATCTATACTGATGGACTGAAGGTATATACTACTATCGATTCTCGTATGCAAGAGTATGCTGAACAGGCTGCTTATGCACATGTGGTAAAATTCCTTCAGCCTGCTTTCGATAAGGAAATGGCCTCTAAGGCTAATGCACCTTATTCTTCGCATCTGTCGAAGAGCCAGGTGGAGCAGATTTTGAATCGTTCAATTCGTCAGTGTGAGCGATATCGTGTGCTCAAAGAGATGGGCGCTTCAGAGGAAGAAATCCAGAAGTCGTTCCGCACAAAGACCAGAATGTCTGTCTTTACCTATCATGGTGAGGTGGATACAACGATGACTCCACTTGATTCGATAAAATATTACAAATCGTTCCTCCGTACGGGCTTTGTAAGTATGTGTCCGCAGAATGGTCATGTTAAGGCTTATGTGGGTGGGTTGAATTATGAGCACTTCGCTTATGACATGGTGATGGAAGGTCGACGTCAGGTTGGTTCTACTATTAAACCATATCTATATTCGCTCGCAATGGAGAATGGTTTCTCGCCATGCGATGAAGCGCCTAATGTTCAGCAGACTTACGTTGTGGCTGGCCAGTCATGGACTCCACGTAATGGTAGTCGCGCCAGATATGGTGAAATGGTTACCCTTAAATGGGGTCTTCAGCAGTCAAACAACTGGATTTCGGCTTATTTGATGAGTAAGCTTAATCCTCAGGCGTTTGTTGATCTTCTGCATGAATATGGTATCCGCAATCCAGATATTCATCCTTCGATGGCGCTCTGTCTCGGACCATGTGATATCAGCGTAGGAGAGATGGCCAGCGCGTATACTGCATTCGTAAATCATGGAATTCGTGCTGCTTGTATGTTTGTTACAAGAATCGAGGATAATGAAGGAAATGTCATTGCTCAGTTCCAACCTCGTATGAATGAGGTGATCAGTGAGGAAAGTGCTCATAAGATGATTTATATGCTTCGCAATGTTGTTGATGGTGGTACTGCAAGTCGTCTGCGCTTCAAGTATAACCTGAAAGGACAGTTGGCTGGTAAGACGGGTACCACTAATAATAATAGCGATGCATGGTTTGTTGGTCTAACTCCAAATCTTGTCAATGCTTGTTGGGTTGGAGGCGATGATCGTGATATTCACTTCAACTCTATGGCGATGGGTCAGGGTGCTTCAGGAGCACTGCCAATATTTGCATTATACATGCAGCAAGTATATAAAGATGCCAAACTGGGGTATAGTGAGGATGCTGTTTTTGATCTTCCACCAGGGTTTAATCCGTGTCCTTTAGGCGGAGATTCTTTAGGTGAAACTGGAGACGAAAATGACATAGAAGAGATATTTGAGTAATATATATTAATAAGGTGTAATACAGAAAATGTCAACATTCCCGAAAACTTTCATATTTTTGGGATTTTTTTTTGGAAAAAGTTTGGAGGATTCAAAAATTTGCCGTACCTTTGCACCCGC
>NZ_CAMJFM010000022.1 GCF_946404925.1 uncultured Prevotella sp. | reverse complement strand
ATGGATGTACGAACGTAGGAGAATACACAGCTACAGTAACCTTCAAAGGCAACTACAGCGGAACTGCTACAGGTACATTCAACATCACTGCGGCAACGATGACTGTTACAGCCAATGGGTATGAAGGAACTTATGACGAAAAGCCCCATGGAATAACAGTTACAGCTCCTGAGAGTGCTACAGTAAAGTATGGAACCCAGAAGGGAACATATAACCTTACGGAATCACCCACATACACTGATGCAGGCACATATATGGTTCACTATCAGGTAACGATGGATAACTACACCACCATAGCAGATAGCGCCACCGTAGTGATAAACAAGGCTGACATCAGCCCAACGGTTACACTTGAGGGGTGGACATACGGAGCTACGGCCAATACACCAAGTATTACAGGTAACACCGGCAACGGAACAGTTACTTATACTTATAAGGCCGAAGGTGAGGAGACATTCTCTGAAACAATGCCTGTTGCAGTTGGTACACACACCATCAAGGCAACAATAGCCGAGACCACAAACTACAACAGCGGAGAGGCCACAACCACATTCAACATAACAGCGGCAACGATGACTGTTACTGCCAATGGGTATGAAGGAACTTATGACGAAAAGCCACATGGAATAACTGTTACAGCTCCTGAGAGTGCTACAGTAAAGTACGGAACCCAGAAGGGAACATACAACCTTACGGAATCACCCACATACACCGATGCAGGCACATACATGGTTCACTATCAGGTAACGATGGATAACTACACCACCATAGCAGATAGCGCCACCGTAGTGATAAACAAGGCTGACATCAGCCCAACGGTTACACTTGAGGGGTGGACATACGGAGCTACGGCCAATACACCAAGTATTACAGGTAACACCGGCAACGGAACAGTTACTTATACTTATAAGGCCGAAGGTGAGGAGACATTCTCTGAAACAATGCCTGTTGCAGTTGGTACACACACCATCAAGGCAACAATAGCCGAGACCACAAACTACAACAGCGGAGAGGCCACAACCACATTCACCATCAGCAATCCAACGTTTGATCCTGAAAAGGACATAACATTTGCCGAAGGACAGAAATATGCATCATACTACAATGCCAATGCAGATATGATGCTACCAAGTGGAGGCATAGCAGCCTATATGATTACTGACATAGATGGAAACACTCTGATTACAAAGGCTGTTAGCTACATTCCTAAGGATACACCAGTATTGATAGAAAAAACTGAGGAAACTGTTGAAACCGAAAATCCAGAAAACATAAGTTTCAATATGCTTAAGTATGCATATGATGACATAACAGCCAATGGCACACTATACATACTCTACAACGGAGCATATATTAAAGCCACAGGTACAATCCCCGCAGGGAAATGCTATCTTAGACCGATAAAGCCATCAGGAGCACGTAAACTGATGATAGGAAACAGCAATAATGGTTCTACAGGAATACAGACAGTAGATAATGATCAATTGACAAAGGACATCTGGTTCGACTTGAACGGCAACAGGATAGACAAACCAACCAAGAAGGGACTCTACATTAATAACGGAAAGAAAGTGGTTTTGAAATAATTAGGAAAGGAATAGCGATATGAGATATTACACTAAATACATAACAATTATAGCAGCACTGCTGCTGAGTATAACCACCTTGGCTAAAGGGGAGTTTGCATACACATATAAGCTTAACGGCAACAACAGCACCCAAACTGCCGCAGGTACAATAGTTGGTTCCATCAGCGAAAACATAGCTACTCTGACACTGACTCCAACCAATGGTAATTATATAACTACCGAAAAAATCACGGTGGTTAAAACACTTAGCGGTACTCATGCACAAGCGCGTACACGAGTTGAAATAGATGATATAGTAATAATATCTGCAACCAATCCAGATGCAGATCCAAGCGCTGCTACCACATACACTTTCGAGGTAGACGATGAAAACTACGACTATGAGGTAACAGCAGACTTTCAGAGTCGTATAAGCATAAGCGGAGCTGAGATAACACAGGAAGAGACAAGTTATACTTACGACGGGAAGGAACACAAACCTGCAATAGTAAGCGTAAAACTGAGCGGTAAGGATTTGACAGCTAACACTGATTACAGTATAAGCTACAATGAAGACTGTACCAACGTTGGTGAGAAAGAAGTCACAATAACAGGAGTTCGAACTTATTCAGGTACAGCAACAACCACATTCACCATCACTGCGGCAACGATGACTGTTACAGCCAATGGGTATGAAGGAACTTATGACGAAAAGGCCCATGGAATAACTGTTACAGCTCCTGAGGGTGCTACAGTAAAGTACGGAACCCAGAAGGGAACATACAATCTTACAGAATCACCCACATACACCGATGCAGGCACATACATGGTTCATTATCAGGTTACGATGAATAACTACACCACCGTGGCAGATAGTGCTACAGTAGAAATCAGCAAGGCCGGCATCACCCCGACGGTTACACTCGAGGGATGGACATACGGGGCAACAGCCAATGAACCAAGCGTAACGGGCAATACCGGTAATGGCGAAGTCACCTATACTTACATGGCCGAGGGAGCTGAAGCATTCACATCGGATGTACCCACAGCCGTTGGTACTCACACCATCAAGGCTACAATAGTCGAAACCACTAACTACAATGGTGCAGAGGCAACAAACACATTCACTATCACCGCCGCAAGTATGACCGTAACTGCCGAAGGATACAGCGGAACATACGATGGCGAGGGCCACGGAATCACAGTTACTGCACCCGAGGGGGCAAAGGTGATGCACGGAACAAAAAAGGGCACCTACGACCTGGAAACATCGCCCACATATACCGATGCCGGAACATACAAGGTGCACTATCAGGTTACGATGAATAACTACACCACCGTGGCAGATAGTGCTACAGTAGAAATCAGCAAGGCCGGCATCACCCCGACGGTTACACTCGAGGGATGGACATACGGGGCAACAGCCAATGAACCAAGCGTAACGGGCAATACCGGTAATGGCGAAGTCACCTATACTTACATGGCCGAGGGAGCTGAAGCATTCACATCGGATGTACCCACAGCCGTTGGTACTCACACCATCAAGGCTACAATAGCTGAAACCACTAACTACAACAGTGCAGAGGCTATGGCCACATTCACTATCACCGCCGCAAGTATGACAGTGACAGCTGAGGGATACAGCGGCACTTATGATGGCAAGGACCACGGCATCACAGTTACTGCACCCGAGGGGGCAAAGGTGATGTACGGAACGAAGAAAGACATCTACGAGCTTGAAACATCGCCCACATATACCGATGCGGGCACATACAAGGTATATTATCAGGTAACGCAAGACAATTACGACGTCATCGCCGATAGCGCAACCGTCAGCATCGCCAAGGCGGCAGGAGGACTCTCCTACTCAGCCACTACAGCCTCAGCCGAGTTGAATGGCGACGGATGGACTGCGCCTGAGTTGAGCAACCCCAACAGTCTGACAGTGACATACACCAGCAGTAACACCGCCGTGGCGACAATCAGCGAGGCAGGCGCAGTGACACTGGCTGGAATTGGTGAGACAACCATCAAGGCTGCATCGGCAGGCGACACAAACCACGAAGCCAGCGAGGCACAATATGTGCTGACCGTGAGCAGAGGTAAAGCCAAGGGATATGGCGTTTGGATTGGCGAGACAGAGGCAGACGAGGACAATAAAGACGACATTCTGGGCGATGAAGGCGCAGGTGAAGAGGGCAAGGAGAGAGCAACACCAAGCTTTATCTTCAACCCCGACGAGAACACCCTGTTGGTGATTGGATCGAACGAGGGACTGACCATTGAGAGTCGCAGACCGGAGCTGAAGATTCACCTGAGCAACGACAACAGACTGAAGAAGATTTTCTATAACAACCAAGGCAACAGCGAAAACACCGGAACACTGCTGTTTACCTGCGATAGTAACTTCCCCGGAACAGTAACAATAGGCAACACCGCCGGCGAAAGCGCCATAACAGGCTTTAGCAGTGTGAGCTACGAGTTCAGTCTGCAGCCACTGAAGCCAGAGAAAGCGAAATACACGGGCGGACAGATGACAGACAGTCTGGGCATTGTGGCTGACACACTGACCGTGGGGCCACCACTGCAACCACTGACCGGCGATGAAAACGAGACACTGAATCCAGACGACTTTACCACGGCCAACCCCGATGGTTCGACTGCAACGGTTGACCTGACGAGCGCCAACGTGAACAACATTTTCTACACACTGCCTGAGGGAACCGACGGACAGGGTTACGACCCAGAGACAAACACCATTAGCGTGGTTGACCCGATGACCGATGAGGATGTGGAGAAGATAGCCACCGCCACTATCAACAACACCACAACCGTGGGTAGCAGCGACTATGCCGAGAACTTTATCGGACTGACATTCATAGTACAAGGTGGTGAGGGTGTGATTAAGATTGACCAGGAGGCCGAGGAAGGCTATGAGTTCCACCTGAAGATAGGCGACAACCCAAGCGTGAAGCTGAACTCCGGACAGGAAGAGATAGCGTACGAACTGACCGATGCGACTTACTGCTGGTTGTATCTGGTTAAGAAAGCGGCTGCAGCACGCAGATGGGACGGAACCCGCGTGGGTAAACGCGACCGCGCACCCGGTAGTATCCGTTCGGTCAAAGTGAAGGCAAAGAGCGTATCATCATCGAAATCGGCCACAAAGGCTTCGGGCGGACTGATCAGTCAGGAAACTAACCAGACCATCACAGGCATCGTTGAAATCAAGAATGAAACAACTGGCAGCCGCCACGACATCGAGACCACCAGCAATAAGTGGTACACCATCGATGGCCGACAAATCAACAAGCCCACTCAGAAAGGCTTATATATAAGGAATAGAAAGAAATATGTAGTGAAATAATAAATCCCCGCCGTGACTGGCGGGGATTTAATGTTTATTTAGAAGTTCCACTTAACTGCGAGGGTTGGATTGATAAAGAATGACTTATCATCGTAAGTGTTGTAGATGAAGTTATTGCTGATTTCAACCTCAGTACCAACACTGAAGTGGTTGGTGATGTTGTACCAGAACTGGGGCTCTGAGAGAATCACCAGCTGACCATTACCATTGGCCTTCTCGCCACGCCACAGATCGATGAAACCAGAGAAGGTGCACTTTTTGTCGGCAAAGTTGAGCCCCCAAACACCAGTGAGCTGTACTGAATTGTAAGCCGATGTATAATCGTAGCTCTTGAAGTAGCGCTTGTACATCAGCTGGGCACTCCAGGTCTTAGAGAAGTCGGCAGTGTGGCCGTTATAGGCAGCACCAACCAGGGCAGCCTGCTGGAACGAACCAAAGCGATTCAAGCCGCCATCGTACTCTACGTGGGCAGCAAAACCCTTATTGCCGATATTGAACTCGCGCGAAATCTCGGTATAAGCACCCTCCATGAACTTGTTGCTCAAGTCGAGATCAACAAAGTAGTACCACGAACCCCACTGGTCGGCCTTGAACTGCTCGAGGGTAACGGTAACACTCTGGCGACCGTTCTCCTGGTCAGAATACAAATGGCGACCGAAGTCATAATGAACCTGCACATTCTGTGCATTTGCGCTGAGAGCTGCTACAGCCATCAACGCCATAAAAACAATCTTTTTCATTTTATTTAATGTTTAACGTTTAATCTTTCAACTATCTGCCTTGCTGCATTGTCAGGGGCTTTTTTGTCGCCTAACGCGCGCGATACCTCTTGATAGCCCTCCAACATCTGCTGACGAGCCTCGCCTTCGAGTATCTTAGCCAGTTCT
This sequence comes from uncultured Prevotella sp., assembly GCF_946404925.1. Classification (GTDB taxonomy): domain Bacteria; phylum Bacteroidota; class Bacteroidia; order Bacteroidales; family Bacteroidaceae; genus Prevotella. The sequence continues at coordinate 32,404 of NZ_CAMJFM010000022.1, read as the reverse complement.
GTACGGATATTGGCCACAGAGAAACTCTCGGCCACCAGTTCGCGCACCACCTCACGACCAGCCACAAGGTTTACAAGCGAAACATATTTTACCTTTAACATATGGCGACGGATAAAGCCGGCAAGCTTAGGCAACGGTGTTTTGTAGCACACCACCTGGGGCACACCAAACAGACAGGTCTCGAGTGTAGCCGTGCCACTGGTAACCAAAGCAGCATAGGCTTTTGAGAGCAGAGAGTAAGTCTGACCGAACACAATCTCAGCCTTGACGCCCTGCATAAACTGATTGTAATACTCAGGCTCAATACCCGGTGCGCCAGCCACCACAATCTGGTAATTATTTTCATACCCCTTAACCGCCTCAAGCATAGGCGGCAGGTTATCCTTAATCTCCTGTTTTCTCGATCCAGCGAGAAGGGCGATAATTAGAGGTGAGGGGTGAGAGGTGAGAGGTGAGAGATTAGTCATAAACTCCCGGACCTCATCAGCGGTGGGGTTACCGACGTAATGGATGGGATAATGATGTTTCTTCTCGAAGAAATCAACCTCGAAGGGGAGGATTGAAAAGAGTTCGTCCACATCGCGTTTGATGTTTTTAATGCGGTACTCTTTCCACGCCCATATCTTTGGAGAGATATAGTAATAGACGGGTATGTTTGTATGAGATTTTACATACTCAGCAATCTTAAGATTAAAGCCAGGATAGTCTACCAGAATCACACAGTCGGGCTGCCACTGCACAATATCCTGCTTACACATCTTCATATTGCGAAGTATGGTTGGTAAGTGCAATAATACAGGAATGAAGCCCATGTAGGCCAATTCCTTATAATGGCGCACACGGGTGCCGCCAACGGCAGTCATCATATCGCCGCCGAAGAAGCGAAACTGCGCATCGGCGTCAATTTCTTTCAGCGACCGCATCAAGTGTGATGCATGAAGATCGCCCGAGGCTTCACCAACTATCAGATAATACTTCATTCTTTCAATTTTATATCTCCTACGGATTTTACGGATTTATCGGATTTTTCTGCTATCGAATAATTAATCCGTACAATCCGTATAATCCGTAGGTTAAACTTTAATATTCCACTGTTTTATTGTCTCCATTGCCTGGTAGGCGGTGACGTCGATCTGGGTGGGGGTGATGGCGATGTAGCCGTGAGTCAGAGCCCAGTTGTCGGTATCCTCAGCCTCAGGCTCATCGTTGCGGTAGTGGCCCACCATCCACCAATAGTCGTACCCACGGGGATGATTGCACTTGATGGTTTCGTTATACCAAGTACCGAAAGCCATCCTGCACACCTTAACACCCTGATAATCAGGCGACTTCGGGAAGTTAATGTTCAGACAAACGCCCTTGGGCAGGCCTTCGGTCAGAATCTTTTGGGTAATCTGTCGGACATAGGGGCGCATCGGTTCGAAATCGGCATCGGCATGCTGATCGCAAAGCGAGAAAGCTACCGATGGGATATACTTCAGACAGCCCTCGATGGTGACACCCATCGTGCCGCTGTAGTGGGTATTGACCGAGGCATTATCGCCGTGGTTGATACCACCAATCACCATATCAGGAAGGCGCTTACAGATATTGGCCAGCGCCATTTTTACACAATCAACAGGTGTGCCGTTGCACGACCACACCTCTACCCCCTCCTCTTGGCGGCGCAACTCCAGGCGCAGGGGGATACCTGCCGAGAAGGCACATGAGAATCCGCTGCGGGCATCGTCGGGAGCACAGACGATGATATCTGCTATATCCTTGAGCATTTCTATCAGGCTGTTTATGCCTTTGGCCTGATAGCCGTCATCATTGGAAATGAGCAATAAAGGTCGTTTAATTTCCATAAAATATCTACGATTTGCGTGCAAAAGTACGAAAAAAGGTTTAAAAATCGGTGGTTTCTCATAAGAAATGTGTAACTTTGTGCCCAAATTTCTTATTTTTATCAAGATAGAACCGAATAAAATGGGCAAGATTATTGCATTAGCAAACCAAAAAGGCGGTGTCGGTAAGACCACGACAACCATCAACCTGGCAGCTTCGCTGGCCACGCTGGAGAAGACTGTTCTCGTAGTCGACGCCGACCCTCAGGCCAACGCATCGAGTGGACTGGGTGTCGACATCAAGGAAATAGATTGTTCGCTATACGAATGTATCATCAATAAGGCCGACGTTCACGAAGCCGTGTACACCACCGATATCGACGGACTTGACATTGTGCCAAGTCATATTGACCTGGTAGGTGCCGAGATAGAGATGCTGAACCTGAGCGACCGAGAGAAAGTGCTCAAGAACATGCTCGACCCCATACGCGAGGAGTACGACTACATACTGATAGACTGCTCACCATCGCTGGGCCTCATCACCGTCAACGCACTGACTGCGGCCGACTCGGTTATCATTCCGGTACAGTGCGAGTACTTTGCACTTGAGGGTATCAGCAAACTGCTGAACACCATCAAGATCATCAAGAACAAACTGAACCCCATGCTGGAGATTGAGGGATTCCTGCTGACGATGTACGACAGTCGTCTGCGCCTGGCCAACCAGATTTACGACGAGGTGAAGCGCCACTTCCAGGAACTGGTGTTCAAGACTGTAATACAGCGAAACGTAAAACTATCAGAAGCTCCGAGCCACGGACTGCCCGCCATCCTGTATGATGCAGACTCGACGGGTGCCAAGAACCACCTGGCTCTGGCTCAGGAAATCATATACAAGAACAAGAAATAACCATGGCTGTTAAGAAGAAATACGACCGTAGCGTCTTGGGACGCGGACTGGATAACATCGGTTCGGGCAGAGGCCTTGGACTGGATGCACTTATTAATACAAGCGATATTAGGACTAAAGGTACAGCGAACCTGCTGATGCTGCCAATAGAGCAGATAGAACCTAACCCCGACCAGCCTCGACATGAGTTCGACGAGAGTGCACTGAAGGAACTGGCAGTAAGTATCCGAGAAATCGGAGTCATCGTGCCTATCACCGTACGACAGATGGAAGGCGATCACTACCAGATTATCGCCGGTGAGCGTCGTTGGAGAGCATCGCACATGGCCGGACTGAAAGAGTTGCCTGCATACATCATGGCCACTGGCGATGAGCATGTAATGGAGATGGCTCTGGCCGAGAACATCCAGCGCGAGGACCTGAATGCCATCGAAATAGCCCTGGCATATCAGCGACTGGCCGAGACCACAGGTATGACTCAGGAGAGAATGTCGGAGCGACTGGGTAAGAGCCGTGCTTCGATTACCAACTACCTGCGACTGCTGAAACTGCCCGCACAGATACAGATGGCCCTGAAAAACAGGGATATAGACATGGGCCACGCCCGTGCTCTGCTGTCGCTCGACAGCCCATCGGCACAGCTCAAGCTGTTTAAGGATGCCCACCGCAATGGTTACTCGGTACGCAAGATAGAAGAGATAGTACAGAGAATGAAGAAGGGCGAGAGTCTGCAGGAGGTTAAGAAACTGATTGACCCCAAGCAGCTGCCACTGGAGTACAGCATCCTGAGAGACCGCCTGTCGGAGTTGTTTAAGACAAAGGTAACGATGACCTGCTCGCCCCAGATGAAGGGCAAATTCAGTATCAACTTCAACAACGAAGACGAACTGGAGTACATCATGCAGGTGTTCGACAAAGTGAAGAAAAAACAGAAATGAGAATAATAAGCAAACTGTGGATAACGGGCATGCTCCTAACATTGGTGTCGGGTGCCGCTAAGGCGCAAGAGCCATTGGAGAACGACTCGCTTACACAGTCTATCAACAAGGAGATGTCGATTCTGGTCGACTCGGCCCGGATACCAAAGAATCCTGCGAAGGACATGAATCTGTGGCGACCGGATCCTAAACGTGCCCTGTGGCTGGCGCTGGTCATCCCGGGCGGCGGACAGATATACAACCGAAAATACTGGAAACTGCCACTGGTATACGGTGGATTCTTAGGTTGTCTGTACGCCATGAACTGGAACAATACGATGTACAAGGACTATTCGCAGGCCTATCTGGATCTGACCGACAACGATCCTGGCACACAGAGTTACAACCAGTTTATGCACCTTGGAATGCAGATTACCGACTCGAACAAGGATCGCTACAAGGATCTGTTTAAAAAGCGAAAGGACCGCTACCGCCGCTGGCGCGACATGAGTTTCTTTGTGCTGGTGGGTGTTTACGCACTGTCGGTAGTTGATGCCTACGTCGATGCAGAGCTGTCGGTATTCGATATATCGAAGGACCTGAGCTTGAGAATAGAGCCAACAATACTCGACACCCACACCTCGAACAACCCACTCGATGGCGCAGTAGGAGTGCAATGTAGTGTAAGATTCTAGAGGTGAGAGGTGAGAAGCTAGAGATATGAAATTAATGGATATGATTAGAATAAAGAATATTAAGAATGTAAATGGTGTGAACAAGTGGCTAAAAGTGGGAGTGATACTCTTTGCTTTTAACTGTTCACTTTTCACCCCCGTCGCCGCTCAGACGATCATAGATCCTGAGGAAGAAGACGACGAGGAAGAGGTGGACTCACTGTTCGTACCCATAGAAGACGAGATTTCGGTTATCGACAAACAGGGAAACACAGAGCTGATCGAGTTCCCTGAGGCCATGACCTATGATCTCGACAGTTTGATGAGTCTCTATATGTCGAAGACCTACCTGAGCATGCCGGGCGACTGCCAGATGTTGGACCAGAACCCCGAGTTTACCCCAGAGGAGTATATCGACCGACTTCGCCGTATGCCAACAGTGATGGAGATGGGATACAACGAAATTGTGCAGCGATTCATCGACCGATACATGGGACGTCTGCGCCACTCAGTCAGCTACATGCTGGGAGCCACCAACTTCTACGTACCTATCTTCGAGGAGGCCCTCGAGGCTTATCAGGTACCACTCGAACTGAAGTATCTGCCAGTCATCGAGAGTGCACTGAACCCAAGAGCTGTGTCGCGTGTCGGCGCCACAGGACTGTGGCAGTTTATGCTGGGCACCGGAAAGCAGTACGGACTGGAGGTGAACTCGCTGGTTGACGAGCGTCGCGACCCACTGAGAGCATCATATGCCGCAGCCCGTTATCTGCGCGATCTGTATCGCATCTTCGGCGACTGGAACCTGGTGATTGCAGCTTACAACTGCGGACCGGGTAACATCAATAAGGCCATCCACCGCTCGGGCGGCGAGAAGGACTACTGGCGCCTGTACCCCTATCTGCCAGCCGAAACCCGCGGTTATGTGCCCGCCTTTATCGCAGCCAATTACGCTATGACATATTACTGCGAACACGGCATCTGCCCAATGAGCACCAAGTTGCCATTGCAGACCGACACCGTGGTTGTTAACCGCGATGTGCATCTGGAGCAGATAGCCAGCGTGCTTGATCTGGACATCGAGATGCTGCGCTCGCTGAACCCACAATACCGTCGCGACATCGTGCCTGGTTCAAACAAACCATACGCTATCAGACTGCCCATGGCTGATACTAGCCGTTTCATCGATATGCAGGATTCTATCTACAGCTATCGCGCCACCGAGTTGCTCACCAAGCGTGCTGTAGTAGATGTTAACGACGACGTGCCAACATTCCGAAAGAAGGTAGTAAAGCGCGGTCGCCGAGCCAGTGCCCGCAAGGGCCGCAATGCAGCCCGTCGTGGCAAGGCCGCCAGCAAATCGCGCCGCGGCAAAGCAAGCAGCAAAAAGAGAAGAAGAAGATAAAAAATTAAGCCAACGGATTATAAAAAGGAAATATGGCTGAAGAGAAGCAATTAACACAGGAGGAAAAAGATGATCAGATGATCAACGAGGCGTTTCAGAAGTTGCTGAACGATTATATCTCGTCGCGTCATCGCAAGAAAGTCGACCTTATCACTAAGGCCTTCAACTTTGCACGTCAGGCCCACAAGGGAGTCCGTCGACTCTCGGGCGAGCCATATATCATGCACCCCATCGCCGTGGCCCAGATAGCCTGCAGCGAGGTGGGACTGGGTTCTACCAGTATCTGTGCCGCACTGTTGCACGATGTGGTTGAGGATACCGACTATACCGTTGAAGACATCTCGAACATTTTCGGTGCCAAGATAGCACAGATTGTAGACGGACTCACAAAGATCAGTGGTGGTATCTTCGGCGAACAGGCTTCGGCACAGGCCGAGAACTTCAAGAAATTGCTGCTCACCATGAGCGATGATATCCGTGTGATTATCATCAAGATATGCGACCGACTGCACAACATGCGAACGCTGGAAAGTCAGCCGGCCAACAAGCAGTACAAGATTGCAGGTGAGACATTATATATATATGCACCGCTGGCCAACCGCTTGGGACTGAACAAAATCAAGACTGAACTTGAGAACCTGAGCTTCAAGTTTGAGCATCCCGACGAGTATGCATCGATAGAGGCCAAGCTGAAACAAACCAGTGATGCACGTGATGAGTTGTTCTCGCAGTTCACAAGCCCTATCGAGGACGCCCTGAAGCAGATGGGCATCAAGTACGAGATTAAGGAACGCGTAAAGACACCTTATTCTATATGGAGCAAGATGCAGAACAAGCACGTATCGTTCGAGGAGATCTACGACATACTGGCTGTGCGCATCATCTTTACACCCAACAACCGCGATGAAGAGGTGAATGAGTGCTTCAATATTTACGTGGCCATATCAAAGATATACAAGAGTCACCCCGACCGTCTGCGAGACTGGCTCAGTCAGCCTAAGGCCAACGGTTATCAGGCTCTGCACGTAACACTGATGTCGAAACAGGGTCAGTGGATTGAGGTACAGATACGCTCTGACCGCATGGACGAGATAGCCGAGCAGGGATTTGCCGCCCACTGGAAATACAAGGATGGCGTTGAGGAGGAGTATACCGAGGACGAGAACGAGCTGAACGAGTGGTTGCGCACCATCAAGGAGATTCTGGACGACCCTCAGCCCGATGCCATGGACTTCCTGGACACCATCAAGCTGAACCTGTTTGCCAGCGAGATATTCGTGTTTACACCTAAGGGCGAGATACGTACGATGCCCGCAGGCTGTACGGCACTCGACTTTGCATTCTCCATCCATACCTTCTTAGGCAGCCATTGTATCGGTGCCAAGGTAAACCACAAGCTGGTGCCACTGAGCTACAAGCTACAGAGCGGCGACCAGGTGGAGATTCTCACCTCAAAGTCGCAGCACGTCAATGCCGGCTGGATCAACTTTGTATCCACCGCCAAGGCCAAGGCTAAGATCCAGGCCATACTGCGCCGCGACAACCGCGAGACGCAGCGCGAGGGCGAAGAGGTATTGAACGAGTTCCTGAAGAAGAACGGGTTTGAACCCACCACAGCACTGGCCGACAAACTGGCCGATTTCCACGAATACCGCGGACGCGCCGAGTTCTTCCAAGCCCTTGGCGAGAAGATTGTACTGCTGGGCGAGAAGGATGTCGACGAGTTGAACGGCAAAAACAAGGAGGACGACGGCAACAAGGGTTGGCGAAAGTACATCCCGTTTGTTGGTGGCGACAAGAAGAAAAAAGAGGAGACACCCAAGCAGGAGCTGTTTGTGGTGCCCGACAAGTTCAATCGCAAAAAGCCCGTCTACATCTCTGAAGAGAACATCAAGCAGTATAAGTTCATGGGCTGCTGTCACCCCATTCCGGGCGACGATGCCTTAGGCTATATCAACAACAAGAATCAGATTGAGATACACAAGCGTGCCTGTCCGGTAGCCGCCAAACTCAAGACCAGCTACGGCAACCGCATTCTCGACATCAAGTGGGATATGCACCGCAAGCTCTACTTCGATGCCACCATCCGCATCAGCGGTATCGACCGTCTGGGTATGCTCAACGAGATAACTCAGGTCATCTCATCACAGATGAATGTCAACATCCACAAGATACTCATCACCTGCGAGGAGGGTATTTTCGAGGGAACCATCGAAATGCGCGTTCACGACCGTGATAACGTTCGCGCCATCATGGAGAATCTCAAGAAGATACATGACCTGAAGGAAATTTCAGAAATAATGTAACGGGCAAAGCCCTAAATGATAAAAGATGAATAGTTTGAAAATATTTAAATATCGTATAGCAATTAGAAGATGGATGATGATTTGTTTATCATTTATCATTCATCATTCATCATTTAGCGAAGTGCAAGCCGCTTCGCGTTTCGATAATCCTGATACGATTATTGTGGCTCGCGATGGAACAGGCGAGTTCCGTACCATCGACGAAGCCATCGAGGTTTGTCGCGCCTTTATGGATTACCACAAGGTGATATTCGTAAAAAACGGCACTTACAAGGAGAAACTGATTATCCCATCGTGGGTTCAGAACATAGAGATATGTGGCGAGGATGCCGAGAAGACCATCATCACTTACGATGACCATGCCAACATCAAGCGCCCCGAAACGGGTAAGCCCATGGGTACTTTCCGCACCTATACGCTGAAGATAGAAGGCAACGACATCACACTCAAGAACATCACCATCGAGAACAACTCGGCCCGATTGGGGCAGGCCGTGGCTCTGCACACCGAGGGCGACCGACTGGTGTTTATCAACTGTCGATTCGTGGGGCATCAGGACACCGTATACACTGGTATTGCCGGCACCCGACTATATTTCAAGGGCTGTTACATATGTGGAACCACCGATTTCATCTTCGGTCCGTCTACCGCCTGGTTCGAGGATTGCACCATCGAGAGTCTCATCAACTCGTATGTCACTGCAGCCTCAACACCTCAGGATCAGCCTTTCGGCTACGTTTTCAACAACTGCCGATTGATAGCTAACAGCGAAGCTACTAAGGTTTACCTGGGCCGCCCATGGCGCGACTACGGTTATACGCTCTTTATGAACTGCGAACTTGGCAGTCACATTCGTCCCGAGGGTTGGCACCACTGGCAGAAGGAGCGCGAGCAGACCGCCCGCTACATGGAGTACAACAACCGCGGTGCAGGCGCCAACACAAAACAGCGCGTGGCATGGAGCCGCCAGCTCAGCAAAGCCGAGGCTGCAAAGATAACACTGCAGGCCGTTTTTGCCCGCAACGACGGATGGAATCCAGTAAAATAAGCAACTAATTACACATTATTATATTTATATGAAGAAATTACTATTACTAGTTTTAACAACTTTACTTTCGGCTACCGTATCGGCCCAGGAGCGTCCGTTGTGGATGCGATTCTGTGCGATATCGCCCGACGGACAGACAATTGCATTTTCATACAAGGGCGATCTGTTTACAGTGCCCGTTACCGGTGGCACAGCCAAGCAGCTCACCTCCAATCCTGCCTACGATTACTGCCCAGTGTGGAGTCCCGATGGCAGCAAGATTGCCTTCGCTTCTGATCGTGAGGGAGGTATCAACGTATGGATCATGTCGAGTAAAGGTGGTGTACCAACACAGATTACGACAAGCAGCCACTACAAAAACGTGCTGACGTTTACCGACAACGACCACGTACTGTTCAGTATGGCCGACATGCCCAGTCGTCAGTCTATCATCCCCAGCCTTGGGAAGTTTCCACAGCTTTACGAGGTGAGCATCAAGGGCGGTCGCCCAACGATGTACACTTCGCTCCCCATGGCCGATGTGAACATCAACCGCAAGACGGGCGATGTGCTCTATCACGACATCAAGGGCAGCGAGGATATGTATCGCAAGCACCACAAGTCGGCCATCTGCCGCGACATCTGGCTGATGACCAAGAACAAGAAGAAGTTCACAAAGCTGACCGACTTTGAAGGCGAGGACCGTACACCGGTATGGACCGCCGATGGCAAGGGTTATTACTACCTGAGCGAGAAGGACGGTACGTTCAACGTATGGTATCGCAGTCTGGATGGCACTCAGAACCAGCAGATTACACAGCACAAGACCAATCCCGTGCGTTTCCTGACAGCAGCTAACGACGGTACATTGTGCTACGGTTACGATGGCGAAATCTACACCGTTCGCCAGGGTGGCAAGCCTCAGCGTGTCAACATCAGTATTGTGAGCGACCGCAGCGACCGCGACCTGATTCGCGAGGTTAATACCAAGGGGGTTTCTGAGATCTGTGCTTCGCCCAGCGGCAAGGAGGTTGCCTTCATTGTACATGGCGAGGTTTATGTATCATCAGTCGACTACAAGACCACCATCCGCATCACCGATACACCCGAGCTGGAGCGTAACATCAGCTTCTCGCCCGACGGTCGCAGCATCGCCTATGCCTCAGAGCGCGGCGGCTGCTGGAACATCTACCGCACCAGCATCAAGAACAAGGATGAGAAACTGTTTACCTACGCCACCGACCTGGTTGAGGAGCAGCTCACCAAGCAGAACCGCACATCGTTCTATCCCCGATTCAGTCCCGATGGCAAGGAGCTCGCTTTCTTCGAGGATCGCGGCACCATCCGCATCATCAACCTGGCATCAAAGCAGATCAGAACCGTGATGGACGGCAAGAACCTCTTCTCGTATACCGATGGCGACATCGACTTTGAGTGGAGTCCCGATAGCAAATGGCTGTTGGCATCGTACTATGGCGACGGCGGTTATCACCACGATGACATTGCACTAGTCGATGCATCGGGCAAGAAGAAGCCTTACAACCTGACAAACAGCGCCTATACCGATTTCAACCCTCACTGGGTTCTGGGCGGCAAGGCCATGCTCTTCAAGAGTAACCGCCGCGGTTATAAGAACCACGGTGGACACGGTTATCACAGCGATTTCTTCATCATGTTCTTCGACATCGATGCTTACGAGCGCTTTATGATGAACAAGGAGGAGAAGGCTCTGTACGACGAGGCTCACAAGAAGGATCCCGCACAGACCACACTGACATTCGACCTTGAGAATGCCCGCAATCGCGTGGTTCGTCTCACCGCCCACTCTACCCGTCTGGGCGACGGATTCCTGACTGCCAAGGGCGACACACTGTTTTACGAGGCAGCCTATGACGATGGCTACGACCTGTGGAAGTACGACCTGCTGGAGGACAAGAGCGAACTGGTACTGAAGGAGCTGGGCAAGGGTAACCTGATGCCCGACAAGAAACAGAAGAACCTGTTTGTGATGAGCAAGGGCGGCATCAAGAAGATTGACATCGCCAAGGGCAAGCGCTCCACCATCGACTTCGAGGCACCATTCAACTATCGTCCTTACGAGGAGCGCCAGAATCTGTTCGAGCACATCTGGAGACAGGTTGACGATAAGTTCTACCGCGCCGATCTGCATGGTGTTGACTGGGCCGGATACAAGAAGATTTACCAGAAGTTCCTGCCATACATCAACAACGAATACGACTTCCGCGACATGTTGGCCGAGATGCTGGGCGAGCTCAATGCATCGCACACCGGCGCCCGCTACCAAGGCCCCGTGAAGTACCGCACCGCTTCGCTCGGACTGTTCTTCGACGAGAACTACAAGGGCGACGGACTGAAGATAGCCGAGATTGTGAAGGGCAGCCCGCTGGCTGTTCGCAACACAGGTGTCAAGGCAGGCGACGTGATTGAGGCCATCGATGGTACGCCCATCAAGAAGGGCGACGATTTCTATCCACTGCTGGCAGGAAAGACCGGTAAGCTGGTTCGTCTCACCATCGGCGGACGTAACGTTAACGTCAAGGCCATCTCCCTGAGCGCATTCAACAATCTGCTCTACGACCGTTGGGTGGAGCGTAACCGCAAGATGGTCGACAGTCTGTCAAACGGTAAGCTGGCTTATGTACATATCTCATCTATGAACGGCGAGAAGTTCCGTAAGCTCTACGAGGAGATTCTGAACGAGGACAACCGTGAGCGCGATGCAGTGATTGTAGACGAGCGCCACAATGGTGGTGGTTATCTGCATGATGACCTGTGTCATCTGCTTAGCGGTCGTCAGCACTCTCACTTCATGGCCCACGGCAAGTACCTCGGCATCGAGCCATCAGCCCAGTGGAACAAGCCATCGTGCGTAGTGCTCTGCGAGGATGACTACAGTAACGCCTGCGGATTCCCCCGCCAGTATCAGGACATGAAGATAGGTAAGCTGATTGGTGCTCCTGTGGCTGGTACATCTACCAGCGTTTGGTGGGAGACACTTGTAAACGACATCGTATTCGGTATCCCACAGGTGGGCCGTATCGATGTTCGCGGCGACTACGGTGAGAACACACCGCTGAATCCCGACATCGTGGTTTACAACAGTCCTGAGGACTACCTGAACGGACACGACACCCAGCTGGAGCGTGCCGTGAAGGAAATGCTGAAGGAAGGTGCTGAATTCAAGGAAAAGACCAAGAATGACTTCGGTGGTCACAAGAAATAGAAAAGAATAATCCCCGCCGGTTGGCGGGGATTTTCTTTTTTATGATAACATATCCAGATGGTCTCGTAGCTTTTCAAGCTCGGCACGCATCTCAAGGAGTTCACTCAACGCCTTGGCAGTTGTTTCGGCACCCTTACGGTTCTTCTGCAGAATTTCGCGGGCAGCCGATATCTTGAAGCCACGAACCTTTACCAGATTGTGTATTAATTTAATCTGGTCGATATCTTTCTGCTGATACTGACGTATCTTGGCTGTTCCTGAGGTCTTAGGCCTCAAGAACGAAAACTCCTGCTCCCAATAGCGCAAAGTACTCTCGTTAAGCTCGAACATCTCTGCCACCTCTCTGATGGAGTAGTATGTCTTAAAGTTCCTGTTAAGATTAAGTGCCATAAATAATATTTGTATTTTGCCGCAAAGATACAAAATATTTTTGAACGACAAGAAAAAATGGATTTTTATTTTGTATTTCGCTTGTTTATTCGTACCTTTGCACCCCAAATAGTAGAATAGTAAATTGTCAAATAGGAAAATAAGATGATGACAGCAAACGAGATTCGCGACTCTTACAAGAAGTTTTTCGAGTCGAAACAGCACGCTATCGTACCATCAGCTCCTATGGTTATCAAGGATGACCCCACGCTGATGTTTACGAATGCAGGTATGAACCAGTGGAAAGATATTATCCTCGGTACACGCGACCCCGAGCCACGTCGCCGAGCGGATACACAGAAGTGCCTGCGTGTTAGCGGAAAGCATAACGACCTGGAGGAGGTTGGTCACGATACCTACCACCACACCATGTTCGAGATGCTGGGCAACTGGAGTTTCGGCGATTACTTCAAGGAGGGTGCCATCGATATGGCTTGGGAGTATCTGGTTGATGTGCTCAAGCTGAATCCCGAGGATCTCTATGTAACAGTGTTCGAGGGTTCGCCTGAGGAGAACATCCCCCGCGACGACGAGGCTGCCAAGTACTGGGCTAAGCACGTGCCCGAGGATCACATCATCAATGGTAACAAGCACGATAACTTCTGGGAGATGGGCGATACAGGCCCCTGCGGTCCTTGTTCTGAGATTCATGTAGACTCTCGTACCCCCGAGCAGAAGGCAGCCAGCGGTAAGACCGGTCGCGAGCTGGTAAACCAGGACGATCCACAGGTCATCGAGATCTGGAACCTGGTATTCATGCAGTTCAACCGCAAGGCCGATGGAAGTCTCGAGAAGTTGAGTATGAACGTAATTGATACCGGTATGGGCTTTGAGCGCCTGGTTCGCATGCTGCAGGGCAAACACTCAAACTACGATACCGACGTATTCCAGCCAATCATCAAGGCCGAGCAGCAGATTACCGGCCTGAAATACTATACTTTCGAGGAGGAGACAGTTAATCCTATCAGCAAGGAGCAGGACGACATCAACGTGGCTATGCGCGTTTGCGCCGACCACCTGCGTGCCGTATCGTTCTCGATTGCCGATGGTCAGCTGCCATCAAACGCCAAGGCCGGCTATGTGATTCGCCGAATCCTGCGCCGTGCCGTACGTTATGCCTATACTTTCCTCGGCCAGAAGGACGGTTTCCTGCATAAGCTCGTTCCAACACTGGTTGCCGAGATGGGCGATGCCTTCCCCGAGCTGAAGGCTCAGAAGCAGCTGATTACCAAGGTGATTAAAGAGGAGGAGGATTCATTCCTGCGTACACTCGAAAAGGGTATCGGCATGCTGAACGATGCCATGGGCCAGCTGAAGGCAGAGGGTAAGACCGAGCTTGATGGCGTACAGGCCTTCCGTCTGTTCGACACCTACGGATTCCCTCTCGACCTGACAGAGCTGATTTGTCGTGAGAACGGCTTCACCGTCAATGAGGAGCAGTTCAATGTTGAGATGCAGAAGCAGAAGGAGCGTGCCCGCAACGCTGCAGCTGTTGAGAACAGCGACTGGGTAGAACTTGCCCAGGGCGAAAGGCTACGGGTAGGCGACGATGAGTCGGGAATGCAGCAGTTTGTAGGCTACGATTATACCGAATACGAGTGCCATATCATCCGCTACCGTAAGGTAACCCAGAAGAAGAACGAGTTCTACGAGCTGGTACTCGACTATACTCCATTCTATGGTGAGATGGGTGGTCAGGTAGGCGACTGCGGTGTTATCTGCAACGAGGCCGAGACCATCGACATTATCGACACCAAGCGCGAGAATGGTCAGAGCGTACACATCGTTAAGCAGCTGCCAAAGGATCCTGCAGCCCAGTTCATGGCCTGCGTGGATACCGACAAGCGCAATGCATCAGCCGCCAACCACACTGCTACCCACCTGCTCGACTATGCGCTGAAGCAGATCTTAGGCGACCACGTAGAGCAGAAGGGATCGTTTGTAAGCCCCGACACCCTGCGTTTCGACTTCTCACACTTCGAGAAGGTTACCGACGAGCAGTTGCGCGAGGTAGAGCGTATGGTGAATGATATGATCCGTCAGGACATCCACATCGACGAGCACCGCGATGTGCCATTCGACGAGGCTAAGAAGCTTGGCGCTATCGCCCTGTTCGGCGAGAAGTACGGCGATAAGGTTCGCGTGGTTCGTTTCGGTCCTTCGTGCGAGTTCTGTGGTGGTATCCACGCTTCAAGCACCGGTCGCATCGGTTTCTTCAAGATTATTTCTGAGAGCAGTGTTGCTGCCGGCATCCGTCGTATCGAGGCCAAGACCGGTAAGGAGTGCGAGGAGCTGCTGTATACAATGGAAGACAATATGCGCGCTATACGTTCGTTCTTCAACAATGCCAAGGATCTGCAGGGAGTCATCGCTAAGTATATCGAAGAGCACGACTCGATGAAGAAAGAGATCGAGGCTTTCCAGGCTGCACGTGTAGCCAATCTGTCAAAGGAGCTGGTAAGCAAGGCCCGCACCGTAAATGGTGTAAGCGTTATCACCGCCAAGTTTGACATGATGCCAAATGCTGCCAAGGACCTTGTATTCAAGGTACGCGAGCTCTGTCCTGAGCACCTTGTTTGTGTTGTAGGAACCGTGTTCGACGGCAAACCAATGCTTAACGTCATGCTGAGCGACGACATGGTGAAAGACCACGGTCTGAATGCCGGTCAGTTGGTTCGCGAAGCTGCCAAACTGATGCAGGGCGGCGGTGGCGGTCAGCCTCACTTTGCAAGCGCCGGTGGTAAGAACCCCGAAGGTTTGACAGCCGCAATCGACAAGGTTATTGAGTTAGCAAAGCTGTAAGGACAATAGTTCTACCAGATAATCTAGAGAAAAAACGAATTAAAATTTTGTTTTTTCTCTATTTTTTTGTACCTTTGCAGGCAAACTGAAAACCCCATATTGATAATGGACGACGAAACAAAAGATGTATTAGAGTCGGAACAGCATACCGACTATAAGCCAAGTAACCGCTTTGATGCCGCAGCGGTTCATCATCTTAGCGGCATGTATCAGAACTGGTTCCTGGATTACGCCAGCTACGTAATCCTGGAGCGAGCTGTGCCACACCTTGGCGACGGACTGAAACCTGTGCAGCGACGCATTCTCCACTCGATGAAGCGAATGGACGATGGCCGATACAACAAGGTGGCCAACATTGTGGGACACACCATGCAGTTCCACCCCCACGGCGATGCCAGTATCGGCGATGCTTTGGTACAGTTAGGTCAGAAAGACCTGCTCATCGATACACAGGGTAACTGGGGTAACATTCTCACCGGTTCATCAGCAGCCGCACCACGATATATCGAGGCGCGACTGAGCAAGTTTGCACTCGACACGGTGTTCAACCCAAAGACTACAGACTGGAAAATGTCGTACGACGGCCGAAACAAGGAGCCTATCACGCTCCCTGTCAAGTTCCCGTTGCTGTTGGCACAAGGTGCTGAAGGAATTGCTGTAGGATTAAGCTCAAAAATTTTGCCGCATAACTTCTGCGAGTTGTGCGATGCAGCCATCAGCTATCTGCATGATCAGCCGTTTGCGCTCTACCCCGACTTCCCCACCAGCGGAAGCATCGATGTGAGCAAATACAACGACGGCCAGCGCGGCGGCGTTATCAAAGTGCGCGCCAAGATCGAGAAGATAGACCAGAAGACACTGGTTATCCGCGAGATTCCATTCTCAAAGACATCCGAGACACTGCAGGACTCTATCGTAAAGGCCATCGAAAAGGGTAAGATCAAGGCCCGTAAGGTAGAAGACCTCACAGCTGCCGAGGTGGAGATTCAGGTGCATCTGGCTCCCGGTGTGTCGAGCGATAAGACCATCGATGCCCTCTATGCCTTTACCGACTGTGAGGTGAGCATCTCGCCCAACTGCTGCGTGATTGAGGACAATAAACCGCAGTTCCTCACCGTAAGCGATGTGCTGCGCCACTCGGTCGACCGTACCAAGGACCTGATCCGTCAGGAGCTGGAAATCCGCAAGGGCGAGCTGCAGGAACAGTTGCACTTCCAGTCGTTGGAGCGCATCTTCATTGAGGAGCGCATCTATAAGGACAAGAAATTTGAACAGGCACCAAATGTGGATGCCGTTTGCGAACATATCGACGAGCGACTCACCCCGTATTATCCACAGATGATACGCGAGGTGACCAAGGACGACATACTGAAGCTGCTGGAAATCAAGATGCAGCGCATCCTGAAGTTCAACAAGGACAAGGCCGACGAGCTGATGGCACGCCTGAAGGCTGAGATCGAGGAGATAGACCGCGACCTGGCCAACCTGGTAGAGGTAACAGCCAACTGGTTCCAGTTCCTGAAGGATAAGTACGGCAAGGATCATCCACGTCTCACCGAGATCCGCAACTTCGACACCATCGACTCTGCCAAGGTGGCCGAGGCCAACCAGAAGCTGTACATCAACCGCAACGACGGCTTTATCGGCACCGGACTGAAGAAGGACGAGTTTGTATGTAACTGCTCTGATCTCGACGATGTCATCATCTTCTACAAAGACGGAAAATACAAGATTGTGCGCATAGCTGAAAAGTTGTTTGTGGGAAAGAACATCCTGTATGTCAACGTGTTCAAGAAGAACGACTCGCGCACCATCTACAATGCCGTTTACCGTGATGGCAAGAAGGGTGCCTGCTTCATCAAGCGATTCAACGTAACCTCGATGACGCGCGACAAAGAGTACGACCTGACCCAAGGTACCGACGGCAGCCGCGTGATGTACTTCACTGCCAACCCCAACGGCGAGGCCGAGGTGATTAAGGTAACACTCGACCCATCGCAGAAGGTTAAGAAGATATTTATCGAGAAGGACTTCTCGGAGGTGATGATCAAAGGTCGCGCCTCTAAGGGTAACCTGCTCACCAAATATGCTGTTCACCGTATCGGACTGAAGAGCCACGGCCACTCTACACTGGGCGGACGTAAGGTTTGGTTCGATCCCGACGTGAACCGTCTGAACTACGACGAGCACGGACAGATGCTGGGCGAGTTCTTCGACGATGACCAGATACTGGTTATCCTGAAGAATGGCGACTACTATCTGAGCAACTTCGATCTGAACAACCACTACGAGCCCAACATACTGCGCATTGAGAAGTATGACACCGATAAGGTTTGGACTGCTGTGCTCTACGATGCCGACAACCAGGGCTATCCGTACCTGAAGCGATTCCAGATGGACGCCTCGAAGAAAAAGCAGAACTGGCTGAGCGACAATCCAGCATCGCAGCTGCTGTTGCTCACCGATACCCCCTACCCCCGCCTACAGGTAACCTATGGTGGTGCCGATGCCTTCCGCGGTAGCGAGGAGATTGATGCCGAGCAGTTTATTGCCGTGAAGGGCTACAAGGCCAAAGGTAAGCGACTGACCACCTACGCACTGGAGAGCATCGAAGAACTCGAACCGACAAGAGTGCCCGAGGCCCCATCAGACGTCAACGAGGACATAGACGAGGAAAACGAGGAGAATCTCGATCCGGATGCCGGCAAGAGCGAAGATCAGGTACGCGACGAACTGACCGGTCAGCTAAATCTCTTTGATGATGAGGATTTTAAGTAGTATCATATGTTTGGCTTTTGTAGCGATTGCCGCAAAAGCCCAAACATCAACCCACATGCTCGGCCTTGGTCCGAGCAATGTGCTTGATACCTACTTAACCCCCGAGAAATTCCGCGGCACGGGCTACACCTATTTATATGTAAGGGATTATGCCCCCACCGACACGCTGCGCCGATGGACCACTACTATCGAGCACGAAGTAGATTTCTCCAAAACCAAGGATCGCAGTGGAAACACCACCAATCTTGAGGCCACCTATAATCTGTATTGGGCCCGATACTACAATCTGCAGCCCATCAGCCATCTGCGCGTGCAGGTGGGCGGTGCAGCCAACGTTTGTTTCGGTGGCATCTACGATCTTACATCGAGCAACAACCCAGGTCAGGCCCGGGCAGCACTCAACATCATGCCATCGGCCACAGCCGGTTACGACTTCCGCATAGGCGGTCAGCGCTTCAGCGCCCGATACGAACTGAACCTGCCGCTGGTGGGTGTAATGTTCAGCCCCAACTACGGACAGTCGTACTACGAGATATTCTGTCAGGGCAACTACGATCATAACATCGTGCCCACCACCTTCATCTCGGCCCCCAACTTCCGCCAGATAGCATCTATCGACTGGCACTTCTCCCAGCGCCTCTCCCTTCGTCTGGCTTACCTGGGCAACTATCAACAGGCTAAGGTAAATAATCTGAAACAACACGTTTACACGAATCGTTTTATGATTGGAATCACAAAAACGCTTCGCTGAATGACGAATGATAAATGAGAAATGATAATTATATGAAGGAAACAAGATATAAAGCAAGATGGTGGCGAATGATAACCTTATCATTCATCATTTTTCATTTTTCATTTAGCATCGTTGGATGCGTCGACGAAGTGGAGCACGAGGATACTGCGCAGGGCAACTTCGAGGCCTTGTGGCAGATTATTGATGAGCACTACTGCTTCTTCGACTATAAGAATGTAGACTGGAATGATATATATAATATATATAAGGTACGCGCGAGGGACGGAATAAACCGCGAACAACTGTTCGAAGTGCTGACCGACATGCTGAGCGAGCTGCGCGACGGACACGTAAACCTAAGCACCGCCTTCGACTACGGCCGCTACTGGAGCTGGCACGAGGACTACCCGAGCAACTTCAGCGACACTCTGCAGCGCCGCTACTTAGGCACCGACTACCGCATAGCCGGCAGTCTGAAATACAAGATACTCGACGATAACATCGGCTACGTATACTGCGGCAGTTTTAATTCGTCTATCGGCGAAGGTAACCTCGATGAGATCATCATGCACTTTATGTTCTGTCAGGGCATGATACTCGACATACGCGGCAATGGCGGCGGACTGATTACCAATGCCGAGAAACTGGCAGCCCGATTCTGCAACGAGAAGACACTGGTGGGCTATACCCAGCACAAGACAGGCAAGGGGCATAACGACTTCTCGAGTATGGAGCCGATCTATGTAGAACCCTCCAGCAACCTACGATGGCAGAAGCCCGTGGTGCTGCTCACCAACCGCGAGGTGTTTAGTGCCGCTAACGAACTGACACAGTATATGAAGTGTATGCCGCTGGTAGAACAAGTGGGCGACCAAACTGGCGGCGGTAGCGGTATGCCGTTCACAGCCACCCTGCCCAACGGCTGGACAGTTCGTTTCTCAGCCTGCCCCACCTACGACCGTGACCGCAACCAGACCGAGTTCGGCATCGCCCCCGATTATCACGTCGCCCTAACCGACGCCGATTTCCTCCGCGGCCGCGATACCATCATCGAGTTCGCCCGCGAATTATTAAAATAATATGGCCTACGGATTATACGGATTTTACGGATTTAAATTTCCCAACAACATCCTGCATAGAATAATTAATCCGTATAATCCGTAAAATCCGTAGGTAAAACAAAAAAAGATTAGCAATCCGTAGGTTTTTTGGAAAATTATCCGTATCTTTGCACCCGCTAAGCGCCTGTGGCGGAATTGGTAGACGCGCTAGACTTAGGATCTAGTGTTTACGACGTGCAGGTTCGAGTCCTGTCAGGCGCACTATTACTTTTAATAACATTAAAACAATGGCTATAAACGAAAATACTACCACGTATATAGTATTTAAGCAGAAATTTGCGGTTTTTTGAAAAAAAAACCTAAATTTTCTTGCAAGTTTCAGATATATTTCCTACTTTTGTCAGCGATTTATATAAATTAACGTACGATATATTGTTTTATTTATTTGTTTAATTATAATTTTTAGTTCAATGAAAAAGAAAATTATCAATGGTTTCCTGATGGTAGCACTTTTGGCTGCTACTGTGACATCATTCGTTTCTTGTAAGGACAATGATGAGGATGTAAAGACTGATCTGATTGCTCAGCTCCAGAAGCAGGGTACCGATCTGACAAACGCTTACATTGCTGCAGACAACGCTCTGAACAGTGCTTTGACAACTGCATATCAGAATGCAGATGCTGCCCTGAAGACCGATCTTCAGAACTGGGTAGAGGGCAAGAAGTATGCTACAGAGGAGTGGGTTAAAAACTACGCCGAGAATGAGCAGGACTTCTTGAAGTCAGCTGAGTTCCCCGATACACTTAAAAAGTACCTTGCTGAGAACGAGGATTTCAAGGGCGTGCTTAACACTCTCTATGGTGAGGATGGTAAGTCTGGTATTAACAAGAATGTTGCTGACCTGATGACTAAGGTTAATGATCCTGAGACTGGTGTTGATGCTATCAACGATGCTATCAACGACGAGAAGACAGGTCTTAAGAGAATCAACGAGCGTCTTGATTCAGTAACTGATGCTATCAACAAGCTCACTGAGGACTTCAAGAACTTGATCACAAGCGTTAACGTAAACGCCACATCTACATCTCTGCTGGCTAACAGCAAGATTTTCCCAGGTCTGAACGTTCAGTTCATAGGTGCTGCTTTCGGTAAGGCTGTTACTACAACTGGTTCATTCCCAACATCTACAACTGCTGACATCAACGGCAACAAGCTGGATGCTAACTACATCGCTGAGGGCATTACTCCATACGAGTGGGAGAAGGGTATCATCAACAACAAAGAGAACAACGCTGGCAAGGTTTACTTCACAGTTAATCCTTCAAACATTCGCGCAAACGTTCTGAACAACACTGTTGCTCTGTCTCTAACAACAAGCAACAACGACGAGGAGCTTGTTACTCTCGACAATGTTAAGGCTTCAGAGAAGGTTCTTACATGGGGTACAACACGTGGTGACTCAAAGGTTACTCTGTTCGAGGCTGACGCTACATACGACATGACTAAGGCTGACGCTATCGATCCTACAAAGATCATCGACTTCTCTGCTCTTAAGGAGAATGTAAAGAATATCATCAATGCTGCTAAGACTGTAAACATTCCTAGCGACGCTACAAAGGCTGAGGCTAAGGAGACTGCTTCTACAGCTAAGGCTGCTAGCAAGGTTGTTCTGAAGGAGATGGCTCAGGCCGTTGCAAACCTGCTCAACTCTAAGATTCCTGCACTGCCTGCACTGGCTCTGAAGGCTGAGTGGAAGGACAACAACGTTGGTACACGTAACGTTATCTCTGACTACTCTCTGGCTGCTACAGCTTACAAGCCACTGTCATTCAACTTCGGTAAGGCAGAGGGTGACTATCTTCCTAACATCAGCCTCGATCGCATTGACAATGCTGTATTCAAAGTAACAAAGAGAATCAACAATGCTCTGACAAGCCTGAACTCTAAGATTAATATCGAGATTAAAACAATTGACCTGACTGGTGTTTCACTCGACTATAATAAGACTGTAAAGATGTATTATCACCTGAAGGGTGTTGATTATGATAATATTGCTGGCTTTGATACATATGTAGTAGACAAGATACAGCTCGACGGTGTTGCTCCTGCAGGCGTACAGCCTTCTACAGCTGCTCAGGCAGATGACACTTGGTACGATGGCGGTAATGTTACAATCAATCCTGATTTCAGCGGTGCAATCACAAGTCTTCAGACTGCCGTTAATAAGGGTATTCCTACCACAGAGATTAACAATCTGATTGCTGAGGCTCAGAAGTACATCAACAAGGCTAAGAGCGCTACAAGCAAGACTGACAAGCTGGTTGACCGCGCAACAGATTATCTGGAGAGCTACATCAACCGTGCTATCAACTTCGTAAACAACGGTGGTATCTCTCGCGCTCTTGAGCCAATCCTGCTCGTTGACACAGAGAATGGTATCTGCCGCACTACAGGTTCTTACAAGGCTGGTGAGTACACATTCGTTCCTACAACTCTTACTTACGAGATTGCAGCTCCTGCATTCAAGAAGTATATCGCTGTAATTGACAAGGATGGCAAGGCAAGAAAGGCTGACGCTAAGTTGCTCACCAAGGGTGATAACGACTTCAGCGCTGTTAAGCTGAACCTCCAGGCTGGCGACACCAAGATCGTTTACGACGCTATGGACTTCACAGGTCGTCATATCATCAAGGTTTACGACATCACTGTAGAGTAATTAACATTTTTGGATTTTAAAACGATTTAAACAGAATATGAAAATGAAGAAAGCAATATTGTCTTGCCTGATGCTGGTAGCTGGTCTTACTGCATCTGCTCAGGAGCAGAAGGGCACGACTGAATACGTCTTCGAGCCACACTGGTATGTACAGGTGCAGCCTCTGGGTGCACAGTACACTCTCGGTGAGCGTGGTTTCGGTGATCTGTTGTCATACAATGTTCAGGCTGCTATCGGCCGTCAGTTCACTCAGCTTTGGGGTGCTCGTCTCGCCCTGAACGCATGGCAGAGCAAAGGTGGTAGCAAGTACGATGGTCAGGGCATGCCTTGGGCCAACAAGGAGTATGGCTGGAAGTGGAACTATGTAGCTCCTACAGTAGATGCTACTCTGAATCTCTCTAACCTCATCGCAGGTTTCAATCCTAACCGTGTATTCAACCTCAGCGCATTTGCTGGTATCGGTCTGAATATTGCTTGGAAGAACGACGAGGCTGCTACTGCTAACCAGCAGATTAAGACTGACCTCGCTCTGACAGGTGTTGAGCCTCTGGCTTATCTTTGGGACGGCACTAAGCTGCGCCTGATGGGGCAGTTCGGTCTGATCGGTGACTTCAAGATCAACGACAAGTGGAGCGTTAACCTCGAGCTGAGCGCTAACACTCTGAACGATAAGTACAACTCAAAGAAGGCTAAGAACTGGGATTGGTACTTCAATGCATTCGCTGGTGTTAAGTACAACTTCGGTAAGACCTACTCTACACGTTTCATCCCTGCTCCAGAGCCAGAGATTCGCTACGTAGAGAAGATCGTCGAGAAGATTGTTGAGGTTCCTGCTCCAGCACCTGCTGAGACAGCTGCTACAGCTGCTGAGCCACTCCGCCGCGATATCTTCTTCGCTATCGGTAAGACTATCATCCGCAAGAGCGAGCAGCAGAAGGTTAACGACGTTGTTGAGTACCTGAAGGCTAATCCTGAGGCTAAGGTTAACGTAACTGGTTACGCTGACGCTGGTACAGGTAACGACCGCATCAACGATCGCCTGGCCGCTGGTCGTGCTGACGTTGTTGTTAAGGCTCTGAAGAAGGCAGGTATCTCTGCTAGCCGCATCAGCTACGACAGCAAGGGTGCACGTGTTCAGCCATTCGCTGACAACGACAGCAACCGTGTATCTATCGTAATCGCTGAGTAATCAACAATTACAAATGATAAACCCAAGCCCAGTCCCACAATGGGGCTGGGCTTTTCTTAAACAAATAAGGATAACGAAATGAAAAAGATTATAACAGCTATCCTGGCATTAATTTCAATTCCCTCAATAGCCCAAATAACAGGCGACGGATATTACCGCATTCAGAACAATGGCTCTGAACGCTACATCACCATTACCGATGATATCGTTGGTGGTATTGATATGTCAGCTACTACTGTAGATATGGCTAACATCACCACATGGCGTGGTTTCGACAATATCAAAAGCGACCCTGCTTCGATCTTATATATTAATAAAGTAGGTACGAAATACGACCTAGAGGCACAGGGCATTAGCGTACATGCAATCACAGGCGGACAGGCCTACGTGGCACTGGATCACATTGATGAAGATGTATACACCATCTCTGCAAGTGCTAAAGGAGTTAGCAAATCATTATACGATGTAACAAGTTCTAAAGACTATAGCAGCGTAGCTGACTATGGTGAAGGAGAAAATATGTATTGGCGCATCAAGCCAATCAATACGACCAACAATTACATTGGCTTTACTCCAACCCTTCAAACCTCTGACGGATGGTATGGCACATTCTATGCTTCATTCCCATTCACAGTTGCATCATCTAATGTAGAAGTTTTTTACGTAGATGGATTTAAAGAAGGGGCTTTCCAATTGAAAAAAATCACCGACGACATCAAACCTGCAATGACTCCTATGATTATCAAGTGCAGCACCAATGATGCGTCGAAGAACCAGATAACGCCAGTTGTAGCCACAACCACAGCTCCTAGCGACAACAAACTTTGTGGTACATTGTTCTGCAGTTTTACCTATGAACACGAAAAGAACGTGAAATTTGAAAAAAGTACTATGCGAGTACTGGCGCTGAACAATGCTGGTGAATTAGTGTTTACCACCGACAATTCTTCCCTCACAAAAGACATGAGTAAGTACTATATACCAAAAAATACAGCATACCTGTATAATGCCACAGGCCTTTCAGGCGATTATAAGCTTGTGAGCCGCGAAGATTATACAGGCATCAAGGATATAGAGGCTGACGCCCAGTCAAAGGCCACAAAGGGCACATATACTCTATCAGGCGTTCCTGTAAACGCAAATCAAGCTTTACGCCCAGGCGTATATATCAAGGACGGTAAAAAAATAGTTATCAAGTAATATACCAGCAAAGGCATAGGTTTCGGAGTACAAAACCTATGCTTTTACTATATAAAAGCTATGCTTTCATGATACGAAAGCATAGCTTTTGTTTTCTAAGTACTTTTCAATTGAAAACTAACTAGATAGCAATTGTTCTCTAGTTACTTTGCAAATCATTAGAAAAGAGTCTTGGTGAAGCGAACACTGAGTACTGGATAGACCTTAATGCCACCGAGCAAATCGATCCAATCGCCTACCTTACCACTTGCATTCTCAATATCCTGCGTCAGGTTTGTACCATCATGAGTTATCAAATCTGGAGTTCCACCCCAGAACATGGCACCGGCATCGAATGATACATGCCAATCGTCACGGTTCTTAAGCAAACGGCCACCATAACCAAAACCCAGATATGGCTTGAAAGGATTAGACCGAGCCGATACCTTGACCATTCCATCAACATCAGGCTCCATCATGTAAGTATCACCTTTAGAATGCAGCAAGCCATACTCGCCAGCCTCATGAATAACCTTACCATATTTACCATATTCGGTACGAGGATAATAGCCGTATACATCATGTGTATACTGACCAAGCGGGAAGCCCATACGACCATACTCCTCAAAAACAGCCTTCTTTTCCTTTAAAATGTCGGGAGTAGCACCATCGTAAACAGCGAGATTATTGGTAATCTTATAATGTAACTGGTTATACATACCAACAGCCAGGAGCGACATCATTGCCTGAGTAGAATTCTCGGCATAAGCGAACTGAGAGGGGCCCCAGTAGAATCCCGCCGTAAAATGCCAATGCCTATTCTGCTTAAATGGAAACACATCAACCAAAAACTTGAAATTGTTGACGGTGGGCTTACCTATCATCTCTACTTCGTCTTGCACTTCATATCCAGTCACCTGAGTCAATGCCTTCGACAGGCGATCAAAACGTGACTCTATGCGGTTACCATCTTCATCATAAAGCTTTGCAGGCTGACCACCTACCTCTATAGGGAAGAAGATGCTCATTGAGAAACGAGGCATGAACTCGTAACCAGCACGAAGCTGTACGTAATCACCGATCTTTGAGGCCACATCGATACCAATACCGGTGGTACCGGCGGTAACTGACAGGTCGAGGTTCTGGAAAATCTGATTCTGCTTCATCCATGAACCAAGGTTGAAACTTGAAGCAGCTGGGGTTACGGCTGTGCTATCCTGCGCCTGGGCCACGTTCATAGTCCAAGCGGCTGCTATCAGCAAAATAATCTTTTTCATTTTATTCAATTTTAAATTATTTCATCATCCAGCGGCCATTGTGCTCTACCATCGGCACAACCACCTCCTCGGTGGTAGAATCGCCGTAACAGAGCATCAAAAGTACACTGGTGTATTGTTGCGTGCTATCGGTAAAGGCTCGCGAGACGCGAACCTCGTTAATGCCGCCACGAGCTTTCTGCTGCTGAGCCAGAAACTGAGCGTAGCCGTCAATCAGCTGCGAGCGGTAATCATCGGGCAGGCTATCGGCCATCACGCGGCCCTCAAGAAAGTGATCGTAATCGCCATCTATCAGGTGCTGGTAATAGCCCTTAGCTGCTAATGAGGCAAGTTCCTCCTTAGTAGGGGTGCTGCAAGCAGCCACTATAACCAGCACAACTATAGATATCAGCTTACGCATTACTTCTGGCGGATAAATACATTAATGGGGCTACCAGTAAGCGTCCAGTTCTCGCGAATCTTGTTCTCGAGGAAGCGCTTGTAAGGCTCTTTGACGTACTGGGGCAGGTTGGCATAGAACACGAAGGTAGGAATCTGCGTGTCGGGCACCTGAGCCACATACTTAATCTTGATATACTTACCCTTGATTGATGGTGGTGGGAAAGCCTCGATCAATGGCAGCATCACCTCGTTGAGCTTAGAGGTTCCAATCTTAACCTTGCGGTTAAGGTATACCTGCTTAGCGGTTTCGAGCACCTTGAAGATGCGCTGCTTGGTGAGGGCCGATGCAAAGATGATGGGGAAGTCGACAAACGGAGCCATACGGTTGCGAATGGCATTCTCGAAGGTCTTGATAACCTCCTGCGACTTGTCCTCAACAAGATCCCACTTATTAACTACAACCACCAACGACTTGTTGTTCTTCTGAATCAACTGGAAGATGTTCATATCCTGGGCCTCGATACCACGGGTAGCATCGAGCATCAGGATGCAGACATCGCTATTCTCGATGGCACGGATAGAACGCATCACTGAATAGAACTCGAGGTCCTCGGTAACCTTGTTCTTACGACGAATACCGGCGGTGTCGACCAGATAGAAGTCAAATCCGAACTTATCGTAACGGGTGTAGATTGAATCGCGGGTGGTACCGGCGATATCGGTTACAATGTTACGATCTTCGCCAATAAAGGCGTTGATGATACTTGATTTACCTGCGTTAGGACGACCAACAACGGCGAAACGGGGGATACCCTCTTCGAGCTCGTCCTTGGTCTTCTCGGGCAACATCTCAAGCACCTTGTCGAGCAGGTCGCCCGTACCGCTACCAGTGGCAGCACTGATAGGATATGGATCGCCGAGACCAAGCTTGTAGAACTCGTATTGATCGTAGAGGTCCTTGCCGTCGTCGGCCTTGTTAGCCACCAGTACTACAGGCAGTTTGGCGCGGCGCAGAATCTGCGCTACGTCCATATCCCAGCCGGTGACACCATTATTTATATCGCAGAGGAAGAGTACTAGATCGGCTTCCTCGGTGGCAATAATCACCTGCTTACGGATCTCCTCCTCGAATACATCATCGCTGTTGACAACCCAGCCGCCGGTATCGACGACCGAGAACTCCTTGCCGTTCCATTCGCACTTGCCATACTGGCGGTCGCGGGTGGTACCGGCCTCGTCGCTGACAATAGCCTGACGGGATTTTGTCAGTCGGTTAAAGAGCGTTGATTTACCCACATTGGGTCGCCCTACGATTGCTACTAAATTTCCCATATATTCTTTATTTTATAGGCACGGATTAACACGGCTTTAATAAATTAAAGACACGGATTTCATCCTACCTTTTTTAACTAAAACTTAACGCACAAATAGTCGCGTATTTTTTAAAAAGCCGCGTTAATCCGTGCCAAAAAACTTACTCCGGGTTGTAACCGAAGTGGTTTAGTTCTCTTTCAGATGATCGCCAGTCTTTATCAACCTTGACGAAGATTTCGAGGAAGATGGGCTTGGCGAAGAACTTTTCGAGCGATTTGCGGGCCTCGGTGCTCACCTTCTTGAGGGCTACACCCTGATGGCCGATGATGATACCCTTCTGAGAGTCACGCTCCACGTAGATTATGGCATTGATGTGGATGTGCTTATCGTCCTCCTTGAATCGCTCTACTGCCACCTCTACGCTATAAGGTATCTCCTTATCGTAGTACAGCAGTATCTTTTCGCGGATAATCTCAGACACGAAGAATCGTGCGGGTTTATCGGTGAGCTGGTCCTTATCGAAATAGGCCGGGCTCTCGGGCAGAAGTTCCTGGATACGCTTCAGCAGAATATCTACGCCAAACTTGTTCTTGGCGCTGATAGGCAGAATCTCTGCCTTGGGCAGTAAAGCGTGCCATTTCTCAACAATTGCATTGAGCGATTGCTGGGAGTTGGCCTGCAGCTCATCAATCTTGTTGATGAGCAGTATGACCGGCAGGTCGAGCTTCTGCACTTTCTCAAGAAAGTCCATGTTCTTCTCGGGGTTCTCTACTACATCGGTAACGTAGAGCAGCACATCGGCATCCTGCAGAGCCGACTCGGAGAACGCCAACATAGACTCCTGTAGTTTGTAGTTGGGCTTGAGCACACCCGGAGTATCCGAGAATACGATCTGCATCTCGGGTGTATTAACGATACCCATGATGCGATGACGGGTGGTCTGAGCCTTAAAGGTGGCAATTGAAATACGCTCACCAACCAGCTGGTTCATGAGCGTACTTTTGCCTACGTTGGGATTTCCAACAATATTTACGAATCCTGCTTTATGCATTATTCACTATTCATTATTCACTTTTCTCTACTTACTGCCATCATAGGCCCACTTGTAATAAGAAGCTCCATGAACAAATCCGGCACCAAAGGCGGTGAGGATCATGTTGTCGCCCTTCTTCAACTTACTTTCGTATTCCCAGATAGCAAGAGGTATCGTTGCAGCACTCGTGTTACCGAAGTGTTCAATGTTAACCATCACCTGTTCCATAGGAACCTCAAGGCGCTTAGCCACAGCCTCGATGATACGCATGTTGGCCTGATGAGGAACAATCCAGTTGATATTGTCCTTGTTCAAGCCGTTGCGCTCGGCTATCAGTGCGCAGTCGTTACTCATGTTGGTAACCGCATAGCGGAACACGGTACGACCCTCCTGATAGAGGTAGTGCAGACGATGATCGACAGTGAAGTGCGACGGTGGGCAGACAGAACCTCCAGCCTTAAGATGCAGGAACGGAAGTCCCTTACCATCTGTGCGGAAATAAGAGTCCATCACGCCGATGTTCTGCTCCTCGGTAGCCTCGAGCATAACCGCAGCAGCACCATCTCCGAATAGAGGACAGGTCTGACGGTCCTTGTAGTCGACAACCGACGACATCTTATCGGCACCGATCACGATGATCTTCTTGTAGCGTCCGCTCTGAATCATCGTAGCTGCCACGTCGAGTGTGTAGAGGAATCCACAGCAGGCACCCCAGAAGTCGAATGCGAATGCATTCTTCAGTCCGAGTTTGCCCAGCACGATAGATGCTGTGGAAGGGAACTTATAATCAGCTGTAGAGGTGGTGACGATGAGTGCGTCAATAGAATCGGGATCGGCTCCGGTCTTCTGCATCAGCTGCTTGGCTGCTTTACGAGCCATGTAGCTGGTGCCGAGACCTTCCTCCGTAAGAATGTGACGCTCCTTGATACCAACGCGCGTCATTATCCACTCATCGTTGGTGTCGACCATACGAGACAACTCATCGTTGTTCAGAATATAGTCGGGCACGTAGCCGCCTACACCAGTGATTATCGCATTGATTTTACCCATTTTACTCAGCTACGCTTTCCTCAATCTTGATAGCTACCTTACCACGATAGTATCCGCAAGTTGGGCATACTGTGTGATAAACATAATATGCACCACAGTTAGGACATACTGCCAGTGTGGGAGCTACTGCCTTGTCATGAGTACGACGCTTGAGTGTACGAGTCTTTGATTGTCTTCTTTTAGGATGTGCCATAATTCTATAAATTTTTTAATTGTTACATTTTTAAATTCTTCAACTTTTCCCATCGGGGGTCTACAGCTTGGCTGGACTCCTCATCGCTGCTTCGGTCAGCTGACAGCTCTTCCAGAGCTTTCGTCATGGCAGGGTTGCACTTGCCGGGTGCATGCACATGCCTGATGGGTATAACCAATGCCACAAACTCATAGATGATCCACGATGTGTCGAGTATTCCTTCGTCCTCGGGCACTACGATGATGTCATCTTCCTCTGAGTATTCGCTTCCGAGCTTAACGATCAGACGGTTGCTGGTTTCCACCGGCTGGTCCATGTCGTCAAGACAACGGTCGCATGGTACAACGACTGTGCCTGTGGTATGAAAGTTGAGCTCAAAAAAGCCGGTTGCCTTGCGTATAGACACCGACACGTGCAAAGAACCCTTCTTCACCTCGGCACCGTCAAGAGCTTCGAAGTAGGTATCGTCGAGATCGAAAGCCAAGGATGTCTCCTCGTCAACCAACCCCTTCAGATCTATCTTCAACAACTCTAAACTATTCATTTACCACATTTACTTTCGGTGAATAGCGGCTTCACCTCATCATAAAAGCAAGCTCTTCTGAGTTCGGTTCGCGCGCTATTTGGGGTGCAAAGTTACAAACTTTTTTCCAATTAAGGAACGGTTATTTTAATTTTTTATCATTTTAATGCAAAATCATTGACTTACAGCCGCTTATATTACACAAACAGGGGGTTATTTGTGCAATTCTACGCGGAAAGTTGTACCTTTTCCGAGTTCAGACGACTTGACGAAAATCCGGCCTTTATGATAATCTTCAACGATGCGACGAGCTAGCGAAAGGCCCAATCCCCAACCTCGTTGTTTGGTTGTGAAACCGGGGGTAAATACGTTCTTAATGTCCTTTTTGCGAATACCCTTACCCGTATCACTTACCTCGATAGCCACACGACTATCGTCATCGATAAGCAACATAGTAATCTTACCGCAACCCTCCATCGCATCAACGGCATTCTTACATAGATTCTCTATGACCCACTCAAAGAGTGATGCATTCATGTTTACAATCACATCATGATCGGAAAGTTGACAAATAATATCAACTTTATTTGACACACGTCGGCGCATATACTCCACCACATGTTCCATCACCTCGTTCATTGAGCCTGCCTTAGGCTCTGGCAGCGAACCTATCTTTGAGAATCGCTCAGCAATACGCTCCAGGCGTCTAACATCCTTATCCATCTCTGGAATAAGGTCGTCATCAGGATGATTCTCCTTCAATATTTCCACCCAAGCCATCAGACTAGATATAGGTGTGCCAAGTTGATGTGCAGTTTCCTTTGACAATCCTACCCAAACTTTATTCTGCTCGGCCTTCTTAGATGACAGTAAGGCGAAGATAGCCACAACAACAAAGATCATGACTACACCTAACTGCCAATAAGGATATTGTGACAATCGCTTAAGCAGAACCGACTCATCGTAACAAACAATCTGTGAACCAATAACGATGGTATCGCCAGCCTGAAGCATACGCTTGGCATACTGCTGAAGATGCAGCGTATCCTCTATGTTACGGTAATCATCTATGCCACCTTTATCATTCAACACAATAACAGGGATAGTGGTATTACCTTGCATCACATCAAGAACAAGCGAGAGATCAGTATTCTCATCGGCATGGTTAAGGGTATGAAGTGCCTGAGCCCATACCTCCATCTTCTTACGCTCCTCGTTTGAAAGATCTTTAACCAGGAAATGGGATACTAATAACGAGGTAACAGCTATGATTATAGCTGCTATAACCAACAAAATCTTGGTTTGACGAATTCTATCTGTCCATTGCATACATAGATATAAACGAAAAAGCCCCGAAGATATTGTATCCTCGAGGCTTTTCTTTAAAAAAAGACGGCGGCTTCCTACTCTCCCGCATTGCATTGCAGTACCATCGG
>NZ_CAMJFM010000021.1 GCF_946404925.1 uncultured Prevotella sp. | reverse complement strand
TGAAGAATATACCCAGACCATCAATCTTTACTCGCTTGCTCTCCAGGAGCATCTCGAGCAGACAGCTGCGGAACTTCTCCAGCACACCGAACACCACGTCAGGTGTGTAGATAGAGCCGTGCTCTGCAATGTGGTTAGCCATCTTACGGGTGTTCAGAGTCTCGATGGTCTTGCCCTGGGCGAACCACTTACCATAAATCTTAGAACTAGCTACCTTGTTCTGCTTCAACAGATAAAAAATCTTTGCCATAATTTGTTAATGTTTTTAATGGGTTAATTACTAAAGTTATTTGTCTCTCATAATCCACGCGCGTTTGTTTCTGATTGACGATGCAAAGGTACAACAATAATTTATACCTAAAAAATATATTACCAATTCTTTTAGTTAAATGATGTTAAGAAAATTGGTCTACCACTTTAAGGCAATTGAGCCGTAATTTTTAAGCAAAATAAACGTAATTTCATGGTCCGTGAAGTTACTTCTCCTGACGCCGTACCACCGTACCACCGTACCGTCACGTAAAATCAATTTTCGCTCAAAATGTTGACTTTATACTTTAAGTATTATATATATTATAATATATATAATACTTAATATAATATTTATAATATAATTCCCCCTTTGCCCCCTCTTTTCAAATCCGTCGTGGTACGGTGGTACGGTGGTACGGTGGTACGGCGTGTTTTTATTCATTTCATACACTTTGGTGGGGATTTCATAAAAATCTCTACTATTTATTTGTGTGTTAAGAAGAAAATTGCGTTAAATGCAGAAAAAAATAAGGTAGTTACATTGTAATTATAGAAATAATGCTTATCTTTGCATCAGATAACTAAAAACGTATTGCCCGTGAATAACCAGATAGACATCAGCCCACAACTAAATAGGGCGATTCATGGGAATGCGAATAGCAATCACATGACGGGCTGCGCGTGTGATATAAGGGTGAGCGGTATGGAACAGGCGCTGAGATATGCAGTAATATTAATGGATTATGCTGACGAGAGTAAGCAGGAGTTTGATGAACTGCTCATCGAGCGTAATCGGTATAGGGCCATTTGGGTTCATTTTGCGGTGCGGCCAAAAGAAAATCGCAGAAAAATATTGTTTATTAACGCGTGATTGAATTTTTTTTGTAAATTTGCAACCGAAATAAGAACCTAAAGCAACTAATTAACAATTAAGAATTATGAAAAGAACTGTTTTTTCAATCATGTTTTTCTGCTGCGCTATGGCAATGGCGGCACAGAACACCGTTACGGTGAAGTTCCAAGGGGCTAAACCTACCATCAGCGACTTTGTGTGGGCGCTTATCAACGATCACGACAAGCAGGCTGCTGAAGAGGAAGAGTGTGCCGACGAATCGTTTTTTGGCCTAGAAGCTGCCTGGAAACAGCACCACAAGGGCCAAAAATTAGGAGAGGGCAGTACGCTGACCATCGACACGAAAAACGGCTACGTTTGCTATGAGTATAAGTCGGAGTACGGCGGGAGCGTGAACGTGGTAAGAGTGGACCTGTGCTACTGGAACGAGGCTGACCAGAAGCATAAGCTATTGGCCTACAATGTGCAATGCTACGAAAACGGCAATCCGAGTCATGGACAATTTGACGGGCTGATATTCTACCGCTACAACAATGCCACCAAGAAGATGACATTTGTAGAGTCGCCAGGATTCGAAGTGCAGTACGGAAGCGGCGATGGCGGTGATGTGGCTTACGAGCTGCCACGCTCGGGCAAGAACATCATTAAGACTACGTATTGGCCCAAAACGCACAAGGTAGTGAAGAAAACGCTGGTTTGGAACGGAAGTAAGTTTACAGAACAGTAATAAAAGAAAAAGAGAGGTTCACTGCTGAACCTCTCTTTGAGTATCTTAGTAATTGAACTCGCCAAACTCTGACTTGATGGTGAGGCTTTTTGGGCCTTCTTCGATGTGACCAACAATCTGGGCATCGATGTTGAAGCTCTTGCTGATGGCGATGACCTGCTCGGCCACCTCGGGGCGAACGTAGATCTCCATACGGTGACCCATGTTGAACACCTGATACATCTCGCGCCAATCGGTGCCTGAGCACTCGTGGATGGCGTGGAAGAGTGGGGGAACGGGGAACATGTTATCTTTGATAACGCGGCAGTTGTCGCTAACAAAGTGGAGTACCTTGGTCTGTGCACCACCGGTGCAATGTACCATACCGTGAATCTCGGGACGGAGCTGGTCTAACAGCTTCTTGATTACAGGTGCATAGGTGCGGGTGGGCGAGAGGACGAGTTGTCCGGCATCAACGGGCGAACCTTCAACCTTATCGGTGAGCTTATACTTGCCGCTGTAAACAAGGTCGTAAGGCACGGCGTGGTCGTAGCTCTCAGGATAATCCTCGGCCAGATACTTGGCAAACACATCGTGGCGGGCTGAGGTGAGTCCGTTAGAGCCCATACCGCCGTTGTATCGCTTCTCGTAAGTGGCTTGGCCAGTTGACGACAAACCTACGATGACATCGCCTGGGCGGATGTTGGCATTGTCGATGACGTCAGAACGCTTCATGCGGCAGGTAACGGTGCTGTCGACGATGATTGTACGAACCAGGTCGCCCACGTCGGCTGTCTCACCACCTGTGGGGTAGATGCCGATACCCATCTCGCGGAGCTCAGCGAGCAGCTCGTCGGTGCCATTGATAACGGCAGAGATAACCTCGCCTGGGATGAGCATCTTGTTACGACCGATGGTAGAAGAAACGAGGATGTTATCTACGGCGCCCACGCAGAGCAGGTCGTCGGTATTCATCACGATGGCATCCTGAGCGATACCTTTCCATACAGAGAGGTCGCCAGTCTCCTTCCAATACATATATGCGAGGGCCGACTTGGTGCCAGCGCCATCGGCATGCATGATGTTACAATACTCAGGGTCGCCGCCCAGAATGTCGGGGATGATCTTACAGAAAGCCTGTGGGAAGATTCCCTTGTCAATGTTTTTGATAGCGTTGTGCACATCTTCTTTGGCGGCACTCACGCCTCGCATCATATATCTGTTGTCCATATGCTTATTTGTCATTTATCATTTATCATTCATCATTTAGCGAATGCGCTTTAACGTTCGTGCCAGAACTCCCAGCTGGCGAAGGCTTGCAGCAGAAGCATCTCAAGACCGTTCTTAACCTCGGCACCGTATTTCGCACCATTGCGCATAAACAATGTCTGGTCGGGGTTGTAAATCAGGTCGTAGAGAATGGTGTGCTGGTCCATGGCCTCGTAGGGCAGCTGTGGGCACTCGTCGGTATGTGGATACATGCCCATAGGGGTGCAGTTTACTATCACGTTGTACTCGCGAACTACTTCGGGCGTAATGCTCTGATACTGGATGGTATCAGGACGCTCGTAACGGCTTACAAATACGGGCTCTATGCCTAATGACTTCAAGCCATAGTTGATGGCCTTTGATGCGCCGCCTGTGCCCAAGATAAGCGCTTTTTTGTGCCACTTGGGATCGAGCATCGACTCGATACTCTGGGTGAAACCGATGACGTCGCTGTTGTAGCCCTTGAGCAGGGTTTTGTTCTTCTGATGAACCACGCGGATGACGTTGACGGCTCCGATGGCGCGAGCCTCGGGCGAGATGCTGTCGAGGAATGGAATGACCTTTTCCTTATAAGGAATAGTGACGTTAAGACCGCGCAACTCGGGGTTGCGAGCAATGATCTCGGGCAACTCGTCGATTGATGGAATCTCGAAGTTCTCGTAGGTGGCATTGATGCCTTCATCGGCAAACCTCTGATTGAAGTAGCTGATGGAGAACGAGTGGCCCAGAGGGTAGCCAATAAGTCCGTACTTGTCCATTTTTTTATAATTATTTAGTTGCGAAATACATCGTGCAAATGCCGAACGTGAGTCGGCGGAACGAGGCTTCGGCAAAGCCTGCCTTCATCAAGATGTCCACCATGCGCTCGCCCTGTGGGAACGCCTCGATGGTCTTGGTGAGGTATGAGTAGGCGCTGGTGTCGCGCGAGATGAGACGGCCGTAGACGGGCAGAACCGTGTGCGAATAGATGCGGAACAGCTGCTTCATTGGGAAACTTACGGGCGAGGTAAGCTCTACGATGCTGAGATGACCACCGGGCTTGAGCACACGGTACATCTCGCGCAAGCCTGCATCGAGATCGGCAAAGTTGCGAATGCCGAAAGCTGCGGTAACGGCGTCGAAGGTGTCGCTATTATAAGATAGGTGTAGACAGTCCTCTTTCTCGAAAGTCACTACATCCTGCAGTCCTAAGGCGGCCACCTTCTGTCGGCCTATCTGCATCATACCCTCGCTGATGTCGGTACCCACAAGGCGCTGGGGCTTCAGCATCTGGGCTGAGAGTATGGCGAAATCGCCTGTGCCTGTAGCAATGTCGAGCAGCGACTGGGGGTGGAAGGGCGCCAGCTGCTTGATGGCTTTGCGACGCCAACCCTTGTCGATATCCCACGACAGACGGTGGTTGAGCTTATCGTAGGTAGGGGCGATGTTATCGAACATCTGCTCTACCTGCGAGGCCTTCTCGCCGTCGCCGTATGGCTTTATCTTCTCTTGCTCGTACATATCTCTCACCTCTAGCTTCTCACCTCTCACCTCTATTATCGGCTCTTAAAAGCCGATAACCAACTGCTTACGTTCTTCTCGATGCGCTCGGCGATGTCGCCCTCGCTCTGCTCGCGCTCAAACTTCTCGCCTACGATGTGCTCGTAGAGCTCGATGTAGCGATCAGATACGCTCTCGGCATACTCGTCGGTAATCTCGGGCATGGTCTGTCCGGGCTCGTTCATAAAGTCGTGCTCGATGAGCCACTGGCGTACAAACTCCTTCGACAGCTGGCGCTGGGGCTCGCCCTTGGCCAACTTCTCCTCGTAGCCCTCGGCATAGAAGTAGCGGCTTGAATCTGGGGTGTGGATCTCGTCGATGAGGTAAACCTTACCATCGCGCTTACCAAACTCGTACTTGGTGTCGACGAGGATGAGTCCGCGCTTGGCGGCGATCTCTTGTCCGCGAGCAAAGATCTTGCGGGTGTAGTCCTCCATGATGGCGTAATCCTCGGCCGAAACGATGCCCTGAGCGATGATCTCTTCCTTAGAGATGTTCATGTCGTGACCCTCATCGGCCTTAGTGGTTGGGGTGATGATGGGCTCGGGGAAACGCTCGTTCTCCTTCATGCCATCGGGCAGTTTTACGCCACAGAGCTCGCGACAACCGTTCTTGTACTCGCGCCATGCTGAACCTGTGAGGATTGAGCGGATGATCATCTCTACGCGGAAGCCCTCGCATTTGAGACCTACGGTTACCATAGGATCGGGAGTAGCCAGCTTCCAGTTAGGGCAGATGTCGGTAGTGGCATCAAGGAATTTGGCGGCAATCTGGTTGAGCACCTGACCCTTGAAGGGGATTCCCTTGGGCAGTACTACGTCGAATGCCGAAATACGGTCGGTGGCAACCATTACCATCAGATCGTCGTTGATGTTGTAAACGTCACGAACCTTGCCGTGATAAACGCTCTTCTGTCCTTCGAACTTAAAGTCCGTCTTTGTTAATGCTTTCATCTTTATATTTGACTATTTGACTATTTCACGATTTGACGATTTCGCCTTTCATCTCCTTGTCGAATTCCTCGTAGGCGTTGACGATGCGGGTGACGAGCTTGTGGCGAACGATGTCGGCACGATCGAGATTGACGATGCCGATGCCCTCTACATTATTTAATATGTGCAGGGCCTCGATGAGTCCACTCTTCTGCGAGTGGGGCAGGTCTATCTGGGTCATGTCGCCCGTGATGATCATCTTGGTGTTCCAGCCCATACGTGTGAGGAACATGCGTATCTGGGCGGGGGTAGTGTTCTG
The DNA here is from genome assembly GCF_946404925.1 of uncultured Prevotella sp. GTDB lineage: Bacteria > Bacteroidota > Bacteroidia > Bacteroidales > Bacteroidaceae > Prevotella. The sequence continues at coordinate 40,925 of NZ_CAMJFM010000021.1, read as the reverse complement.
GGCCTCGTCGAGGATGACTACTGCATCGCTCAGGGTGCGACCGCGCATAAATGCCAGCGGAGCTATCTGGATGATGTGTTTCTCCATCATGTCCTGCAGCTTGACCTGTGGCAGCATGTCCTCGAGTGCATCGTAGAGTGGCTGCAGATAGGGGTCTATCTTCTCCTTCATATCGCCTGGCAGGAATCCTAGTTTCTCGCCAGCTTCGACAGCTGGGCGCGAGAGGATGATCTTCTTGGCGGTCTTGTCCTTGAGTGCCTTGACGGCAAGGGCGATAGACAGGTAGGTTTTACCCGTACCAGCAGGGCCAACGGCAAACACCATGTCGTTCTGGTTGTAGGCCTCGATAAGACGCTGCTGATTAGGGGTGCGCGCCTTGATGGGGCGCCCCGACATAGAATAGCATACTACGTCGTCGGGCACTACATCGCGCGTGCGCTTACCTTTAATAATGTCAAGGATGTCCTCGTCGCCGAGTGAGTTGAAGCGGAGCACGTGTGCGCGCAGTTTTTCGGCGCTCTCCTCGAATGCAGCCATCTGCTCTTCGTCGCCAAGCACGCGTATCACATTGTCGCGAGCCATGATGCGCAGTTTAGGAAATAGCGAGCGAATCATCTGCAAGTGCCCGTTGCCAACCCCATAGAAAATCACGGGGTCAATGTCTTCTAATACGATATGTTTCTCTATCAAATGCTGAAGTTTTTTAAATTTGGGCACAAAGTTACAAAAATAATTTGTATCTTTGCAACGCAAAACAGAAAAAATAAATGAAACTCTCAAAAAAAAGATATTTGATAGGTTTTACAGCCGTGGTTCTGGTACTTGCGGGGGTGAGATTGTGCTTTCCGCAGGTGGCAGAAAACAGAAGTGAGAAGCTAGAGGTGAGTGAGGAGAAGATTGAATCCTCACAACATATCTCTCACCTCTCACCTCTCACCTCTCACCCCCATAAAATCCTGAGCGTTCCCAGCTTCAAAGAGTGCTTCCCTGATACCCAGGCGGTGCAACTACAGGCTGCCTTGAAATGGGGCGTAAAGCGCGTGAAGGATCGCGAGGATGCCGAACGACGTAAGAACGAACTGGTGTACGTGGGCGCGAATCCTTATTATCACGTAGATCGTCTGTATTCGAGCATTCCTTATCTGGTGCCTCGTGCGGCGGTGTTGCTGCAAGATATCGGTCAGGCATTCTTCGATAGTCTCTATGTGAAGGGTATTCCCTTGCATCGCCCGATTGTGACGAGTGTGCTTCGTTCGGAGGCCGATGTGGTGAAGTTGCGCCGACATAATGGCAATGCTACCGAGAACTCGTGCCATCTGTATGGCACCACCATTGATATATGCTACAACCGTTTTGAAACGGTTGAGAATCCTAATGGTCCGGCGCGACGTGCGGTGCGAAACGATTCGCTTAAGTACGTGCTATCGGAGGTGCTGCGCGATATGCGCGAACAGGGCCGCTGCTACATCAAATACGAGGTGAAGCAAGGGTGCTTTCATATGACGGTGAGATGAGATATAGATTAAAGATTAAAAATTAAAGATTAAACATTAAAAATTAAACCTAAAAGCTATGAGATTAGACGGAAGACGCGAAAGCTCGAATGTTGAGGATCGCCGCGGATTGAGCGGTGGTGCTAAGGCTGGTATCGGTGGTATCGGCGGTATTATCATTATTGCTCTGTTTACATTCTTGCAGGGTGGAAATGTGGGCGATGTAGTGAACAACGTTGTGCAGCAAACCATGCAGGCTCCAACAGAGACTGTGGGCGAGGAAAACTTTACTGAGGAAGAACAGGAATTGGCCTCGGACTGCAAGAAGATTCTGGCTAGCACAGAGGAGGTGTGGACCAAGGTGTTCCAGGAGAATGGTTGGGGCGAATATCAGTATCCGACACTGGTGCTGTTTACCAATCAGGTAAACTCGGCCTGCGGTTCGGCAACTGCTGCGGTAGGTCCGTTCTACTGCTCGGGCGACCAGAAACTGTATGTAGACCTGTCGTTCTTTACGCAGATGAAACGTCAGCTGGGCGTAGAGGGTAACACGTTTGCCTATGCCTACGTGATAGCTCACGAGATAGGTCACCATATTGAGTATCTTACAGGCACGCTGAACAAGGCGCATTCGGCTATGAATCAGACAGATAAGGTGACAGCTAATCAGATTAGCGTACGCCTGGAGCTGCTGGCCGACTACTATGCTGGTGTTTGGGCTCACTACGAGGACGCGATGAACCATTCGATGGAATATGGCGACCTGGAGAAGGGATTAGAGCTGGCTAAGGCTATCGGCGATGACTGGTTGCAGAAGAAGGCTCAGGGGCGTGCTACACCCGAGTCGTTTACCCACGGCACCAGCGACCAGCGCAAGCGTTGGCTAAAGCGCGGCTACGAAACTGGTGATATGCGCACCAGCACCTTCAGCGTTCAAAATTATAACGACCTGTAATCTTTATATGGCCTACGGATTATACGGATTTTACGGATTTAATTAACTGCGAAAAATAATCCGTATAATCCGTATAATCCGTAGGTAAATTATTTATTCATGATGGTATGGTTCGCCCCTGATGATGGTGCAAGCTCTGTAGATTTGTTCGGTAAACACAAGGCGAATCATCTGATGCGAGAAGGTCATTTTTGATAGTGAAATCTGCTCGTTGGCACGAGAATAAACAGCCTGCGAGAATCCATACGGTCCGCCTACGACGAATATCAGTCGGCGGGCTGTATTTCGTTTCTGCTCCAACCACTTGGCAAACTCGATGCTACGAAACTCCTTGCCGTGCTCATCGAGCAGCACAACGGTATCGCTAGGCTGAATCTGCTTCAATATCAGTTCGCCCTCGGCCTGTTTCTGTTGCTCCTCACTCAGGCTCTTGGTGTTTTTGAGTTCGGGGATGGTGAACAACTCGAAGGGCATATAGTGGCCTATGCGCTCAACATAGTCGTTAATGCCTGCCTGGAAGTGCTTGTCGGTGGTCTTGCCAACCAAAATCAGTATCGTTTTCATTTTATACTCTTTTTGGCGACAAAGTCGTCGAACTGACTCTTGTAGCCGTTAAACACATTGATATCTACATCGCCCGTGATGCCTTTTACGCGGCCATCAGAGCAAAGTTGCCAGAAGGCCAGACGTACATCGGGCTTATACTCGCCGTAGCGGGCTATCCACACATCATAGTCGCGCTTGATGTCGGGCACCAGCGAAAAGTACTTATTGATGAACATCTGGTTTATATATAAGATAGGTGAAACACCGCAACGGGCCTTGACCATGCGGAGCCAAACGCGAATCTGCTGGAACATCTTCTCGGGACCGCCAGCTGCTGCTATCTGTGCATCGCTGGGCTCCACATCGAGCACTGGAGGCAGGTCGCCCTTCTGGAACTTGGTGTTCTTGATGAAGTGCTGTGCCTGAGCCGCACCCGAACTCTTGAGCGAGAAGAAATGATAAGCGCCGATGGGGATGTGGTGCTTGCGTGCCTGGGCATAGTCGTCGGCATAATACTTGTTGGTTATGCTGACGCCCTCGGTGCTCTTGATGAAGATGAACGATACGGGATAATCGGCCGTGCCGTGAACATTCTTGTGGGTTTTGCGCCCAAGGTAGTTGATGCCAAGCTGCTTCCAGTTGATGGGGAACTTGTGGCGCCCCTTGCCGTGCTGATAGCGGGCGATGTCGATGCCATATATGCGCTCGGAGGTGTACTTCATACGCTCGCCCCAGAATCGGCCTTTCTTCCACTCGCCAACCTGCAGTCGGGCATCATCGCTAGCGGGAGTAAGCAACTGGATGCCGAATCCATTGCGCGCGTTCTCAACCCAGTGACCTTCGAAATAGCTGTCGGCTGAGATGTAAGCGCCGTGACCGTGAGGTGTGGTGCCGCGGAAGTCGCCAAGATACGTGCCCAGCGTGTCGATGCGCAATCCCGTCTTGATAGTATCGGCATCGAAGGTACCAACAATGGTGAAGCCTGCTGAATCTACAGCCAGAGCCGTGCCCTCGTGGGTGCGACCGCGCCAGGTGCCTACGTTCCAAACGGTGAGTCGGCGGGCGGGCTCGATGGTGAGTCGCTTGCCGTTGGCAAAGGCGGCAACCATCTCATAGCCCTCGTCCATCACGTTGTGACGGTCGAAGTAATACTTGAATTCATCGTCGAGACCTGCGGGTAGTGTGTCCTTTGTCAGGGTATCAGCGTGGGCGGGTATCGTTTTCCTGATGGCGGCGCTAAGCTGCAAGCCTTGGTGTGCGGGTTGGGGCAGAAAATATGTTGATGCCGACAATAGCAGCAGGGGTGATATAATAGATATTAATACCTTTTTCATTTATTTACTACTTTTCGGATGCAAAGATACAAAGAATTTTCTTATATTTGCAACCAAAATCACTATAAAATTAAATATGTGTATGAAGAATTGATATTGATTTATGCCATTAAAAATGGCGAAAAGTTATAAAATGACAGTTTTTTAATAAAAAAAGTTACGATTTGTTTGTTTATTCCGATGAAAAAGATTAATTTTGCAGCCGAAATTAAAATTGAGTTCAAGAATGAAAAGTCTGAATCTACTTAACGGCCTAATTATTATTCGACTGCATGGGGCAGGCGGAAGTGATTGAGGTGCATGTAGATGTAGCATTTAAGATTATACATTAAAGATTAAATACGAGCCTTTCTCACTTCCGAGTGTGAAGGGCTCTTTTCGTTGGATATACAAACAAATTTAAATAAAAGACAAAGATGAGTGACAGATTGTTTATTTTCGACACAACGCTCCGCGACGGCGAACAGGTGCCCGGATGCCAGTTGAACACCGTAGAGAAGATTCAGGTGGCTAAGGCGCTTGAGCAGTTGGGCGTGGACGTAATCGAAGCAGGATTCCCTATTTCAAGTCCAGGCGACTTTAACAGTGTGATTGAGATTTCGAAAGCCGTAACCTGGCCGGTTATCTGTGCGCTGACTCGAGCTGTAGAGCGCGATATCGACGTGGCCTTCGAGGCGCTGCAGTATGCCAAGCACAAGCGTATCCACACTGGTATCGGCACCAGCGACGAGCACATCCAGTTTAAGTTCAATTCTACCCGCGAGGAGATTCTGGAGCGCGCCGTGGCTGCCACCAAGTATGCCAAGAGGTTTGTAGATGATGTGGAATTCTACTGCGAGGATGCCGGACGTACCGATAACGAGTATCTGGCCCGTGTGGTAGAGGCTGTGATCAAGGCTGGAGCAACGGTTGTAAATATCCCCGATACCACAGGATACTGCTTGCCACAGGAGTATTTCGATAAGATCAAGTACCTGAAGGAGCACGTTGATAATATCGATCGCGCCATCATTTCAACCCACTGCCACAACGACTTGGGAATGGCTACTGCCAACACGTTTAACGGTGTGATGGCAGGAGCGCGACAAGTGGAAGTGACTATCAACGGTATAGGCGAACGCGCTGGAAACACATCGCTCGAGGAGATTGCGATGATACTGAAGTGCCACAAGCAGCTGGGCATCGAGACCAACATCAATACCACCAAGATTTATCCAACCAGCCGTATGGTGTCGAGCCTGATGAACATGCCGGTTCAGCCTAACAAGGCGGTGGTTGGTCGCAATGCCTTTGCGCACTCAAGCGGCATACATCAGGATGGCGTGCTGAAGAATGTACACACTTACGAGATTATGGACCCGAAAGATGTGGGTATCGATGATAACAGCATCGTACTGACCGCCCGCTCGGGTCGTGCCGCTCTGAAGCATCGTCTGCACGTGAACGGCGTGGATCTTACGGAAGAGAAACTCGACAAGGTATATGAGAAATTCTTGGCTCTGGCCGACCAGAAGAAGGAGGTGAGCGATGCCGATGCATTGATGCTGGCAGGCGCCGATACTGCTGATACTCACGCAGTTAGACTCGACTTCCTGCAGGTTACTACTGGTAAGGGCGTTAAGAGCGTGGCCTCTATCGGACTCGACATCAGCGGACAGAAGTTTGAGGCTGCTGCCAGCGGAAACGGTCCTGTGGATGCTGCCATCAAGGCGCTGAAGAAGATTATTATGAAGCAGATGACGCTGAAGGAATTCACCATTCAGGCTATCTCGAAGGGAAGCGACGATGTGGGTAAGGTACACATGCAGGTGGAGTACGACGGCAGTCTGTACTACGGATTCGGTGCCAACACCGATATCGTTACCGCATCGGTTGAAGCGTATATCGATTGTATAAACAAATTTAAGAAAGACGAAGAATGAACACATTATTTGATAAAATTTGGGATAAGCATGTGGTGCAGCAGGTAGAGGACGGACCAACCCAGCTCTACATCGACCGCCTGTACTGCCACGAGGTGACTTCGCCTCAGGCGTTCGACGGCATGAGGGCTCGCGGATTGAAATGCTTCCGCCCTCAGCAGATTTACTGCATGCCCGACCATAATACGCCAACGCACGATCAGGATAAACCCATAGAGGATCCTGTATCGAAGAAGCAGGTTGACACGTTGGCCAAGAATGCCGCCGAATTCGGACTGACGCACTATGGCATGATGTCGAAAGATAATGGTATTATCCATGTGGTAGGTCCTGAGAAGGGTCTGAGTCTGCCCGGCATGACGATTGTTTGTGGCGACTCGCACACCTCTACGCATGGCGCGATGGGTGCTGTGGCTTTCGGCATCGGCACCAGCGAGGTAGAGATGGTGATGGCCTCACAATGCATTCTGCAGCAGAAGCCCAAGTCGATGCAAATCACCATCAATGGCCAGCTGGGTAAGGGCGTTACGGCAAAGGATGTGGCGCTGTATCTGATGGCGCAGATTACCACCAGCGGCGCTACGGGCTATTTCATAGAGTATGCTGGCTCAACCGTTGAGTCGCTCTCGATGGAGGGCCGATTGACGCTGTGTAACCTCTCGATAGAGATGGGTGCGCGAGGCGGTTTCATAGCTCCTGATGAGACGACATTCGAGTACCTGAAGGGGCGCGAATTTGCACCTAAGGGTGAGGCGTGGGATAAGGCTATGGCTTACTGGAAGACGCTGAAGAGCGGCGATGATGCCGTGTTCGATAAGGAGTTGACATTCGATGCCTCTGATATCGAGCCCCGCATCACCTATGGCACTAACCCCGGCATGGGTATCGGTATTACAGAAGCGATACCGACAAATCTCCAATCTCAAACCTCAAACCTCAAAGCACTCAATTACATGGGGTTCAAAGTGGGACAGAAGTTGCTGGGCACCAAGGTGGATTATGTGTTCCTGGGTGCTTGTACCAATGGCCGAATAGAGGATTTCCGTGCGTTTGCATCGATAGTAAAAGATCGCAAGAAGGCTGATGACGTTGTGGCTTGGCTGGTGCCTGGCTCGTGGGCTGTGGATAAGCAGATTCGCGAGGAGGGGCTCGACAAAGTGTTGGTTGAGGCTGGCTTCGAGATTCGTCAGCCCGGATGCTCGGCTTGCTTGGCGATGAACGATGATAAGATCCCTGCTGGCAAGTTGAGTGTTAGCACCTCGAACCGCAACTTCGAGGGTCGCCAGGGCCCCGGTGCCCGCACCATCCTGGCATCGCCCCTAACCGCCGCTGCCGCTGCTGTAACAGGAGTAATAACCGATCCAAGAGAACTATTATGAAACAGAAATTCAACATCATAACATCCACTTGCGTGCCACTTCCGCTGGAGAATGTGGACACCGACCAGATTATACCCGCCCGATTCCTCAAGGCAACAACCCGCGAGGAGAAGTTCTTTGGCGACAACCTGTTTCGCGACTGGCGATACAATGCCGACGGCACGCTGAACAAGGACTTTGTGCTGAACAATCCTGAGTATTCGGGCTGCATCCTTGTGGCAGGCAAGAACTTCGGTTCGGGCTCGAGCCGTGAGCACGCTGCCTGGGCCATCGCTGGCTACGGATTCCGCGTGGTTATCAGCTCGTTCTTTGCCGATATCCACAAGAACAACGAACTGAACAACTTTGTGCTGCCCGTGGTGGTGAGCGAGGCATTCCTGGCGGAGCTCTTCGATAGCATCGCCAAGAATCCGAAGATGGAGGTGGAGGTCGACCTTCCGAATCAGACGGTGACCAACAAGGCTACCGGAAGCAGCGAGCACTTCGACATCAACGGATACAAGAAACACTGCTTGATGCAGGGACTCGACGACATCGACTTCCTGGTGCAGAACAAACAGAAAACAGAATTATGGGAACAAGCGAACAAGTAAACAAGTACAAGCGCATTCAGCCCTTCGTTGAGATTATGGACTCTACGCTGCGCGATGGCGAACAGACCAGCGGCGTGTCGTTTCTGCCTCACGAGAAGCTGATCATCGCCCGCATGCTGCTCAACGATCTGAACGTGGATCGCATCGAGGTGGCTTCGGCGCGAGTATCCGAAGGCGAGCGCGAGGCGGTGACCATGATATGCCGATATGCCGAGAAAATCGACAAACTGGAGAGGGTAGAGGTGCTGGGCTTTATCGACGGCGGAAAGAGCGTTGACTGGGCTGCCGAGTGTGGCTGCCGCACGCTGAATCTGCTGGCCAAGGGCTCGCTGAAACACTGCACTCACCAGCTGCAGAAGTCGCCCGAGGAACATATAGAGGATATCGTGCGCGAGGTGAAGTATGCCCGCTCAAAGGGCATCACCGTCAACCTGTATCTGGAGGACTGGAGCAACGGCATGAAGGAGTCGCCCAACTACGTCTACCAGCTGATGGACGCGCTTTGCGATGTGGGCATCCGCCGCTTTATGCTTCCCGACACGCTGGGTATTATGAACCCGCTGCAGTGCATCGAGTACTTCCGCAAGATGCTGAAGCGCTATTCTGACACGCACTTCGACTTCCACGCCCACAACGATTACGATTTGGCTGTGTCGAACTCGTTGGCTGCCGTGCTGAGTGGTGCCAAAGGTCTGCACGTAACCGTGAACGGACTGGGCGAGCGCTGCGGCAATGCGCCGCTGTCGAGCGTTCAGGTGATTCTGAAAGACCAGTTCAACGCCCGCACCAACATCCGCGAGGATAAGTTGAACGATATTTCGCGACTCGTCGAGAGCTACAGCGGCATTGCGGTGGCGCCTAATCAGCCGATTATCGGCGACAACGTGTTTACCCAGGTGGCTGGCGTGCATGCCGATGGCGACAAGAAAGATAACCTGTACTGTAACGCCCTAGTGCCCGAGCGATTCGGTCGTCGCCGTGAGTACGCGCTGGGCAAAAATAGCGGCAAGGCCAACATAGCCAAGAACCTGGAGGAACTGGGGCTTGAGCTAACGCCTGAACAGACGCGCCGCGTTACGCAGCGCATCACCGAGCTGGGCGATAAGAAGGAGATTGTGACGCAGGAAGACCTGCCATTCATCGTGAGCGACGTGCTGAAACATGACGCGCCCGAGGATAAGGTGAAACTGGTAAGTTACGTAGTATCAACGGCTTACGGACTGAAGCCGGGTGCCAACGTCAAGGTAGAGATTAACGGCAAGGAGTACGAAGCCAGCGCAACCGGCGACGGTCAGTACGACGCCTTTGTGAAGTCGCTGCGCTACATCTATAAGAAGTATCTGGATCGCTCGTTCCCCGTGCTGCAGAACTACGCCGTTACCATTCCGCCAGGCGGACGTACCGATGCGTTGGTGCAGACCGTAATTACCTGGAACGACAACGGCAAGATTCTCCGCACCCGCGGACTGGATGCCGACCAGACTGAAGCTGCCATCAAGGCAACATTCAAGATGCTGAACATTATTGAAAACGAAAAAGTTGATGAGTTATAGTAATAATTGAAATCTACGGCAATAAAAATATAAAGATATGAAATTAAACATTGCAATACTTGAGGGCGACGGAATAGGCCCTGAGATCATGAAACAAGGTGTGGCTGTGCTCGATGCTGTAGCAGCTAAATTCGGCCACGAGTTTACTTACACCCCAGCCATCTGCGGTGCTCACGCCATCGAAGAGGTGGGCGATCCTTATCCCGACAGCACCCACGAGGTGTGCATGCAGGCCGATGCTGTGCTGTTTGCTGCCGTTGGCTCGCTGAAGTTCGACAACGATCCTACCGCCAAGATTCGTCCTGAGACAGGTCTGCTGGCTATGCGCAAGAAGTTGGGCTTGTTTGCCAACGTACGTCCTGTAGCAACCTTCGACTGCCTGCTGCACAAGTCACCGCTGAAGGAAGAACTGCTGCGCGGAGCCGACTTCGTAGTCATCCGCGAGCTCACCGGTGGTATGTATTTTGGTGCGAAATATCAGGACAATGATAAGGCTTATGATACCAATATCTATACCCGCCCTGAAGTTGAAAGAATTCTTAAAGTAGGCTTCGAGATGGCGATGACCCGCAAAAAGCATCTGACGGTTGTAGACAAGGCCAACGTGCTGGCTTCGAGTCGCCTGTGGCGCCAGATTGCCAAGGAGATGGAATCGCAGTATCCCGAGGTTACTACCGATTATATGTTTATCGACAATGCCTCGATGCGCGTGCTCACCGAGCCTCGATTCTTCGACGTGATCGTTACCGAGAATACCTTCGGCGACATACTGACCGACGAGACAAGTTGCATCACTGGCTCAATGGGTTTGCAGCCATCATCGTCGCTGGGCGAGCATACGCCACTTTTCGAGCCCGTACACGGCTCTTGGCCGCAGGCTGCGGGTCAGAACCTAGCCAACCCAATAGCGCAGATTCTGTCGGCCGCTATGCTGCTTGAGCACTTCGGACTGACCAAGGAGGGGGGCTTGATTCGCGAGGCTGTAACCGCATCGCTCGATGCCAACGTTCGCACCCCCGAGATTCAGGTTGAGGGTGGCGATAAATATGGTACGCGCGAGGTAGGAGAGTGGATTGTGAATTTTATACGCATGCGCTAAATGATAAATGATAAATAATGAATGATAAATTGATGGACGGGGCTAAGAAGAGAATGTTGATAAATGTTGCTTTATCATTTATCATTTTTCATTCGTCATTTAGCCCCGCAGGGGCGCAAACGCCCAAGCAATGGCGCGATTCGGTGTCGGTGCTGATTGAGCAGATAGACAAGCAGCCCAACAATATCGACCTGCGATTGAAGAAGGCCGAGGTCAACATCAACCTCTCGCAGTACGATTATGCGGCCGATGAATATAGTAAGGTGTTAAAGCTCGACGATCGTAATCTGGCTGCACTTTATTTCCGTGCCTTCTGTCACACCCAGTTGCGTCATTACGACATGGCTAAGGCCGATTACGAGGTTTTCTTGGCCATTCAGCCCGAACATCTGGAGGCACATCTTGGTTTGGCGCACGTGCTACAGCTGATGAATCGTCGTGCAGATGCCGTAGACGAGCTGAATCGCTGCGTGCAGATGTTCCCCGATAGTGCCGATGCTTATGCAGCCCGTGCGGCCTACGAAACTGGGCAGGAACAGTATGATGCTGCGCTATTTGATTGGGATGAAGCGCTACGTTTGAACCCAAAGAACGCAGAATTAACTGTGTCGAAAGTGGATGTTTTGCTACGTTTAGGCCGAAAAAATGAGGCTCGCGAGGCTCTGGATAAGGCCGTAAAGCAGGGTACACCCCGAGCCGCGCTGAAAGAATGGTTCGATAAATGTAAATAATTATTTCTAATGCAGATTTTTGCTCCCACACGAGAGAAATTTTACGCTCACGTGTGGGAGTAAGTTTTTGATGCAGAATGGCGGTAGCGGTATTGTAAAATATTATTTTTCTTTATTCAATAGTATTGCCCGCACAGTGCTACAGTGCTACAGTTCAAATTACAAGCGTCATCCATCCTGATTTTACTTTTATATTTATATATATTATAATATATATAAATATAATACTAATTTTAGTCAATCCAACCATTAGTTTTCTAACTGTAGCACTGTAGCGCGTAGCAATGGGTGCGTAAAAAACAACCGCCGATAAACTCCCGCATGTGTAGGAATCTATCGGCGGTTCGATTTAAGGCCATTTTAAGGCCTTCTGACGCGTTTTCTATTTAGCGGGCTGCAACATACTTATGTAGGGTGCTACGAACGGCTCCTGGGCCTGCAAACAGCTCTTTGACCATTCCTTCAATCTGGTCGCCAAGTCCTGCTTCGTACAAATCGAGTCCGAATACGTCCTTGCGGCTGTACAGAGCCTTCAGAGGGCTCCAATCCTGATCGGCCTTACCAATCTCCAGTGGAGCAACGATAGCCTGCAGTTCCTCAAGCATTGGGTCGGGAGAACAATCGAATGATGTGCCATCGTCCTTAATACCCTTCAAGTAGCGGGCATAACCAGCCAGTGTGAGTGGAATAAGCTCGAGGTTGCTCATGTCGAGTCCGCGCGCAATGTACTTCTTAATAGTCTCGCCGAAACGGATAGGCAGTTTCTGGCTGGTATCCATGGCGATACGCTGTGGAGCATCGGGCATGAATGGATTTGGCAAGCGGCGCTTGATAACGGCACCGATAAATTCGTAAGGATTTAATACGCCTGGATCTACTACCACGGGCATAGATTCGATGTATCCAATTTTCTTTACAAAGTTGCAGAGGTCTTCATCAGCCATCTCGGCAGAGATGAGAGTGAAGCCCAGCATGCAGCCGTAAATACTCATTGCGGTGTGCAGTGGATTCAGGCAGGTAGTCACCTTCATGGTCTCAACCTTGTCCACGGTCTCGCGTGTGGTGTAGAGTGCACCGCCCAAATCCAATGGTGGGCGACCGTTGGTGTAGTTATCCTCGATGACCAGATACTGCACCTCTTCAGCGTTCACGAATGGAGCGGTAAAGGTGTGCTTTTCGGTCTCGATGTAGTCGTTGTCGTCGAATCCGTCGGCAGCCAGCATCTCCTTCACCTTCTCGTGTGGGCGTGGGGTAATCTTATCAATCATCGACCATGGGAATGTAATCTTCTTCTCATCCTTCAGGTAGTCGAGGAATGCAGCAGGTACGAGTCCATCCTTAACCCAGCGCTCGGCATAAGCCATCACGCCTGCCTTCACCTTGTCGCCATTGTGCGAGCAGTTGTCCATCGACTGCACGGTGAGTGGCAGCTGTCCGGCGTTGAAGCGCTCCAGCAGCAGGGCGCAAACCTTACCCATTGCAAATACGGGCTTCAGTCCGCGAGCCAGGTCGGCCTCGTTGTAGGTGTAGCCCTTCTCGGTGATGGTGAACGAAATCATCTGCAACGATGGGTTCTTGAAGATTTCAACCAGTCGGTTCCAGTCTTCGAACTGAGGATCGGCCTTCAGAGCCTCGGTAACGCTGGCGATGACCTTCTTCTCGATACTGCCGTCAGAGCAGAGGTTCACGCAGAGCGAGAGGTTATTGTAAGGTGCGTAGGCCTTGTCGATAACCTCGAAGTCGAAGGTCTCGGCCACAATCACACCGCGGTCGTACTTACCTGTGTTCAGTGCATCGTTCAGGATGGCGGCAGGGAAGGCGCGGAAGATGTTTCCACCGCCGAAGTGTACCCATGTAGGCTCCTTGGCTGTCTTCTCACGAACGGCCTTGATGTCAAACTTTGGGAGCTGGTAGCCCTTCTGCTCCCATTCTGCGGCGTTAAACTGGCCGCTGATAATATCGTTTAATTTCATAATGCTGTTATTATTTTAAGGCACGAATATATTAATCGAAGAAGCCTGGCTGTTTATACTCGATGCCCAACTCGCGGTCAACGGTGGCCAGAATGCCCTGTACCTGTCCCATAGCAAACATGCGGCCGAGTAGGGTATAGCCGGCGTTGTGGCCGTGACTGCTCTCGTCCATAATGCCACCAGGCTCGTCGGTAAATGTCATACCGTGATCCACACGCATTGGCAGCTCTGGGTTCTCCTTCTCGAAGATGCGGCACAGCTCGATCAGGTCGGCACGTCCGCCCAGATGGCTGGCCTCGGTGAAGTCGCCGTTGGGGAAGATGTGGCACGAACGCAGGTGAACAAAGTGAGTGCGTGATGCGAACTTCTTGGCCAGTTCAACCACATTATTATATGCGCCTGCAGAGAGCGAACCTGCGCAGAATGTGAGTCCGTTATGCTTGTTGGGCACTGCATCGAGGAACCACTGGATATCCTCCTCGGTGCGTACGATGCGTGGCAATCCGAGAATCTCGATAGGGGGATCGTCGGGGTGAACACACATGTTCATGTTGCACTCCTCGCAAACAGGCATGATAGCCTCGAGGAAGTACTTCATGTTGGCACGCAGCTTAGCCTTGTCGATGCCTTTATACAGGTCGAGGAACTCGCGGAACTTCTGTACGGGAGCCTCGTCGTTCTCGCTGAAGTTACCGCTAACAAAGCCCTGAGTCTTGATAACGATGTTCTCAACCAACTTATGGTCTTTCTCAGGAGTCATGGTCTTGGCCAGCTCGTCGCACTCGGCAATCACGCTGCGGCCCTTGCCCCAACCCTCGGGAAACTGGAATTTCTCCCATTCCTCGCGAGCGCCTGGACGCTTCAGGATATAGATGTCGAAGTAAGCAAACTCGGCATAGTTGAAGTAGAGGTTGGTGGCACCGTTAGGATTGTCGTGGAACAGGTCGGTACGGGCCCAGTCGAGCACAGGCATAAAGTTGTAACAGATGCAGTGAATGCCCTCGGCTGCCAGGTTACGCAAACTCTCCTTATAAACCTCTATCTGGTGGTCGCGGTCAGGACCGCCATATTTGATTGTCTCTACTACGGGCAGGCTCTCAACCACGCTCCAGCGCATGCCGTAGCTCTCGATGTACTCACGCAGGTCGCGAATCTTCTCGCGCGTCCATACCTCACCCAGAGGTACGTCGTGCAGGGCAGTAACGATGCCCTCAACACCAATCTGTCTCAGTTGTGCAAGAGTAATCTTATCCTTCTTGCCAAACCATCTCCATGTTCTTTCCATATTACTACTATCTTTGATTTGTTATATTTTCGCTTGCAAATTTACGCAATTATTGTGAAACAGAGTTGCACATTTAGCTCATTTCTTTGTCGTTTTGTACTTTTTTAGCTTATTTCCTCTTATCAACTGCTGGAAATTAAGTGGTTTGCCGTTGTTGTGCGTTCCGGCGGCCTTCAGGTTAACGGGCTCACTTTCCATCCCGTAGCGGTTCATCGCCGTTACTGCATAGTGCAATGTGTGGCCCTTATGAGGCACCGTGATGGCCTGTTCGCGCTGACGTGTGGCAATCAGATTAGCCGGATTGTTGATGTCGACCGGATATGATTTCGATGCGTACACATTATATAATAGGTAGTCGGCACCAGAATAGTCTACAGCCTTCTGCCACGACAAGATGTCGGCCGTCATGCCACGCTTCACTTTAAGCTGCGATACAGCCGATGGCGCATGCTTGCCCGCCCAGGTCATAGGTGGAATCAGGGCTGGCGTGATGTTGAAATCGCAGGTAAAATCGAATATGCCCTTGGTATTGTCGGTAAAGAACTTGCTGCGGAAGAAGGTGCAGCCCAGTCCCAGTTGGCGCAGCACGCTCATCTCGCGGGTAATCACATCCAGATCCCAGTTCTTTTCGCGCGGATGCATCATGTAGACTGCCAGTCCTGGGGCCACAATGCGTCCGTAGCTGTGCTCAAGCCAGTCGACCGCAAAGGGGTAGAAGTGGTTCCCCTGGAAATACATCATCGGGAAGAGTGCGTCCATCAGTCCGTCGCGCAGCCATCCCTGTGCATCCTGGCACACCGTGGTGTTAGCGTTCCAGCCCGAGCTCTTGTATCGGGCCAGGTCGTCGTATTTGCCTATGGGCGAGCAAGATAGCTTAACCCAAGGCTTGAGCGACTTTACCGCACGGTTAATCTTGGTCACGATATCAGTAATGTACCGTCGGCCTTGCTGACGGGTAACCTTGAGTTTCCACGTCTCAGGATATCGGATATAATCCAGATGTATGCCGTCAACATCGTATCGGCGGGTTACCTCGGCGCAGAATTTCGCCAGGTAATCGCCCGTTTGCGGCATTTCGGGGTTCATATAGCCTTCATCGCCAATCTTGCGAATCAGCGTGGGGTACTTCTGTCGCAGCTGTTTGCTGCCAGTGCCGTTCCACTTGCCAACGGGAATAGTTACAATCCAAGCGTGGCACTCCATACCGCGCTTATGGCATTCGTCGATGCACATCTGCAGCGGGTCGTAGCCCGGCGATGTGCCCGGATGGCCTGTCAGGCAACCATCCCACGGCTCGGTAGTAGTGGGGAAGATGGTTGTTGCGCGTACGCGCGCCTGAATAAGTACGGTGTTGATGCCTGCCTGTTGCAGTTGGTCGAGTATTGTGATGAGCTCGGCTTTCTGGGTGGTTGACGAGTAAGAATGAGGCCAGTCGATACCACCTATGGTGGTAAGCCATACTGCTCTAACTTCGTGTTTTGGAGTCTGCGCTTTTGCACTTAGTACAAATGCTAAAAGCATTAAAATGTGTATAATTTGTTTCAAAATGATGCTTTTTTTTAGAAATTTGCTGCAAAGTTAGCGCTTTTTTTTCCATTTCTCAAATAAAAACACTACTTTTGCACAAAAATATTCAAAATTAAGCTAAGGAAAGATGATTTCGTTTGTGTTGAGTCTTGTGGCTCTTGTTCTGGGTTACTTGTTCTACGGACGACTCGTAGAGCGAGTTTTTGGCCCCGATGATCGTGTGACGCCTGCCGTTGCTAAGGCCGACGGGCTTGATTACATTGTGTTGCCCTCGTGGAAGATCTTCATGATCCAATTTCTGAACATTGCTGGTACTGGTCCTATCTTCGGTGCCATCATGGGTGCCAAGTTCGGTCCTGTGGCTTATCTGTGGATTGTGTTCGGTTGTATCTTTGCCGGAGCTACCCACGATTACTTCACGGGTATGCTTTCAATGCGCCACGATGGTGCCGGACTGCCCGAACTTATCGGAAAGTATCTGGGCAATACCACCCGTAGTATTATGCTGGTGTTCACCGTGTTGCTGCTGATTATGGTGGGAACGGTATTTGTATATAGCCCAGCCGAGATTCTGCATTCTATCGGCGGCGAGACGATGATGTGGGTAGCCATTATCTTCTGCTACTATATCATTGCCACCATGCTGCCAATCGATAAAATTATAGGTAAGGTTTACCCATTGTTCGCCTTCTCGCTGCTGTTTATGGCAGGCGCGCTGATGGTATGGCTTTTCCTGCATTGGCCCACAGTGCCCGAGCTTTGGAACAGCTTCTATAACATGGGTGCTGCCACCGAGCCCGACACTTGGAAGGATAACATCTTCCCAGCCCTGTTTATCACTGTGGCTTGCGGTGCCATCTCTGGTTTCCACGCCACTCAGAGTCCGCTGATGGCCCGTTGTGTAAAGAGCGAGAAGATGGGACGCCCCATATTCTACGGCGCCATGATTACCGAGGGTATCGTAGCACTCATCTGGGCCACCGTATCATCGTGGTTCTTCTATGGCAATCCCGCTCCTGGCTACGAGCTCATCGAACAGGCTACTGCAGGCTTCCACACATCAGCTCCTGCAGTAGTTAATCTGGTGTGCAACGATTGGCTGGGTGTAGTAGGTGCCATCCTCGCTATGCTTGGTGTAGTTGCTGCTCCTATCACATCGGGCGATACTGCTTTCCGTTCGGGACGTCTGATTGTAGCCGAGTGGCTCAAACTTGACCAACGCCCCATACTTAAGCGTTTGATTATCTGCATCCCGATGTTTGCTGCATCTATCGTTATGCTGGTATGGCAGATTGAGAATCCCGATGGCTTCAACACCATATGGCAGTACTTCGGCTTCTCGAATCAGGCACTCAGCGTGTTCACTCTGTGGACAGTCACTGTATATCTGGTTCGCCAGAAGAAGTGCTTCTGGATTACATTGATTCCAGCACTGTTCATGACTACCGTTTGCTCAACCTTCCTGTTCATCTCAAAGCAGGCCTTCCATTTGCCAGAGACGGTTGGTTATTCTCTTGGAATCGGTTGCTTGGTAATCGCCATCGTATGGTTTACATTATGGTACAGAAAATATAATAACAAAAAAAATGATTGATATGAAAAAGATTATGATGACAATGGTTGCCCTCGTCATGGCAATCAGTGCAAACGCACAGTATCTGAATGATTCTCAGAAGGTGTTCAGTCAGGGTAAGTTCTATCTTGGCGCATCGCTTTCAGGTTTTGATTTGAGCTATCACAAAGCTAGTGATTGGAACTTAGGCTTGTCGGCAAAAGCTGGTTATCTGATAGCTGACGACTGGATGGTTGTTGGACAGTTAACTTATCAAAAGCAGACTGATGTTCCTGCTTTGGTACAACTTGGCGGTGGATTGCGCTATTATTTCGAGAGTTGTGGTTTGTATGCTGGAGCTACTGCTAAATACACTAGTTGGGATGATTATAGCGAATTTCTTCCAGAACTGAGTGTAGGCTATTCTTACTTCCTCACAGGTAAGCTTACCGTTGAGCCTGAGATTTATTACGAGCACAGCACTAAGGATTCAGACAATTCAGGTTTCGGTCTGCGCATAGGTTTTGGCGTTTATTTTTAAATAGGTATATATTAATATGTTAAGTGTTGACGAATTGGTTGACAGACTGATTGATCTGTCGTTTGCCGAGGATATAGGCGATGGCGACCACACCACTTTGTGTTGTATCCCCGAGGATGCCATGGGTAAGAGCCATCTGCTGATAAAGGAGGATGGTATCCTGGCTGGCGTTGAGATAGCCAAGGAGGTGTTCCGCCGTTTCGATCCAACTATGCAGGTTGAGGTGCTGATGCAGGATGGAACCCGTGTAAAGAAGGGCGACATCGCCATGATTGTCTCAGGAAAGGTACGTTCGCTGTTGCAGACAGAGCGACTGATGCTGAATATTATGCAGCGCATGAGTGGCATTGCCACCATGACCGATAAATATGTTGAGCGCCTGAAAGGTACAAACACCCGCGTGCTTGATACCCGCAAGACAACTCCAGGTATGCGTATGCTCGAAAAGCAGGCTGTGAAGATCGGAGGAGGATGCAATCACCGCATCGGCCTCTTCGATATGATTCTGCTCAAGGACAATCACGTAGACTTTGCCGGAGGTATCACAAACGCCATCGACCGCTGCCACAAGTATCTCGACGAGAAGGGACTGAAACTGAAGATTGAGATCGAGGTTCGTTCGTTCGACGAGTTGCAGCAGGTATTGGATCACGGTGGCGTAGACCGCATTATGCTCGACAACTTCAGCGTGCCCGATACCAAGAAGGCAGTTGATATCATCAACCATCGCTATGAAACAGAGTCGAGTGGTGGTATCACCTTCGATACTATCCGCGATTATGCCGAGCAGGGCGTTGATTTTATCAGTGTTGGAGCGCTGACTCATTCAGTAAAAGGACTCGACATGTCGTTTAAGGCATGCTAACCCCCTATATATAATAAGGTATATGAAAAGAAATTTAGTTTTAACCGGCATGCTGTTGGTTGCAACCTACGCAGCAGCATGTACTAACTTTATTGTAGGTAAGAAAGCCAGCGCCGATGGCTCGGTGTTTGTAACTTATAATGCCGATTCTTACGGCGCATTCATGCCACTTTATCACTATCCCGCAGCCAAGCATCAACCAGGCGAAATGCGAAAGGTGTTCGAGTGGGATACCAACAAGTATCTGGGCGAGATAACCGAGGCAGCCGAGACATATAATGTAATCGGTAACTCGAACGAGTGGCAGGTAACAATTGGTGAGACAACCTTCGGCGGTCGCGAAGAGATGGCCGACTCAACAGGTGTTATCGACTATGGCTCGCTGATTTATATCGCTCTGCAGCGTTCAAAGACAGCCCGCGAGGCTCTTCAGATTATGACATCGCTGGTAGAGCAGTATGGTTACTACTCTGAGGGCGAGACATTCTCGGTAGCCGATAAGGACGAGGCTTGGATGCTGGAGATGATGGGCTGTGGTCCTGATCGCAGCAAGTCAAAGGAACGCACCGTATGGGTGGCAATCCGTATCCCCGACAACGCTGTAGCAGCTCACGCCAACCAGAGCCGTATCACCAAGTTCCTCGATGGCCGTTATACCGCCATTAAGATGAAGGATCTGCAGAAGAAGTTCCCTGTGAACGGCAAGAAGGCAGTACCTAATCTGGTGGTATATTCTGATAATGTAGTGAGCTACGCCCGCGCTATGGGATGGTTTAGCGGAAAAGATGCCGACTTCAGCTATAACGCAGCCTATGCCGCTCCCGATTTCTCAGGTCGTCGTTACTGCGAGGCTCGTGTATGGAGTTTCTTCAACCGTTTCGCCGACGATTTCTCAGAGTATGTTCCCTACGCAGCAGGCAAGGAGAAGAATGCCAAGGAGATGCCTCTTTGGATTATCCCCAATAAGAAGGTAACTATGCAGGATCTGCGCGATGCTATGCGCGATCACTACGAGGGTACACCATTCGCGCTCGATACAAATATCGGTGGTGGTATCTACGACATGCCTTATCGTCCATCACCACTTTCGTATAAGGTTGGCGAGCAGGAAGTGTTCAACGAGCGCCCCATCTCTACCCAGCAGACAGCTTGGAGCTTTATTTCACAGATGCGTAGTTGGATGCCTCGTGAGGTAGGTGCTTGCTTCTGGTTTGGCAACGACGATGGCAACATGGTGGCATATACCCCAATGTACTCTTGCATCACACGCCGCCCCAAGTGCTTTACCGAAGAGGGTGCCGACGATGTAACATTCTCGATGGATAATGCATTCTGGGTTTGCAACTGGGTTAGCAATATGGTTTATCCACGTTACTCTCAGATGTTCCCAACATTGAAGGCCGTTCGCGATTCGCTTGATGCATCATACTCACAGTTGCAGCCACAAATCGAGGCAAAGGCTCTTGCATTGCCTGAGTCAGAGCGTGTAGCCTTCCTGACTAACTACAGCTGCAAGAAGGGCGATGAGATGATAGCCCGTTGGCAGCAGTTGGCTTTCTATCTGATTGTGAAGTTCAACGATATGGTTGAGAAACCAACCAACGAGAACGGCACCTTCGAGCGCACACCTTACGGACATGGTGCCCGTGTAGTTCGTCCTGGATTCCCTGAGAAATATGCACGTGAACTGTTGAAGATGACAGGCGACAAATATCTTGTACCAGCGGAGGAGAAGAAATGAGTCAACTGAAAGCAGCACTTTTCGACCTCGATGGTGTAGTATTCGACACAGAACCCCAGTATAGTATTTTCTGGGGTTCTCAGTGTCGACTCTATCACCCAGAGCATCCTGGACTGGAACATGAGATAAAAGGTCAGACGCTTACACAGATATATGATCAGTGGTTCAGCGGCCCGCTTCTTGACGAGCAGCCCAAAATCACTGAGCGCCTGAATGAATACGAGAGCAAGATGCATTATGACTATATCGACGGCTTCGAGCGTATGATAGCCGATCTTCGTAGTCATGGTGTAAAGACTGCGGTAGTAACTAGTTCTAACTTACCCAAGATGGAAGCTGTTTACCGTTATCAACCAGAATTCAAGAACCTATTTGATGCGATTCTGACATCAGAGGATTTCGATCGCAGCAAACCCGATCCCGATTGCTATCTGAAAGCTGCTGAGCGTCTTGGCGCAAATGCCGATGAGTGCATCGTGTTTGAAGACAGCTTTAATGGTCTGCGTTCGGGTAGGGCAGCAGAAATGAAAGTTGTAGGATTAGCAACAACTAATTCGGTAGAGTCTATTCGCTCACTGTCTGATATACAGATTTCAGACTATCGCGATATGGACTACGACCAACTTTCCTCTCTACTTTAGGGAATTCCCCATTACTAATTATGGATTTTCCTTTGTAAGGGTAATGGAGAATGCCTATCTTTGCAACATAAAAATTAATTCAATGTCGAACCTATAAAATTAAAGAAAGGGTAAAGTTATGAAGAAGCTATACACAATGATGATGATGGCAATGATGGGAATGATGGCAATGTCTTTCACTTCTTGCGAAACCGATGAGGAAATTGCCAACACGCTCGAAGGCACTTGGCGCGGTGATATGACCATCGAGGATTATAATGGTGTGAGTTATGTAGAATCAGAGATCACTTTCCTGAAGGATCCTTACACATACTCAGAGGGAACAGGTCTGTGGGTAGACTATTATGCCGATGGTTATTATAACCCAACTCACATCGAATGGTATGTTAAATATGGTACTATCTACATCCACTTTGTTGAAGACAACTGGGATGTTGAAATCCGTCATTACTCGCTTAATGATAATCGTTTCCGTGGCGAGTTCTACGATGGCTACAGCACTGTAAACTTCGATTTGCGCTATGCATCACGTCGTTACGAGACCGATTACAACTGGCGTAGCTATCGTTCGCGTGCAGCCGAAGATAATGCCGACAGCTTGACAATCGACCGTCCAAGCCACAGAATCAAGACCACCGAGTAGTCGGGAAAAGAATTATTCTCAACAATAAAATTGAAAATAAATTCTGAAACTTTGCAATAACTCAGATTTTTGCAGTACCTTTGCAGCGGATTTTCAAAAGATCCGCTGCAATTTTAAATTATTGGATGATAAGATGAGTGCGTTTAAGAAGAAAAGAAGATGGCATTGTCTGCCAGGTCAGGAGCCCACAGAGATGGATAAAACCATCATGTATTGGGAGAACAAAGGAAAACTGGTACCAACGCGTGAATTAATTAAAACCCCTGAACAGATAGAAGGCATCCGCAAGGCGGGTGTTGTTAATACTGCTGTGCTCGACGCAGTGGCCAATGAGATCCATGCCGGAATGAACACACTGGAGATTGACCAGATATGTCGTAAGGTGTGCGAGGAAAACGGCGGCATACCTGCATGCCTTAATTACGAGGGTTTCCCCATGTCAGTCTGCACTTCAATCAACGAGGTAGTATGTCATGGTATCCCCAAGGAAGAAGATGTTCTTGAAGAGGGCGATATCATTAATGTCGATTTCACCACCATCCTTGATGGTTATTATGCTGATGCAAGCCGTATGTTCATCATCGGCAAGACTTCGCCCGAGAAAGAACAGCTGGTGCGTGTAGCCAAGGAGTGTCTGGAGATAGGTATGGAGGCTGCAAAGCCATACAGCTTTGTTGGCGATATAGGTCATGCCATCGAAAAGCACTGCGAGAAGTACGGCTACGGAATCGTTCGCGATTTGGCTGGCCATGGTGTAGGACTTAAGTTTCACGAAGAGCCCGATGTTAATCACTATGGTCATCGCGGCACAGGTATGCTGCTTGTGCCAGGAATGGTGTTTACCATCGAACCAATGATCAATATGGGTACATGGAAGGTCTTTATCGATGCCGACGATCCATACGGATGGGAGGTTATCTCTGAAGATGAACAGCCCAGCGCACAGTGGGAGCATACATTGGTGATGACAGATCATGGAGTAGAAATTCTGACTTACTAATATGAAGGATATATATATATTAGGTATAGAAAGCTCGTGCGACGATACTTCGGCTGCAGTACTCAAGAATGGTATCTTGCTGTCGAATGTCACAGCATCGCAGGCTGTACACGAGGCTTATGGTGGAGTAGTGCCCGAGTTGGCATCAAGAGCTCACCAGCAGAATGTTGTTCCTGTGGTTGATCAGGCCATCAAGAAGGCTGGAATCACCAAGGAAGATCTTACTGCTATCGCCTTTACACGTGGACCAGGTTTGATGGGTTCTCTGCTTGTTGGTGTTAGTTTCGCTAAAGGTTTCGCCCGTTCTCTTGGTATCCCTATGATAGACGTAAACCATCTGCAGGGGCACGTGATGGCACACTTTATCAAGGAGTCTGAGGATGATAATCATCAGCCCCCACTGCCATTCCTTTGCTTGTTGGTCTCAGGTGGTAACTCTCAGATAGTCAAGGTGAATGCCTATAACGATATGGAGGTTCTTGGTCAGACTATCGACGATGCTGCAGGCGAGGCTATCGACAAGTGCTCGAAGGTGATGGGCTTAGGCTATCCTGGTGGTCCTATTATCGATAGGTTGGCTCGTCAGGGAAATCCTAAGGCTTACCAGTTTGCTGAACCTAATATTCCAGGTCTGGACTATAGTTTTTCGGGCCTGAAGACATCGTTCTTATATTCGATGCAGAAATGGGTAGCCGATGATCCTGATTTCATTGAGAAACATAAGGAAGACATAGCCGCATCTTTGGAATGGACGATTGTAGATATTCTGATGAAGAAACTTAAAAAAGCCGTGAAACAAACTGGCATAAAACATGTAGCAGTTGCTGGAGGTGTTAGTGCCAACAATGGACTGCGTAATGCTTTCTATGATGCCGAGAAACGTTATGGTTGGACTATCTACATCCCAAAATTCAGTTATACTACCGACAACGCTGCAATGATTGGTATCGTGGGATATTATAAGTATCAGGATCAGGAGTTCTGTTCTATAGATGCTCCTGCATTCTCAAAAGTGACATTTAAATAAAGAAAAACTAAATATGGATTTTGAAAGTAAGATTACAAGTAGAGAAGTAAGTGAGATTCTCTGGGAAACAGAAAAGACTGTTAGTACTGCTGAAAGTTGTACTGGTGGACGTATAGCTGAGGCTATTATCGCAGTACCTGGAGCATCTAAGTATTTCAAGGGTGGAATCATCTCATATATCAATGAGGTTAAGGAGAATCTTCTTGGTGTAGATCATCAGCTGCTCGAAGAGAAAACCGCTGTGTGTGAGGAAGTTGCAATCGCAATGGTGAAGGGAGCATGCAAGGCTCTGAATACAGATTATGCTATCGCTGCAACTGGTTTTGCAGGTCCAACTGGCGGTACAAAAGAGATACCTGTTGGTACCATTTGGTTGGCATGTGGAAGACCTGACAAAGTGCTTACTTTGAAGGTTGACGAAGACCATGGTCGAGACATCAATTTGGCAATTGCAACAAACCGTGCGATGGAGTTGTTTTTGGCCTTCCTGAAGGAGGAAGATGCCCCTAGACCTACCCGAGAAGGTTAAAAATTATTAATTATTTTGTTTTCCGCTCGTGTAATTATCTGAATCTCAATAAAATTGTGTAATTTTGCACGCTGTTTGGAATAAGTAAGTGTAAATCACAAGTAAAAAGTAGATAGAAATGTCTAAGATTTGTCAAATTACAGGAAAGAAGGCACAGATAGGTTGCAATGTGTCTCACTCAAAGCACCGTACTAAGAGAAGCTTTGACGTCAACCTTTTCAGCAAGAAATTCTACTATGTAGAGGAGGGTTGCTGGATTCAGTTGAAGATTAGCGCTGCTGGTCTTCGTATGATCAATAAAGTAGGTCTGGATGCTGCCTTGAAGCAGGCTGTTGCCAAAGGATTTGTAGACTGGAAGGACATTAAAGTGATAGGAGATTAAGATCATGGCAAGTAAGAAAGCAAAAGGTAATCGCGTTCAGGTTATCCTGGAGTGCACAGAGCACAAGAATAGTGGCATGCCCGGCACAAGCCGTTATGTTACTACAAAGAATCGTAAGAATACGCCTGAGCGTATGGAGCTGATGAAGTATAACCCAATCCTGAAGAAGATGACTCTTCACAAGGAGATTAAATAATACGACTGAAGTATGGCAAAGAAAACCGTCGCTACCCTCCACGAAGGCTCAAAGGATGGTCGCGCTTACACAAAGGTAATCAAGATGGTTAAGAGCCCAAAGACTGGTGCTTACATCTTTGATGAGCAGATGGTTCCTAACGAGGCTGTTAAGGACTTCTTTAAGAACTAATCCCCAATTATTATATAAAATGAGAGGTCGCAAAGAAATTTGCGGCCTCTTTTTTTGGCTGTATCGTAAATTATTCCTATCTTTGCAATCGAAAATATTGCAATATGGGATTATTTGGATTTTTTAGTAAGGATAAGAAGGAGACACTCGACAAGGGTTTGGAGAAAACCAAGACGAGTGTGTTCGATAAACTGACTCGTGCTGTAGCAGGTAAATCGAAGGTTGATGATGATGTCTTGGATAACCTGGAGGAAGTGCTCATTACAAGTGATGTGGGCGTTGATACAACCTTGAAGATTATCCAGCGAATTGAGGAGCGTGTGGCTCGCAATAAGTACGTAAGCACATCTGAGTTGAATACGATTCTTCTTGAGGAGATTGCCGATCTTTTGGCAGAGAACAACTCCGAAGATAACGATAATTGGGATTTGCCTTCTGATCATAAACCATATGTAATCCTTGTGGTTGGTGTTAATGGTGTTGGCAAGACTACCACCATTGGTAAGTTGGCTTGGCAGTTCAAACAGGCAGGCAAGAAGGTTTACCTTGGTGCGGCCGATACGTTCCGCGCTGCTGCCGTTGAGCAGCTGTGTATTTGGGGCGAAAGGGTAGGTGTTCCTGTTATCAAACAGCAGATGGGTAGCGATCCTGCCAGTGTGGCTTTCGATACCCTTTCGAGTGCTAAGGCTAATGGTGCCGACGTTGTGCTGATTGATACAGCAGGACGTCTGCATAACAAGGTTGGCTTGATGAACGAGCTGAAGAAGATTAAGGAAGTCATGAAGAAGGTCCTGCCTGAGGCTCCTGATGAGGTGATGCTTGTGCTTGATGGCTCTACTGGTCAGAATGCATTCGAGCAGGCTAAACAGTTTGCTGCTGTTACACAAATCACATCGCTTGCTATCACCAAACTCGATGGAACTGCTAAAGGCGGTGTTGTTATTGGTATCTCCGATCAGCTTAAGGTTCCTGTAAAATACATCGGACTGGGTGAAGGAATGGAGGACCTCCAGTTGTTTAATAAACGTCAGTTTGTAGATTCGTTGTTCAATGAGTAAGACTATAGATATCATTTCCCTTGGATGTTCAAAGAATCTCGTTGATAGCGAGACTCTGATGGGTTTGATGGAGGCTAATGGCTATAAATGTACCCACGATAGCGATGATCCCCAGGGCGAGATTGTTGTAGTTAATACTTGTGGATTTATCAATGATGCAAAAGAGGAGAGTATCAATACCATCCTTGAGTTTGCACAAGCGAAGACCGAGGGCCGAATCGAGAAACTGTTTGTTATGGGCTGTCTTTCTGAGAGATATCTTGCCGATTTGGAAAAAGAGATCCCGGAAGTCGACGGATGGTATGGAAAGTTTAACTACAAGAAATTGCTGAAAGACCTTAAGGGTGAGGACTTTAAAGCTTGCGAAGGTCGACGCCATATTACCACTCCTCGTCATTATGCCTATATCAAGATAAGCGAGGGCTGCGATCGTCATTGCGCCTATTGCGCTATCCCTTTGATCACTGGTAAACATCAGAGTCGCCCTATGCAGGAGATACTTGATGAGGTTAAGTATCTTGTTAGTCAGGGTACCAAGGAGTTTAATGTTATTGCTCAAGAGTTGACATATTATGGTGTCGACATCGATGGTAAGCAGCATATTGCTGAGCTCATCGAGAAGATGGCTGATATACCTGGAGTTGAGTGGATTCGCTTGCATTATGCTTATCCCACGCATTTCCCATTCGATTTGCTCCGTGTGATTCGCGAGAAGAAGAATGTTTGTAAGTATCTCGATATTGCTCTGCAGCATATCTCTGATAATATGCTCACCCGTATGCGTCGCCACGTTACTAAGGAGGAGACTTACGAGTTGGTACGTCGTATGCGCGAGGAAGTTCCTGGCATCCACATCCGTACCACTCTGATGGTGGGGTTCCCTGGCGAAACGGATGAGGACTTCGAAGAACTCAAGGAGTTTGTAAAGTGGGCTCGTTTTGAACGTATGGGCGCCTTTGCATATTCTGAGGAAGAAGGTACTTATTCTGCTGAACAATTCGAGGATGATGTTCCTGAGGAGGTTAAGCAGGCTCGACTCGATAAGATTATGCGTATCCAGCAGAATATCAGTACTGAACTTGAGGCTGAGAAGGTTGGCAAGATACTCAGAGTCATCATTGATCGTCTTGAGGGCGATTATTATATCGGTCGTACAGAATTCTGCTCGCCCGAGGTTGATCCAGAGGTGCTTCTTCCTGCGGCCGAGGCTCATCTCACTATTGGCGATTTCTATGATGTCCTGATCACTGACTCAGAAGAATTTGATTTATACGGAACCACAATCATTAAAACATATGAACAATAAAGACTTTATCACAGAATTGGCGCAACGCACGGGTTATTCGGCTGACGAAACCCAGCAGTTTGTGAATTGTGTTGTTGAGGCAATGGGCGATCATTTTCAGGATGATGACTCAGTGCTGATCCCTACTTTCGGTACATTCGAAGTTAAGAAAAAGATGGAACGTATCATGGTTAATCCTTCTACAGGACAGCGTATGTTGGTACCACCAAAGTTGGTGCTTACATTCAAACCCAATGTTAGTTGGAAAGAACGTGTAAAGAATGGAGGAGCTGAGTAATGGGAAAGATTTCAATACAAGAGTTGGCCAATGTGCTGGTAGAGCGCAAGAAGTTGAACAGACGCGATGC
Organism: uncultured Prevotella sp.; assembly: GCF_946404925.1. Lineage (GTDB taxonomy): Bacteria > Bacteroidota > Bacteroidia > Bacteroidales > Bacteroidaceae > Prevotella. The sequence goes on along the minus strand of NZ_CAMJFM010000021.1, from coordinate 12,536 downwards.
AAGTGTCTTTGTTAGTGCTATGTTCGATATCGTTCAGCAGCATCTCGAAACTGATAAACTCGTAAAGGTTAAGGGCCTTGGTACATTCAAGATCATCGATGTTGAAGATCGCGAAAGCGTTAATGTCAATACAGGTGAACGTGTACTGATTGAGGGACACGGAAAGATTACTTATGCACCTGACGCCCTGCTTAAGGAATTGGTAAATAAGCCATTCTCTCAGTTCGAGACGGTGGTCCTGAATGATGGTGTTGACTTTGAAGATGTTGATACAACAACTACTGATGCTCCCGAGCCCGAGATAGATTCAGAACCAATCGTAGAGCCTGAGCCTGTTGTTGAGCCTGAACCAGTCGTTGCACCAGATCCTATTGTCGAGCCCGAGCCAATTGCGCCAGAACCAGAACCTGTGATTGACGACGATCATTCTTCGATGCCATTGGTAGATTTTGGTGGTGTTGAGGAGGTTGCAGAACAGCCTGCCGAGGAGCCAGTAGTAGAGCTCGAACCTGAGGATGAAGAGGAGCCGGAGGATGAGTTGGAAGATGAGTTTGAAGACGACGATATTGATGATGAACTCGAGGATGCGTTGGAACCAGAAGTGACCGTTCGTCCTGAGACAACTGTACGTCCTGAAATCGAGCCAGAGCCTGAGGTTGAGCCCGAGATAACAGTTCGTCCCGAGGTTGAACCAGAACCTGAGGTTGAATCAGAACCTGAGGTTGAACCGGAAATTACAGTCCGTCCAGAGGTTCAAGAGCCTAATGTATTGGAAGAGATTGCAGACGAGGATATTCCGGAATGGGTGATTGAGCCTTATGTTGCTCCAAAAACTGAAGAACCAGAACCTGTGGTAGAACCTGCCCCCGAACCAGAACCTGTTGTAGCTCCCGAACCTGTTGTAGCTCCCGAGCCAATCGTTGAGGAGCCCAAGCCTGCAACTTCAAACCTGCAGTCGATTCTTAACTCATTCCAGACAATTAAGAAGGCTCCCGAGCCCGAACCAGTCGTTGAGCCTGAGCCTGTAGTTGAACCAGAGCCAATAGTAGCTCCAGAACCAGTATTCGTTCCTGAGCCCGAGCCTGTGGTGGAGGAGAAGAGGATGAGTGCTGACGATGAGTTGAATGCTTACTTTGGTTCACTCAATAATCAGGCTGAGGAAGTCATTGAAGAGCCAATTGTTGCTCCTGAACCAATAATCGAGCCGGAGCCCGAACCCGTTATGGAACCTGTGATTGCACCCGAGCCAGAACCATTTGTCGAACCCGAACCCGCTATGGCCCCCGAGCCTATAGTAGCTCCAGAGCCTGCACCTGAAGAAGAGCCTGAAATCGAGGAAGATTCTGAAGTAGAGGAAGAGGATGAGGAAGACGACTTTGAGTCAGCTAAGCCAAGAAAATCTGGTCCTAAGTGGTTGTTGGTATTGCTCGCTATTTTGGTAGGTTTGGCTGGAGGTTATTTCCTCGGCAGCTATTATCCGTATTCAAAACTGATGGCTCTTGTCGATGAGGGTACTGTTGTCAATGTACAGAAAGCAGATGTGGCAAAGGTTGCTGCGCCCGAACCAAAAGTAGAAGAGGCGCCTTCTGAGGAGGCTGCTCCTGCAGAAGAACCTGCTGCTGAACCACAGAATAACGAAACCGATGCTAAAGTAAAAGCCGAGGCAGAAGCCAAAGCAAAAGCTGATGCTGCTGCAAAAGCAAAGGCCGTAGCCGACGCCAAGGCTAAAGCCGCTGCCGACAAAGCTGCTGCTGAAGCCAAGGCAAAAGCTGAAGCAGAAAAAAAACAAGCCGCTACTACGAATAAGTACGATGCGATGGACGTTCGAGTACGTCTTGGAGCCTATCGAATCGTTGGAACAGATAAGGTTGTAAAGGTTAAGGAAGGTGATGATCTTGTAAAGATTTCACGCCGAATTCTTGGACCCGACATGGAGTGCTATCTTGAGGTGTTTAATAACATCAAAGCCACGACTCCATTAAAAGTAGGCCAGGAAATCAAGATTCCAAAATTGGAGCTGAAGAAGAAAAAGAAGGCCGCAACAGCCAACTAAATCTGCAAATAATGAAAAAGTTTCTTAAAACTTAGGTTTTGGGAAACTTTTTTAATATTATTTAGACAGACAAATAGTGGCTAAGTGCTATAAAAAAAGTATTTTTGCAGTCAAATTTTAGAAAACAATTAAAGATATAAATATTATGGCAGAAGCTATTGATATCCGAGAGCTGAATATCCGGATTGAACAACAAAGCGCATTTGTAACAAATCTTGTTAGTGGAATGGACCGCGTTATCGTAGGTCAGAAGCATTTGGTTGATTCACTTTTGATTGGTTTGTTGAGTGATGGACATATCCTGTTGGAAGGTGTTCCTGGTCTTGCCAAGACATTGGCCATTAAGACCCTTTCGCAGTTGATCGACTCAAAATATAGTCGCATCCAGTTTACCCCCGATCTTCTTCCTGCCGATGTGATAGGTACAATGATCTATTCGCAGAAGGAAGAGAAGTTCCAGGTAAAGATGGGCCCTGTATTTGCTAACTTCGTATTGGCCGATGAGATTAACCGTGCCCCAGCCAAAGTGCAGAGTGCACTACTCGAGGCCATGCAGGAAAAGCAGGTAACTATTGGCAGCCAGACTTTCCGTTTGCCAAACCCATTCCTGGTGATGGCTACTCAGAACCCTATCGAGCAGGAGGGTACCTATCCATTGCCTGAGGCACAGGTCGACCGTTTCATGCTCAAGGTTATTATCGATTATCCTTCGCTTGATGAGGAGAAGAAGATTATCCGCGAGAATATTGCTGGCGAGATGCCTACTGTTACCCCTGTAACTACAGCCGATGAAATCCTGAAGGCTCGCAGCGTGGTTCGCGAGGTTTATATCGACGAGAAGATCGAGCAGTATATTGCCGATATCGTGTTTGCCACCCGTTATCCTGAGCGTTATAGCTTGAAGGATCTCAAGGATATGATTTCGTTTGGAGGTTCTCCACGTGCCAGTATCAATCTGGCCAAGGCCGCTCGCGCTTATGCATTCATCAAGCGTCGCGGATATGTTGTTCCTGAGGATGTTCGTGCTGTGGCTCACGATGTATTGCGTCATCGTATCGGGCTCACCTACGAGGCTGAAGCCAGCAACATCACCAGCGAGGAAATTGTTTCTAAGATTATCAATAAGGTTGAAGTGCCCTAATGGAAACCTCTGAGATCATAAAGAAAGTCCGAAAGATCGAGATCAAGACCCGTGGCTTGAGCTCAAACATCTTTGCAGGTCAGTATCATTCTGCCTTCAAGGGTAGAGGTATGGCCTTCAGCGAGGTGCGCGAGTATCAGTACGGCGATGATGTTCGTGATATCGACTGGAATGTGACTGCTCGTTTCCATCGTCCTTATGTCAAGGTGTTCGAAGAAGAGCGTGAGATGACGGTGATGCTGATGATCGACGTCAGCGGATCGCTCGATTTCGGAACCCAGAAGCAGATGAAGCGCGACATGGTGACAGAGATTGCTGCCACACTCGCCTTCAGTGCCATTCAGAACAACGATAAGATAGGTGTAATCTTCTTCTCTGATAAGATCGAGAAGTATATTCCGCCAAAGAAGGGCCGCAAGCATATTCTGTACATCATCCGCGAGATGCTTGACTTCAAGCCGGAGTCAACCCGCACCGATGTTAATCAGGCCATTCAGTTCTTGTCGAGTGTTCAGAAGCGCCGCACCACAGCCTTTATCCTCAGCGACTTCTATGTGCGTGGCGATTTCCTGCAGTCGTTGCAGATTGCTAATCGCAAGCACGATGTTGTTGCTATTCAGGTTTACGACCAGCGTGCGCGCGAGTTGCCCGATGTAGGACTCATGAAGGTAGTTGATGCCGAAACGGGCTACGAGCAGTATGTTGATACAAGTTCCAAGAAACTGCGCCAGGCTTATAATAAGTATTGGCTTACTCGTCAGGCACAGTTGCAGGATACTTTTAATAAGAGCAATGTCGACAGCGTGAGCATAGCCACCAACGAGGACTTTGTGAAATCGCTGTTGTTGCTGTTTAAAAAGCGTAACTAATGAAAAGAATATTTCTTCTTATATCGCTGATTGCTAATACTTTGCTGATGTCGGCACAAGTATCTGTCGAGGCTGAGATTGATTCGATTCAGATCTTTGTTGGTCAGCAGACTCATCTCAGGTTGACTACTACTGTGCAGCCTTCGGCTAAGGTTGAATTTCCCCAGTTTCAGCCCACTCAGATGATTACTCCTGGTGTTGAGGTGTTAGCTTGTCAGGAGCAGAAGCAGGATGCCGGCGATGGATTCGAAGCACGTTCGATGGTCTACACGCTTACCTCGTTCGATGATACGCTCTACTATCTTCCTCCTCTTACGGTTAAGGTTGATGGCAAGCAGTATAAAAGTAAGAGTCTGGCGCTCAAGGTGCTCACCATCGATGTGGATACTACAAAGGTCGATCAGTTCTTCGGTCCTAAGGATGTGCAGGACAATCCGTTCCTCTGGAGCGAGTGGAGTTTGCCGTTCTGGCTCAGCGTGTTGATGCTGGTATTGCTGGCTTTGTGCTATTACCTCTACCTGCGTCTGCGCGACAACAAGCCCATCATCACTCATATCCGTATTGTTAAGCGCCTGTTGCCTCACCAGAAGGCTATGCAGGAGATCGAGCAGATCAAGGCCGAGAAGATGGTGGCATCCGAGAACTCTAAGGAGTACTACACCAAGCTTACCGATACGCTGCGTAAGTATATCGAAGAGCGATATGGATTCAGCGCTATGGAGATGACCAGTAGCGAGATTATCGAGCGACTCACAGCCTCTCAGGATCAGAAGGCCCTCGATGAGCTCCGCGAGCTGTTTGCTACAGCCGATCTGGTTAAGTTCGCCAAGTATTCTACGCTGATTAATGAGAACGATAAGAATCTGGTTAGCGCTATCGACTTCATCAATCAGACCAAGCTGGAGACCCAGCCTGTTGAGGAAACGGTTAAACCACAGCTCTCTGCCGAGGATCAGCGCTCGCAAAAGTCGCGCCGCGTGCTCAAGACGTTCATCACCATCATCTCGGTGGTATGCGCAGCCTTGTTCGGCTATGTGGCTTACACCCTTTATCAGTTATTGAATTAAATAAGAACAAATGGAATTTGCCAATAAAGAATATCTGCTGTTGCTTCTGCTCATCATACCTTATTTAATATGGTATGTGATGTACAGAAAGAAAACCGAGCCCACGCTGCGGATGAGCGATACGTTTGCTTTCCGCTATGCGCCTCGAAGCTGGAAGGTTACGCTCATGCCGCTTTCCATGCTACTCAGACTGCTGGTATTTGTAATGATTGTGTTGGTGCTGGCTCGCCCTCAAACCCATAACTCGTGGGACAGCAAGACCGTAGAGGGTATCGATATCATGATGGCCATGGACGTGTCTACCAGTATGCTGGCCGAAGACCTCAAACCTAACCGTATTGAGGCTGCCAAGCAGGTTGCCAGCGAGTTTGTTATTGGTCGCCCCAATGATAATATCGGACTGGTCATCTTCGCAGGCGAATCGTTCACCCAGTGCCCTATGACTACCGATCATGCCTCGCTGCTTAATATGTTGCAGAGTGTGCGTACAGATATTGCTGCACGCGGCCTGATCGAAGATGGTACTGCTATTGGTATGGGACTGGCCAATGCCGTTAGCCGTCTGAAGGATTCAAAGGCTAAAAGCAAGGTGGTTATCCTGCTTACCGATGGTAGTAACAACCGCGGCGACATCTCGCCAATGACTGCTGCCGAGATTGCCAAGAGCCTGGGCATTCGTGTCTACACTATTGGCGTTGGTACCAATAAGATTGCGCCTTACCCCATGCCTGTGGCTGGTGGCGTGCAGTATGTCAACATTCCTGTTGAGATTGACACCAAGACGCTCAGCGAGATTGCCAGCGTTACCGAGGGCGACTTCTATCGCGCCACTAACACCAAGGAACTTCGTAACATCTATAAGGAAATCGACCAGTTGGAGAAGAGCAAGCTCAATGTCAAGACATTCTCTAAGCGCTACGAGGCCTATCAGCCTTTTGCACTTGTGGCTGTCCTGGCGCTTCTGCTCGAAATCCTGCTGCGTATAACTATATTTAGGAGGATACCATAATATGTTCAGATTTGCAGACCCTATATATCTCTATCTCTTGGCGCTGATACCAGTATTGGCGCTCATCCGATTCCTGACGTATCGTAATCAGAAGAAACGTCTGCGCAAGTTTGGCGATCCCAAGCTTCTGCGCCAGCTGATGCCCGATGTGTCGCGATTCCGTCCTTCGGTCAAGTTCTGGATTCTTCAGGGAGCGTTGGCTCTGTTGATTGTGATGTTGGCACGCCCGCAGCTGGGCACCAAGATCAGCAACGAGCAGCGTGTGGGCATCGAGACGATTATCGCCATGGATATCAGTAATTCTATGCTTGCCGAGGATATCGTTCCCAGCCGTTTGCAGCGTAGCAAGATGATGGTTGAGAATCTGGTCGATCACTTCACTAACGATAAGATCGGACTCATCGTGTTTGCAGGCGATGCTTTTGTGCAGCTGCCTATCACCAGCGATTACGTGTCGGCCAAGATGTTCCTGTCGAGCATTGACCCATCGATGATGGCTACCCAGGGCACCGATATCGCCCGTGCCATCGATATGGCCACCCACAGCTTTACCCAGGAGGAAGGCATCGGCAAGGCCATCATCGTGATTACCGATGGTGAGGATCACGAGGGTGGGGCACTCGAGGCTGCTAAAGCCGCTAAGGAAGCAGGTATGCGTGTTTATGTACTTGGCGTAGGCTCGCCTAAGGGTGCGCCAATACCCATTCCTGGCACAGGCGATTATATGAAGGACAATACCGGCAATACCGTTATGTCGGCACTTAACGAGGAGATGTGTCGTCAGGTGGCTCAGGCTGGTGGCGGCGCCTATATCCACGTCGAGAACAACAGCGCGGCTCAGGATCAGCTGGATAACGAGCTCGACAAGCTGGCTAAGAAGGAGACTACAAGTACCGTATATAGCGAGTTCGACGAGCAGTTCCAGGCAGTAGCCATTCTGGCTTTGTTGCTCATCATCCTCGAGATCTGTATCTTTGATCGTCGCAACCCATTGCTCAAGCGCCTCTCGCTGTTTGGCTCTAAGAAGAAGTCGGCCGCTACCGTAGTGCTGCTGTTCATTGCCCTTACTGCCAGCGCCCAGACCGATCGCCAGTATATCCGCGAGGGTAACAAACAGTTCCGCATGGGCGATTACGCCAAGGCCGAGGTATCGTATCGCAAGGCTGTCGAGAAGAATCCCAAGAATCCTCAGGCAGCTTACAACCTTGGTAATGCGCTGATGGCTCAGAAGAAGGATTCGGCCGCTGTGCAGCAGTTCGAGCAGTCGGCCCGTATGGAGACTAACCCGCTGCGCAAGTCGGCAGCCTATCATAACATGGGTGTCATCTGTCAGACTCACAAGATGTACGGCGATGCCATCGAGGCATATAAGAATTCTTTGCGCCTTAATCCTAACGACGATGAGACACGTTATAACCTGGTGCTCTGCAAGCATCTGAAGAAGAAGCAGGACGACAAGCAGAAGCAGAACCAGCAGAACAAGGATGACCAGAACAAGAAGGACGACAAGAAGGATGATCAGAAAGATCAGAAACAAGATAAGAAGGACGACAAGCAGCAGGAAGAGCAGAAACCTCAGATGAGTAAGGACAATGCCGAGCAGCTGTTGAATGCGGCCATCCAGAACGAGAAGATGACGCAGGACAAGATGAAGAAACAGCAGCAACAGCCGCAGCGTCGTGCTATACAAAAGAATTGGTAGTTGGGAAAGGTAAAAAAGTAAAAAGGTAAAAAAGTAAAATGATAAACATAATAAATGATAAGGTTAAAGGTAGGGTGAAATGGTTTTTACCTTTTTACCTTCTTACCTTTTTACCTTTAATCGCCGTGGCACAAACCCTTACAGCCTCTGCGCCATCGCGTGTTGCGGTCGGCGAGCAGTTCAGGCTATCCTATACCGTGAACACTCAGAACGTGTCCGATTTCCGTGCGGGCGATATCCCGTCGGAGTTCGAGGTGCTGATAGGTCCTAACCGTTCTATGCAGTCAAGCTATCAGATGATTAACGGCCACACCAGTCAGTCGTCGTCCATCACCTATACTTATATCGTAGCAGCCACCAAGGGCGGTGCCTATACTATTCCTGCAGCTCATGTTGTAGTAGATGGTAAAAGGATTGCATCTAACACACTTACTATCAAGGTAATAGGTTCTACTGGTTCTAACTCTCGTCCGTATAACGACGATGAGGGCGAGGAGGTTCGCGAGATGGGTAGCCGTATCTCTGGCAGCGACCTCTTTATCAAGGTGAGCGCCAACAAGAAGCGCGTTTTCGAACAGGAGCCTATACTTCTTACTTATAAGGTCTACACCCTTGTACAACTGTCGCAGTTGCGTGGCGATATGCCCGACTTGAAGAGTTTCTACACGCAGGAGGTAGACCTGCCACAGCAGAAGTCGTTCTCGGTCGAGACGGTTAATGGCCGCCCATACCGCACCTGCACCTGGAGCCAGTATGTCATGTTCCCACAGACCACTGGCAAGCTGCAGATTCCTGCTATCACCTTTGAGGGCGTTGTCATCCAGCAGAACCGTAATGTCGACCCGTTCGAAGCTTTCTTCAATGGCGGCTCAGGCTATGTAGAGGTTAAGAAGAAGATCGAGGCTCCTGGCATCGAGATTCAGGTAGACCCGCTACCACAGCGCCCAGCAACCTTCTCGGGTGGAGTAGGTAAGTTCAATATCTCGGCCCAGCTCGATAAGCCCGAGACTAAGGCCAACGACCCTATTACCCTGCGTGTTGTAGTTAGCGGAACGGGTAACCTCAAGCTCATTAAGCAGCCTGTCATCACGCTGCCAAAGGATTTCGATAAGTACGAGCCCAAGGTTACCGATCAGACTAAACTCACCTCAGCAGGTATCGAGGGTTCAAAGATCTACGATTTCCTCATCGTGCCTCGCCATCAGGGCAAGTACGATATCCCGCCTGTAGAGTTTACTTATTTCGATACCACCACTAAGCGCTACGAGACTGTTAAGACCGCAGCCTTCCACCTCGATGTGGCTAAGGGTTCGGGTGCTTCGTCGGTAAGCGATTTCTCTGGTCAGGAAGATCTACAGGAGCTTAACAAGGATATCCGATTCATCAAGACTGGCGATGCCGAGCAGCACACCACGGGCGAGTTCTTCTTTGGCTCGTCGGCTTATTGGATCAGCATGGCAGCCCTTGTTCTGGTGTTCATCACGCTGTTCATCATCTTCCGTCAGCGCGCCATCGACAATGCCAACGTTACTGCTATGCGTGGCAAGAAGGCCAACAAGGTGGCCACCAAGCGACTCAAGCAGGCCTCACGCCTCATGACAGCCAATAAGCCTGGCGAGTTCTACGACGAGGTGCTGCGTGCACTCTGGGGTTATGTGGGCGATAAGCTCAACATCCCTGTAGCCCAGCTCTCGCATGATAACATCAGCTCTAAACTGGCCGAGCGTGGTGTTCATCAGTCTATCATCGATAAGTTTATCGGCGCCCTCGACGAGTGCGAGTTCGAGCGTTATGCGCCTGGCGATCCTAAGGGAAATATGAATAAGGTATACGATAAGGCCATGCTGGCCATCGAGAAGATTGAAGAGGCAATGAAGCGGAAAAGAGGTGAGAAGCGAGAGGTGAGAGGTGAGAGATTACCTCATTCGCTCATCCTGCTTTTGTTGATATCTCTAGCTTCTAGCTTCTCACCTCTCACCTCTAAAGCAGCCGCCAAGGCAGCGGCTGACTCAGCCTATGTAAATGGCAACTATCAGGAAGCTATTAAGGGTTACGAGTCGTTGCTCAAGCAGGGGGCTTCGGCCGAGATCTATTATAATCTGGGCAACGCCTACTATCGCACCGAGAATATCACCCGTGCCGTACTCAACTACGAGCGCGCCTTGCTGCTCTCGCCAGGCGATGGCGATATCCGTTTCAACCTGCAGATAGCCCGCAGCAAGACTATCGATAAGATTGTGCCCGAGAGCGAGATGTTCTTCGTCACCTGGTATCGCTCGCTTGTCAATATGATGAGTGTAGACGGGTGGGGGCGTACGGCGCTTGTTTCGCTGGCGCTGGTTATCGTGCTGTTCCTGGTCTACCTTTTCTCAGCCCGCGTTTGGATGCAGAAGGTGGGATTCTTTGGTGGAGCTGCCCTGTTGGTGCTCTTTGTGCTCAGCAATTTCTTTGCCTGGCAGCAGCGCCAGCAGTTGCTCTATCGTCAGGGTGCCATCGTTGTGGCTCCATCGGTAACCGTCAAGAGCACACCTGCACAGAACGGCACCGATCTGTTTATCCTGCACGAGGGCACCAAGGTTGTAATTACCGATGGCTCGATGAAGAGCTGGCGCGAGATTCGTCTGGCCGATGGCAAGACTGGTTGGATTGAGAGTAAGAAGTTAGAGGTGATATGATAGAGTTCTTAGAGGTCTTACAGGATTTGGATCGCCAGTTGTTGTTGGCTGTTAATGGCAGCGATTCGCTGTTTCTCGACCGCCTGGCGCGTGCGCTTACCCATGGTGCCACGTGGATTCCGCTCTATCTGTCGATGTTCTATATGGTCATGAAGAACAACGATAACTTCCGCCGATTGATTTTTGTGTTGTGTAGTGTGGCGATGTGCTATCTGCTGGCAGGAGCTATCGACGATGGTATCGTTAAGCCCCTTGTGGCTCGCTGGCGTCCAACTCATGATCCTGAGATTGGCACCCTTGTCGACATCGTTGATGGCTATCGTGGCGGCAAGTACGGCTTCTTCTCAGCCCATGCCTGCAACACTATGAGCATCGCCACCTTTTTCTGTTGGCTGGTGCGCAGCCGTCGCCTGTCTATTATGCTGGTATGCTGGTCGCTTATTAACTGCTGGACGCGTCTTTATCTGGGTGTCCACTTCCCAGGCGACATTTTGGTAGGACTCTTGTGGGGCATCACCGTTGCCACAGGTGTTTACTTCTTTTATCGCCGATTAACTCGCGGCATGTATATGCCTCGTAATCTGAACCCTTCGCAGTACACCAGTACATGCTACCGCCGTCAGGAATGCAACTGGCCTGTAGTTTTTTTTGTTTTCACATTAACGTTTGTATTTATTAAAGTTTGTATTTTATGATTTCCGATCCACGACATATCCGTATCAGCGATTATAACTATCCGCTGCCCGATGAGCGTATCGCCAAATTTCCTATTGCCCAGCGCGATCATTCCAAACTTCTGGTCTATCGCAAGGGCCAGGTTAGTCACGATGTCTTCTATAACCTGCCAGAGTATTTGCCCAAGGGCGCTCTCATGGTGTTTAATAACACCAAGGTTATCCAGGCGCGTATGCATTTCCGCAAGGAGACTGGAGCCCTTATCGAGGTTTTCCTGCTCGAACCGGCCGATCCTTCTGACTATGAACTGATGTTCCAGACGTCAGAGCATTGTGCATGGTATTGCCTGGTGGGCAACTTGAAGAAGTGGAAGGAGGGCACGCTTCATCGCGAAATCGAGATAAAGGGCCAGCAGGTTGTTGTATCGGCCACTCGCGGCCCCATCCATGGCACCAGTCACCGCATCGACTTTACCTGGACGGGAGGTTTCAGCTTCGCTGAGATTATCGATGCTATGGGCGAACTGCCTATTCCGCCATATCTCAATCGCGAGACTCAGGAGAGCGACAAGACCACTTATCAGACGGTATACAGTAAGATTAAGGGTAGTGTGGCTGCACCTACAGCCGGACTGCACTTTACGCCCGAGGTTCTGGCTGCAGTAGATGCTCACGGCATAGAGCGCGAGGAACTGACGCTGCATGTGGGTGCAGGTACGTTTAAGCCTGTAAAGAGCGAGGAGATTCAAGGCCACGAGATGCATACTGAATATATCTCCGTTCGTCGCGACACCATCCGCAAGCTCATTGCTCACGATGGTTGCGCTATAGCCGTAGGTACCACCAGCGTTCGTACACTCGAGAGCTTGTATTATATGGGTTTGAAGGTGATGCAGAATCCCGATGCCGCCGAGGATGAACTGCATGTAAACCAATGGGAGCCGTATGAAACAGAAGCTAGAGGTGAGAGGGGAGAGGTGAGAGATATCTCTGCTGTTGAATCTTTAACCGCGCTGGGAGCGTGGATGGATGCTCACGGGCTGGAGGTGCTGCACTCAAGCACGCAGATTATCATTGCTCCTGGCTACGAGTATCATATCGTTAAGATGCTGGTTACTAACTTCCATCAGCCTCAGTCTACGCTGTTGTTGCTGGTTAGTGCGTTTGTAAAGGGCGATTGGCATAAGATTTACGATTACGCCCTGGCCAACGATTTCCGCTTCCTGAGCTACGGCGATTCGTCGCTGCTTATTCCATAATACAAAAAAAGGAACCCTTTTGAGGTTCCTTCTTTTTTTGTAGTCGATAGGGGAATCGAACCCCTATGCCAAGATTGAGAATCTTGT
>NZ_CAMJFM010000020.1 GCF_946404925.1 uncultured Prevotella sp. | reverse complement strand
CTCTCGCTTCTTGTACTACTTCTGTCTATGTAAATCTTTCAAAGAACTCTTTCTTAGTTTGCTATCGTTTTTGAGCGAAAGCGGGTGCAAAGGTACGGCAAATTTTTGAATCCTCCAAACTTTTTCCAAAAAAAATTCCCAAAAACATGAAAGTTTTCGGGAATATTTACAAAACCGCTTATTTATCGCCCTATTATATATAAGGTACGCGTAGAAGTCTATTCGCGACGTCCAAAAATGCGCAGCAGATAAATGAAGAGGTTAATGAAGTCCAAATAGAGGTTGAGAGCACCCAAAAGTGCAATCTTCTGCGAAGCCTCGCTGGCATCGGGAGCCATCATCAGCATGTTTTTAATCTTCTGAGTATCGTAAGCAGTGAGACCCACAAAGATCAAAACGCCCAGATAGCTAACGATCATTTCGAGACCAGAACTCTTCAGGAAGATGTTGACAATGGTGGCAATGATGATACCGATGAGCGCCATGAAGAGAATCTTGCCCATTGACGAGAGATCCTTCTTAGTGGTGTAACCGATAAGAGCCATAACACCGAATGTGCCTGCGGTGATAAAGAACACACTGGCGATGCTCGACATGGTGTAAACCAGGAAGATAGACGAGAACAGTGCGCCGTTGATGACCGAATAGAGCACAAAGAGCAGTGTGGCAGTGGTGAGCGACAGACGATTGATGGCAGCACTAACACCAAACACGATGGCAAACTCGGCGATGACCAAGCCCCAAAGCAGTACTGAGTTAGAGTACAGGGCGGTGATAATACCAGGACTGGTAGCCACACCATAGGCCGTGAAGCCTGTAAGAGCGAGCGCCAAAGTCATCCACACATAAACCTTCCTCATGAGAACGGGGAAAGCAGCCGACATCGAGAGCTCTCGCTCACGACTCGACAGATTGAAATCCAAATTGTTATAATTCATAATCTAAACTTTTATTCGTTACACAAATATTTAATTCGTTTCACACATTGCTTATACCGCAAATATAATGCCACAAAGGTAAACATTTACTTTTAATAAAACATAAATATGTGACATAAAATGAGATATTATTAGTATTTTTGGAGATTTTTCACTATATTTGCCCTCATAAATAACTAAAATCCATATAATAATACACGAACGAAAATGAAGATTGGTTTATTTATCCCCTGCTATGTAGACGTGGTGTACCCTCAGGTAGGTGTAGCCACCTATAAACTATTGAAGCATCTGGGACTGGACGTGGAGTATCCGCTGAACCAGACCTGTTGCGGACAGCCGATGGCCAATGCCGGATTTGAGGAACAGGCGATACCACTGGCAGAGAAATTCGAAGATATATTTAAAGGCTTTGACTATGTGGTGGCTCCATCGGTGAGCTGCACCGCATTTATCAAACTGAACTACCCTCGACTGCTGAAAGGCAAGCACGAGTGCATGACATCGGGTAAGATTATGGATGTGGTGGAGTTTCTGCACGATGTGATCAAGGTGAACCACCCATTAGGCACATTCCCCCACAAGGTGAGTCTGCACAACTCATGTCACGGCGTGCGCGAGTTGGGTCTGAGCTCGCCCAGCGAGGAGAACGTACCAAAATTTAATAAGGTAAAGGATCTGCTGAACCTGGTAGAGGGCATACAGGTGCTGGAGCCCGAGCGCCCTGACGAGTGCTGCGGATTTGGCGGTATGTTCTCGATCGAGGAGACTGCCATCAGCGAGCAGATGGGTATAGACAAGGTGCAGCGCCACATGAAGACCGGTGCCAGATATGTGACCGGCCCTGACTGCTCGTGCCTGATGCACATGGCTGGTGTGGCCAAGAAACAAGGCCTCGACGTACAGTTTATGCACGTGGTGGAAATACTTGCTGCAGGACTGTGAGATTAAACATTAAAGATTAAAGATTAAACATTATGAGTACAGCACATAGTAATGCAGCGAAGGAGTTCTTGAAGAACCAGACCTACGCAAAATGGCATGACGCCACTTTCTGGGCAGTACGCACCAAACGTGACAATATGGCATACGGACTGGAGGAATGGGAGCAGCTACGCGAGAAGGCATCGCAGATTAAGCGCCACACCATTACCCATCTGGACGAGTATCTGGACCAGTTTGCCACCAAAGCCGAGGAGAACGGATGTATCGTTCACTGGGCTAAGGACGCACACGAGTTTAACGAGATAGTGTATGGCATACTGAAGAACCATAACGTGAAGAAGCTTGTGAAATCGAAGTCGATGCTGACCGAGGAGTGCGAGATGAACCCCTATCTGGAGCAGCACGGCATAGAGGTGGTTGAGACCGACCTGGGCGAGCGCATCATCCAACTGAAGGGACAGGCACCAAGTCACATTGTGATGCCGGCCATCCACCTGAACCACGATGATGTGGGCGAGCTGTTTGAGGAGAAGCTGGGCAGCGAGAAGGGTAACCACGACCCCACGTACCTGACTTACGTGGCACGACTGAGCTTGAGAAACGAGTTTCTGACAGCCGATGCAGGTATGACGGGCGGCAACTTCGGTATAGCCGAGACGGGCGACATCGTGGTATGCACCAACGAGGGTAATGCGGATATGTCGACATCGTGCCCGAAACTGCACATCGCCGCCATCGGACTGGAGAAGATTATACCTAACTACGACTGTCTGGCAGTATTCCAGCGCATGCTGTGCCGCGCAGGAACCGGTCAGCCCACCACCACGTTTACCAGCCACTTCCGCAAGGCACGCCCAACGGCCTACCCGATGCACATAGTGCTGGTGGACAACGGACGCAGTGAATGGATAGGCAACCCTGAGCACTGGGAGGCACTGAAGTGCATACGTTGCGGATCGTGTATGAACACCTGTCCGGTATACCGTCGCAGTGGCGGATACAGCTATAGCTACTTCATCCCCGGACCTATCGGCATCAACCTGGGCATGCTGCGCGACCCACAGAAGCACTCGGGCAACGTGAGTGCCTGCACACTGTGCAACTCGTGCCAGACGGTATGTCCGTCGAAGGTGAACCTGGGTGACCAGATATACCTATGGCGCCAGCAGCTGGATGAGTTTGGTACGGCCAACCCACAGAAGAAGATGATGTGTAAGGGCATGAGCATGTTCTACGGCAGCGAGGGTATGTACAACCTCGGTACGGCACTGGCTCACTGGGCTAACATCATCCCATCGCCCATCATCAACTGCGGACTGAATCCATGGGCCGAGGGACACAAGATGATGGAGTTCCCGAAGAAACCGTTCCACAAACTGTGGAAGGACATTAAAGATTAAACATTAAAGATTAAACATCACCCCATGAGTAATAAGGACGATATATTAAAGAAATACAGGGCGAATGTGAGGGAGAAATACGACATGCCCGATTTGAGTGATATCAAGGCTATCACCTACCCCAACCCGCTGGTGCAGTTTGTGAAGATGACTGAAATGGTGGGCGGACAGGTGATTGAGGTTGACCCCGGACGTGATATCAATGTGCTGATCAAGGAGCTGTTTCCTGATGCCAAGGAGATAGCATCTAACCTACCCGAGATTACCATCGCCACAAGAAACCCAGACACCGTGGGCCGTGCTCGCGACCTGAACGGTACGGATGTGGGAATCATTCGTGGCAAGTTCGGCGTGGCAGAGAATGCCTGCATCTGGATTCCACAGACGATGAAAGAGAAGGCCGTTTGCTTTATCTCGGAGAATCTGATTATTCTATTACCGAAGAGTCAGATAGTGAACAATATGCACGAGGCGTATAAGCGCATAGAGTTTGATAAGGAGTACGATGGGTATGGTGTGTTTATCAGCGGACCATCGAAGACGGCGGATATTGCGCAGGTACTGGTGATGGGTGCTCAAGCCGCCCGCAGCGCCACGATTCTTCTGCTCCCAGAATAATATTTTAGGCACGGATGTACACGGCTTTTAATGAATTAAAAGACGCGGATTATTATTTATAATTATTCAGTAAATCAATTATTGTATTTACTTGTTCATCAGTTAATGCCTGATTGCAGGGTAAACTTAACTCCTCATTATGAATCTGCTCGGTGAGGGGGAAGGAGAGGTTGTTCCACTCCTGGTAGCAACGCTGTTTGTGAGGGGGGATGGGATAATGGATCTGAGTTTCTACGCCATGGTCCTGCAGGTATTGTTGCAGGCGGTCGCGCTGTTGGCAGAAAACGGGGAAGATATGCCACACGCAGTCACGATCATCGCACTTGGGGATACGGATGAATGGATTCTCTACCTTATTAATATATAAGGAAGCAATCTCCTTTCGGCGGGCATTAGAGGCATCGAGCGTTTTCAGTTTTTCGAGCAAGATAGCAGCCTGAATCTCGTCGATACGACTGTTGCGACCAATATAATCGAAGACATACTTGCGCGATGAGCCATAATTGCCGATAGACCTGATGACCTCGGCCAGCGCCTCATCATCGGTGGTGACAGCACCTGCATCACCAAAAGCCCCCAGGTTCTTGGTGGGATAGAAGCTGTGGGCAGCAGAGCTGCCAAACGAACCTGTTCGTTTTGAAGGTGAAAAAGTGAGGAGGTGAGGGGGTGAGAGATAATTGCAACCGTGGGACTGGGCGTTGTCTTCGATAAGCTTAAGGCCATGGCGGCGACATATGTCCCCTATCCTATCGGTATAGGCGCAGCGGCCGTAGAGGTGGACTATCATGATGGCGTGGGTGCGCGGGGTGATGGCCGCCTCGATGAGGGTATCGTCAATCTGCAGGGTATTGATATCGGGCTCAACCAGAACTGGGGTTAAGCCACACTCGGTGATGGCAAGGATAGAGGCAATGTAGGTGTTGGCTGGCACGATGACCTCGTCGCCCTTCTGCATTACACCCAGCTCCATGTAAGCACGGAAGATAAGCGTGAGTGCATCGAGACCGTTGGCACAACCGATGCAGTACTTAGTGCCGATGTAATCGGCATAAGCCTCCTCGAACCTGCGGGTGTACTCGCCCTTGAGATACCACCCACTCTGCAGCACATCATCGGCGGCATGCTGGAACGGGGCGTTGATAGCCTTCAGGTCGAGATACTTGATCATAAATCGTACTGGTAAGTGTCGTAACAAACGGCGCGACCGCCAAAGCCCTCCTTCTGGAAGATGAGCGATGTGTGGAGGTCGTCGCTGGTCTTGAAATTGGATGTACCAAAGTCGAAATAGCGATAGCCCTCAGCCGCGAACCTGTCGAGTAGCGAAGAGAAGAGAAAATCAAGGGCACCAATATGTCGGCCTGCCTCTGAGGCCGAGATATACTGCGTTTTGACCACGGCGCCATCGATATAGAGCACGGTTCCACCCACAATCTCGCTGCCGCAATAAGCGGAGAACAAGCGGATGTTATGGGGGAAGCGCGATTTGAGAAGCATAATTTCCTGAAGACTATGCACGGGTTTAGTCTGATATCGGGCCATGAGATTGGCCTCGAGCAACTGCCAGAAGGCTGCAAAATCGGTTTCCTCGACCACCTGCACACCAGCTTTAACAGCCTTTTTGACGCCACGGCGGCGCAACTGCGACAGGGGCAGACGACGATCGAGCATGACCACCGAAGCCACATCGCGCGACTTTATGCTGGCACCACAAACCT
The DNA here is from genome assembly GCF_946404925.1 of uncultured Prevotella sp. Lineage (GTDB taxonomy): Bacteria > Bacteroidota > Bacteroidia > Bacteroidales > Bacteroidaceae > Prevotella. The sequence continues at coordinate 42,464 of NZ_CAMJFM010000020.1, read as the reverse complement.
TGGTGAGTGCATAAAGCGGTTCTTCGGATGGCAGGCGATGATAAATCCAAGGAATTGACTTATACACCACATGCTTAAACAGGTCTATTTCGCGCAGACAGTAGTTAAGATCGCGGAACAAATCGCACACCTGTTCTGCTGAGATTTTACGGCTAAGTATCAGTCCTCCATAACTCAGTCCGCAATGACTATACAGAGTGTCGTCATCGTGATGAGCCGGCATGACAGCCACCAGCTTATCCTTAGAGTAGAACATCATCGAAAAATCATTGAACCTATCCAGATGATAGTCCATATATCGACGGTCAATCAGGAATGTACCATTTTTCGACTGGGCTACAAACGCATTCCACTCGTCAAAATCCTGGCTCGTAAACTGATATTGCCTTATCTTTATCATTTCACATGCTCAAGGAACTCGTCGTAATCGTAGATATACTCATCCTCGTTGAACAGCTCAGAAGCGAGGACTAAGCAAACGGCGCCACTCGAGAAGTCCTCGAGTGTGCGCCATACGCCTGTACCTATATATATGCCTTGATAGGGATGGTTGAGATGGAACGTCTGGTGCTCCTTGCCATCAAACACCTCTACATCGAAAGAACCACTCACGGCCACCACCACCTCTTCGCAGGTGCGATGGGCATGACCGCCACGACGCTCGCCTGATGGCACATCGTAAGTCCAGTAGACACGGGCGATATCGAACGGCACGTTCTTCATCTCCTCGGCTACGGTGAGGTTGCCACGCGGGTCGACAATCTTTGGCAGATCTATGGTTCTGACTTTATCCATCCCTAACGATTAGTGCTCGAACTTGGTGTAAGGATCGGTGCCCAGCACGGTCTTGGCCAGGCGCTTTGCTTTTTCGCGAAGAGCGTTTACATCGTCGCCAACCTCACCATAGCAAAGTACTACACCCATGCGACGACCCTTGTGGGCCTCGGGCTTACCGAAGATACGGATACGAGTGCGATCCTCCTTAAGAGCCTCCTCGAGATTGTAGTCGAGCAGCGTGCGATCTACAGGTGTAGAAGCCTCTTTTGGCGAGAGGATTACTGCCGATGCACCAGCGTGCTCCAGGTGGATGGCTGGGATGGGCAGACCCATGACAGCACGGAAGTGGAGCTCGAACTCGCTGAGGTTAGTGGTGTGACCGAGGGTAACCATACCAGTGTCGTGTGGACGTGGTGAGAGCTCGCTGAAGATGACCTCGCCCTGCTTGGTGAGGAAGAACTCAACACCCCAGATGCCGGCACCTGTCAAGGCCTTTGTTACCTTATCGGCCATCATCTGAGCCTGCTTCAAGGCCTCATCAGAAATCTTATATGGCTGCCATGACTCACGATAGTCGCCTGCCTTCTGCACGTGTCCGATAGGCGGACAGAACAATGTGGGCCAGCCGTTCTTCTGAGTAACGGTGAGCAGGGTGAACTCTGAATCGAAATCGATAAACTCCTCGATGATCACCTCTTTCACATCGCCACGTGAGCCTTCCATAGCCTCCTTGAAGGCCTGCTCGAGCTCATCGTCGTTATGAACATAGCTCTGACCATGACCAGAAGATGACATCAATGGCTTAACTACGCATGGGAATCCGATCTCATCGGCAGCAGCCTTAAACTCATCGAAAGTCTTAGCATAGAAATACTTAGCGGTGCGCAGACCCAGCTCCTTCGAAGCCAGGTCGCGGATGGCACGACGATTCATAGTGAAGTTGACAGCACGGGCAGATGGAACAACCTGGATGCCCTGCTCCTCGAATTTAAACAGTCGCTCTGTGCGTATGGCCTCAATCTCGGGCACGATGATGTCGGGCTTGTGCTTGTTAACCACTGCCTCGAGTGCATCGCCATCGAGCATAGAGAACACCTCGCGCTCATCAGCCACCTGCATGGCTGGCGCGTTGTCGTAACGATCGCAGGCAATCACATACTGGCCTGCACGCATGGCGGCTATCACGAACTCCTTACCGAGTTCTCCTGAGCCTAGTAATAGTATCTTTTTCATTTTGAAAGGGTTTGTTTCAACATTTGCCACTCGGGGGTAACGGCCAGTTTGCGGATGCACTGGTCGATGTGCGCCATCGCGTCTTCCTGCGACTGCCCAAAGTCCTTGGCAATCTCCTGGAGCGACTTGCGCTGGCAGCCGAACAGGCCGTAGTAATGGGTAACAGCCTCTTCCTCCTCAGGGGGCAGCAGGTAGAGCAGATGCTCCAGATAGTGCTTCATCTGAGGCGACACGCTGGCGGGATCGAGTCCGATGCGCACCAGGTACGAGTGCAGTTCGTGTGAGAGATTATCTGTTGGCATACATGTTATCGTAATACTTCTGGTAATCGCCACTGGTTACATTGTCGAGCCACTCCTGATTGTCGAGATACCAGCGAACAGTCTTCTCAATGCCCTCTTCGAACTGAAGTGATGGCTCCCAACCGAGTTCCTTCTGGAGTTTCGATGAGTCGATGGCATAACGCAGGTCGTGACCAGCACGGTCGGTAACGAAAGTGATGAGATCCATATCCTCGCCTTCCTTACGACCCAGCAGACGGTCGACGGTCTTGATAACCACCTTGATGATATCGATGTTCTTCCACTCATTGAATCCACCGATATTATAAGTATCGGCAATCTTTCCCTCGTGGAAGATGACGTCGATGGCACGAGCGTGATCCTCTACATACAGCCAGTCGCGCACGTTCTCGCCCTTACCATAAACAGGCAGTGGCTTGCGATGACGGATGTTGTTGATGAACAGGGGAATGAGCTTCTCGGGGAACTGATAAGGACCATAGTTGTTTGAGCAGTTGGTTACAACTACTGGCATGCCGTAGGTATCGTGGAAAGCGCGCACAAAGTGGTCGCTCGATGCCTTAGATGCTGAATATGGTGAGTGGGGATTGTACTTGGTTGTCTCGAGGAAGAACTTATCGCCGTAAGCCAGATGATGCTCTGAGCTAGAAGCAGTAGTGGTGAATGGAGGCTCGATACCCTCAGGGTGTGTGAGCTCGAGTGCGCCATAAACCTCATCGGTAGAGATATGGTAGAAACGCTTGCCCTCATATTTCTCTGGCAGAGACTCCCAATAAAGCTTTGCAGCTTGGAGCAGCGACAGAGTACCCATCACATTAGTCTTAGCAAAGGTGAATGGATCCTTGATAGAGCGGTCTACATGGCTCTCGGCAGCCAGGTGGATGATACCATCAACCTTCTTGTCCTGCATGAGCTTGTAGAATGCATCGAAATCGCAGATGTCCATCTTTACAAACTCGTAGTTAGGTTTGTTCTCGATGTCCTTCAGGTTAGCCAAGTTACCAGCATAGGTCAACTTGTCGAGGTTAATGATGTGATACTCGGGATACTTGTTCACAAACAGGCGAACGACATGTGAGCCGATAAAGCCTGCACCTCCAGTAATAACGATTGTTCTTTTCATACTTCTTCTATATTGTTTTTATATTTGATCTCCTAATGTTATAACTTCTAAATCTTTAAACTCCTTTCCGTCGATGGTGAGGCGGATGAGGGTTCTATCCTTGTGCCAGCCCTGTATGCCAGCGGCTCCGGGATTGATGTGAAGAAGGTTCAGTGTCTTGTCGTACTTCACCTTCAGGATGTGCGAATGACCAGCCACAAACAACTGTGGCGGACTGGCATAGAGCGTGGAGCGTACAGAGGGATCGTAGTTGCCGGGATAGCCACCTATGTGCTTGATGAGCACATCGACATCCTCGCACTTAAAGCGATTCAACTCACGATACATCAGTCGCAGGTCGCCCCCATCGCAATTGCCGCATACTGCACGGAACGTACGGAAGGCAGCCAGTTTCTCGGCCACCTCGACACTACCTATATCGCCTGCATGCCATATCTCATCGCAGGGTTCAAAGTAGTGCAGGTACTTATCGTCCCAATAGCTGTGGGTATCGCTCAGTATGCCTATCTTCTTCATATTCCAAAGCGCTGACGGATGTAGTCGGCAATCAGTTTCTCGGTGGCCTCGAGACCTAAGATGCTGGCATCGATACAGAAGTCGTAGCTCTCGGCAGCGCCCCACTTCTTACCAGTGTAGTAGTTGTAGTACTGCGCACGACGAGCCTCAACATGCTCAATGAGTTTGCGGGCGTGCTCGGCATCAAGCTCCTTGACCTTTGACACCAGCGCTACGCGGAAGTCCATGGATGCAGTAATGAAGATGTTGACCACATTGGGGAAGTCGCGCAGAATATAGTCGGCACAACGACCCAGGAACACGCAACTGCCCTCGCTGGCGGCCTTCTGGATGGCATCGCTCTGAAACTTGAACAAACTCTCCTGCGAGAAGTTAGAGCCATACAGACTGCCACCACTAAGATGTGGCGACTGCATATTAAGCAGACCGCGAAGAAAGCCCTTCTTCTCATCGTTCTGCTTGAAGAACTTCTCAGAGAATCCACTCTCCTTGGCAGCCAGATTCAGCAATTCGCGATCGTAGAACTTAGCCTCGAAATCCTGTGCCAGCATGCGACCTATCTCCTGTCCGCCAGCACCAACCTGTCTGCCTACATTAATGATGATATGTTTCATAACTCCTCACTTTTCACATCTACACTTTTAAACTTCTTCATGTACCACATGAGCATAGGTATGGTCATGGCAAACGAGCCGAAGTCGCTGGCTGGCATTGAGTACCACACGCCGTCGAGATCCCAGAACATTGGGAACACGAACGCCATGGGCAACAGCAGGAACAGCTGGCGCGACAACGACAGGAATATAGAAACCTTAACCTTACCGATACTCTGGAAGAAGTGGGTGATGACAGCCTGCGATCCGACAACGAAGAACACCAGCATATCGAGTTTGATGCCTCGTGCCGAGAGGTTCATCAGCGTCTCATCAGTGGTGAAGATGCGGGCTATCTCGCGTGGGAAGAGCATAGACAGAGCCCATCCTACCAGCAGGATAGCTGTGGCACATCCGATGGCCAGGAACAGGCATCGCAGCATGCGGTCGTATTTCTCAGCGCCATAGTTGTAGCCCACAATAGGCTGCATGCCCTGACACACACCCATCACAAACATAAAGAACATCATGACCACCGAGTTGGCTATCGAATAGGCACCCACGGCCATATCGCCACCATAGTGAACAAACTGGTTGTTCATAAAGATAACTATGACGCACGATGTGGCATTCATGAGGAATGGCGACACACCAATAGCAATGATATTCTGTACCAGTTGCTTCTTAAGTTTATAGATGCCACGCTTAAAGTGCAGCAGCTCGTTCTTATTAGAGAACAGATGCAGCTGCCAGCACATGGCCAACGTCTGCGAAGTGACTGTGGCAAGCGCCGCACCACGTATGCCCCATCGGAACCACCACACAAAGGTGAGCACCAGCACGATGTTCATGGCCACCGTGAACAGCACGGAGTACATGGCATGCTTGGGTTTACCAGCCGCACGCAATACGGCGTTCAAGCCGAAATACATGTGGGTGACCATATTGCCCAGCAGAATCACAATCATAAACTCGCGGGCGTATGGCAGGGTGACATCGCTGGCTCCGAAGAATCGCAGAATGGGATCCAGGAACAGCAAGCTGATGGCCATAAACAAGAAACCGATGATGAGGTTCAGCGTAACGGTATTACCCAGCAGATTCTGAGCAACCTTATAGTCTTTCTGACCTAACTTCACACTGATGCTTGCAGACGAGCCAACGCCTACAGCAGCACCAAAGGCAGCACTCAAGTTCATAAAGGGGAATGTGATGCCCAGACCGGCAATGGCCTCCGGACCCACAATCTGTCCAATCATCGCACGGTCGATGATATTGTAGAGACTCGAAGCCGTCATTGCCACGATAGCAGGTAGGGCATATTGCCACAGCAACTGTCCCACTGGTTTCGTTCCGAGCGCCAATGTAGCTTCTTTGTTATCACTCATCTTATTATTCTTCATTTTCGAGTGCAAAGGTATAAAAAAAACAGCAAACTTACAAACTTTTCAAAGAAAAGTATTACCTTTGCACTCGATATGAGAAAAGCCTTGATGCTACTCAACTTGATCTTAGTCGCGCTAACCCTATCTCAACGCGCCAGCGCAACTGAACCGCCCAAGAAGAAATACCCTGGGGGCAAGTGCTATATTTGGCGTTATACACTGGAGAACAAGCGCGAATCGAGCTACACTCTGGAGCGCCCTCAGCGATGGCTGTCGCACAAGAGTATAGAGCGAAGAAAGAAGCAAGGACTGCCTTTGGATTCAACCGATCTGCCTGTAAGCACAGGCTATCTGAAGGCCATTGAGCGCATGGCATACGAGGCTAATCGCAACACCAAGAAACTTACTATCGAGTCGAGAGTTATAGGTACCAGTCGCTGGAACAATTCTGTGCTGGTACGCTCTGCTGATACCACTCTGCTGCAGGCCATAGGCAAGCAGGCCTACGTGAAGCACTGCGAACAGGTGTGGATAGCGCCTGACAGCATCGAGCGCCAGATAAAAATCAAGGCCAACTTCAGCTTCAACTCGTGGGACAGTTTGAAGGGTAATGTGTATGGTCACGGACACGAGCAGATAGAGATGCTGAACGGGCATCGCCTGCATAACATCGGATTCCGCGGCAAGGGCATGACCATCGCCATACTTGATGGCGGATTTATGAACGTAGACCAGATACCAGCCTTCCAGCGTGCTAACATCGAAGGCGCCAAGGATTTTGTATATCCCAACAGCCCCTACTTCTATCAGGAGACCGACCACGGCACCAAGGTGCTGTCGACCATGGCGGCGAACGAGCCAGAGGTGATGGTGGGTACTGCACCTGATGCACGCTACTGGCTGCTGAGATGCGAAGACCAGCAGACTGAGCAGCCTGTGGAGGAGGACTACTGGGCGATGGCAGCCGAGTTTGCCGACTCGCTTGGAGCCGACATCGTTACATCTAGCTTAGGCTACACAGAATATGATAATCTGCCAGGCTATTACCATCAGTACGATCTGGATGGTCATACCTCTTATATATCGCGCACGGCATCGATGCTAGCCAGCAAGGGTATGGTTCTGGTGAACTCGGCGGGCAACAGCGGCATGGGACCGTGGAAGAAGATTACCTTCCCTGCCGATGCTGATAACACCCTGACCGTAGGTGCACTGAACCAGCAGCACATCAACGCCCCGTTTAGTGGCGTTGGGCCAACTCAGGACATGCGTGTGAAGCCTGATGTGATGGCACTGGGCAGTCCGGCGAGTCTGATTTCAGGTCGTGGTGGTGTGATACGCGACATGGGCACATCGTTCTCTACGCCTATCGTTGCAGGACTGGTGGCATGCTTGTGGCAGGCCTTGCCCAATAAAACGGCCTTCCAGATTATAGACCTGGTTCGCCAGAATGGCAGCAACCACGAAAAGCCGGATAATGTGTATGGTTATGGTACACCGAACTTCTGGAGAGCGTACATGGTGGGGAGGATTGAACATTAAAAATTAAAGATTAAAGATTAAACATTGAGCATTAAAGAGCGATATTCTTTGTTTGAGCTTAATCGATTGGTTCGCGAATCAATTGAGTGCGAGATGCCTGATGAATATTGGGTAGAGGCCGAATTGAGCGAGTGCAGAGAGAGTCGCGGACACTGCTATATGGAGCTCATACAGAAGGATGAGCAGACTGCCACACCCGTTGCCAAAGCCTCAGCTAAGTGTTGGGCCAACAAGTGGCTCGCCATACGCCCCTACTTTGAGCGCACCACTGGTCAAGCACTACATGCCGGTATGAAGGTGCTGCTGCAGGTTTATCCGCAATTTCACGAGGCATACGGATTCTCGTGGATCGTTAACGATATCGACCCCACATACACCATCGGCGATATGGCGCGCAAGCGTCAGGAAATCATCAAGAAACTGAAGGACGAAGGCGTGTTCGACCTGCAGAAGGAGCTCCAGTTGCCATTGTTCTGCCAACATATCGCAGTCATCTCAAGTCAGACTGCCGCAGGCTATGGCGACTTCTGCAACCAACTGGCTGATAATCCTTACGGGTTTCAGTTCGAGACACAGCTCTTCCCAGCCATCATGCAAGGTGAGGGTGTGGAGCAGAGCATTATAGATGCGTTGGAGCGCATCTATAATACTGATTTTGACTGCGTGGTGATTATCCGCGGTGGTGGTGCTACCAGCGATATGAGTGGCTTTGACACATTGGCACTGGCTGAGAACGTAGCAAACTTCCCGATTCCGATTATTACGGGTATCGGACATGATAGAGACGAGAGCATACTCGACATGGTGTCGCACACGCGCGTAAAAACGCCAACGGCCGCAGCTGCCTTGTTGATAGACCACCTCAAAGTGGTGCTCGATACGCTCATTGATTCGCAGAATCGCATCACCCGTTACACGCAACAGCGACTCACAGCACTTAAATCGCAACTCGCGACTATACAAGAGCTGATTCCAAGAATTTTTCCTGTTATCAAGGCGCAACAGGAGGCCAAGCTCAACACCATTGAGCAGAAACTGCCACTATTAGCCTCGCAGCGACTTACCACCGAGCATCATCGCTTGGAGCTGATCAACGAGAAGCTCAAAGCCCTCGACCCCACCCTATTGTTGGCCCGTGGCTATAGTATCACGTTGCACAATGGCAAAGCCGTGAAGGATGCCACCACCCTCCACGAGGGCGACGAAATAGAAACCCGCCTGGCAAAGGGGAAAATCACGTCGGTGGTAAAGGTAAAAATGTAAAAATGTAAAAATTAAAAAAATAAAATCCGTATAATCCGTAAAATCCGTAGGTAAAACAATAATAAAAATATGAATAAAGAAGAACAGAAATACGAAGCCGCATTTGCTGAGCTCCAGGACATTGTACGTAAGATGGAAGCCGGACAGTTTGATATAGACGAACTCGCTGCGCAGCTAAAAACTGCACAGCGATTAATCAAGTTCTGTAAAGACAAGCTGTCTAAAACAGAAGCCGAAATTCTTAAGATTCAGTCTGAGGCCGACGCTTAGAAGTACAGACCGAAGGCGATAGACTTGAACTCAGGTCCACGATCCTTCTTGAACACATCCATTGGCGAGTACTTGCAGTACAGAGCCCAATCCTTGAAGTGTACCATACCCAGAACGTCGACTGTAAGTGGGCGCTGACCAATCTTCTTAGTCTTTACGTCGTACTCGTCGTCGTCGAGATCTACATCCCACTTGTTAACCAGGCGTCCATAAGCATTGATATTGATCTGAGCACCTACTGATACTGCGAAATCGCCACCAATCTTCTGACGGAACAATACAGGAATGTTCACATTCATAGTATGTACGCGCGATGTGCGGCCATCCACCTTATCTACAGCATAGATAGATGTAACATCACCAACCTTACCGAATGCCTTGTCGCGATCGCTCAGCGTGTAGTTACGCCATCCCAGACCAACACCTACAGAGTATGTCTGACTGGCACCCTTTGGTGTATACTCATACTGGGCAATGGTCCAGTTCAGGTCCCATGAACGAAATGGTGCAAAGTCGGCACCCTTAGGTCCACCTGTAACCACATTGACACCAGCAGCAAAGTGCATGTGCCAATCGCCGTCCTTCTCCTTATTTTTCTTACTCAACTCGATGCCGCCGCTATTGTCGTCATCATTCAATTCACCAGCATAAGCAGTCATTGTTGCTGCCAGGAATGCTAATACAAAAAACTTTTTCATCATGTCAATTTGTTAAAGGATTATGGCGCAAAAGTATGCATTTCCTTGAGAATAAACAAAAAAAACGGCCTAAAACAAACATTTTCCTATCATTTTATTGCTTAAACTCAATATTTTGTTTATTTTTGCAAGCAAATTTGGATAAAAATCATTAAAATAGTAATTATATGAAGAATCTGGATTGGGGTAGTCTGTCATTTGGCTACATGAAGACCGACTACAATGTACGTTGCTACTATCGCGACGGAAAATGGGGCGAAATAGAAGTTTGCTCCGACGAGTATCTGAATCTGCACATGGCCGCCACCTGTCTGCACTATGGTCAGGAGGCATTCGAGGGCCTGAAGGCATATCGCTGTCCTGATGGCAAGGTGCGCATTTTCCGTGTTGACGAGAATGCTAAGCGTCTGCAGAGCACCTGTCGTGGCATTATGATGCCAGAGGTTAGCACCGAGTTGTTCACCGAGATGGTAAAGAAGGTAGTTCGACTCAACCAGGAGTGGATTCCAACCTACGAGAGTGGTGCTACACTCTACATCCGTCCTCTGCTTATCGGTACCAGCGCACAGGTAGGTGTACACCCTGCTAAGGAGTACTGCTTCCTGATCTTCGTTACCCCAGTAGGTCCATACTTCAAGGGTGGATTCTCAAGCAATCCTTACGTGATTGTTCGTGATTACGACCGTTCAGCTCCTCTTGGAACTGGAAAATATAAGGTAGGTGGAAACTACGCTGCATCGCTCTTTGCCAACAATCTGGCTCACGAGAAAGGTTATGCCTGCGAGTTCTATCTCGATGCTAAGGAGAAGAAGTACATCGACGAGTGCGGTGCTGCCAACTTCTTCGGTATCAAGAACAATACTTATGTTACTCCAGAGTCAACCTCTATCCTGCCATCAATCACCAACAAGAGTCTGATGCAGGTAGCTGAGGACTTAGGCATGAAGGTTGAGCGCCGCCCAATTCCTGAGGAAGAGCTTGAGACCTTCGAGGAGGCTGGCGCATGCGGAACAGCAGCCGTTATCTCGCCAATCTCATATATCGACGACCTTGACACAGGCAAGCGCTATAGCTTTGGCGACAAGCCAGGTCCACAGTCAAAGAAGCTCTTCGACACCCTGCGCGGTATCCAGTACGGCGAAATCGAGGACAAGCACGGTTGGACAACTGTAGTCATCGAGTAATCAGAACGATCTTTTATGATGATAAAGCATCCCGCTCAGACCGATCGGGATGTTTAATTTTAGTGCAAAATTGTAGAATTTGCGGTAATTATTGCATTTTCAACATATCTTAGCTTAAATTGAACATCCTTTCAGAATACTTAGTGTATCTTTGCACAAAAAGGAAAAAAACAATATATAGTAATATGGTTAAGGTTTAAGGTTGATTAATTAGTTTTTAGGTATCAGGCTCGTTGTGAAACGAGCCTTTTTCCTTTATTTCATGCCTACGATCTTGGTCGCGGGCTTTTCTTTATTTCTGCGATTAACCACTGTTACTACACTCTGGGCTAAGTTGATAAACGCCAGACCAGTGGCAGTCTCACTGCTCAATGCGGCAGGTGTACCTGCATCGCCATTGTCGCAGATGCTCTGCACCAGTGGAATCTGTGCCAACAGAGGCACTTGCATCTCCTCGGCCAGCTGCTTGCAGCCTTCCTTACCGAATATGTAGTACTTATTCTCAGGCAACTCAGCTGGTGTGAACCATGCCATGTTCTCAATCAGTCCTAAGATGGGCACGTTAACCTTATCGTTGCGATACATGTCGATACCCTTGCGTGCATCAGCCAGAGCCACCTGCTGTGGGGTAGACACGATGACTGCACCAGTAATAGGCAGTGTCTGCAGCAGTGTCAGATGAATGTCACTGGTGCCTGGAGGTGTGTCGAGAATAAAGTAATCCAGCTCGCCCCAGTCGGCATCGGCTATCAGCTGCTTCAGGGCGCTGGTGGCCATACCGCCACGCCACAGAGTGGCTGTTGTGGGCGATACAAAAAAGCCAATCGAAAGCAGCTTAACGCCATACTTCTCGATAGGCACGATGAGGTCGCGACCATCCTTCTTGATGGCGTATGGGCGCTCATCCTCTACATCAAACATCTTGGGCATTGATGGGCCGAAGATATCGGTATCCAGCAATCCAACCTTATATCCTAAGCGTGCCAAAGCGATGGCCAGATTGGCTGATACGGTGCTCTTACCTACGCCACCCTTACCACTGCTCACGGCAATGATATTCTTGACACCAGGCAGCATCTGGCCTACCTCAGGGCGTGGAGCACTCTTAAACTCGGTCTTGATCTCTACCTCTACATCCTGACCACAGTGGTACTTGATAGCCGCCTCAGCAGCCTTGACGGTCGATTTGAGGAATGGGTCGGTGTCGCGAGGAAACTCCAGCACTACTGTCACCTTCCATGGCTCGCCATCCTTCTGTGGGGCAGCCACAGCAGGTGTATCAGCCACCATTCCACTCTCTACTACATTCTTCTTGGTGCCGGCATACATCACAGTCTCCAGCGCCTCCATTATCATTTTGGGGTATAATACTTTATCCATCGTAAAAAATAAATCCGTAAAATCCGTATAATCCGTAGGCCTAATTATTTTGCTTTGTCGAGGCTTGAGCGTTTCGATCGCGAGTAGCTGCGATAGTCATCCAGCTCTATCTCCACCTCAGGCTCCTGCAATTCGCCTGTGCGTGGCAGGTTCCACTTCATGTATTTAATGTTCAATCCGCGTGCTATCCACATGCTCTCGTAGTAAGTCTGGATACTTAAGATGCGAGAGGTGAGAGGCGAAAGATGAGAGGAATGATATAAATCCTCCGTCATCTCCTCTACGGGCAGACTGTTCTTCTCGACCATATATTTAGTATAGGTAAAGAGGAAGTTCGAGTCTGTCTTCAAGTGAATGATGCCGCCATCAACCAGGAACTTGCGATAGCGATTCATGAAGTAGGTCGACGTGAGACGCTTGCGTGGGTTCTTCATCTGTGGATCGCTGAAGGTGAGCCATATCTCCTGAACCTCGTCCTCTGCAAAGAAGCGTTCGATGATCTCGATGTTAGTACGCAGAAAGGCCACGTTCTTCAGTCCCTCGTTCAGGGCTTGAGTAGCACCAGTCCACATACGCGCACCCTTGATGTCGACGCCAATAAAGTTCATGTTGGGGTAGAGTTTGGCCAACTCCACCGTATATTCGCCTTTTCCGCAACCCAGCTCCAACACGATTGGATTCTGGTTGTGGAAATACTGTTCGTGCCAGTGTCCTTTCATATCGAAGGGCACATTCTCAATCACCGAAAACGGATACTGGAACACATTCTCGTATGTCTCCATGTCCGCAAATTTAGCTAACTTACCTTTTCCCATAATTAAAATTGCGCTGCAAAATTAATAAAAAAAGACCAAATAGCCAAATTTATCGTATTTTAATTATGCGGCAGCATGGCGACGGGTAACGCGGAGCTGATGTCCATAAACCAGACACGCCATACCAAAATAGAAGGCAGCCTGAACCCAGAGTGCACGCAACTCGGTAGTTACATCGCCAAGGGTGGCACCCATCGTGTTCATACGCACAAAGGCACGCGCACCAAAGGTGCTGGGGAACAACCATGAGATACCCTGCCATACACCAGGAATGGCGCTCTGAGGCCACGAGATGCCCACCATAAACAGCAGGGGGAGCGAGATGAACACCATGAGCAGCATCACATTCTCGCGATAGCGCACCATGCAGCTAACCGTCATGCCGAAGAATACACATGCCAACAGATATGGTATCATGAGCCAGAGCAGATCCATGCCCTTAACCATGGTAACAAACGAGAATATGCGCGGCACTACCAGGGTGAGATAGGCTCCCATCACAGCATAGATCATGCCATAGCACAAGGCCTTGCCCAGCACAATGCGATAAATGCCACTATAAGCGGGATGCACGGGAATCAAATCGCCCGTAGGACTGTTTTCGCGTGCGGTACCTGCACCCAATCCGATACCCAACACCAACGTCTGCTGGAATATCAGCATGAGCACAGCGGGGATGACAAACGTGCCATAACCACCCTGCGGATTGAAGATGGGCACATCCTGGAAATCAAGCGGACGGGCCTGTATCTGTTCTTCACGCACCGTATACTTACCCGAGAGTTTCTTCTGTACCTCAGCACCCATATACTGAGTCACATTGACTGCAGTCTGATAGATTGCCTTATACGACAGCATGAGCGACATGTCGCAATACACGCTGAGTGTGGCCTGCTCCATACGATTCAGGCGGGTAGCAAAATCGCTGGGGATATAATAGATACCTTTAGCCAACTGGCGCGATACCAGCGAACGGGCTTCATCCATATCAGCTGCATGGCATAGTACTTTCACATCGGCCGAGGCATCAAGCTTACGCACCAACTCGCGCGAGAGTCCACTATGCGAGTCGTCGACCACTACTACAGGCACCTCGTGCACCACCTCGTTATTGTAAATCCACGAATAGAGCAGCGGATAGATGATTGGCACGATGATGAAGAAGATGAGCACGCCCTCGTCTTTGAATACCTGCTTCATCTCCTGTCGCCAGATGTAGGCGGCATCGTGGATACCAGTAACAATTCTATGGAATATACTCATAGGTAAGCATTGCGTTTTTAATCTTGCTGATAACGAACCACGGCAGCAGCGTGAATCCTATCATGGCCACAAAGTGGAACCAAGCCTCGAGCAAGGGGAATCCATTAAACACACATATCTGATAGATCATGTAGTAATGGCGCAGCGGGAACAGCCACGACAGCGACTGCAGCGCACCATCCATGCCCATCACGGGGAAGGCCGAACCTGCCATCGAGAACGAGAGCACGGCCCACAGCGAACAGATACTCATCGACATGCGCAGCGATGGCATGAGTCCGAAGGCGAAGATGCCAAAGCCCTGGGCCGCAAATACCTCGAGCAGTGCCAGCACCACCAGCATGGTTACGCCATGATGCGGGAACCCAAGCACGCTGAACATATAGAACTCGTAGGCAAATATCAGCGCCAGCCAAATCACCGTCTGAGCCAGGAACTTGCCAATAATGGCTATCACAATACGGTTGTCGGCCATAGCCAACCACTTCTTACCCGTATCGAACTTCAGTTCCATACCCAGCGAATAGGCAGTAATCAGGAATATGAACAGCATCATCACACCAGGCACAAACACAGGCGAGAGATAGATGTTATAATTGGTCCACGGATTACTTACCTGGTGCAGGTCTACACGTATGGGTTGCAGAAAGGCCATAGTTTGTTCGGGCGTAAATCCCTTGGCACGCATGGTGGCCTGTCCAACGCCTGCCGATCCCAGCATGGATATGGTCTTCAGGTCCTTCATAATGAGCGAACCAGCCATGATAGATGCCAGGTTATAATAATAGGATATCTTAGGCTGGCGAGAAGCCAACAGATCGTCGGTTGTGCCCTTGGGGATATAAAGAAAACCATATATCTCGTTCTGCTGGGCAGCTGTACGGGCATCAGCCACACTGGGATAGTGGGCCACTACCTTTGAGCTTTGGAAGCCATCCAATCTGCGAACAAGCGCACGCGATGTGGTGGTATTGTCGAGATCAACCACACCCACGGGCATATCCTGTGGCAGTCCATCGTCCATCAGCGATGTAAAGAAGATCATCGCTATGAGCGGAAATACTACCATACAGAAGCCGTAGATGGGATTCTTGATCATAATCCGCACCTCACGCAAGGACATCTGCCATATCTGATTAAAACATTTCATTTTTAATGTTTTAATGTTTAATCTTTAATTTTTAATCTTTAATGATCAGCGACATGCCTGGACGCAGGCCCTCCAACTTCTCAACTGGTTTTGCTTTTACCTCGAAGGTCTTCAGGTCGTACTGGCCATTGGCCTTGGTGGCCTTCCATACGGCGTATGAACCCTGATCCTTCAGGTAGTAAACCTTCATCTTGATGATCTTATCAAATGCAGGTACAAAGGCGTTAATCTCTGTGCCTACCTGCATGCCGTTCAACTGGTCCTCACGCACGTTGAAGGTGCCCCACATATCCTGCATCACGGCGATTGACATGATGGGCGAACCAGTACCAACCAGCTCACCAACCTTTGGATATACATCGGCTACCTCTCCCTCCATCTGGGCTATCTGAACGGTCTCGTGGATGTAAGAGTTCACCTCGTTCACGGCTCCCTTGGCACGACCCACCTGAGCGGCTGCGGCCAACTTATCCTCACGACGGGCACCATTCACGGCCATATCGTACTGGCTCTGGGCGGCCTTTACCTGTGCCTCCATAGCCTTGTAGTTGGCAAACACCTCGTCGCGCTTCTGAGCACTCATCACGCCCTCATCATACAGGCGCTGAATGCGGTTGTACGACTTCTCGGCAATCTCCAGTCCGGCCTTGGCCTGCTGCAGTACCGAGAAGGCACCCTGAATCTGCTCCTTGCGAGCACCATTCTGAGCTTTGAGCTCCATGGCTGCGGCTGCATTCTCGGCGCTCTGGGCCTGCTCCATCTTGGCACGAACCTCAGGGGCATCGAGTATGGCGAGTGTATCGCCCACCTTCACATAGTCGCCCTCTTTTACACGTAACTCAAGAATTCTACCAGGCACCTTGCTCGACACGCGATACTCGGTAACCTCTACCTGACCTTGGATAATCTCTGGATCGCGACCCAGGGTAAAGAATCCGATAAGTGCCACGATGATAACTACTGCTGCGAAACCAATGATGGCGAGCAGAATGTTGTTATGCTGACTTTTTGCTGACATGGTTTTATTTATTTTTTTACTTTTTTACCTTTTTACTTTTATTCAAGTGTTCCAAGTGCCTTCTGCAGGTCAACCTGCGAGAGTTTCACATCAATCTCGGCATCGATCTTCTGCGACTGAGCCTGCATCCAGGCTGTCTGAGCCTCCATCACCACGGTGGGACTGATCACACCCTCCTGGAATCCAAGATTGGCGGTACGCAGATTCTCGTCGGCACTCTTGATGTTGGTCTGAGCCATGGCCAGCTTCTTGTTGGCCTCGTCTACCTTAAAGGTCATCTGGTTCACCTGGAGTTCTATCTTCTCACGTGCCTCCTCGAGTTCGAGGTTGGCGATGGCTGTGGCACCCTTCGACGCGCGTACCTTATACATCACGTCGCCCCAGTTCCAGATGGGCACACGTACCAGCACGCCTACATGCCAGAAACCTGCAAACTTCTTCTCGAAGCCGTTAAACGTATTGGGATTGCTCACAGCGTAACCACCTATCAGCGCCACCTGAGGCAGATTGGCTGCCTTCAGCACGTTAGTGGCCTGCTTGCTCAGGTCAACGGTGTTCTGCAGCATCTTGAGCTCAGGGCGATAGGCCACAGCAGTCTCAACATCCAACTTGGGGCGCGCCTCCAGCACGGCTATGTTATCGCTCTGCTCGTCCTCAAGCACCACGGGCTCGCCAAGTGGCAGTCCTATCAGCTGATTCAGCAGCATGCGCGACAGCACCAATCCGTCGTTCACCTTGGTCAGTGTCATCTCGGCCTCGTTCACCTTTACATCTACGCTCAGTCCGTCGCTACGTGTAGCCACGCCTTCGTCAATCATCTTGTGAACATCGCTGTCGAACTTCTTGACCAGCGCCAGATAGCTCTCGGCCAGCTTCTTCTTATGGTAAAGCGATACCACCTGCCAGTAGGCCTGGTCTATCTGATAGAGTGTGGCATGGCGGCTGGCATCCATCTTATTCTGAGCCAACTGCGTGTTGATATCAGCCATCTTGTTGAGTGCCACGATGCTACCACCCATAAACACGGGCTGGGTAACAAGGATAGAGCCAGCAAAGATATTACGCGTATCAGTGCGGAAGGCATCGATAATTCTCTGTCCCTCACCATTCAGCAATCCAACCGTCTCGCCCAACATCTGTCCTACCAGCTGCTGAGTCTGTGGCTGGAACTGCGCGATGGCAGGTCCGAATTTCTGCTGAACTGTTTGTCCAAAGGCCGTGCCCAGATTGGCAAGTGCTGCCTTCTGACCATCGTTTAGAATAGATACTTCTTCGCTTGTGTGCTCGTAGGTACCTATAGCACTCACGTGGGGCAGGTACTTGGTGCGGGCCGACTTGCGAAGATTCTCGGCCACATTCTGTTTCAGTTTTGAAACACCTAACTGCTTGTTGTTGCGCAATGCCATCTGGCGGCAGCTATCAAGGCTCAACACACGCTGAGCCTGCACTGGCGCGATGGCCGCACTAAGCAGCAATATTCCAAAGTACTTCTTCATACTTATTTATTTAAATGAAAATGTTTTCGTTCCAATCATGTTTCCATCCACAAAGATGCTCACGCGATAATCGCCTGCCTCCAGCATCTGTGTCATGTTCCAATATACGGTTACTGGTGTTTCCTCGCCAGTGTACTCTATCACCTTCTTGGCCGAGCACTCCAGCTGTCGGTTCTCATAGGCAAAAGTGCCGCCACCACTCAGGGTGTTGCCACCAGGATTCTGTATGCGCACATATACGGTGCGATTGCCATTAGCGGCTGTCACGTTCTTGGTGATGCGGAAATTCACGCTCAGCTGCTTGCAGTCCTTCAGTTTCTTGGCCACCTTACCGCGCTTGTCCAGTATCTGCATCTGTATGCCAGTAGCATCCAGCTGGGCGGCGATGGCAACTTTTTCGCTGAGCGAAGCCTTTTCGCTGCTCAATCCTGCCACCTGCGCATTGCTACGCTCCAGTTCGGCACTCACACGGGTGTTCTCGGCTCTCAGGTTCTCGTTCAGACGGTTCAGCGAGTCAATCTGCATCACATAGTCACGCAGCACCTCGCGCACGGTGGCCAGTTCCTTCTTCAGGCGGGCTATCTCGCGTGCGTCGCTGGCCTTCACCTGTTTCAGCTCCTCCAGCAGCTTCTGGGTCTTCATCTGCTCCTGGGTAAGCTGAGCGATGATCGAGTCGTTGTTTATCTGCGTCTTCATCTCGCTATACTGCAGGGTGAATCGCTCGTACTCGTTCTCCATCTCCTGTTTGTCGAGCTCAGCCAGTTCTTCCATATCCTGCACTACCTGCTTCTGCTCCTGAAGGTTGAGGTACAACCATACAGCGGCTCCAGCCAAACACAAAATGACTGCTATCAGTGGTATTAAAATCTTCTTATTCATCACAAATATGTTCTTATGATCCTTGTCTTAATAAATTTTGGGTGCAAATATAGAAACTTTACTCGAAATCACAAAAATTTTTGGCTATCAATCACTTAACCGACTGAAAAATTAAGAAAAATAGCGAAATTTCGACCAATTTTAGCAGTTTTATACCTTATTTATTTGGTAGATAAAGATAAAAAATGTATATTTGCCACAGATTAACTTATTATTCGTATGACTAAGGACAGCTTTCTTTACAAAGTATTCCATCTGTATTACGACGGTTTCCGCTCGATGAAACTGGGGCGTACGCTCTGGGCCATCATCCTCATCAAGCTGTTTGTGATATTCGTGGTGCTCAAGCTGTTCTTCTTCCCCAACTTCCTGAAGCAGCACGCCAAGGGGCACGAGGCGGAATACGTGGCAACGGAACTGATTGATAGGAAAAATTAAAGATTAAAGATTAAAAATTAAAAATTAAAAATTAAATTTCTGATATATGCTACAAAACCTAATTCTAAACATCGATGCCGGAACGATCGACTGGTCGAGAGCGCAATTTGCTCTAACGGCAATCTACCATTGGCTCTTTGTGCCATTAACACTGGGTCTTGCAGTGATTATGGGTATCGTAGAGACCAAGTATTACCTAACTAAGGATGAATTCTGGAAGACGGCTGCCAAGTTTTGGCAGAGGCTCTTCGGTATTAACTTTGCCATGGGTGTGGCCACGGGCATCATTCTCGAGTTCGAGTTTGGTACCAACTGGAGCAACTACTCGTGGTTTGTGGGCGACATTTTCGGAGCACCACTGGCCATCGAGGGCATTGTGGCTTTCTTTATGGAGAGCACCTTTGTGGCTGTGATGTTCTTCGGCTGGAAGAAGGTTTCGGCAGGCTTCCACTTGGCTTCTACCTGGCTCACAGGTCTTGGCGCCACCATCTCAGCTTGGTGGATTCTGGTGGCCAACGCGTGGATGCAGTATCCCGTGGGCTGCGAGTTCAACCCTGATACCATGCGCAATGAGATGGTATCCTTTGCCGAGGTAGCCCTGTCGCCATTCGCCGTATCCAAGTTCTGCCACACCGTCACATCGGCTTGGATCATCGGAGCCATCTTCTGCGTGGGCGTTTGCTGCTGGTATCTGCTCAAGAAGCAGCACACCAAGCTGGCCATCGAGAGCATGAAGATTGGTGCTGCCGTAGGTCTGGTAGCTGCCCTGCTGGCAGGTGGCACTGGTCATAAGAGCGGTATGGACGTGGCCAAGGTTCAGCCCATGAAGCTGGCCGCCATGGAGGCACTGTACGATGGTGGAACCGAAGTTGGCCTGAAACTTATCGAGGGCATCGAGGTGCCTTACGGCCTATCAATCATGGCCACCAACGATCCTAAGGGCTATGTGCCTGGCATCAACGACATTCTGAATGGCTATACCGATAATGATGGCAAGGTTGAGCCATCAGTCGACGAGAAGATGGAGCGCGGTCGCCAGGCCATCGAGGCGCTTGCCGCCTATCGCAAGGCTAAACTCGAGGGCGCCGATGAGGCAACTCTTAAATCTCACCTCTCCGCCCTCACCTCTAATATGAAGTACTTTGGCTACGGATATGTGAAAGACAAGAACGATGTTGTGCCTCCAGTGGCCGTTAACTTCTGGGCCTTCCGTGTGATGGTGGGCGTGGGTTGCTTGTTCATCCTGTTCTTCGCCGTGATACTGGCCGTTACCTATCGCTGGCCAAAGTTCCTGTTTGGCAAGCGCGACATCACTGCCCTACCCGCTTGGCACTATTGGGTGGCCATACTACTCATACCGCTTGGCTACATCGGCTCTGAGTGCGGATGGCTGGTGGCTGAGTTCGGACGTCAGCCTTGGACCATCCAGGACATGCTGCCCACATGGGCATCTGTCAGCGACATCCAGGCATCAAACGTTGCCACCACATTCTTCCTCTTCCTTATTCTCTTTACAACCATGCTGGCTGTAGAGATCAGCATTTTACTCAAACAAATTAAGAAAGGACCCGAGTTATGACATACGAATTTTTGCAGCATTATTGGTGGTTTATCGTATCACTGCTTGGTGCGATACTGGTATTCCTACTGTTTGTACAGGGCGCCAACTCAGTGGCCCAATCGTTGGGACAGACTGAAGAGGGCCGACGCATGGTCTACAACTCTACAGGCCGCAAGTGGGAGTTCACCTTCACCACTCTGGTCACCTTTGGTGGTGCCTTCTTTGCATCGTTCCCATTGTTCTACAGCACCTCGTTTGGCGGTGCCTACTGGCTGTGGATGATCATCCTGTTCACCTTTGTTCTACAGGCCGTGAGCTACGAGTTCCAGAACAAGCTGGGCAACATTCTTGGGCCTAAGACGTTCCAGTTCTTCCTCACGCTCAATGGCATCGTGGGCCCATTGTTGCTGGGTGGTGCCGTAGCCACATTCTTCGAGGGCTCTAACTTCATCATCGCCAAGGAGAATCTGGTTGATGCAGGTGCCATCACACCTATCATCTCGCGATGGGCCAATGCCTCACACGGACTCGATGCCCTGCTCAACCCATGGGTATTGGTGTTTGGCTTTGCAGTGGTGTTCCTGGCCCGCGTGCTGGGCATACTCTACGTTATTAATAATGTAGACGATGAGGATATCCGCACGCGTGGCAGCGTGCGATTGATTGGTGCCGCCGTACCGTTTGTGGTGCTGTTTGTGGCCTATCTGGTGCACCTGTTGCTCAAAGACGGCTATGCCATCAACGCCTCCGAGCTGATCTATATGGAGCCCAACAAGTACCTCAACAACTTCCTCGACATGTGGTATCTGTCGGTACTGTTGCTCTCGGGTGTCATTCTGGTGCTCTTCGGCATCATCTACACCATCACCTGTAAGCGTTTCATCGCAGGCATCTGGCATACTGGCTTTGGTGTAGTATTCGTAGTGTTGGCTCTGCTGTTGGTAGCTGGTTATAACAACACTGCCTACTATCCATCGACAGCCGACCTGCAGTCGTCGCTCACGCTGGCCAACTCATGCTCAAGCGAGTTCACCCTGCGCACCATGTTCTATGTATCGCTGCTGGTACCATTCGTTCTGGCCTACATCATCTACGCCTGGCGCGCCATTGACAGCAAAAAAATCACCAAGGAAGAAATCCAAGGTGACGACCACGCTTATTAAATTTTAATAAGGCCTACGGATTATACGGATTTTACGGATTTAAATTTGCCAAGCAGAATAGCCGAGCGAATTATGAAAAAAAATCAATCCGTATAATCCGTAGGTTAAATAACTATTTAAATAGTCCGTCGAGGTAGGTGTAGAAGGCAGGATCCTCGCCTACAACCACCTTGGCGATTTTACCTTTTGGATCAACAACCACCTTGGTGGGGAATCCCTCGATGTTATACTGTGCGGCAAGTGCCTGCAGCTGCTCGTTAGGACAGCGAACCTGCAACCAAGGCAGCTGGTGCTCCTCTACAGCAGCCTTCCATTTATCCTCAGTGTCGCGACAATCCACGCCCAGAATCTCCATCTTGTCCTTGTACTTAGCGTAGTAGGTCTTCATCTGAGGAATGCCACGAATGCACCAGATGCACCACGATCCCCAGAAGTCAATCACTACATACTTGCCACGCAGACTCGACAGTTTGGTGGTAGCTCCCTGCAGGTTGGGCAACTCAAAATCAGGAGCCAGATCAGTGTCCTCAGCCACCACCTCTGTGCTCTCAGTATTCACTGTGCTCTCAGCGCTTTTAGCACTCTTAGCACCACATGCGGCCATCAGTGTAACAGCCAGCGAAAGTAAAGTAAGGGTTAAAACCGACTTTTTCATCATATACGAAGTTTTAATTATTAATTTAATTATCTCTTATAACATTCAAATATCTTGTTCACCATGTCTTCAGGCAGTTTCTTGGTCATCAGGCTTACTATCCATACCACAGGGAATCCACCCACCATGGCTATGGCACCACAGTTAATCGGGTTGATGGGGTTGCCAGCCAACATGTTGATCACCGTCAGACCCACACCCCAGATGAAGCAAGCCCAAACGGCTGCTGTGGTGATGTTGCGCTGATACAGGCCCAACATAAATGGAGCCAGGAATGCACCTGCCAGAGCGCCCCACGATATACCCATCAGCTGGGCGATAAACGTAGGCGGATTCAGGGCTATCAGCAGCGAGATGGCGATAAAGAACATAATCAGCACGCGCATCACGATGACCTTACGGCGCTCAATCTTCTCGGCCACAATGTCGTCGATGGTACCCTCTTCAACCTCGCCTGGCAGCGACTTCTTGTCGCGATAAATCAGGTCGAGCGTCATCGTAGAGCTCGATGTGAGCACCAGCGATGCCAGTGTAGACATCGATGCACTCAGCACCAGCAGCACTACCAGCGCTATCAGTATGTCGGGCAGATTTACCAGCATCGATGGCACGATAGAGTCGTATGCCAGCTTGCCGTTTGGCAGCATTGGGGGCGTGCCGAACAGGCGACCGAAACCACCCAGGAAGTAGCAACCACCAGCCACGATAAACGCGAATACGGTAGATATCACGGTGCCACGCTTGATGGCGCTCTCGTCGGTAATCGAGTAGAACTTACCCACCATCTGTGGCAGTCCCATGGTGCCTAATGATGTCAGGATAACCACACCCAGCAATCCCCACGGATCGGGTCCGAACCACGATGCAAAGCCTCCGTTCACCATGGGGTCGGCATCCGATGGGATGGCAGCCAGCTTTTCAACAGCAGCCGTCAGTCCGCCCTGCAGGTTCAGCACAGCCACAATCACAGCCACGATACCAAACAGCATGATGATGCCCTGTATAAAGTCGTTCATGGCCGTAGCCTTGTATCCACCCAGTATCACGTACACGGCAGTGAGTATCGACATGATGATCACGCAGTACTCGTAAGGGATGCTGAATCCCATCTCAAACAGTCGTGAGATGCCGCTATACACACCAGCGGTATAAGGAATCAGAAACACAAAGGCGATGATAGATGCAGCCACGCGCAGGCCCTGATCGCCAAAGCGGGTGCCGAAGAAGTCGGGCATCGTGCGACTCTCGATATGCTGCGTCATCAGCTTGGTGCGGCGACCCAATATCAGCCATGCCAGCAGAGAGCCGATTACGGCGTTACCGATACCAATCCACGCACTCGACAATCCGTATTTCCAGCCAAACTGACCAGCGTAGCCCACGAATACCACTGCCGAGAAATAACTTGTTCCGAAGGCGAAAGCCGTAAGCCAAGGACCTACAGCACGTCCACCTAACACGAAACCTTCAACACTACTGGCCTGCTTGCGGGTATACAGTCCTACCCCAATCATCACCGCCAGAAATATAATCGTAAAAAGAACCTTTATTATCATCTTTAATTCTTACATTTTATAATTTTTACATTGTTCATTAGAAGGCCACCTGCATCTGTGCCTGCAGCCAGTTATAATCCTTTCCTATCATATCGCCACACATGCAGCGAGTGTATTGCAGCTGCATACGGCACTTCTTGTAGAACCAGTACTGCAGTCCCACGGTCAGGTTGGTCTGGTCCCATCCCTCCACCTTGGTGTTGCGGTCAAAGGTCTCCCCACTGGCCACAATGTCCAGCGCATCAACCACGGGTATACAGGTTGTCACGTATCCGCCACGGCTTCCCACGTTGCCATCCTGTCCGCCCAGCCACTCTGCACGTACCGATGCAGGGCGAGCCTCCTTATATTTGCTGCCAGTGTAAGGCTGAGTTTTGTACTCGGCACCCACGCTGTAGCGATTGCGCTTATAGTTGTCGCCCACGTTTATCTCTGGGTTCCAGGCAGCCGTACCCACAGCACATCCCGTGCCCAGATAGCCCGATGCCACCACGCGGAATCCGTCTATGGGTCGCAGCTCCAACTTGGCGATAAAGTCCTTCTGGTTGTTCTGGTCCTTACGGTTGATGCCCTGTCCGCTCATCAGTCCCAGGTTGTAGTGCAGCACGCCGTTTGCCAGGTCGCCATACACCTCCAGTCCCATGTCACGTCCGTAGTTCACGCCGTTCAGCGGGTCGGGGCCCTCGCCAGCCAGATACAGCACCGCCTGCGAGTACACATCCACCAGCTCCAGCTGTGTCGGACTCATCGGGTTCTCCATCGTGTACGAGTGCTTAAACTGTCCGAATCTCACCGTCAGCTCGTTGCCCTTCGTCACGCGATAGTCGGTGTAATACTCCTGTACCACGCTCGAGAAGTCGTGCATAAACATAAACGACCATCTGTCGGTAATTCGGGCTTTGGCCCACAACAAGGTTCGTTTCAGGTTGTAAGCATTCTGCGGTTTGTCGTTGGCGTCCTGATAGCTCCATCCGCCCTGAGCATAACCGTTCAGAGTAATTCGGCTGGCAAAATCCTTAGTCCAGTCGATCTCACTGCTCTTCTGCTGTGCCGATGCCACGAGGCCTGAGCCCAATGCAATCATCACAGTCAGCAGTCTCATTTTGCAAGTTTTACGTTTCATTTAGTCATCAATTTTTGATTATTTAGTTCCTTGCGGCAGCAAAAGTACTACTTTTCCGCCAATTAGACAAAATTTTCTGCATATTTCTTTCAATTATTTATATTTATGCATTGATAAACGGTGTTGGGGACGAAAAATAAGGCTGTCATTTGTCACATTTGTCATGATTTCATAAATTGTGAATTCATCACATCTTTATATTTAGACGTCAGGTTGAGGCAAAGACGGTTCGGATTGAACGAAACGTAATCTAAAGAGGCAATAAGCGTAACTTATCTGCACGATATCCGTAACCTATCTATAGGTGTATTGGGGAGCGTTTTTTGCGGGTACACGTAGAAAAAAATCTTCCCTCGTGCGGTAGCAAATTTAGAACATGACACGTGACAATTATGACAAATGACAGTGTCATTTTTTGCACCAGGACAATCACAAAATACCGCGAATATATTCATATTATATATTTTATTATAATAAATATATAATATGGTTAATAATTATAACTTTTCGAATCAACGACCGTTCAAATTATCTGTCTGTCATTTGTCACGTTTGTCATGATTCGAATTTAAAGAACATAAAAAGTACTAATTTATTTTGTATTTCGCTCAATTTACGTTACCTTTGTCCGCAGATTAATATAAAACTATAAGATTATGAACGAGAATAACAATGAGAAGCAGCAGGGACTGCAGTTGGAGCTGTCGCAGGAGGTGGCTCGTGGGGAGTATGCTAACTTTGCCATTATTACGCACGGATCGGGCGACTTTGTGATTGACTTTGCACGGGTATTGCCTGGTATGCCTAAGGCACATGCTTGCAGCAGAATCATTATGGCACCAGAGCACGTGAAGCGGCTGCTGCTGGCGCTGAATGAGAACGTGATGCGCTACGAGGCTGAGTTCGGACAGATAAAACTGCCAAACAAAGATCAGGGCGGCATTAAGCTTGATGCGTTTGACCCATCGAAAGGTGAGGCATAAAGGGAAAAAGGAAGGCCAGCGAATGAAGCTGGCCTTTATTGTTTAATCTTGGAAATAAACGCGCTTGACGCGGTTGCTGATGCCCGTGAGCACCTCGTAAGGGATGGTGTCGAGCACATCGCTGAGCACCGTTACGGGCAGATGCTCGCCAAAAATCTCTACCTGATCACCCTCCTTACATGGGATGTCGGTGACATCGATGAGGGCCACATCCATACAGATATTACCTACGTACTCGGCCTTCTGACCGTTGACGAGGCAATAGCAATGACGATTGCCCAGGTGGCGATTTAAACCGTCGGCATAGCCAATAGGTATGGCGGCGATGACTGAGTCGCGATCGAGCTTGCCCTTGCGGCTATAGCCCACCGTTTCGCTCTTAGGCACATGGCGCATCTGGAGAATGGTGGTCTTAAGCGTGCTGACGGTGTTGAGGATGCGATTATCGCGAGGGTCAACACCATAGAGGCCAAGGCCCAGACGACACATATCCATCTGGCGATCGGGGAAGTGCTCGATGCCGGCAGAGTTGTCCATGTGGCGCAGAATCTTATGCGAGAAGGCATCCTGAAGCTTCTGACTGCCAATCTCGAAACGCTTGAACTGGAGGCGCGAGAAGTTGTCGAAATCGTCGCTATCGGAGCCTACGAAGTGGCTGAATACGGAGCGAGGGATGACGGCCTGCTGATGGGTGAGGCGGTCGATGAGCTCGTCGATATCCTGCTCAGGATCGAAGCCAAGTCGATGCATACCGGTATCGAGTTTGATGTGAACAGGCCAGCCAGTGATACCCTCCTTGCGAGCGGCCTTGATGAGCGCATCGAGCAGACGGAAGCTGTAGACCTCGGGCTCAAGATCGTAGTCGAACATAGTCTTGAAGGCGGTCATCTCGGGGTTCATAATCATGATGTTGGCAGTGATGCCGGCCTTACGCAGGGTGACACCCTCGTCGGCCACGGCCACAGCCAGATAATCTACACGATGATCCTGCAGCGTCTTGGCTATCTCGACGGCTCCAGCGCCATAAGCATCAGCCTTGATCATGCAAACCATCTTGGTCTCGGGCTTCATGAACGAGCGGTAGTAGTTGAGATTCTCGACCACGGCGTTGAGATTCACCTCGAGGATAGTCTCGTGAACCTTCTGTTCGAGTTGCTCGGTGATGAGGTCGAAACCAAAAGGACGAGCGCCCTTGAGCAGAATCATCTCGTCGCGCAGAGAGGCGAAGGCATCGCTCGACAGGAAGTGCTTGACATCGGCAAAGAACTGCTTGTCGGCTATCTGAATCTTATCGGCCTGAGCGGTGAGCTCGGGGCCAATACCGATGAACTTGCTGATGCCGCGCTTGGTGGCGAGGTCGCTTACCTGAGCGTAGAGAACATCAGGTGATGTACCTGTCTGGAAGATATCGGATAGAACAAGAGTCTTCTTGATTTGAGGTTTGAGATTTGAGGTTTGAGATGTATTCTCCACCCTTCGATTCATGAAGTCGAGAGCGATATCGAGGGAGTTGATATCGGAGTTGTAAGAGTCGTTGATGAGGATACAACCACGCTGGCCCTCTTTCACCTCCAGACGCATGGCTACGGGCTCCAGACGCGGCATACGATCGGCCAAATCGGCTGGGGTTAAGCCCAAACGCAATGCTACAGTCGCACAGGTGATAGAGTTCTCGATAGAGGCCTCGTCGATGAACGGGATGGTGTAGCAGTTCTCCTCGTCCTGCCAGATGTAGGTAATCTGAGAAGTGAGAGAGTGAGAAGGTGAGGAAGTGAGAGGCTTTACCTCTTTAACAAAGAGGCTGGCCTGGTTGTCGCAGGTTGACCACGAAATCTTTTCGCCCTTGTAGCTCATGCGACGGATGCAACGGCTCACAATGTCGTTATCCGAACAATACACCATAGCCTCGGTGTCGTGCATCAACTCGAGTTTCTCCATGCACTTCTCTTCCATCGAGCGGAAGTTCTCCTGATGGGCGGCACCAAGCGTGGTGAGCACGCCAATGGTGGGCTGGATGATGTCGCGAAGGGCCATCATCTCGCCTGGTTGCGAGATACCTGCCTCGAAGATGCCCACCTCGGTCTGCTCGTTGAGCAGCCATACTGAGAGGGGCACACCTATCTGAGAGTTGTAGCTGCGAGGCGAACGCACAATGCGCTGCGATGGCAACAGCAGCTGGTAGAGCCACTCCTTGACCATGGTCTTACCGTTAGAGCCCGTGATGCCCACAATGGGCAAATCGAACTCATCGCGATGGCGCTCGGCCAAGCGCTGCAGGGCAGCAAGCGTGTGGGGTACTCGCAGGAAATTGGCCTCGGGATAGAGGGTTTCGTAATTATCGGGTACCACTTCGACCACAAACTGACGTACACCGCGATTATACAAATCTTGAATATAACGATGACCATCGTTACGCTGGGTTTTCAGGGCAAAAAACAATGTCTCTTCGGGGAAGCAGAGGCTACGGCTATCGGTTAGCAACCAACTAACCTGTGCCTCAGCGTTTCCATATCTTCGCGCACCTATAAGTGTGGTAACTTTCTCAATACTATATTTCATTTTACCTTTTTACTTTTTTCCTTTTTTACTTTTTAAAGTGCAAAGTTAGGGTATTTTTTTCGCAACTCGGCTATTTTTAACATAGTTTTATCTATGAACATGCGATATTCTTCTGAGTCAAGGTTGAAGGGCTTGTGATTCAAGGCCTTTCTAAGTGGTTGCCACTCGCGGACGAAGGCCTTGGCTTCATCGCTGAAATAGACCTCGGAAAGGCGCTGCCAGATGTATTCCACAGCCTGCGATGAGGGGTGGAGCATATCTTCGGCATAGAAGCGATAGTCGCGGAGTTCATCGTTGATGATCTCGTAGGCGGGAAAGTAATATAAGAGGTGAGAGCGGAGAGGTGAGAGGTGAGAGATTACCTTCTGCACAGCGAGCAGTAATGTAGCCTTGGAGAGCTGGGAGCCGTGGTAGCCGTATTTGCGGTAGCGGATGGGGCTTACTGTTAAGACGATGCGGATATTGGGGTTATGCTGACGCAGAATGTCGATGGCGCGCTGGAGATAGTCGGCGCACTCGTCAACCGTGAGTTCCTCTTCGGTGAAGAGCGACTGTGGGCGCTTTTGGCAATTGTCTACGATTTCGCCTGTTTCTTTTAGGCGGTAGATGTGGTTTGTTCCTAACGTAAAAAACGCAATTTTTACGTTAGAAACATTATCGAGACGTTCGATGGTATGGAGGATAGAGGCGGGATTGTACATCACGCCAAAGGGATTGACGATGGCGCGGAACTTTTCTTCCTTGAAACGCGCGCCAATATTATCGGCAAAGCACGACCCTACGAAGAGCATCTCCTCGCATGGCTCTATCTCGAACCCAGGTTTCTCTATATCAACAACCGTTCTAAATTCCATCATCTCACTTTCTCACTTTCTCACCTTCTAACCTTCTCACCTTCTCACCTCTAAATCAGCTCCTGCTGATTTGTAAGCCCGTAGTTGAGAGCGTCATATCCACAAAGCGGGCATTCTTGCGGGGACTATTTTCTGTAAGTATCTGCTTGATGCGGGCGGCAGCCTCAGGATCTTTGGCTATCATGTAGAGGTAGCCACCACCACCTGCTCCAGGCAGTTTGTAGCCCAAGCAGAGGTCATCGATCAAGCGCGCAAGAGCCTCAACAGGCTCAGGATTGGTGCCCGAATCGAGCAACTGATTCTGAGTCCACGTCTTGCGCACCAGCTGTCCCATACGCAGGAAGTCGTTCTGCTGAATGGCCTCGTACATATCGAGGGTGTGCTCCTTCATCTGGCGGAGCAAGCGCAACTCATCGCCATGATTCAAGAACATGCGGCGCACGATTTCAGCCAAGATGCTCTTGGCCGTGCGCGTGATGCCCGTATAATATAATAGGTGGCAAGGGCGATACTCAGGCTGAGTCCAGAGGTCGGTGGGCAACCAGCGCACCTGTGGATTCTGAACAAATCCCCTACCCGTTTGTAGCAGTTTTACGCCGCCCAGCACACCGCCAAACTGATCCTGCCAACCACCACCCGTGGTCAACATCTGTTCGAGCATCAGCGTGCGATGACCTATCTCGCTCTTATCCCAACCCAGTCCGCAGAAGTCGTTGAGCGCACCAAGCACGGTAGCAGCAAGGATGCTGCTGGTGCCAAGTCCGCTACCTGCAGGAATGGCAGAGAGCAGGGTGATTTCGATGCCACTTCCAAAAGCCTCCAACTGGGAGGTGAGAGTGTGAGAGGGTGAGGAGGTGAGACTACCGAAGCCGGCTAATACCAAGGCGGCTTTGGGGATGGAGAAGGGCGAGCCAACATGCATAAAATCAGTGAGTTGCTCGTTGGTTTCAACCACCTCCATGGCACCAAGGTCGATGCTGCGAAGCACGATTCTGGGCTCTTTTGATGGGCGGATATACGCCTGCAATGGTGGCTGACCGTTGAGTTCGATGGCCAGATTGATGACGTTTCCACCCTCCATCAAGCAGTATGGCGGGGTATCGGTCCATCCACCAGCGATGTCGATTCGTACGGGCGAGCGGCCCCAAACAATCTGGTCGTCGGCAACTGAGAGGCTTGGAACCTGATGCTTAACATCAGTTTCAAGCAGTCCTTCGCGCAAAAGACCGAACGCACGCTCGCTCTCGCCACGGAACATGGCATCGTGAATGCGCGTCATGAGTGGGGCATCATCGTCAAGTGGTGGTGGCAATGGGATATTCTGCTCCTCGAACTCGCGCTTGGCATCGGCCAGGTCGAGCTGATAGAACACGCTATGGTTCCAGTTCTCGGCCAAGGCGCTCCAATTAAGTTTGCGGAAGGCCTTACGCTGGTCGAAGAGTCGATGCAGATTGGCCTCAGTAGAAATCTCTTCAGCAGAAATCATACGAACAGCATTCTGCACCTGGCGTGGCGATGTGATGCCATCGAGCGATGCCACCACGGGGAACTGTTGTTTCTGCTGCTCGGCACCCGCAAAGCGATCGTCGATATGATAGCAACGGATGGCGTATTCGGCATCGCCAATAGGCACAATGTCGATACACTCGCCTGGAGCCAAATCGAGCTTCCAATCATTCTGTGGAACACCCGTTATAATGTTGTCGTGAGTAAGGGTCCACCCCTGGCCCACGTAGCTGTTTTCTATCCAGATATTGGTATTATCCTCGGTAAATCGGAAGTTGCTGATGGCATTCTGCACAAAGATGCTGGGGTGAGGCTTGCGATCGTGGTGCATAATCTCACGCTGATCGTTAACCAGATTCTGAATGCGGAGGGTCGACGAAATCATCTCGCGCGAGGTACCAAAGTGGTAGAACTCACCACCCTGCAGAGGCACGATGGCCACAGAGAGTTGCGAGAGTTCGTCATCAGGCATCGAAGGGTTAGTGCCTAAAGCACATCCAAACTCAGAATACATGTCGTACTCAACAAACTCATCGCCTTTTTTCGATTTCTTTGCCAAAAGCTCCACCGCCTTGTCGCTTAGCATCCAGATGCCAATATCGGTGAGGTAATAGTTATCCTTCAGCAAGCCGTTGAGTGTTTCGATGCTGGGTTTCTGCAGCATGTGCTTGAGCACCTGAGGCGACTTGCGCGAGCTGACGAACACGCCGTGGTTCTTAGCCACCGAGGCATCGAGCCAAAGGCCATAGCACACCACATCGGCATCGGGGATGGGTTGCAGGGGTTGCGATGTACGCACCAGCACATCGCCACTAACCACCATGGTGTGGATGCGCTCGGGAGCCATCTGCATCATCTGCTCGTAGAGGGGCAGTTGCAAGCTCAACAAATCCTGCGAGAGCTTCTGGCCGCGCTCCCAGCGGAACACGGGGACGGGCGTAAGGATCTTACCTGAAGGGGCGTACGATGGCAAGCGACGACTCTGGCCGCCAGCATGCAGCAGGATACGCTTTTCGCGGGGCAGCCACTCGGCGAGCGATTCGCCATCCTCGACCGTCATACAAGCCTGGAGCAGCCAAGTGGTACCACCACCGCTACCAAGCTTATGACCAACAGGGTCGTTGGTACAGAAGTACTCCTGGCGACTGAGTCCTGTTACGTCGTGAAAACTATCCACCAGATTTGGTGGCAATGAGAGCAACTTTTTCATTAAAGATTAAATATTAAACATTAAACATTTAATATTAAACATTCTTTTTGCGGCGATACGCCATGAACAATGCGCCTGCGAGCACCAACAGCAGGATGACGTAGGCGATGTTGGCGATGGTCTCGGTAGTATCGACCGACTTGGGGAAGAAGCTGAGAACCACCTCATGACGACCAGGCTTGACGTTGAGGGCACGCAGAATGTAGTCTACCCTACCCAACTCGGCTGGTTCGCCATCAATGGTAGCCGTCCAACCTGGATAATAGATCTCAGAGAATACCACAACGCCACCCTTGCCCGAGTTAACCTCGTAGGTAAGCTGGTTGGGCTCGTAGGTCTTGATGGTTACCATACTCAGGGTGTCCTGTGTGGTGCTCTCGCCAAGCTGGGCCTTGAACTTCTCATCGGCCACAGCCTCGTGGCGCAGATTAATCTTGCCCACAGCAGCAATCTCCTCGTTGGCATTCTTAGCGTAGCTAACCTTATCTACAAACCACGCATTGCCAAGGGCGTATGGGTTCTGCAGAGGAACCGTCTGACCACCCTGAAGCGGGAAGATAAAGTAGCGCGTGTTGAGCATGTTGAGCACAGGACAGATGCTATCGCCCTTGACCTGAGTCATATCGCCACCCGCATTAGCCACAGCATTCATCGTGGCCTGCATCTCGGGCGAGATATACTGCTCTATCATCTCCTGATAGCGACGAAGCTTGGCGGCATGATAGCCTCCGATGCTCTTATGATAATAAGATGTTTCGTTCTCGTTGAAAGTGTTCGAAGCCAGATTCAGCACACGATAGTCGAGCGTCTTGTCCTTCAGAATCTGCTCGTCGGTCTGACTCATCTGCTGGGGTGCCTCACGCTCGCTCTGGGGCACAAACATAGCATCGTTCAGGTAGCGCTTGTTTACCTGCCAAAGGTCTACCAAGCAGAGCACCAAGATGATACCCACGCCGTACTCCTTTTTGAGTTTGCCGAAGGTCATGGCCAGCAGGACGCCCGTACCAGCCAGAATGATATAGAACGAGCGCATGGCATCGGCAGTAAACACGGCCTTACGCATCTCGATGAGATTGCTTGTAAGCGGTGCGATATGCTCCTGAGGCAAGGTGCTCAAAGCACGCATCTCGCTCGATGAGATGAAGCTATCGAAGAACATGGATGGCGCCACGGCAAACAACAGGGCGATGCCACCCGTAAGCAGGAACGAGATGCCCACAAGCTTCATGCGGGGTTTCATCTGTTCGGGCTCGTCGAGGAACTTCTTGAGCGCCATCATGGCCAGCAATGGGATGGTGAACTCGGCGATGACCAAGATTGACGCTACGGTGCGGAACTTGGCGTACATGGGCACGTAATCGAGGAAGAAATCGGTGAATCCCATGAAGTTCTTACCCCACGACAGGAGTATCGACAATATGGTGGCAGCCAGCAAGGCCCACTTCATAGGCCCTTTGACGATGAACAAGCCCAAGATGAAGAGCATCATCACGAATGCGCCCACATAAACAGGACCGCTGGTTCCAGGCTGCTCGCCCCAATACTGACCTATCTGCTGATAGATGCTCTCGTAGGTAGGATCGGCCTTCTCCATGGCTATCTTACTCTCAGACATAGGAACCGATGCGCCTCCCTTGGTGTTAGGCACAAGCAGTGTCCAGGTCTCGTCGATGCCATAGCTCCACTGGGTGATATAGTCGCGCTCCAGGCCGCTGCTGGTCTGGTTGGCCGAGTTCTGCTTCACCAGCTCGCTCTTGCCGCGCATTGACTCCTGACCATACTGCCAGGTGTGATAGAGGTTACTCAGATTGATGCACACACCGATGGCGGCACCCGCGATGCACACACCCGTGGCCTTGGCAAAATGCACGTACTCCTTTTTGCGGATGGCATCTACCAGCCAAGCTATCACCATCGCCAGGATGATGAACAGATAGTAGTAGGTCATCTGCACATGGTTGGCATTAATCTCGAACGCCGTAAAGATGGCGGTGATCACAAATCCCCACAGATATTTGCCGCGATAAGCCAGCACCAATCCGGCTATCATAGGTGGCAGATAGGCCAAGGCCCACACCTTCCAGATATGTCCGGCTGCAATAATAATAAGGAAATAGGTGCTGAAGGCCCACACGATAGAGCCTAATGCTGCCAGATGCGCACGGAAGTCGAACGCACGCAGCAGGATATAGAATCCCAGCAGATAGGCAAACACATACCACACGTTCTCAGGCAAGAACAGGTGATATATCTTCGACATGGTGCTGAGTTTATCAGTCGATTTGTATGATGGTGCCATCTGGTAGGTAGGCATACCTCCGAACAAGGCGTTGGTCCAGCGACTACGCTCGCCCGTCTTCTGCAGATACTCTACTCCCTCTTGTCCAGCGCCTCGACCAGCTGATGCATCGTGGCGGTAAAGAATTCGTCCCTCGATATCAGCGGGGAAGAAATAAGCGAAGGCCAGAACGGCAAATAACAACACTGCCAACACATCGGGCAGCCATTTTTTCAGTAATGTCATAATTTGCAAGTTTATTAATTTGCCTGCAAAGGTATTAAATTTTTGGCACGAATTACACGAATTACACGAAAATTTTTATATCTTTGCACTCAAATATGGAAGAAACGATTATTACAAGCGTTCAGAACGCCAGAATAAAGCACGTTGTGGCCCTCCAGCAGAAGTCATCACTCCGCCGTGAGGAGGGGCTATTTGTGGTTGAGGGGCAACGCGAGATAGAGCATTGCCGCGCGTGCGGATATGAGATTGTGGAGGAATACGTTTTAAACAAAAACGTTACTCCACAAGTCTACGAGAAAATGGCCTATCGCGGTAGTACCGAAGGCATGATTGCCGTTGCCAAATGCAAGGAGCACTCGCTGGCAGCCCTCACCCTCTCACCTTCTCACCCTCTCATCATCGTCCTCGAGAGCGTGGAGAAGCCAGGCAACCTTGGAGCCGTGTTGCGAAGTGCCGAGGCTTCAGGAGTGGATGCCGTCATCGTGTGCGACCCGCTTACCGATATGTATAACCCCAACTTGATTCGCGCCAGCATTGGCGGTGTGTTCAGCGTGCCTACTGCGGTATGTACATCGCAAGAGTGCATCGCATTTCTCAAGGAGCGTGGCATCAAGATTCTTACCGCCCAACTGCAGGATTCGTACGAGTATTACGACTACGACATGCGTCCTGCCACAGCCATCGTGATGGGTACCGAGTCAACAGGACTCACCGACCAATGGCGCCAAGCAGCCGATGCCCACATCCGCATACCCATGCTGGGTCGCCTCGACTCGCTGAATGTCAGCGTTTCGGCCGCCATCCTCATGTATGAGGCCCTCCGCCAGAGGAGAACGGTAAAAAAGTAAAAAGGTAAAAAAGTAAAACTATGAAGATAGGAATGATTGTAGCGATGGACAAGGAACTGCAGCAGCTCCGTCCATTATTTCCCGAAGACAAGGTGATTCTGCAGAAGAGCGGAATAGCCACCGTAAATGCCGCCATCCAGACGGTAGAGATGATTCGCCAGTATAAGCCCGATTGCATTATCTCGAGCGGATGTGCAGGTGGTAATGGCGACGACATCAACCTGCAGGATGTAGTGGTTAGTTCAGAGCTTACCTACCACGATGTTTATTGCGGTAGTGCCATCGACGATACCACCGTATATGGTCAGGTGCAGGGTCTCCCAGCCCGTTATCAGGCCGATCCATTTCTCCTGCAAAAAGCCAAAGAACTCTCTCAAATCTCAAATCTCAAATCTCAAATCTCAATCCATCCAGGATTGATAGTCACTGGCGACTGGTTTGTGGATTCAAAGGAGAAGATGCGCGAGATTGTGGGCCACTTCCCCGAGGCCAAGGCTGTCGACATGGAGTCGTGCGCCATCGCCCAGGTGTGCCATATATATAAGGTACCATTCATCTCGTTCCGCGTCATCAGCGATATCCCCTTGCGCGATACCGATGCATCGCAGTATCACGATTTCTGGGCCTCAGTTGCCGAGCACTCCTTCAACGTCACCAAGGCCTTCATCGAAAGCCTTTAATGTTTAATCTTTAATGTTTAATCCAAATACATGGAAGTAATACAAAGTTTCACTATCGACCACACCCACCTCAAGCCCGGCATCTATGTGTCGCGCGAGGATAAGGGTTTCACCACATTCGATCTTCGTATCACCGAGCCCAACCAAGAGCCAGCCGTGGCCCCAGCAGCCATGCATAGCTTGGAGCACCTGATGGCCACTTGGTTCCGCAATAGCCGCGCTAAGGACGATGTGGTTTACGTAGGCCCAATGGGCTGTCTTACAGGCATGTACATCATCATGACGGGTACGTATACCGTCGAGGATATGCGCCGTCTTACCATCGAGTGCCTCCAGTGGATTCTCACCCAGACCGAGGTTCCCGCCACGCGCCCTGAGGCTTGTGGCAACTATCTGCTGCACGATCTGCCCATGTGCAAGTGGGAAAGCGCCCGCTATCTGGATCGTCTGCAGAACGATTTCCACTCAGAATACACCAAATTACAAATCACCCTCGACGATGGCCGTGTCTTCGCCGATGCTTAAAACTATATAACCATGAAACGAATATTACTACTAATCCTCACCTTCTCACTCTCTAACCTTCTCACCTTATCTGCCCAGCCAAAGGCTGAACAGATTAAGCACATTCGCCAAGTCTACGCCAAGGCCAAGCAGGATGTGACCAACGATGGCAAGAACGGCGCCGCACCGCTCAACGTGCG
Source organism: uncultured Prevotella sp. (assembly GCF_946404925.1). Taxonomy (GTDB): domain Bacteria; phylum Bacteroidota; class Bacteroidia; order Bacteroidales; family Bacteroidaceae; genus Prevotella. The sequence continues at coordinate 5,213 of NZ_CAMJFM010000020.1, read as the reverse complement.
CGTTAATCGCACAGAAAACGATCCCACCGTTGACATCGAGGAGAACGAGGAACTGCAGTTCTACTTCAAGCGCCCCAACAATGGTCATGCCATCTGTTACCTCATCACCCGCCAGTGGGATGCCGACGGGCACACCGACTATCGCGAGTACCTCTTCGACCCTGCCAAGGGCCATCTGCTCTTCGCCTTTATGAAGGCCGAAACGCACGCTGGTTTCAAGGTAGAGACGCGCTATTACTACGATGCCCAGGGCAACTGCATCGAGCAGAAACACAAGGTGATGGACAAGGATACAACCCCCGATGCCCACAGTTGGAGCAATGCAAAAGACGAGAGCAAGAAGGCCGACAACTATATCAGCGCCTTCAACGACCTGCTGAACATCTACGACTACCCCGCCATCGCCACCAAGCCCATGATGGAGGCCACACCTAAAGACGAGATCATCAAGCGCATACGCACCGCCTACTCAGCAGCCAAGAACAAGGTGGCACTGAACGATAAGAAAGATGGTAAAAAGACCGAGATGCTGGTAACGGTTCACGATCAGGCCGACCGCGACATGCCGCCTATGACCAAGACGCTGAAGTACTACTACGATGTAGAATATAAGAGCGACACCTATTACCACTGCTACTTCCTGAGCGAGAAGCGCAAGTCGATGTATGGCGAGACTTACGAGGAATATCTCACTGACGACATCCCTGAGCGCCACAACCTCATCTTCAACTATTGCAAATCAGCAGGCGAAGGCGACGTGCTGGAAACACGCTACTACTACGATGCCAACGGCCATTGTGTAGAGGCCAAGTGCAACCAGCCCGACTACGACGAGCGTGCAGAAACCCGCAATCGTGCAGGTTTCTACTTCTCGATTTTCAAAAAGCTTTGTGATTAATACACCGTTACCGTTCCGCCATCGCTCTGGGCATAGTCGATGAGCTGGTTCTGGATATATTCAGCATTGGCTACCACGCGCTCCTTGCAGCCGTCGTAGCCATTTATTAGTACCACCAGGTGGGTGGTGCCCAGCGTTATCTTGGTGCGCTCGTGGTCGCTGGTGGGCGTGCCCACACCGCCTTGCGCATCGCGATAAACGGGTAGTCCGGCTATGTTCAGTGGGCCGCGACCTATACCCTCGTACGGCTCGCCCTCGCGCCCCACACCCAGCACCAGCTCATCGCCCACAAACTTGTCGGCATCAAATCCGCCAATGCTGTAGCCATAGGCTATCGAGGCCAGGTTCACAAGGTCAACCAGCGTGTCTATCTGATACAGCTCCTTGCCTTGCAGCATGCGTCGTATCAGCTGCTCGGAGGCAGGGCGATAGCGCGACGGATCCTTGCCACATAACTTATATACCGCGCGCGTAGCTGCGATAGAAGGCAGCGACTTGACGCTCTCGGTGGTCAACTCCTGACGTAGTCGTTGCTCCACCTGGTGTATCGCGTTCCATAGGCGGTCGCTATATGGGGTGTTCACCACATTAGCCTCAACGCACGCCCCCACAAACGTGGGGCACACTGAGGATATCTCGTTTGATACTCTAACCTTTATCATTTCAGCATGTTCTGTATAGCGTCGCTACATTGCTCCATCAGCCATCGTGGTGTGCTGGTGGCTCCGCAAATGCCCACGCTCTTAATACCGTCAAACCAGTCGCGCTCTATCTCCTGTGGGTCTTCCACCAGGTGGGTGTTGGGGTTCACTCGCAGACACTCGTTGTAGAGCACCTTGCCGTTCGAGCTCTTTCGTCCGCACACAAAGAGTATCAGGTCGTGCTTGGCGGCAAACTGCGATATGTTTGGCATGCGGTTGGCCACCGAACGACAAATGGTGTCGAAGCTCTTAAACGTGGCGTTGGGCGATATGTGCATCTTGATGTAGTCGATGATGCGGTTAAACTCATCGAGCGATTTGGTGGTCTGCGAGTAGAGGTAGATGTCGCGCGTAAAATCGAGTTTCGACACCTCTTCGCTACTCTCTATCACGATGGCGTTCGATTGCGTCTGTCCCACCAATCCCAGCACCTCAGCGTGACCTTTCTTACCGAAAATCACTATCTGGGCCGAGGCGTTCTCGTCATACTGCTCCTTGATGCGCTTTTGCAGTTTCAGCACTACGGGGCAGGTGGCATCGATAATCTCGATGTTGTTACGGCGCGCCAGCTCGTAGGTCTCGGGGGGCTCACCGTGGGCACGTAGCAACACCTTAGCATCGTGCAACTCTTTCATCTCGTCGTGGTTGATGGTGATGAGTCCCATCTCGCGTAGGCGGTCGCACTCACGACCATTATGTACAATATCGCCAAGGCAATAAAGTTTCTCGCCCTTGGCCAGTTCTTCTTCGGCTTTCTTAATGGCGGTGGTCACTCCAAAGCAGAATCCACTGCCTTCATCAATCTCTATAAACATTAAAGATTAAACATTAAACATTAAACATTATTTTTTCAACAACTCAAAATATTCATCTAATAGGTCTTGGGCGGCGACGAACGATGTCTTGTGGCCCTCGAGCACCGTTTGCTCGGCAGCTGTGAGCTGGGCTTTGATGGCGGGGTTATTGTAGAAGTTCAGGCGCAGATGCTCGTTGATACTCTCATACATCCAGTACTTGGCTTGCTCGTTGCGGCGATAATCAAAGTAGCCGTTGGCCTTCACAAAGTCCACGTACTCGTAAATCATATCAAATATCTCCTTCACGCCCGTACCGTAGAATCCGCTGTAGCACAGCACCTTAGGACTCCAGCCGCTATCGGGCATGGGGAAGAAGTGGAGCGCGTTGCGGAAGTTGGTGGCCGCCATGTGGCAACGGTCCACATTGTCGCCATCGCACTTGTTGATCACAATGCCATCGCTTATCTCCATAATACCGCGCTTAATGCCTTGCAACTCGTCGCCCGTACCAGCCACCTGTATCAGCAGGAAGAAGTCCACCATCGAGTGGCAAGCCGTCTCGCTCTGGCCCACTCCCACGGTCTCCACAAATATCTTGTCGAATCCAGCAGCCTCGCACAGAATGATGGTCTCGCGAGTCTTGCGCGCCACACCGCCCAGCGAACCCGCCGATGGACTAGGGCGAATGAACGACTTGGGATGCTGAGCCAGCTTCTCCATGCGCGTTTTATCGCCTAATATCGAGCCCTTGGTGCGCTCGCTCGATGGGTCGATGGCCAACACGGCCAACTTGCCGCCCTTCTCGCCCAGCACGTGCATGCCAAACTCGTCTATCGACGTACTCTTGCCCGCTCCTGGCACACCGCTGATACCAATGCGTATCGAGTTGCCGCTATACGGCAGACACTTGTTGATCACCTCTTGCGCCTTGGCCTGATGGTCGGGGTTCACACTCTCTATCAGCGTAACGGCTTGCGACAGGATAGTTACATCGCCCTTCACGATGCCCTCTACCATTTCGGCTACCGAGAGTTCGCGACGACGAAACCTACCGCGCTTCAAGTACGGGTTGATGATCGAGGGTTGCTCTACCCCACTGTTCACCTGCAAGCCTGCATATTCTGAGCTATTCTCTGGATGTTCCATGAGACATTAAAGATTAAAGATTAAACATTAAAGATTACCTCAGCTTGATGTTGACTACGACCTTGGCGTGGTCGGGGTCGTTGGTAATCATGAGTATACGCGGACGGGTGCGTAGCTTCTGCAGGTCGGCAGCTATACCTGTTATCTTCAGGTGGGTGCTTTGGCCTGGAGCTATCTCACTCTTCTGCAGGGTTACCTTCAGTCCGGCTGTAAACAGCTGGAGCGACGAAATCTTGAGTGGCGATTGGCCGTCGTTCTTCAGCGTAACGGTGGCCGACTTCTTAGGCTTTCCGCCAAAGTCGGTAAAGTCTACATCGGTGTCCGACATATTCAGTACTGGGGCCAGTTCCTTGTTCTGCTTCTGGAACTGCTTCATATCTGGCAGCAGCACCGTAGCCACCTCTATGGCATAGTCTTGGCGCACCTTGTCGCCCGGATTGTGGGCCATATAGAGTGTGGTCTTGGTCAATCCGTAGTTGCGTAGCTTCTCTGATAGCAGCTTCACGGTGATGGTGGCCGAGCGTCCTGGCAACAGATGGTCGGGACTTGTGATGGCCTGCAGATATGGCGGCAGATGCATCAGGTTGGGTCGCAAGGCCTTCTTGCCGTTATTAAATATGTGTATCTCCTTAACGGGCACATCGCCCTTGTTCACATCGTCAAACTCCAGTGCGTCGGCATCCAGCAGCAGGTCGCCCATCTCAATGGGGTACTCGCCCGAGTAGTCGCGCATATCAGTCTTTACCACACCCGTCATGGTCAGGTATACGGGTTTCTTGGTGCCGTTGCTCTTCACTTGGCACATCTTCTGGAAGTGGCCCAACTGGCGTGCATCGTAGGTCATCTTGATGGTAAACCGCTCGCCCATGCCCACTTCTTTGGGGTATTCCACACTTGTACATCCGCAATCGGGCTTCACGCTCTCTATCACCAGTCGTCGCAATCCCTTGTTACGTAGTTCAAACGTAGCGGTAATGGGCTGTTCGTAGCCCGTAGCCCCCACATCGAGGGTTGTACTCTTAGCTGTCAATCGCTGAGCGTTGAGGGTGAGAAGGTGAGAAGGTGAGAAGGTGAGTACTGAAAATAGTATAAACAGATATTTTTTCTTCATATATAATGTTTAATTTTTAATCTCAAATTTTTAATCTTTAATTTTTAATCTTTAATTTTTAATCTTTAATGTAAGTGACTTCGTCACCGCACGGAATTCCGGACTATACGCGCACTCCACGGTGGCGGTACCCGTCTCGTAGGTTCCAGCGCGGTCTATGTAGTACTCGGTCTCTATCACGTGCGTGCCCTTCGACATCATGTCGTAGAAGTAGCATGTGGTGTTATCGCGCGGGGTGATGTAGCCACCACGATGATAGCCACTCAGCTGCTTCACGGGCTCCATACATGCAGCACGCTTATCCACCACCTGTACAAAGTCGTAGTCCCTATCGGCGGATATCGTTAGGCGAACGATTAGGCGTTCGCCTACCTTGAGAGGTGAGAGGTGAGAGGTGAGAGGTGAGAGATTACCTCCATCCTTCACCATCAATTCGCGCTTGATGGTGAGGCCGCTACCTGTATCCGTAACGTTCTTGGCGGGCTGGAAGAACTGGGCGTAAACAGCTCCCCACGATGTGCCATCGCTGGTCTTGCGGATGGTGAGTCGCTTGCCCTTTG
>NZ_CAMJFM010000019.1 GCF_946404925.1 uncultured Prevotella sp. | reverse complement strand
GTTAAGGAACTGCCCAGTTGGGTTCATACGATAATCCCTTAATCCACCCCCATACACCATTCCTCTCCCCCTCACCGGCGAGAGGGATGTTTCGTTTTGGCGATATGGTGTCAAATGTATCATTTTGATTTACCTTTAATTCGGAAACGCATGGTGCGGACTGAAATTCGTTTTACGTTTAATATCAAGGCGATGGTGTCATCATCGTAGTGCAAAATTACACATTTCTTATATTATAATACTCTGGGTTAACATCTTTAACGCAATATGAGCCGTTTCTCTCAGCTTGTTTTTCTTTTAATGACTTTGAAACCCTCTTTGCCAAGGTCGAAGAGCATTGTGCCGGAGCCGAGCCCAACGACGACCTTACCATGCTCTGCCTCCGCGTCAGTTGATACAACATTTTTGTAGATTTGGCACTTTTTTTATTATTTCTTTGTATCTTTGCTGCCGAATAAGGATTATAAATATTATTTATGAAACAGACAAAGCTATGGATGATAGCCGCCATCCTGACTATCTGCGGCACGGCAGCTTTTGCATCTTGTATGGCGAACGCCGATAATCCGTCGGGACAGGCGGAAGAGAGCCTGTATGTACCATTGGCTCCTGACTACAGCGACCCAACGATGTGGATTACGGCAGATGGCGACACAGACGGCACCGGAGCCGACATCTTCTATGTGGTATCAACATGGGAGGACGACTGGACGACGGCGGACGGTAAGGTGTGCCACTACGCCGATGTGTGGAATCCGGAGCACCGCGCTCACATGGCCGACTTGGAGATGAAAAAGGTGGCGGCCTATATGTCGCCCGGCAATCGATTTTTCGCCCCCTTCTATCGCCACACAACCATCCAGGCGTTCATGACCAACAACGAGGATACCGTCTATCAGCGCACTCGCCTGTCGATGAATGATGTGTGTAAAGCCTTCGACCTCTTCCAGGCACAGCGTGACCAGTCTCGTCCGCTCATCCTCGCAGGTTTCAGCCAGGGTGGGCTGGCTGTAGTAGAACTGCTAAAGCATATCGACGACGAGACTTACAGCCAGTTGGCCGCTGCCTACGTGCTGGGTTACAAGGTGACCAAGGCCGACATGGCCGAGTGCAGCCACATCCGACCCGCCGAGGGCGAGACCGACACGGGCGTCACCATCTGCTACAACACCGTGAAGGACGTGAAGTATGTACTGCCCCTCATTGCCGGTTCCGACATCTGCATCAACCCCGTAAACTGGCGCACTGATGCTACGCCCGCCACGCTCCACGACACCATTACCATTACGGTTTCGCCTGAGCATCACGTCCTCGTGGCTACCAATTACAGCGCATCGGAATATCCACCGTTCCGCGGATTCCTGAACGTGGGCGACATCCACAGCTGTGAGCCATGGCTATATAGTGAATGTCTGAAAAAGAACATCAAGGTGCGTGCCATAAATATGGCCGCAAATATACGAAAAAGACTGAAAACATATTTTTTATGATAGGAACTGTTGTTAATACCTGTACTATTATAGCGGGCTCGCTGATAGGGGCGCTGCTGAACAGGGGCGTCAAGGAGAAATACAAGGAAGTGCTGTATACGGGACTGGGGCTTGCGTCGCTGGCCATCGGCCTGAATGCCACCATCACGAATCTGCCCAAGAGCGAATATTCAGTGCTCTTCATCCTGTCGCTGGCCATAGGTGGCGTGTGCGGCACCAAGCTGAACATAGACGGGCATTTTAAGCGGTTAGTAAACAAACGCTCAAAATCGGGTGATGCCAACAAACTTGGCGATGGTCTGAGCACCGCTATCCTGCTGTACTGCATCGGACCGCTCTCAATGCTGGGACCTGTGATCTCGGCACTGAAGGGCGACCACACATTCCTATTTACCAATGCCACGCTCGACTTTGTGAGCAGCACCATCTTTGCCTCTACCTACGGCATAGGTATGGTACTGGCTGCACCCGTATTGTTTCTGTGGCAGGGCATGTTCTACGTTGTAGCCGAGATAAGTAGCACTGCTATCAGCGACGGTTTGATGTCGGAACTGCTGATAGTGGGAGGACTGATGATTACCGGCAGCGGACTGGGCCTACTGAATCTGAAGGACTGCAAGACGCTCAATCTGTTGCCATCGCTACTGGTGCCCGTGGTATGGTATCTGGTTCGCTCGCTGCTGTAGTTAGAAGCACTTGATGCGATACATCAAGCCGAGTTCGATGCGATTGAGGTGCTGATTAGACAACCCACTGGCATCGCTGAAGTTTACCCTCCTGCCAACATAGGCCAGGAATAGGCGTAGATCCTGAGTGGGCTCAGGGAAATACTCTAATGATCCTACCCAACCATAGCTCTTACGGTAGTTCTTAGCTCTCTGAAAATCCTTCATCGAGGCGGTTTCGTAAGAACCCTTGAGCAGTAGGTTCCACTTGGGGGCAAACTGATAGGAGAGCTTGGTGATAAAAGTATTGTAAGAAACCTTGCCAGCACGGATGTTATCGCCAAAAAGATCGTTGGTAATAATGCCAAGATGGTCCATATCCTCCCATGCACCCATATAGTCTACGTACAACTGGAACTTGGGCAGATTCAATCGCTGTCCCAGCGTAAGCTTTCGCGTGTAAGTGTTGCGTGCCATAGTCTGTATGCCGTAAGCCCAGCGCGTCTGTAGTTTATCGTCAAGGAAACTGCCGTTCCAGTTGGCTACATACATGAGTGGCGCCTTGGCTTCCTCGATTGTTTTATAACTCTGGCCATTGGCCACGATGATGTCGTCGCCATATTCATCGCTCAGCTTGCCATTAAAGCTATTGGCTACCTCTATGGCAATCTCTTGCGTGGGTACAGGCTTGTAGCTCAGCATGGCACCAGCCGTATAGATGTCCATGTGGTCAAGGAAGTCGGAGTATTGGTAGATGTACATAGGATTCTCGTCGTACTCAAAACCTCCCCATATCTGGGTTATCTTACCAGCCAAGACCGTAAACTTATCGCTTAGGTTATAGCCCACCATCATCATGTCGGTGGCCTTGGCAAAGTTGTCCTCGCTCTTGGCAACGTTTGACTTGTTTAGGGCGTGACGGAAGCGATAGAACAACTTGTTGGTAAGGTTTCCCTTTATCTCAAGTCGTAACTCCTTGTTGGCGAACCCCGTATGCCAGCCATCACCTTCGTCGACGGTGCGGCCCGATGCTGAAAAGTTAATATACAAGTTGAATATGTCGTTTTTCTTCTCTATAAGAGAAAAACGCTCTGCAAGACTCTGATAGTTGCCATCGTTGCCACCCATGCTGGTATTGCAACCTTGAGCGTTGCCGACCTGTGACATGCACAGTATAACTCCGAATATGATGAATCTTTTCATGATAGAATATTAAAACTATGGCGCAAATCTACGCAAAAAAACTGAGCAAAACAAACTTTTGTGTTTTTTTTTTATAAGTATCTGTGAGATATGGAGGAAATTTTGTACCTTTGCCGCCATAAAACCATTAATATACGTAGATTATGGCAATTTTAGGAATGACTTTAGGAATTATTGTTGCCTTGGCGCTTATAGTCGTTGGCTACTTTATTTCAACCCAGCGCACGCTGGTAAACCTTGACGAGTTGTGTAAGAATGCACTGAGCCAGATTGAGGTTCAGCTTAATTCGCGTTTCGATGCAGTGATAGCACTGGCTAAGACTGCTGCACAATACGCCGCACACGAGAGTGAGACCATTATCCAGACCGTTCAGGCACGTGGCGGTAACGCCCCTGCCAACACACCAGCTGCCATTAATCAGCAGGCCGATCTGCTTGGACAGATGATGGGCCGACTGAACGTAGTAGTAGAACAGTATCCCGAATTGAAGGCCAGCGACCTGTATATCAAGGCCCAGGAGGGACAGAGAGAATATGAGGAGAAAGTACGCATTTCGCGTATGGTATATAATGATACTGCCACAAAGATGAACCGTATGGTTCGTCAGTGGCCATCGAGCTTCGTGGCACAGATGCTGCACTTCGACGTGAAGGACTATCTGAAGGTTGACAACGAGCAGAAGAAAGAGTATCCTAACCTTGATGAGGCGTTCAAGAAATAAATGAACGAGGATTTCGATATACGCGAGGAACGCTTTGCACAGGGCGAGAAAGACTTTGAGAATGCCCTGCGCCCTCTGAGTTTCAGTGACTTCAGTGGTCAGAAGAAAGTAGTGGAGAATCTGGAGGTGTTTGTAGAGGCAGCCAAGTATCGTGGCGAGCCTCTAGACCACACCCTGCTGCATGGTCCTCCAGGACTGGGAAAGACAACCCTGTCGAATATCATTGCCAACGAACTGGGCGTGGGATTCAAGATTACCAGCGGCCCCGTGCTCGACAAACCGGGCGACCTGGCTGGTATACTGACATCGCTCGAGAAGAACGACGTACTGTTTATCGACGAGATACACCGATTGTCGCCTGTGGTTGAGGAGTATCTGTACAGCGCTATGGAGGATTACCGCATCGACATCATGATTGATAAAGGTCCTTCGGCACGCAGCATACAGATAGATCTGAACCCGTTTACACTGGTGGGTGCCACTACACGTAGCGGACTGCTGACGGCACCACTGCGAGCACGTTTCGGTATCAATATGCACCTGGAGTACTACGAACCAGAGACGCTGCAAACTATCATAGAGCGTTCGGCAGGCATTCTGGGAGTGCCCATCACAGAGGATGCTGCGCTGGAGATAGCAGGCCGCTCGCGTGGAACGCCACGTATAGCCAACGCCCTGCTGCGCCGTGTGCGTGACTTTGCGCAGGTGAAAGGCAACGGTATGATTGACACAAAGATAACTAAAATAGCCCTGACGGCGCTGAACATCGATAAGTATGGTCTCGATGAAATCGACAATAAGATTCTGCTGACCATCATCGATAAGTTCCGTGGCGGACCTGTGGGCATCACTACCATCGCCACAGCTATCGGTGAGGATGCCGGCACGGTAGAGGAGGTGTACGAGCCATTCCTGATTATGGAGGGCTTCATCAAGCGAACGCCTCGCGGACGAATGGTGACAGAGCTGGCCTACAAACACTTTGGCCGCAACCCATACGGTGGGAACATCATGCAACCGAATTTATTCGATTGAGAAGGTGAGAAAGTGAGAAGGTGAGAAAGTATGAGAACAGGAATATTTGTTGGGAGTTTTAATCCCTATACCATTGGACACGATTCCATCGTGCGTCGTGCATTGCCGCTCTTTGACCGGCTGGTTATCGGTGTAGTGGGTGACAATGTGCATAAGCCTGATATGCCATCGGCTGAGGAACGTATGCAAGTAATCAGGGAGCTGTATGCCGAGGAAAAACGTATAGAGGTGAAGCCATACCACGGACTGGCTATGGACTTTGCGAAGGCAGAAAACGCCCAATTTATCGTGAAAGGTGTGCGCACCGTTAGCGATTTTGAGTACGAGCAATGGCAGGCCGACTTTAACCGGAAGTTAGGCGGCATTGAGACCATCCTGCTGTATACTGAGCCCGAACTGGCCAGTGTATCATCGAGTGCAGTGTGTGAGTTGCAGCACTTTGGTGTAGACGTAAGCGCTTATTTACCGAAAAAGGATAAGATATGATAATATACGAAGCAGAGGGCGTGAAGTTCCCTAATATTAAGAAACGCGAAACAACAAGCTGGATACGCAGCGTTGCTGCCAGCTATGGTAAGAAGGTGGGCGAGATAGGTTACCTGTTTGTGAACGACGAGAAGATACTTGAAGTAAACAACCAGTACCTGGGTCACGATTACTATACGGATATCATCACCTTCGATTATACCGAGGGTAAGACCATCAGTGGCGACCTGTATATATCGCTCGACACCGTGTTTACCAATGCCGATAAGTTCGGACGTCCATACGACGAGGAGTTGCATCGCGTGATTATACACGGCATTCTGCACCTGTGCGGTATCAACGACAAGGGCCCAGGTGAGCGTGAGATAATGGAAGCCGCCGAGGACAAGGCCCTGGCTATGCTGGAGAAATAAGTAAGGATAATATATTAGAAAGAAATGAAAAAGATTGTAATTAAGACTTTGAGCTGTTGCTCGATTGTTGCTGCTGCCCTGATGCTGCAGAGCTGGATGGCAGGCGACCAGACAATGACAAAAGAAAACGGTGTGACCGTTATTAATACTACTACTCTTGGTAAGAATGTGCAGGGATATCTGGGCACAACCCCATTGAAGATTTATATCGAGAAGAATAAGGTAGTAAAAGTTGAGGCACTGAAGAACCAGGAGACTCCAAAGTACTTCATCAAGGTGAAGAAGGCCCTGCTGGAGAAGTGGAATGGCATGAAGGTTAAGGATGCCCAGAAACTGAAGGTTGACGCAGTTACAGGTGCTACCTATTCATCGAACGCCGTTATTGATAATGTGAAGCTGGGATTGGATTACTACCAGAGTCACAAGTAATAACGGTATGCAACAGAAATACGCACTGTTTTTTGATATAGACGGAACCTTGGTGAGCTTTGAGACTCACCAGATTCCGCCTTCAACTATCTTGGCTTTAACCCAGGCCAAGGCCAATGGACACAAGGTGTTTATTGCCACCGGTCGTCCACCTATTATTATTACCAATCTTGGTGCCATTGAGCACTTGATTGACGGATTTGTGACCACAAACGGTGCCTTATGCTTTGTAGGCGACGACGTGGTGACCTGCAAGGCAATACCACAGGAAGAAGCCCGACTGGTGGTAGAAGACAGCATCGATAAGCAATACGGCGTCATCGTGATAGGTGAGAAAGATGTGGCTGTGCTGGATCCAAAAGGTGATGTGGATATGATATTCCGTCAGCATCTGGCTGTGGAGAACCTGAATCTGGCCAAGCCTGTAGAACACGTGTTGCAACAGCGCATACTGCAGATAACACCATTCTTTGATAAAGACTACGAAAAGGAGTTGATGGCCAGGCTGCCAGGATGTACATCGGGCCGCTGGCATCCTGCTTTTACCGATGTGACGGCTAAGGGTGCTGATAAGGGTGAGGGGCTACTTGCTATGGCCAAGCATGAGGCGTTTGATCCACAGTACACAATAGCTTTTGGCGATGGCGGTAACGACACAACGATGATACGCAAGGCTGGCATAGGTGTGGCTATGGGTAACGCTATCGATGACCTGAAAAAAGAAGCCGACTTCGTGACAACTTCTGTCGACGAAGACGGCATCCGATATGCTTTAAGCCACTTCGGCTTGATATAACTATTGTCTTTCCATCACCTCGAGGGCGCGCTTTACCATTTCATTTTCTTCGTTGAAGATAGAATAGTACTCGCTCATATCCCAGATGTCGCGTGCTATCAGGGCCTTTAGCTGCAGGCGCAGATGGGGCAGTGTCTTTTCAAGTTCAGCCTTATCTTTTGGCTTGATCTTCTGCTTCTCACCCTCTTTCAGTATGCCATCGACCAGACTCTGTGGCACTTCGAAACGCTGCTTGTAGTCCTCGAATGTGGTCCAAGTCTTCTTGAGCTGCTTGCGATGGTTGTCAACATATCGCAGGTTGTGTTGCAGAACGATGCTCTTGGCTGTAAGTTCGCGATGGTAATTGGTGTAGACCGTGGTGTCGAGTGGGATATACTCATCGGGCATGATGCCGCCACCGCCATAAACGGTGCGGTGCTCCTTAAGTGTCAGGTACTTTAGTGAATCGGCAAAGTGAATGCTGTCGGCATTGGTCAGCTCACCACTCTTCAGACGATTAATGACATCCATAGCATAGTCGCGGCTGTCGCCCTTGGTATAGGGCTTCTGTATGCATCGGCCTGATGGAGTGAAGTAGTGGGCTATGGTCAGTCGGATCATTGAACCGTCGGGCATATCGAGCGGACGCTGAACAAGGCCCTTGCCGAATGTGCGACGCCCCACAACGATGCCACGATCCTGATCCTGGATAGCTCCGGTGACAATCTCGGCTGCCGAGGCCGTGTAGCTGTCGACAAGCACTACAATCTTGCCCTGACGGAACACACCACCACCATCGGCTTTATACTCTGTGCGAGGCACCTTGCGACCCTCGGTGTAAACAATGAGGTCGTTGCGCTGTAGGAACTCGTTGGCTATGTCGACAGCAGCCTTCAGATAGCCTCCGCCATTCTCCTGGAGGTCGAGAATCAGATGCTGCATACCCTGATCGCGCAGGATTTTCAACCCTTCGAGGAACTCCTGATGGGTGGTAGCACCGAAATTGCCGATGCGGATATAACCTATCTGCGGACGGATCATATAGACGGCATCAACCGACTTAACGGGAATCTTATCGCGTATAACCGTAAACGTAAGCTTGTCCTTAATGCCCAGGCGGATAACGCCCAGTTTTACTTTGGTGCCCTTAGGGCCGCGCAGGCGCTTCATGATCTCTTCCTTTGACATTTTTACGCCTGCTATGGCTGAATCATTGACTGATACGATTCTGTCGCCGGCTATAATGCCAACCTTCTCTGATGGACCATTGGTAACGGGTTGGATGACAAGCAGGGTATCCTCGATCATGTTGAACTGAACGCCTATACCCTCAAAATTGCCGTTAAGGGGCTCGTTGGCGTCCTTAACTTCTTTAGGGGTCATATACGATGAGTGCGGATCAAGCTTGTCGAGCATGCCACGAATGGCATCCTCAACCAGTTTGTTCTCATCAACGCTGTCTACATACAGATTGTTTATAGCGATTTCGGCAAACTGCAGTTTGCGCAGTGGCGAATCATCGCTTTGGTTGATACGAAACTGCGCATTAATAGGTGAAAAGGTGAAAAGGTGAAAAAGTGAAATAACTATTGCTATTTGTTTAATTCTGCTCATTCTCTTTAATCTTTTTAATGATATTTACTAATGTACCTATAATTACTTTCAAATCAGTAATGTATGAGTTATATTCGTCCTCAGAAATTGTTCCTGATTTGAATAGTAAAACAAGCCAATATTCTGTTTCATCAGCCTCTTTTAGAGCGATGCTTAACTTACTGATATAGTCTGCTTTACTCTGGGCATTGTTACTTTCTGCAATATTTGCACCTATACTTGTACCACTGCGATATATTTGTCGAGACATATCATATTCATGTTTTTCATCACACAAATACTTATGTAACTTGATTATCTTAAGTGCAAAATTGATACTAAGCTCTGAGATTACATTTCTTTTCACTCTTTCACCCTTTCACTTTTTCACCTTTTCAAAACTCTTCTTCGGGGCGGTCTTCTTCTACCACCAGGTTATCGATAATAAAGTTCTGACGCTCCATGGTGTTTTTGCCCATATAATACTCCAAGAGCTTCTGTACTTGGTCGGTTTTGTGCAGCGTTACCTGCTCCAAACGGATGTCGGGACCGATAAAACCGGCGAATTCATCGGGCGAAATCTCTCCGAGACCTTTGAATCGGGTAATCTCAGGATCTGGACCTAACTCCTCGATAGCCTTCTGTCGTTCTTCATCGCTGTAGCAGTAACGTGTGATAAAATCGCCCTTTTTGTCTGATTTGGCATCAGCCTCGGCGATTGTCTTCTTGTTCTTGATCTTGGTGCGACGGTTGCGTACACGGAACAATGGTGTCTGCAGCACGTATACATGACCTTTCTTGATGAGCTCGGGGAAGAACTGCAGGAAGAAGGTGATGATGAGCAGACGGATGTGCATGCCATCAACATCGGCATCGGTAGCCACAATCACCTTATTATATCTCAGCGTGTCTAAGCTCTCTTCAATGTCGAGGGCTGCCTGCAGCAGGTTAAACTCCTCGTTCTCGTAAACCACCTTTTTGGTGAGTCCGAAACAGTTAAGCGGTTTGCCTCGCAGTGAGAATACTGCTTGGGTATTTACATCGCGGCTCTTGGTGATGCTTCCGCTGGCTGAGTCACCCTCGGTAATGAAGATGCATGATTCCTCCTTGCGGTCGTTCTTAACATCGCTGAAGTGGATGCGGCAGTCGCGCAACTTGCGGTTGTGCAGGTTGGCTTTCTTGGCGCGCTCACGGGCCAGTTTGGTTACACCAGCCATAGCTTTGCGGTCGCGCTCGCTCTCCTTAATCTTATTCTCAAGCACCTCGGCCACATCCTGATGGATATGCAGGTAGTTGTCGACCTCCTGCTTGATAAAGTCGCCTATGTACTTATTGATGCTCACGCCACCATCGGGGGCCATTGTCAGCGAACCAAGCTTAATCTTGGTCTGACTCTCGAACATTGGCTCTTCTACGTTGATGGCAATAGCTGCCACGATACCTGTACGGATATCGCCATACTCGTATTTGCCGTAATACTCCTTGATGGTACGGGCTATATGTTCCTTGAATGCACTCTGATGGGTTCCGCCCTGAGTAGTATGCTGTCCGTTAACAAACGAATAGTACTCCTCGCCATACTGATTGGCATGGGTAAAGGCAATCTCGATGTCTTCGCCCTGAAGATGCACAATAGGGTAGAGAGCATCGCTGGTCATACGGTCTTTCAGCAAGTCCTCAAGTCCGTGACGCGAAAGAATGCGACGACCATTGTACATGATGGTCAGTCCGATGTTCAAGTAAGTGTAGTTACGTAGCATGTTTTCCACGATTTCATCGTGAAACTGGTAGTTTACAAACTTAGTGGCATCGGGTTCGAAATAGATATATGTTCCGTTTTCATCCTGCGAAGGCTCGGTAACGTCGCTAATCAGTTTGCCGCACTCAAATACGGCTTTGCGCACCTTCCCCTCGCGATAGCTGTGTACCTCGAAGTGGCTACTCAATGCGTTTACGGCTTTTACACCCACACCATTAAGTCCGATAGACTTCTTAAATGCCTTTGAGTCGAACTTACCACTGGTGTTCAGTATGCTTACCGATTCAATCAGCTTTCCTTGAGGAATGCCTCGGCCATAGTCGCGAACCGATATACGTAGGTTATCCTCTACGTTTACTTCGATTCTATCGCCGGCCTTCATCTTGAATTCATCGATAGAGTTGTCAAAAACTTCTTTCAGCAGCACATAAATACCATCTTCGGCTGATGAACCGTCGCCCAATCGGCCGATGTACATACCAGGACGAAGGCGAATGTGCTCAAGTCCCGTCAACGTCTGAATATTGCCTTCATCGTAGTTGACGGTTTCGGAATTAATCAGGTTGTTATCTTCGTTCATAGATTCTTTTTGAAACATCTTCTGCGTTTATGTTGTATGTGCTCCAGATATTGCCACTGGCTCTGTACCTTCTCGTTGGTTTCCATCTCTACATTGGTCTCGCCCCACTTGAATCCGTATTTCTGATACCAAGGAATGAGGTCGTAGAAGAGCAACGCATTGACACCCTTCTGCTGATATTCAGGCAGCACGCCCACAAGCATCAGGTCTAGACACTCTGCCTTGTGGAACTTCAGGGCCATCAGACAGTGCCACCAACCGAAAGGCCACAGACGACCCTTGCGACATTTCTGCAGGGCGCGCGTCATCGAGGTGATACTGATGCCGATACCGATGACATCGTGGTTGGGAGTGTTCCAGTCTTCAATCAGACAGAGCATGTCCATATCAAGTATTGGAAAGTACATCTTCAGATATTCGTCTATCTGAGCCTCTGTCATCTGAGAATATCCATAAAGGTTGCCAAACGACTTGTTGACTACATCAAGTACTTTACGACCATACTGTTCCTTACCGAACACCTGACTGCGCTTGGGATGCATGGGGTGGAGGTTATAGCGCTTCATTACCAGTTCTGCCACCTTCTTATACTTCTCGGGCATACCGTCCTTTGGTACTATGAGCTTGTATTCTACATAGTCGTTGTCCTTTACCCAATCTCCCAACTGCTCAATGTGCTTGGGATAGTAAGGATAGTTATAGATGGTGGCCATCGTACCCAACTGGTCGAAGCCCTCTATCAGCATGCCTTCGGGGTCCATATCTGTAAATCCCAAAGGTCCTACAATCTCTGTCATCCCTTTTGAGCGTCCCCAGTCTTCCACTGCTTGGAACAGGGCACGACTCACATCAATATCGTCGATGAAATCTATCCATCCGAAGCGAACACTCTGGCGCTCCCAACGGTCGTTGGCACGATGATTGATGATGCCAGCTATACGTCCGGCTATCTTTCCATCCTTGTAAGCTAAGAAATACTCGGCCTCACAAAACTCAAAGGCGGCATTCTTGTCTTTGCTCAAGGTATGCATTTCGTCACTAAACAGATTGGGCGCATCATACTGATTGCCCTTGTACAAGTCGTAATGGAAGTCGATAAAGGCCCTAAGGCTTTTCTTATCCGTGACTTTTCTAATTTCTACTGCAGACATACTCTATCTTTGTTCGTTAAGCATAAAAACGTTGCAAAGATACAGAAAAAGCCGCAAATAACAAAAAATATTAAGATATTTTTCTGCAAACCATCAGCAGATGGCCTTTCTTTGCATCGGTTGTGGCGAAAATATACACCTCGCCACCATCTTTCAGCTTGAGTCTTTTCCTCAGGTCGGCTACCGATAAGGGGAAGTTCCTGGTGGCTATGTTTGCCTTGTCGATACCCATAAGAGCCTCTTTGAGTTCGCGTTTGTTCAGCGTGCAGATGCGGTCGATGACGAATCCGCGGCCAGGGAAGTTTTCTATCGCCTTATCTGATATGAATAGATGGCTGTTTGCATCGGGCTGACTGATGCCGAATCGCTTTGAGATAAGATCGAAACATCCGGCCTTCATGATCGACGAATTGGGCTCGTAGAGATATGTTGGTGATGTTGGTTTTTCGCAAAAATCACCGATTTCATCGTTAAGAGTGTAGCTAAAAATGCTATCGTCGTTCACACAATAGATCTTTAATGGCGCTTCTGTTTTCTCCACAATAAGGAGCAATTCCTTGCATTCGTTGCCCACTGATACGATATGTACCTCGCTCACATGGCCAACATCGCTTACTGCCTTTTGCCAATCGAGCATAGGCGATAACTTAATCATCACCCGATCAGCTTTTTCCAGCATTTCATCGATAATTTCCAGCACATTCGGCGTGCAGTCGGCGATGCCATAGGTGCGGCCTCCATGCTGGTTTCTGCGTGCAGGGTCGATAAAAATCAGGTCGGCATGCTCCATCTGGTGCAGATACTCAACGCCATCGCTACATACCACCTGAATGTGGTGCATTCCCAAACGCTTGTAATTCTCCGATGAAATGGCGCATAATTGCGGTTGCTGCTCTACATGAATGGCCTCTTTGAATCCATCCGACATAAAGGCCATATCAACTCCAAACCCTGCTGTAAGGTCTACCATCTTTGCTCCCTTCCCAGCTATTTGGGCTTTGTATCTGGCTGTTTGTTCGCTCGAACATTGCTCCATGGAGATATGTGGGGGATATACGATGCCATCAATGGCTGCCCACGATGGTATCTTGGTGCGAGCCTTCTGTCGGCCTGCTATCTGGTCAAGGGTATACGCCATGTCTACCTCAGGGAATTTCTTCCCTAAGAAGGCCAACTGGCGTACGTCCTCATTGGCATGGATACGGATAAATTCGAGTGTGGCCTCGTTCATATCTTAAAGTGCTGCCATAAAATCCTCAAACAGCTTGCAGTTATTACCCGGTGTTATGATGTGGTGATTACCTATGGGGTGTGTTAGGAAATAACTTGTCTGCTGAGTATCAGCCAGTTGTATAACCTGCTGAGTACGACACAAATCGGGTTTAGCCTGGTTTCTTACCAGCTCGCCCTCGGCCATAAAGCTACGTTTTAGGTCGCCTGAAACCTTGAATATGGTTACAGGTCCTTCCTTCATATAACCTCTGATTCCAACGCCAATGCCCGACTCGAAGTGAGTGTCGAGTTCGTAGTGCTCCACCATATTAAGTGGTATGGTGCAGTGAGCAAATAGCATTTCGCCTGTTTCGGGGTTTATCTGCGATGGATTGGCCTGGAATCCTGATACACCAAGCAATGCATTGGTGATAGCCATCGACAGCATGGCTGGCACATCGCCTTCGCAGCCTGCCACTATACCTTCGGCATTCAATCGTGCCAAGGCAAGACAGCCAGTATTGTGGACAGCTGTCAGCAAGTCGAAGCACCTCAGGGTAAATCCTTGCAACTGGTGCTTTTCTACTATCACCTTCAGGGCCTCGTAGATACGATCGGGCATTTCGCCCTGCGCCATCTTGCTTACACCCTCTATCAGTTCTTCTATGGGCACTTCTATCAGGTCGATGCCTAACTTAGTCCTAACGGCTTTCGGGTCAGCTGCACTCGAAATCAGCCAGTCAGATGGCTGCCCGATGATGCCGTATCTGGTTCCATTCAGTTTTCTCTTGGCTTCGCTCACTTTTGTGAGTGTGGTTAGTCTGCGGGCTATGTAGTCTGTGCAACCATGTATAATCTCGCCCTGCATGTAGTTCTGCTGCAGATATGACAGTATCTCCATTGATGCTGCCAGCGAATTGCTCTTGCCCGATGTGAGCAGATAGAATGGGGCCTGCGACTGTTGTCTGAGTTGTGGCAGCAGGCGTTTGAAAATACCCTCGGTGCCGCCTGTACGCACGTAAATCACCGACAGCGTACTGCTGCCGTAGTCGGCGTAATCATTACCTTTCAGCGTGTAGTCGATACCCAGACTGCCTAAGAACTCCTGAGTAACAGCTCCAACGGCCTTTTCGTCGTGCAGCTCGGATGTAAGTGTGTAGATTGCAATATCCATAAATTTTTGAGTTTTTAC
The DNA here is from genome assembly GCF_946404925.1 of uncultured Prevotella sp. Classification (GTDB taxonomy): domain Bacteria; phylum Bacteroidota; class Bacteroidia; order Bacteroidales; family Bacteroidaceae; genus Prevotella. Next base: position 37,025 of record NZ_CAMJFM010000019.1, on the reverse strand, counting down.
TGATGTTATATTATTTTTGCTGCAAAGTTACTAAAGAAATCTCTAAATAATGCCAAAAGCGCATTAAACTTTGGTAGTTTAACAGAAATACACTATATTTGCAGCGGTAAAATTAACATAATTAATCATGAACATCGAACAAGTAAGAGAATACACGTTGTCGCTCCCAGGTGTAACCGAAGACCAACCGTTTGGCGATGACAATATTACCTTCCGCCTGGAAGGAAAGATTTTTGAATGCCTTTGGCTGGGTGGCGGCTCGCACGATATGAATGATGTAGAGCCGAGATTTGCCATCAAGCTCTCGCCCGACAGGAATGAGGAGCTCCGTGCCCAATTCTCAGCAGTAACACCAGCCTGGCATTGGAATAAAAAACATTGGAACGACGTATATTATGAGCAGTTGGAAGATTCGCTAGTTAAAGATATGATAAGAGAGTCATACCTTCTAGTAGCATCAAAGCTCCCCAAAGCCCTCCGCCAAAAGTATAATTCTGGCTGTTAATGGCTGCTGATAATGATACTTATCTTTCAACTAAGTTGTTATAAAAAACCATCTCCATTGATATATGGAGATGGTTTCGAATATGATAGCAAATAAAGTTGCTTATGCGTCGATGTTAGCGTAGGTAGCGTTCTTCTCGATGAACTCGCGGCGGGGTTCTACGTCGTCGCCCATCAGCATTGAGAATATCTCATCGGCCTCGGCAGCATTCTCGATGGTTACCTGCTTGAGCAAGCGGTTCTCAGGGTTCATGGTGGTCTCCCAAAGCTGCTCAGGATTCATCTCACCAAGACCTTTGTAGCGCTGAGTGTGCAGAGCCTTATCATCGCCGTTACCAGCCACATACTTATCGATAAAGGCCTGGCGCTGCTGCTCGGTGTAGCAGTACTCTGAGGTCTTCTTATAAGTACACTTGTAGAGTGGTGGAGTAGCGATGTAGAGGTGACCGCCCTGGATAACTTGTGGCATGAAGCGATAGAAAAGAGTCATGATCAGTGTGTCGATGTGAGAACCATCGACATCGGCGTCGGTCATGATGATGATCTTGTCGTAACGCAGCTTGTCGATATTGGCATCCTTAGAGTCCTCGCCGTCAACACCAAAGCGTACGCCAATACTCTGGATGATGTTCATGACAGACTCGGCCTCGAACACACGATGCCATTGTACCTTCTCAACGTTCAAAATCTTACCACGCAGAGGCAGGATGGCCTGGAAGTGACGGTCGCGGCCCTGCTTAGCTGAACCACCGGCCGAGTCACCCTCGACGAGGAATATCTCACACTCCTTAGGATCCTTGTTTGAGCAGTCGGCCAGTTTACCAGGCAGACCACCACCAGTCATTGGGTTCTTGCGCTGAACACTCTCACGAGCCTTGCGGGCAGCAATACGTGCTGTAGCGGCCAGAATAACCTTCTCGCAGATGGTGTGAGCCTCTTTCGGGTGCTCCTCCAGGTAATTGGTCATCGCCTCGCCTACGGCCTTCTGTACGGCTCCGTTTACCTCGCTGTTGCCCAGCTTGGTTTTGGTCTGACCCTCAAACTGAGGCTCGGCTACTTTCACAGAGATGATAGCTGTGAGACCCTCACGGAAGTCATCCTGTGCCACCTCGATCTTGGCTTTCTCAATCTGCTTGCGCAGCTGATCGTCCTCGTCGGCATACTTCTTGAGCGCACGAGCCAGGGCAATGCGGAAACCAGTGAGGTGAGTACCACCCTCGATGGTGTTGATATTATTAACGTAAGAGTGGATATTCTCTGAATAGTCACTATTGTAGAGCAGAGCCACCTCGATGGGCACACCATCCTTCTCGGTCTTCAGGCAGATAGGATCGCCGATGATTGATGTGCGGTGACGATCGACGTAACGCACAAACTCTTTCAGTCCCTCCTTGGCGTGGAACACCTCGGGCTGGCGGAGGTTACCCTCCTCATCAGGACGAAGATCGGTCAAAGTGATGGTGATACCGGCATTAAGATATGCCAGCTCGCGCATACGCTTAGCGATAATGTCGTACTTATACTCGGTAGTAGTGAAGATGCTGCCGTCGGGCCAGAACTGCTGGCGGGTACCAGTCTTGTCGGTATCGCCTACAATCTTAACGTCGTAGAGGGGCTTACCCTTCTCGTACTCCTGCTGGTAGATGTGTCCATTGCGGAATACCTGCGACATCATGTGGGTAGAGAGCGCGTTTACACAGCTTACACCCACACCGTGCAGACCTCCTGATACCTTATAGGAACCCTTGTCGAACTTACCACCTGCGTGGAGCACTGTCATAACGACCTCGAGTGCACTCTTGTGCATCTTCTCGTGCTCATCTACAGGGATACCACGACCATTGTCCTGTACGGTGATTGAGTTATCTTCGTTGATAATTACTTCGATGTGAGTACAATAGCCAGCCATCGCCTCGTCGATAGAGTTGTCGACGGTTTCGTTTACCAGATGGTGTAGACCCTTCTCGCTGATGTCGCCAATGTACATAGCAGGACGCTTACGTACGGCTTCCAGACCCTCGAGTACCTGAATGTTACTCGCGGAGTAATTTTGTTCTTGGTTCAGTTGTTCTTCTGTCATTTTGTTCTTAATTGCACTAATTGGTTGCAAAGGTACGAAAAAAAGTTCAGATAAACATAGTTTATCTGCTAAAAAACCAAAAAATAAAGCCGCAACCCTTATTGGGCTACGGCTTAATTTATCATTGGGTAGATAATTATCCCAGCTGATTAACGTGCAGTGCAAGGCTTGACTTCAGGTTTGCGGCCTTGTTCTTGTGGATAACGTTGGTCTTAGCCAGCTTGTCCAGCATCTTCTGTACCTTTGGATACAGAGCTACAGCCTCTTCCTTGTTTGTAGTAGCACGGAGCTTGCGAACTGCGTTACGCATTGTCTTTGCGTAGTAGTGGTTGTGAAGTGCTCTTTTCTTCTCCTGACGGATTCTCTTCACTGATGACTTGTGATTTGCCATGTTTTTTTGAAATTTTAAATTGTTAATTATAAAGCTTATGGGTCTTACGTCGTAAAGGCTGCCCTGGGCGGGCTCTTGCGAACCCTCTACCACCTTATCCCATCCCTCGTGGTTGGTAGCACATGGCTGTGCAGATGGAAGATTTAAATTTGTAGTCCCTAGGAGAGTCGAACTCCTCTTTAGAGAATGAAAATCTCTCGTCCTAACCGATAGACGAAGGGACCGTCCACGAAATGCGGGTGCAAAAGTACTACTATTTTTCCATTCTACCAAATTTTTTTAGTAAAAAATAACATATTCTGAATAAAATGTGTATCTTTGCACCGTTATGTTGACGAAAACTCAGGCTATTGTGCTGCATTCGCTGAAGTATGGCGAGTCAAGGCTTATTGTAGATATGTTTACCAGAGCGTTTGGTAGGCAGTCTTTTATCGTCAGCATACCTAAAACAACAAAAAGTAAGGTTAAAAAGCAATTCTTTCAGCCTTTAACCTTGTTGGAAATAGAAACTGACATCCGACCTAAGCTGCAATTACAAAAACTGAATGACGTGAGGTTGCTCACGCCGTTTGCTTCAATCCCATTTGAACCCGATAAACTGGCCATATCGCTCTTTGTGGCTGAGTTCTTATATTATGCCTTGCGTTCGGAACAACGTAATGAGTTGCTGTATGATTATCTGGAGAATAGCATTATGTGGCTTGATGGTCAGCCGGCAAATTTTGCCAATTTCCATTTGGTGTTCTTGTTGAGGCTGACGCGTTTCCTTGGTTTCTATCCTAATCTGGATGACTATGAGGATGGTGATTACTTTGACTTGCGCGAGAGCGAGTTTATGCATAATCCTCCAGTACATCGTGATTTCTTACACCCAGAGGAGGCGCAGAAGGTGCAGCTGATGATGCGAATGGACTTCCCAACGATGCATTTGTTCCGTATGTCACACGATGACAGGAACCGACTGCTTGAAGTATCAATCAAATATTATCGACTCCATCTGCCAGATTTCCCAGAGATGAAGTCGATAGAGGTATTGCAAGCCTTATATCAGTAAGGCTGCGGATTTACATAAACTTGATGGTTCCCTGTATGGGCTCCTGTGGATCCTGAGCGGGTTCGTCGATCATGACCACCTCGTTGCTGGCCTGCGAGTTGATGCTGTCGAGAATCTCGCGGGTGCGCTTGTAGGTTGGAGTCTGTTCTACGGCCGAGATAACATCATCGTTATCCAGATCTTCAGGACGGAACAGGTAGATGTTTGGACGACGCTTGTAGCGCTTGGTGGCTCCCTCGCCGCCATAGTAGCGGTTACGGCGATCCTGGCGCTCAGCAGCCTTCTCCTGTTCGGCTGCAATGCGATTGATATCTTCCTGACTGTGCTTTTTGAGGTGACCATTCATACCATCGACATTCTCGATACCGAATCCTGTTGCCAGAATGGTAACCTTTACCTTCTTGCCGAGTTCGAGGTCGGTTGCAAGTCCCCACTTAATCTCGAAGTCGTTGCCGAACTTAGCCATGAAGTCGTTCACATCGTTCATTTCCTCCATCATCAGTGATGACTGGCCTTCCTTAGAACCTGCAAACGAGATAGAGAGCAGAATCTTCTTAGAATTGAAAATGTCATTATCGTTAAGCAGAGGTGAGTTGAGTGCATCCTCGATAGCCTTCTTTACACGGCCCTCGCCTTCGCCATAACCTGTAGACATAATGGCAACGCCACCATCCTTCAGTACGGTCTTAACATCGTTGAAGTCGAGGTTAATAAGTCCGTGAACTGTGATGATCTCTGCAATAGACTTAGCGGCAACACTTAGTGTGTCGTCGGCTTTCCCGAATGCATCGAGTACAGAGAGCTCTGGATAAATCTCGCGGAGGCGCTCGTTATTGATAACAAGTAGAGCATCAACGTGTTTCGACATCTCTTCAACACCGTCAAGAGCTTGGTCGATCTTGCGGTCGCCCTCGAAACGGAAAGGGATGGTAACGATACCAACGGTAAGAATACCCAACTCCTTTGATACACGAGCGATTACTGGAGCGGCACCTGTACCAGTACCACCACCCATACCGGCAGTGATAAATGCCATACGGGTTCCATCGCTAAGCATTGTGCGGATGTCCTCGATGCTCTCTTCGGCTGCCTGACGAGCCTTCTCGGGTTTATTTCCGGCTCCAAGTCCCTCTTTACCCAACTGGAGATGTACGGGGACTGGCGAATCGTTAAGTGCCTGGTTGTCGGTATTGCAAAGCACGAATGTTACATCGTGAATGCCCTCGCGGTACATGTGATTTACAGCGTTGCCGCCGCCACCACCAACACCAATGACTTTGATGATGCTATGCTCTTTCTCTGGTGCTCCGAAGTCCAGAATGTCATTGTTCATATTGTTCTCCATAATTTTCTACTTTTTAATCTTCTTCTTCAACAATCGACTTACCAAACTTCAGGATGCCCTTCTTAAGTTTGTTCCAGGTACTATTCTCCTTACGGATACGTGCTTCCTCTTCCTGCTTCTGGCGCTCCTCTTCCTGACGTGCGCGCTCTTCCTCTTCCTGTTGACGGCGTTTCTCCTCCTCGGCTTTCTGCTTCTCGGCCTCGGTTCGGATAACGCCAGCAGGCAGATCGGTTGTCTGACGGGCGGGGCGCTGATCGTTAGTGGGGTGAGCTGTCTGTGGCTTGAGACTGGCGAAAAGGTCGCCATTTGGATCGAAGGCATCTCCGGCGCAGTTGATGTCGCCCTTGGCCAGTAGGCCGAGCAAGGTGTTTAGCATGCCGTTGTGCGACTTGATTTCCTCGTTGTTAGTGATGATAGTCTGTGATACAAACTTGGCGATGCGGATCTTATCGACGTGAGTATGGTTAATAAAAGCCTTCTCGATATTCTTCATATTCGAGCCGCCACCAGTCAGGATGATACCTCCGAGCAGTTTGTCATAGTACTCTGATGGAATCTGGTACCATACGTTCTCGATAATCTCCTCAAGGCGTCCTTCGACAATCTCGATAAACTTTCGACTCTCGACCTGACGCTCAGGATCGATAGAGTACTTCAGCTCGTTGTCGATATCACTGTTTTCGGTATAAGCAGAACCGTACTTGAGCTTCATGCGTTCAGCATCGCTCTCTTCCATTTGGAGTGAAGCAATATCCTTGGTGATGTTGTTGCTACCAAGAGGAATGACAGCAAGATGGCGAAGGATATTCTTTGAATACACAGATACGGTGGTTGTGTCGTAACCAATGTCAACAAGTGCACAGCCTGAGCGTTTTTCAACCTCGGTGAGTACGCTGTCGGCAAGTGCAAGAGGAGCCAGATACATCTCTGCTACGTTGATGCCTGCTGTCTCGAAACACTTGTTAAGGTTGCGATAGAAGGCCTTACGCTCAAGGATATTGAGGAAGTGACCTTCGAGGTGTGTGGCTTGGATACCTACAGGATCCAACTGGAACTGGGTTCCAACCTTGTATTCCTGTACGGCAGCATCCAGGATTTCCTGATCTTGATAGGTCATGTTGCGGTTAGCATCCATCAGTTCGATCACCATGTCCTGTGTGATGATGGTTTCGCCAGGAAGGTCTTTAGTTACAACATTCTTTACGCTGCGTATAGACTGTCCTCCAACGCCAACGTAGACCTGTGTAATCTGCGTTTTGAGCTGATTCTCCAGTTTTTTAATAATACTGGTAAGGCATTGTGCGGTCTTGTCGATATTGTAAACCACACCTTTGCGGATAAACGAAGAAGACTCTTCCTTGACCATAGCTAGCACGTTGATGCTGCCATCGAGATTCTTCTGTCCCGCGATTCCGGTTACTTTGGACGAACCGAGTTCAATTGCTACAATAAAATCCTTTGCTGCCATCTTTTATTTTAATATTTATCAATTATTTCTTTTACATATAATCTGGTTGTTGAACTCTACATTAATATAATTGTACTTGTTCCAACCAGCTTTGTTCAGTCCGTAAACATAGAACTTGTGAAGACGTTCGAGTTTGCTGTCTATATGATTAGGACTACCCAGATAAACGATGTGGTCGCCAACACGAGGTACCAACTCCAGAGTCTGATTAGGGAGAACGTTAAGCTGTACTGCCTGATTGCGCCAAAAACTGTCGCTGACAATCTGGTTCGCTACCTTCGATAACACGTTCTTGGCATATTTCTTGGTGATGTTCCCTGTTGCTATCAGGATATCTGTGGCATAACCAGACTCGGGCATGATGTTGCCATGATGATCCAGATAGTAGTTGTCGCCATTAACAGCCATGATCCTGATGACAGGTATACGCTGCTTGATGTTGATGCAAACATGTCCGCTCAACGTCTTGTAACACTCAGCCTTCTCTACAAACGGACTCTTTAGAAGAGTTTCTTCCATCTTTCGTGGTGAGATGGTGTTCATGGGTTGGGAGAGAGGATACAGTTTATACTGTGATAGTAACTTCTTGACTTCGCCTGGATTCAGGAAACCCTCCATCGACTCCTTTTCGATATCGATCTTCACCTCTGTGCATTGTTTGGCCATAGCCTCGTCAGGGTTGTTGAAAGCAGTGACGGCTAATACCATGTAGATGCCAACGATAACGTTGCAGGCTACGATGAGGATTTGTTTCCAGTTGAAGTTGATTGTCATCTATTATTATTTGCTGTTTAAAATCTTTGTAATCTGTGGAACCTGATTATCCAAATCACCAGCACCGAGAACAATGAGTACTTCGAAGTCGTGATTCTTGATGTAATCGAGAACATCAGCCTTCTGAATCATCTCTTTCTTGACGCCTGGCTTCAGGTTGTCGTAGATTAGTTTTGATGTAACACCCTCGATAGGTTTCTCGCGAGCAGGATAAATCTCGGTGAGGATTACCTCGTCAAGCTGACTCAGAGCATCGGCGAAGTCCTTGTAGAAATCGCGTGTGCGGGTATAGAGGTGAGGCTGGAAGATTGCTGTAATGTGCTTGTTCTTGTATAACTCACGAATACTCTTTGCGCTCTGATAAATTTCCTTGGGATGGTGAGCATAGTCGCTCAGGAATACCATCTTGCCGTTTTTAATCTTGAAATCAAAACGACGATCAACACCTCCGTAGGTCTGCATACCATATTTCAACTCCTCGGCTGTACAGCCATTGAGTTGTGCCATGGCCATGGCGGCAATACCATTCTCGATATTGATGGGAACTGGCTGTCCAAGCTGCACACCCTTGACGCTCTCAATAGGTGAAATGAAATCAAAGGTTATCTCGCCGTTCTCTATCACGATATTCTCAGCATGGAAATCGCCCTCGTTAAGGCTGTAGTCGTAACGACGCACGTCAGACTGGATATTCTCCTTCATTTCCAAGTCGCGATGTATGATAAGCGCACCACCTGGCTGGATGAGCTCGGTGTAATGACGGAAACTCTCAAGATAAGCCTCTTTGGTACCGTAGATGTCCAGATGATCGGGGTCGGTAGAGGTGATGACGCTCATCCAAGGACGAAGCCAGTGGAAAGAGCGATCGAATTCGTCGGCCTCGATAACAACGAAGTCAGAATCAGACAGGATATAGTTGGTACCGTAGTTCTTCGAGATACCACCGAGGAAGGCATTGCAGTCGAGATGACTCTGGTGCATGATGTGGGCACACATGGTAGAAGTGGTGGTCTTGCCATGAGTACCGGCCACACAAAGACCCTTGTGACTCTGAGTTAGGGTGCCAAGAACCTGAGCACGCTTCTGAATCTCGAATCCGTTCTCGCGGAAGAACTTCAGCTCCTGATGCTCTGCTGGGATTGCTGGTGTGTAGATGACCAGACATGACTCCTTTTTCTTGCACTCGTGGGGAATCTCGTCAACACTCTCGTGGTAGTGGATGAGCATACCTTCGGTTTCGAGTCTCTTTGTGAGATCGGATGGTGTCTTGTCGTAACCAGCTACAACAAGACCTTTCTTAATAAAGTAGCGGGCGATGGCACTCATGCCAATGCCACCTGCTCCTACGAAATATACTGCTTTGATATCTTTTAATTCCATATTCTTTATTTCTTTTCTGCCAGTTTGATGACTTCTTTTGCAATGATGTCGGCTGAATCGGGCAGGGCGAGTTTCAATACATTCTCGCTGAGCGACTTCAATTTCTGCTCGTCGGCAACAGTCTTGATGGCCAACTCAAGTAGGGTTGCTGGAGCATCAGCATCCTTAACGTATATGGCTGCATCGCGATTGGCCAAGGCCAAAGCATTCTTGGTCTGGTGATCTTCGGCTACATTTGGACTTGGTACTAGGATAACTGGTTTGCCAATCAAACAGAACTCAGAGATACTGCTGGCTCCTGCACGGCTGATGACCAGATCGGCTGCCTTGTAGGCAGCTCCCATATCAGTGATAAAATCGGTAACCTTGAGGTTGGGGATGTTCTCGCCCTTGAGTCTCTCGGCAATCTCGGCGCTATAGTATTTGCCTGTCTGCCAGATGAACTGAGCATTAGCAGCCTTGATAAGATCAAGGTGCTGGAGTACGCTCTCGTTGATGGTCCTGGCTCCAAGGCTTCCGCCTACCAACAGAATAGTCTTTTTAGTTGGATCAAGACCGAATGATTTTATAGCGTCTTCTTGTGAAATCTTAGTGTCGAGCAATGCCTGACGAACAGGATTGCCTGTAAGTATAATCTTTTCGGCTGGGAAGAATCGCTCCATTCCCTCGTATGCCACACAAATCTTCTCGGCCTTCTTGGCAAGCAGCTTGTTGGTAACGCCAGCATACGAGTTCTGTTCCTGTATCAGACAGGGTATACCCATAGCGGCCGCCTTGTTCAGGGTTGGACCGCTGGCGTAGCCGCCAACTCCTACTGCAACCTGTGGTTTAAAGTCTTTGATGATAGACTTAGCCATGCGCTGACTCTTCCATATCTTATAAAGAACCTTGAAGTTCTTGAGCAGATTCTTACGATCGAAACCGCAGATGGGCAAACCTTTGATTTCGTAACCAGCAGCTGGTACACGCTGCATCTCCATGCGTCCAAGTGCGCCAACAAATAATATCTTTGCATCTGGACGTAGTGCTTTCACGGCATTTGCTATTGAGACGGCTGGGAAAATATGTCCCCCAGTACCACCTCCGCTAATGATTACTCTAAGTTCTTCCATATCTTTTTTTAATTGTTGCGTGCAAAATTACAAATTTAATTTCTTATTCTGCTATTTTTGGCTGCCTTTTTTTTGCAGAGCGGCTAACACTTAATATAACACCTATGTAGGCGCAGTTAATGATGGTTGAAGTACCACCTTTACTGATAAGTGGCAGAGGCTGTCCAGTTACTGGGGCGATACCTACAGCTACCAGCATGTTGAAAGCTGCCTGAATGACAAGCAGGAGTGCCAATCCCATTGCAAGGAATGCTGGGAAGTTATTCTCACACCTACTGGCAATACGTGCTGTTCTGTATAACAGTACAATATACAGCAGTACCACAAATGAGGCTCCAACAATACCTAATTCTTCGATGACAATAGCAAAGATGAAATCCGAGAATGCCTGCGATAGGAAGTCGCGTTCTACTGACTGACCAGGTCCCTTGCCAATGATGTTACTTGACACGATGGCAATGTTGGCGTGAGCCACCTGAGCATCTTTGTCGAGGTCGTACTGATCGGGTGTGATAACCTCTTTGTTCGAGAACTTCTTGATACGTGACTTCCAAGTGTCAGCACGGTGGAGAATTTTTTCAAGTTTACTTTTCTCCTTGGGAGTTGATACCTGTTCTGTCTTGGCCTTGTCTACTGCAACGTTGTTGTCATTGCCCACAGCCATGATGAGTAGTAGTCCTACCAGTGCAAGACCAACAACAACACCTGCTAACTTTCCTAACTGAATCAGGGGAACGCGTCCGATAAACATCATCAGGAATACGACAGAGCATAGCAGGGCTGCGGTAGAGAGGTTCTCGACCATAATCAGCATGGCGATAGGTGCTACGATACAGAGAATGTATTTAAATGCCTTTTTATCAGCCCCGTTTTCTCTCTGCATGGCGCTAAGTATCTGGGCCGTAGCCAGTACTACTGTTCCCTTGGCAATCTCTGATGGTTGGAAGGTAAGACCGAAGAGATTAATCCATCGGCTGGCGTCACCTGTCTTTTCGCCAGTAGCAAGTACCCAAAGCAGCAGTATGACTGTGATAATGAGCAAGAAAGGTGTCATCAGCTTGAAGTATCGGCATGGGATGTTAAGCGTTACTACCGCTACTACTGCACCGAGAATAATGGTGACGGTATGGAAGACGATAGGACCCATATAGTTCTGGCTCTTGTATGTCAGGTTACTCGAAGCAGAGAATACCTCGACGATACTGATCATACAGAGGAAGAAGAATACCATCCAGATGACCTTGTCTCCTTTGAAGATGTTTCCTATTTTCTTGTTCATTGTTTGCTAATTCTATAGATTTCGGGCCAGAGTCTTGAATTGCTCTCCACGATCTTCCATATTCTTAAACAGGTCGAACGAAGCGCAACATGGGCTCAGCAGTACTGTCTCGCCAGGCTGAGCCATTTCGTAGCAGGCCTCCATACACTCTTTCATAGAATGTGTATCGCGAACGGGGATTCCGAGATTGTCGAAGTTGTCGTGTAACTTCTGGTTGTCGGCACCCAGATAAACAATACCAGAGCACTTCTCCTTTACCAGTGGCTTGATGGGGTCGTAGTCGTTACCTTTATCCTTACCGCCGATAATCAGGATAACCTTGGTCTTCATCGCCTCGAGTGCATACCAGCAAGCGTCTACGTTGGTAGCTTTCGAGTCGTTGATATACTGTACGCCACGAACGGTGCAAACCTTTTCCAAGCGGTGCTCCACGCCAGGGAAGTCGCTAAGGCTCTTACGGATCTCCTCCTTCTTGATACCAGCAATGTCAGCTGCAATACCTGCAGCCAGCGAGTTGTAGATGTTGTGCTTACCAGTAAGGCTGAGGCTCTCCTGCTCCATATTAAATGGTTCGGGCTTCTCAATCTTATACTGGCCTTCCTCGATATATCCAATCACACCTTTCTCCTTCAGTTCTGAGAATGGATACTGGATTGACTTGATATCATATCTCTCAAGTTCGCGCTTGATGATGGGATCATCGGCCCAGTAGATGAAAGCATCTTTTGGCGTCTGGTTCTGGATGATTCGCATCTTGGCATCTACATAGTTCTGCATCTCGAAGTTGTAGCGATCCAGATGGTCGGGTGTGATATTCAGTAAGATGGCGATATCAGCACGGAAGTCGTACATGTTGTCGAGCTGGAACGAACTCAACTCGATAATGTAATACTCGTGTGGATCCTCTGCCACCTGTAGGGCCAGAGAGTTTCCTATGTTGCCAGCCAGACCTGCATCGTATCCTGCCTCCTTGAAGATATGATAGATAAGAGAGGTCGTGGTGGTCTTACCATTAGAACCTGTGATGCAGATCATCTTTGAGTTGGTATAGCGACCAGCGAACTCAATCTCGCTGATGATGTGGATGCCCTTTGCGATGATTTTCTGAATCATAGGAGCGGTATCTGGAATACCAGGACTCTTGATAATCTCGTCGGCATTCAGAATCTTCTCTTCTGTGTGCTGACTTTCTTCCCACTCAATCTGATGATTGTCCAACTGCTTCTTGTACTTGTCGGCAATCTTCGACATGTCTGAAACAAACACATCGAAACCTTCTTTCTTGGCGAGAACAGCTGCTCCTGCGCCACTTTCTCCTGCACCTAATATTACTATTCTTTTCATATCTTTTTTATCGCATCTTTAATGTTATGATTGTGAGTGCTGCCAGAATAATCGAGGTAATCCAGAATCGGATTGTAATCTTCGACTCGTGGAATGGACGATGAGGCCAGCCTTTCAGAATATATTTACTTGTAGCATCAAGTTGAGAATCGAGCTTTCGGAAGTTGTCGTGGATAGGTGTGGCACGGAATACGCGAACACGCTGTCCCTTGCGCTTCTGAATCTTGAACCATTGTGTCTGGATGATTACACTCAGACTCTCAACGAAGAAGATACCGCATAGGATAGGTAGCAGCAACTCCTTGTGGATGATAATAGCTGCAACACCGATGATGCCGCCAATGGTAAGCGAACCTGTATCGCCCATGAATACTTGAGCTGGGTAAGCGTTGTACCAAAGGAAACCGATCATAGCTCCGATGAATGCGCAGAGGAATACTACTAACTCTTCCGAATGAGGTATGTACATAATGTCGAAATACGAGGCATAGCCTATGTGTGACGAAACATAGGCTAATATGCCTAATGCAATTCCCGCGATAGCCGAGTTTCCTGCACACATACCATCCATACCATCGTTAAGGTTGGCTCCATTTGATACTGCTGTAACAGCAAAGATGGTTATGAATACAAACAGAATCCATCCTGCAGCTACTTTATACTTTCCAAAGAACGACATGACGTTCGAGTAGTTCAGATTGTGATTCTTTATGAACGGAATGGTTGTCTGCAATGACTTTACAGCTTCCTTCTTGTGTTTTACAACCACTTCCTGGTTCTGCTGCTGAACATTAATATTCTCACGAACTACTACATCTGGACTCAACCAAAGTGTCAGTCCTACGATAAAACCAATACTTACCTGGCCTACAATCTTGTATTTACCCTTCAGGCCATCCTTGTTACGTTTGAAAATCTTGATATAGTCATCAAGGAATCCAAGGAATCCAAGCCAGATGGTGGTAATGACCATCAGGATAAGATATGTATTACGGATACGTCCGAAGAGCAGTACGGGAATAAGTATGCTTACTATGATGATGATACCACCCATGGTTGGCACCCCCTTCTTCTCAACTCCGAATGGATCAATGCTTGGATCACGCTCTGTCTCGAATATGCTTCTGCGTTTCATCCATTTGATGAATCTCTCACCAAACCATGCAGAGATGAGCAACGACAGAATAAGTGTGAGTAGCGAACGGAACGAGATGTAGGACCACATGTGTGATCCAGGTATATCGTACTGGTCGAGGAATCTGAACAGATAGTATAACATAAGCTATGGTATTATGAATTAAATATTTCCTTTACTACTTCCTTGTCGTCGAAGTGGTGTTTCACTCCCTTAATTTCCTGATAGTCCTCGTGGCCCTTACCAGCTATGAGTATTACATCGCCCTTCTCTGCCAGCATGCATGCCGTGCGGATGGCTTCGCGACGATCTACGATGCTCACTACCTTCTTCATCTGCTTTTGGTCGAGACCTGCCAGCATATCGTTGATGATGTCCTGAGGCTCCTCGAATCGTGGGTTATCAGATGTGATAATCACCTTGTCGCTTTGCTTGACAGCCTCCTGAGCCATCAATGGACGCTTACCCTTGTCACGATTACCACCTGCACCACATACGGTAATCACCTTGCCCTTGCCGTTTAGCACCTCGTGGATGGCGTTAAGCACGTTCTCAAGTGCATCTGGTGTGTGGGCATAGTCAACAATAGCTGTATAACCCTCAGGCGAATGGATTGGTTCCAAACGTCCGTTTACGCTCTTCAGCGTGCTGAGTATCAGTAAGATATCCTCAGGCTTCTTGCCAAGCATCACTGCTGCACCATATACTGCCAACAGGTTGCTGACATTGAACTTGCCAATGAACTGCACGCCAACCTCCTTGCCATTAATGTCGAGATACATGCCCTCGAAGTGGCACTCGATAATCTTAGCCTTGAAGTCGGCCATAGTGCGGGTAGAGTAAGTCTTTATCTGTGCCTTACAGTTCTGAACCATAATCAACCCGTTCTTGTCGTCTGCATTGGTGATGGCAAAAGCATCTTTGTCGAGACCATCGAAGAATGCCTTCTTGGCATCGCGATAGTTCTCGAATGTCTTATGATAGTCAAGATGGTCGCGAGTCAGATTGGTGAATAATCCACCAGCAAACTTCAAACCTCCGATACGCTTCTGTGCGATGGCGTGGCTTGAGCACTCCATGAAGGCGTATTCACAACCGGCTTCTACCATCTGAGCCAGCAATCGATTTAGTTCTATTGGGTCAGGAGTAGTATGGTCTGCAGGAATAGCCTCACCTTCGATATAGTTGCAAACGGTAGAAAGCAGACCACACTTATGTCCGAACTTGCGGAACATATTATATAATAAGGTGGCGATGGTGGTCTTGCCATTAGTACCTGTAACACCTACAAGCTTCAGCTTTCTTGAGGGGTCACCAAAGAATAGGGTGGCAACCTTACCCACAGCATCTTCTGTTGATGCTACCTGAATGTAGGTTACTTCTGGAGTCTGCTCTTCTGGCATCTTCTCGCACAATACTGCGGCGGCTCCTAATTCAATTGCTTTTGGGATGAACTTGTGTCCATCTGTCTGAGTGCCTGGAATGGCAACGAATAGGTGTCCCTTCTCTATACGACGTGAGTCGATATTGACACCTGTAATCTCCACTTCTACATCACCAGTGATGTTTAGTGTCTCAACATTCTTGAGCAATTCGTTTAATCTCATATCCTTATACCTTATTATATATATTAATCTAAAACGAGTTCACACACCATACCCTGCTTGATAGCGGTTCCTGCGTGGATACTTTGTGACTTTACTTTTCCTCTACCTTTTACTCTGGCCTTTACATGCCTACTTTCTAACAGATATACGGCATCTTTTGCACCCATTCCCGTAACATCAGGCACTATGTGCTTGCTGCCCTCGCGATAGTTGGTGTTGTTATTGGCTGATGCCTTTGTCTTAAGACTTGCCAGAACAAGATTGGCTGCAGTATTATCGCCTTTTTTGACATCTGGAGTCATGATAGATGAAGCATCACGGGCGGCATCAACACTACGTTTAAGGTTCTGGGCCATCACGCCTTCTGCGATATGATGGAATACTACGCCACTCATACCACCACCCGAAGCGGGAAGACCAGACTTCTTCAGACATACGATACATGTGTATCGGGGATTATCTGCTGGGAAGAATCCTGCAAAGCTGAGCCAGTAGCGTGTTACGCCAGAGTGGTAGCTTCCGAACTGGTCGGCAACCTGAGCTGTACCTGTCTTTCCTGCCACCTTGAATGATCTTGAACCTGCTTTCTTACCTAATCCCTGACTAACCACATGCTCTAGAATGGTTTGCATGGTCTTGATGGTCTGTGGCTTGGCTATGCGCTCTTTCAGAACTACAGGCTCGAACTCCTTGATGACTTCACCGTTCTTAACCAACTGCTTAATGAAGCGTGGTTGCATCATCTTACCATCGTTGGCGATGGCATTGTAGAATGCAACGGTATTGATAGGCGCAATCTGGGTCTCGTAACCAATACTCATCCAAGGCAGAGTGGTCTTACTCCAGTATTTTGCTCTATCAGTAGTCTTGGTGTCTGGCATACGTATCATTGGGGTGTGGTAACCAACCAATGGGAGTTTCAGGTCCTCGTGGATACCTATGCGATACAAACCCTCTACATATTTCCTTGGGTTGTGACCATAATACTTATCTATAAGATAGCTAACACCGATATTCGAACTAACCTCCAATGCACGAGCCACATTGATAGTGCCATATCCGCCACGTCGCCAGTTGTGATCCTTCATGGGGCGACCATGCATCTCCATCACGCCACATCCTGTTGGGATGGTCATTGTGGTATCGATGACGCCATCGTCGAGTGCTACGAGGAATGATGCTACCTTAAATACCGATCCAGGCTCGCAACGATAGCTGATGGCGTTGTTTACCATCTCGTAGTAGTTGCCGTCTTGACCTCGTGTCATGTTTACGATAGCCTTTACATCGCCCGTCTTTACTTCCATCAGGATAGCAACACCCATCTCTCCGTTGATTTCTTTCAACTCATCAACCAAGGCGCGCTCGGCCAAATCCTGCATACCAACGTCGATTGTCGTTACAACATCAACTCCATCCTCTGGTGATAGAACAGGGATATCCAGATACTTACTTAGGATTTTGCGGCGATGCATCAGACCATTCTTACCTCTAAGCAGAGTGTCGAGCGATAGTTCAAGACCATTCTTTGCACTATCTTTTGCACCAAACATCTCTCCGATAGTACGTTGTGCCAATGTGCCGAAGGGCTTACGACGTGAGTTGAAAGTTTCCCAATGAAATCCTCCTTTATAGGCTCGCTCCTTGAAGATTGGCAGATTATGAACCTCGCAGAATGTGTTGTAATCTATACGGCGTGGCCAGATTTTCCAGTTGCGCGATCCTTTCACTCCGTTCTTAGAGATGGTATTCTTACCTTCAAGCAAATGTGCCTTGAATTCTGCTGCAGATTTTTGTGGGAATATCTGATTCAGTCCATAGCAGATAGTATCGATGTTCTCAGCCCATACCGAGTCACGCTTGTGTCTGCCAATTGAATCCTCGGCTCCAGCCTGAAAGTCCATATATACCATATACTCCGGGATGCTGCTGGCCATAAGCTGGCCATCGCAACTCAGAATGTTTCCGCGATTAGGCTTTACAACCACGCTATCGCGCTTGAGTCGAGATGCTACCTGAGTCCAATAGTCTTTCTTGGCGGTCATGATATACATGGCCTTGCCTACAACGGCAAAACCAATAAGCGTTAATACTACTGCGATGGCGAAGTAGCGTGGCATGACCTTATCGTTATTGAACTTACTCATCTCCTCTTCTTATTCTGGTACATTAATTATATATGGTGGCTGGTCTGATATATGTAGCAGACTGTCTTTATTTTGTTTCAGCGCATCCAGCACATGGCTCTCGCGACACATCTCTGTAAGTGTGCTTGAGCTTGAAAGCGCCTTGTATTTCGCATCGAGCAATTCTTTCTCAAGTTTGTCGATGGCTATCAGGTCTTGCTGGCACTGGTATCTTGAGGCCACATAGATGATGGTGAAGAATACGGTGAGCACAAACAGCCAAATCTGCTTGCGCACCATCTCTGCAGTCAGGAAGTCGCCACCAAGAATAATTCTCAGATTCAAGGATGGTGTAAGCTTTGGGTCTTCCTCCTTGGCTTTCTCCTTAATCTTCTGGATGGTCTTCTTGGCTTGCTCCTTCATCTCTGAGGCTTCTTCCTTCAGACTAACTTCTTCCTTAGTCGCTGGCTCTTCCTCGATGATTTCCTGCATCTCCAGTTCTATGTCGTCTTTAATCTCCATTTTTCTCTCTCATTAAATCTTCTCTGCCACTCTCAGTTTGGCGCTTCTGCTTCGAGGATTCTGCTGCTGCTCCTCATCGCTGGGCACTATTACTTTATTATTAACAAGGCGGAATGGGGCTTCGATACGTCCAAAGAAGTCCTGCTTGATTTTACCCTCTACATTGCCCGCCTTCATCATGTTCTTTACGATACGATCTTCGAGCGAGTGGTAGGTGATAACCGAAAGGCGTCCGCCTTCGCAAAGCATATCCTTGGCTCCGTTCAGCATCTCCTTGAGGGCATCCATTTCGTGGTTTACCTCTATTCTCAAGGCTTGGAACATCTTGGCCACCTCTTTCTTCTCTCTTTCGCGTTGGAAGAGTCTTTCTGTGGCCTTCATCAAATCGCCTGTTGTCTCAATCTTCTTCTCGTTACGAGTCTTGGCGATTGTGGCAGCAATCTTTCTGGCATTCTTCAGCTCTCCATATATATAGAATATGTCAGCCAACTGCTCCTCGTCGTAGTTGTTAAGTATCTCAGCAGCAGTGGTTCCAGCGCGCTTGTTCATTCGCATGTCTAATGGAGCGTCGAAACGGAATGAGAATCCGCGTGTTTCGTCATCAAAGTGATGGCTCGATACGCCAAGGTCTGCCAGCAATCCGTCGATGTGATCAACTTCATAATAGCGCATCCAGTTCTTCAGATATCTGAAGTTGCTCCTTACAAAGGTGAATCGATCGTCATCAACGATGTTTTTCTCAGCATCAGGATCTTGGTCGAAGCTGTATAAATGGCCCTTTTTACCGAGTCTGCTGAGTATCTCTTTGCTATGACCACCGCCTCCGAAGGTTACGTCAACGTAGATACCATCGGGCTTGATAGCAAGTCCGTCTATGCTCTCGTTGAGTAGCACTGGTACGTGATATGTTTCGGCAGTAATAATCATAGATTGTCGCTGACGTTCATGATGTTCTCAAATTCGATTCCGAATTCCTCTTCGCTCTTTAATGTTTCTTTCAGTTTCTCTGGTGCCCAAATCTCGATGGTGTTGTCCATTCCGATAAACTGGAGATCCTGCTCTATCTCAGCCACTTTCATCAGTCGTTTTGAGATGAGGAATCGTCCGTTGCCATCAAGTGTCACTACCTCCGCCTCGGATACGAACTGGCGGAAAATCTGCTGGTGCGTCTGCTTCCATGGACGGAGCTGTGATTTCAAAAGGTCGAGTCGCTCGTTCCACACGCTTTCAGGATATAGAACCAGGCAGTTCTGGAAGACATCCTTTCTCAGCACCAGTCCTTCCTCGCCAGATGCCTGTAGCACCTTGCGGAAAACGGCTGGCAGGAAGGCTCTTCCCTTAGCGTCTGTTTTGGCTTCTATATTACCTATAAATCGCATACGTACCTATTTAATAATAAATTTGGCGCAAAGTTACTCATTTTTCCCCACTTTACACCACAATTCCCCACTTTTTTTTGAATTTAACCTTTTTTTATTATTCAAAACCCCTCTTCAATCCTAAATACATTTAAAAACAAAGTTTTTTCTCCAATTTTTGCTCATTATTCAAAGAAATGTGCTATTTTTGCATCGCGTTAGTGCAAGAGAGAAATGACAACAGTAACTGAGCATACGATCGACATTGATCAAATCCTCAAAGGAAAGATGGGTGCGAAGGCCAAATTTGTGCCTCGTCCATTGGTTAATTGGCTAAAGAAGATAGCCCATCAGGACCAGGTAAACGCTTTTCTTTGGGAGAGCCGTGAAAAAGTTGGTGTAGAGTGGTTGGAGGAATGTGTAAGATACCTCGATATGACTCTGAACATCGTTGGAAAGGAGAATCTTCCTGATCCTAACGATGGCAAGCTATATACTTTTGTAAGTAATCACCCATTGGGAGGTGAGGATGGTGTGGCACTTGGAGCCATTATTGGCAGATATTACGATGGACGTTTCCGTTATCTGGTTAACGATCTGTTGATGAATCTTCCTGGCCTTGCTCCATTGTGTATACCTATCAACAAGACAGGTAACCAGAGTCGCAACTTCCCTGCTATGGTCGAGGCTGGATTCAAGAGCGATCATCACATGCTGATGTTCCCAGCAGGCATCTGTTCTCGTAAGAAGAACGGTGTTATTCAGGACATTCCATGGAAGAAAACCTTTATCTCGAAGAGTGTTGAGTATCAGCGCGATGTGGTGCCCATCCATTTTAGTGGCGAGAACAGTAAGTTCTTCTATCGCTTGGCTAACTTCAGCGACAAGCATCTGCCATTCAATCTGGCCATGTTGTTTCTTGTCGATGAAATGTACAAAAACGTGCACAAAAGTTTTGAAGTGAAGATAGGAAAACCTATTCCCTGGCAGACGTTCGATAAGTCGAAAACGCCGATGGAATGGGCAGAATTTGTAAGAGAACAAGTCTATAAACTATAAACTAAGAGAGAATGGAACAGGAAATTATCCAGCCTATAGCCAAAGAAGTACTCAAGAGTGAACTCACACCTGATCGTCAGCTTCGTATGACGAACAAGAGTCACAATGAGATTTATGTAATCACAGCTCACAATGCTCCTAACGTGATGAAGGAGATAGGCCGACTCCGTGAGATAGCTTTCCGCGAAGCTGGTGGAGGTACTGGTAAGGATATGGATATCGATGAATTCGATATTTGCGACAATTGCTACAAGCAGTTGATAGTATGGAATCCTGAGGCTGAGGAGATTATTGGTGGCTATAGATATCTGCTTGGTACCGACTGGGATTACGATGAAAAGGGCCAGCCAATTCTGGCTACCAGCCATATGTTCCATTTCTCCGACAAGTTTATTAAAGACTATGCCCCTTGGACCATCGAACTCGGACGTTCCTTTGTCTCTCTTCCTTATCAGAGTTCTCGCATGGGTGCCAAGAGTCTGTTTGCTCTCGATAATCTTTGGGATGGACTTGGCGCGCTTACAGTTATCAAACCAAACGTTAAGTATTTCTTTGGTAAGATGACCATGTATCCTTCGTATATCCGCAAGGGTCGCGATATGATTCTCTACTTCCTTAAGAAGCACTTTGATGATAAGGAGAAGCTGATTATACCGATGAAACCGCTGGAAATGGATACAGATCCTAAAGAATTGGAGCACCTCTTTGCAGGAAAATCATTCAAGGAAGATTATAAGGTACTTAATGGCGAAATCCGCAAGTTAGGCTATAACATCCCACCATTGGTTAATGCCTATATGAGCCTTTCGCCAACTATGAAGTTGTTTGGTACTGCTATCAACTATGGTTTTGGTGATGTAGAGGAGACGGGTATCCTGATTGCTGTGGATGAGATTCTCGAGGAGAAACGTGTGCGCCATATCGACTCGTTTATCAAGGAACATCCTGAGGCTCTGAAGATTACCAGCGGAGCCAACAAAGTTATCTATAAAGAAAAGTAAGTTAAAAGATTTAACCTAAAGATAACATACCTTTTTGTAATATTGTAAGAAATTCATCGTACCTTTGCACCCAGATATAATAATACAAAGGCGATGAAAAAGGCAATGATGTATCTACTGTTAGCATTGGGCATCACACTTGTTGTGATGTTCATTGGTGGTGCTATGGTGGGATTAATTGCCGGTTTCATCGATGGATTTTATGGAAAAGAGGTCGGAACTACCACACCTATGAGCGTGATGGTTTATGCAGGTTCCGTATCTGTTATTCTATTATGTGTTATTCTTAACTGGGTGTTCCTGAAGCTTGGTTTTGCTAAGTATTCTTTGGGACGTATTCCTAAGGTGAATGGCATTCGTGTTAAGGTGGCTGCAGGTATGATTCTTGCGATGATGGGTATGGCTGTTATGCATTACTTGATGATGGATGCTTATCAGAATATTGAAGGCGATGCTTTAATTGAAGAATCGTATGCCTGGATGCAACAACACCCTGTTTTCTCGATTCTGGTACTTGTTCTTGTTGAGGCAACGGGAAACCTGGTTATTTATGGGGCTGTGCTTCGTGAGATACTGGAATGGAAGCATCGTCCAGCCATCGTAGTTCCTGTTTTTGCTGTCATTATGGGCATTATCAGTCTTCTTGGAGGTAATCCTATGCTGATGTTGCCTTCTATGATAGTGGCTCTCTTAGAAGGTTGGATGTACGAATACACGCGTAGCATCATCCCTCTTATCATAGGTGATGTTGCTTTTTGGATTGTCATGTTGTGTCTTGCGGGTATTCCTACTCATGGTTGGTGGTTCATTGTTGCAGCAGTTGTTGCCATCCCAGGAATCTTCCTTGCCATGAATCCCATGGAGCCTTATAAGCCAATCGATTAACGTTACTCTTCCACAGTCCTCCTTACGGCAGGACTGCAGTCCTCCGCCTAAAGTACTCGAGTACGCTAACGGAAGTACTGGAGTGCGCCTACGTAAGTACTGGTGCTGCCCTTAAGTAATGAATTAGGCTTCTACTAACAACTGTAGGCCAATGCCTCGAACTGTTTTGAGATTGATCTTGGGTTCGTCTGCAAGAACTTTTCTTAGTTTATTTATGAAAACATCGAGGCTTCTCGATGCAAAGTAGTCATCTTCTGTGTTCCAGAAGCGGCTTAGGATAGCTTCTCTGCGCACCACATTATTCTTGTTCTCTGCCAGCAATTGCAGAATCTGTGCCTCTCGCTGGGTGATGGTTTGTGATGCACCCGTATCGTCATTGCGAAGTGTGGCGTGATTGGCATCCAGCGTGTATTTCCCAAGTTTATAGTGACTCGTCTCATTCTGAGTCTTGGCGCCATCACGCATCTTCATAAGTGCCTGGATGTGAGCATCGAGCTCTTCTGGAACGAATGGTTTCTTTACATAGTTGTTGATGCCTAAGCGATAGCCAGCCTTGACATCGTTTGGCGAAGTGAGGGCAGAGGTGAAGATGATGATGACATCGCCATCAGTCTCGCGAATGCGTTCTACCATCTCGAAACCATTCATCACGGGCATATCGATATCTGATATGATAACATCTGGGTGAATCTCTTCCCAAGCTTTCACGCCTTCCTTACCATTTTTGGCTGTGCTTACTTCGTAGCCACCAATAATGTCTTCCAGACCTGTCTTCTCGATGTATGCGAGCGATTCGTCGTCTTCAACTAGCAATAACTTGATCATACGTTCTTTGGGATATAAAGTGTAAATTCTGAATATTTATCTTTCTCGCTTGATACGGTCACCTTACCACCATGAGCCTTCATCACTTGGTCTACGTAGTTCAGACCTAAGCCAAAGCCAGAAACGCCACCTTTGCGATTCTTCTCGTGGATGGCAGCACGTCCGAACTTGTCGAAGATGATCTGCTGCTCCTCCTTGGTGATACCTATACCATTATCGCGTACCTTCAGGAGTACGTTTTTGTCTGTATCTATCGTTGAAATCTTGATTTTTATCTCGTGTTTCGAATATTTGAGGGCATTATCCAGCAGATTGGCGATGGCCTCAGTCAGGTATTGTTCGTCAGCAAATACGTTCTTTATTTTCAGGTCTGTTACAACCTCAAGCGGTTTGCTGGCTTTAGCCTTAGTTTTGTCGATTAAATCGGCAATTATTGGCTCGATGTCAATATCCCACTTGTTAAGAATCAGCTTCTTGTTCTCAAGTTTAGAGATGGTAAGCAGCTTGTTGACCAGAGCCAACAGATGCTCGGCCTCGTCTTCGATAATGGTGTAGTACTTTTCTTTAATCTGTGGTTTGTCGTCAACCTTGCCACTATGCAGGAAGTGTGCACCCATAATGATCGATGAAAGCGGCGATTTCATGTCGTGAACCATCGCATACGAGAAGTCGTTACGTAATTCGGCCATCTGCTCCTGCTCTGTGATGAATCTCAGCAATTGTACGATGATAATGGCAAAGAAACCAAGGATTATGGCGCTAATCAGGAAGAGTGGACTCAGCTTCTGTGCCAACTCCGGGTAGGGATTATTCAGCGCTATCTGTATGGCCTTGGATTGATCTCTGCGGATGCTTATAGGATGAGTGAGGAGCGAAAAAGATGTGTTTCGATCGTTGTTTCTGCGAAGTACCTTTCTTGAAGCGTCGACCTCGAGTATGGTTACATCGCGATTGATATCAACAACGCTTAGGAGTGAGTCTACATAGATGGCAACGGTATCCAGCGATATCTCTGAGTGATACTTAGCGCTCAAGGCATCGTTCATGCCCTCTACTGATGAGGCCAGCGAGAGGTTGCCTCTTGCTTCAGGCAGACTGAGTGTATCGCCTTTGGTCACGATGTCTGCACGAGTATAGCTCTCGTAGAACATGGCCCAAGTAAGCTGGTTACCTGCACGCTCTGTGATGTCCTTGGTCACTGAACGATAGGTCATCCACATATATAATGCCAGCAACAGCAATACTGCTACTGCGCTTACTATCGACACATATTTATATTTGCCTGTATGCATAATTGCTTGCAAATTTAAATCTTTTTTCTCATATAGACACGCTATTATCGAAAAGTCTACTCGAGAAGTGTGTTTTTTACAATTTGTTAACGCTGGGGTGCTTTCTACCTTAATATATAATTCGTATCTTTGCAACCAAAAACCAAAATAACAGATAATAGAATGACAAGAAAAGTATTATTAGTGGTAGCCTTGATGGCTGCAGGCCTTTGTCAGGCTGAAGAGGTAAAGGTGAAATCGCCAAGTGGAAATCTGGAAGTTGCTGTGAGCGACGAAGGCGGAAAAGCTATCTATAGCGTATCGCTCGATGGCAAGCAGATGGTAACGAAATCAAATTTGGGACTTAATACCAGCATTGGCGATCTTACTAACGGACTTAAGATTCTTGGCAGCAAGACTGAGGCTGTTGAGAAGCAGTATGATATCCGCAATATCAAGACTTCGCACGTTGACTACAAGGCCAACAAGCTTGTGCTGACTCTCGAGAATCAGAAGAAATTGCAGATGACCATTACCTTTATGGTGTCTGATAACGATGTAGCCTTCAGATATGGTATCGCCAAAGGCCCACGCGACAAGCAGCGTGCGCTGATATTTGGTGAGGCAACGAGCTTCAATTTCCCCGATGGAACCACTACTTTTATCACTCCACAGATTGGTCCTGAAACGGGTTGGGCTCAAACCAAGCCAAGTTATGAAGAGGGCTATAGCGTTGATGGAAAGCTGACTGATAAGTCGCACTATGGACGTGGTTATACCTTCCCATGCTTGTTCCATCTTTCTGATGGTTGGGCTTTGGTTAGCGAGACGGGTACTACCAGCCTCTATTGTGCTACCCATCTGTCTGATTATCAGCCAGAAAGCGGATATACCATCGCCTTCCCTGATAAGGGCGAGAATGGTGGATTTGGCTCTGAGTTTGTGGCAGTTTCGTTGCCAGCAGAGACTCCTTGGCGCACCATTACCGTTGGTAAGACTCTGAAGCCAATCGTTGAGACCACAGTTAGCTATGATGTAGTTGATCCACTCTACGAGCCTGCTTACGATTACAAGGCTGGTCGCTACACCTGGAGCTGGCTTATCTGGCAGGATGGCGCCACTAACTACGATGACCAGGTTAAACTGATTGACTTGGCTTCGACTATGGGTTATGAGTATTGCCTGGTTGATGCACTCTGGGACACTCAGATTGGTCGCGACCGTATGGTTGAACTCTCAAAGTATGCTCAGAGCAAGGGCGTATCGCTGATGCTCTGGTATAACTCTAATGGCGCTTGGAACGATGCACCTCAGGGCCCACGTAACTGCCTGAGCTCATCATTGGCACGCAATCGCGAGTTCGCTTGGCTGCAGAAGATTGGCGTAAAGGGCATCAAGGTTGACTTCTTTGGAGGCGACAAGCAGGAGACCATGCGTCTCTACGAGGATATTATGGTTGATGCCAACCGTTATGATATTCAGGTCATCTTCCATGGTTGCACATTGCCTCGCGGATGGGAGCGTATGTTCCCCAACTACGTAGCTTCAGAGGCAGTATTGGCTTCAGAGAATGTATTCTTTGGCGAGGGTGCTGCTATCCATCAGCCATTCGATCTCTGCTTGCATCCATTCTGTCGTAACGCCATTGCCTCGATGGATTGGGGCGGTGTGATTATGAATAAGTACATGAGTCGCGACAACAAGAGCCGCCACTCTCGTAAGACTACCGATATCTTCGAGATGGCTTCTGGTATCACCAACCAAACCTCAATCCAGTGTGTGGCCATGTATCCTAACAACCTCACAGAGTTGCCTCAGTTCGAGCTCGATTTCCTTCGTCAGCTGCCTGCTACATGGGATGAGACCAAGTTTATCGATGGTTATCCTGGCAAGTATGTGGTTCTGGCTCGTCGTCATGGTGCTGATTGGTATATCGCAGGACTCAATGCCCAGAAGGACCCACTCAAGCTTAACCTCCAGTTGCCCATGTTTGCAGGAAAGACAGCTACTCTTTATGTAGACAGTCAGAAGGGCGAACCCACCAAGACTACTGTTAAGGTAGATAAGAAGGGTAACGCTAAGGTTACAATACAGCCTAACGGTGGACTAATCATTATTTAATAAGGTATATGAATAAACTAAAGACTATTGGCAGTTGGACTATGATGGGACTCGCTGCATTACTGACAAGTTGTAACACTTCTAAAGTCGATATGGAACAACAGATTGACGAACTCTACCAGAAGATGCCTCAGGAGGAGCGCATCGCTCAGTTGAAGAGTATGTATATGGACGAACTCTTCGATGAACAGGGAAAACTCGACACAGCAAAGTGTCGTGAACTCATCCCCTATGGTATCGGACACTTCTCGCAGTTCTGCATGCAGCAGCCTCGCGAACCTCAGGATCTTCGCGATCGAGCCATCGCTATTCAGGACTGGCTGATGCACAACACACCCAATGGCATCCCAGCTCTTTTGCACGAAGAGGTGCTTTCTGGTATCAATACCTTGGGTTCTACCATCTACCCTCAGCAGATAGGTCAGGCAGGTTCGTTCAACCCAGAGTTGGCCGAGCTCAAAACCCGCCAGACAAGTACCCAGCTCCGCAAGATGGGAGGCATATTTGCCCTCTCGCCAATGGTCGATGTTTGTCGCACGCCAAGTTTCAATCGCTTAGAGGAATCGTATGGTGAGGATGGTTATCTTTCAGCCGTTATGGGTACAGCCTTTGTTCAGGGCCTGCAGCAGGGCGACATGAAGAAAGGTGTTGGTGCCTGCTCTAAGCATTATCTGGGCTATGGTGGCGGAGGCGATGCTGACGAGAAGGAGATGATGGAAGAGATTCTGTTGCCTCACGAGGCGATGATTCGCCTGACTGGTAGTGTAGCTGTGATGCCAGGATATCACGATGTGCATGGTACCAGATGTGTGGCTAATAGCGAGATACTGCAGGATATTCTTCGTGGCTACGTAGGCTTTGATGGTATGGTGGTGAGCGATTATACAGCTATCGACCAGATTCCTAACATCGAGACAACAGTAGAAAAGGCTGCAGCAGCCATTAATGCTGGTAACGATGTCGACTTCCCATTCGGAGCAAACTATCAGCACCTGCAGGAGGCCATCAACAAAGGTCTTGTAAAGCCAGAGGCTCTGGAGCGTGCTGTTAAGAATGTGTTGCGCATAAAATTTCGTGCAGGACTCTTTGATAAGGATGCCTACCTCTATTCTAAGGAGGATATCAAACTCGATACCCCTGAGGAGCGCCAGACTGCCTACGATATCGCAAGTCAGTCAATCGTTCTGCTCGAGAATAATGGCGTTCTGCCATTGAAGGATGTTAAAAACGTGCTGCTTACTGGTCCTAACGCCAACTCAATCTGGGCTATGTGTGGCGACTATACTTATCCTGCCATGTCATACTTCTGGAAGATGAAGGACTATACATCAGAGAATCCTCATATCGTTAAGCTGCTTGAGGGTATGGCATCTCGTAAGCCTGAAGCTATGAACGTGATGTATTCTCGTGGTTGCGACTGGACAGAGGAGATTGAAACTAAGTTCAGCGAGCTGGGCGATGCACGTGCTTGGGAGTACGAACTCCTGCATCGTAAGGTGGATGCAGGCGAGCGTACTGATAAGGCAGAGGCATTGCGTATGGCTCAGGATTGCGATGTGATCGTAGCAGCCATGGGCGAGAACGTGATGCTTTGCGGTGAGAATCGCGATCGTCAGGGACTCCGCTTGCCAGGAAGGCAGGAAGAGTATGTTCAGGAACTCATCAATACAGGTAAGCCCGTAGTATTGGTGATGTTTGGTGGTCGTGCTCAGGTCATTTCTGGTCTTGCTGAGAAGTGTGCTGCTGTTATCCAGGCCTGGTATCCAGGCGAGGAGGGTGGAAATGCTGTAGCTGACATCCTTTATGGTAAGGTTTCTCCATCAGCCAAACTCTCTGTAAGCTATCCAAACGTAGAAATCAACGAGCCTATCTGCTACAACTACAAAGCTGAGAAGGATCCACGCGTACAGTGGCCATTCGGTTATGGATTGAGCTACACTACATTCGAGTATTCTAATCTTGAGGCAACTCCTGAGGTTACTACCAAGGACGAGAGCTTCACCATTACCTTCGATGTTAAGAACACAGGTAAAATGGCTGCTGATGAGGTGGCTCAGATCTATCTGTCGCCTACAAGCGATAATCAGAATATCCGTCCCATCCAGCTGCAAGGCTTTGCCCGTGTATCGCTGAAGCCGGGCGAGAGTAAGAAGGTGAGCGTAAAAATGTATACTGAGCAGCTTGGCTACTATAGCTGCTCGACCTCTGGTAGCTTGCAAGGCAAGAACGATGGCCAACGCCAGTGGAATATCAAGGCTGGACAGTATATTATTAAGATAGGTGCATCATCGCAGGATATCAAGCTGCAACAACAGATAAATGTTACTGGCGAACCTGTTACAATGCCACTGAGAAAATACTATTTTTCGGAGGCAAAACAGATTTAACCTAAAGATAACATTAAGATAACTCAATGCTCGTGCAACTTTTCGTACCTTTGCAACGTCAAACAGATAAAATAACAATTAAAACTATAGAGGTATGGAGACAATCATGACAGCAGCAATGGTACTTTTGATGTACTTCAACGCTAATTTCAAGGCAACTGCACAGAGCACTGAGAATACTATAGCTCAGAAGATAGAATATCGTTATGAGTATGACGAGCAGGGAAGACTCTCCAACAAAGAGACTCTGAGTTGGAATGAAGCTAAGAAGGAGTGGCAAAAGAGTAGCCGCCTTACTTATAAGTACTATAAGAATGGCTATAACGTAGAGGTTAGCTCGTGGAATGCCGATAAGCAGGCTTACGATCTCCCATCAGAGGTTACACTCTACCGCTCGCAGGCTCCCAATCTCACATCGGTTAAGACCTACAAGATGAACGAGACTCATGATAATATGTATCTCACATCGCGTACGGTTGTTATGGAGCCAATTAATGGCAATCTGCTTGCTGTAAAGTAGAATTCTCTCTCTTTAAATTATAAAAACCCTTAAATGGGTTACAGAATCCGTAATTGGTATATGCTGATTACGGATTTTTATTTGTACCTTTGCACGCGAATATATACAAAAACAATGAAACTGATAAAAGACAAAGAATTTGGAGGTGAGCGTCCTCTTTTTGCAACACACGATCTTAAACTAGAGAATATCGTGATTGTTGATGGCGAATCTGGTATTAAGCAATGCCAGCGTATGGAGTGTTATGACAGTAAGTTTTATGGCAAATATCCATGGTGGCATGTTGATGGTGCGCGTATAGAGCGTTGCTATTTTGCCCCAGGATCTCGCTCGGCCATCTGGTATACTAACGATCTGGTAATGAAGGATTGCACCATCGATGGTCCGAAGTTCTTCCGCGAAATGAAGAATGTGGAGCTTGAGAATGTAGTGATTAACGATGCTGACGAAACCTTCTGGAAGGTTGATGGGCTGAAACTTAAGAATGTTAAGTTGCACGAAGGCACTTATCCTTTTATGTTCTCACAGAACATCTATGTAGACGGATTGGAGAGTGATGCTAAATACGTGTTCCAGTATTGTAAGAACGTAGAGATTCACAATGCCAACATTGTTACAAAGGATTCGTTCTGGGAGTGTGAGAACGTAACCATCTATGATTCTACGCTCGATGGTGAATACTTGGCTTGGCACTCAAAGAATGTGCGATTGGTTAACTGCCATCTGGTTGGCGAGCAGTTGCTTTGCTATGCCAAGAATCTGGTGCTTGAGAATTGTACCTTCGATGCAGCATGCGATCGTGTATTCGAGTATGCTGAGGTTGAGGCTGATATCCGTGGACATATTGAGAATATCAAGAACCCAACCTCTGGCCACATTATTGCCGATTCCATCGGTAGTATTACCATCGATGAAAACGTTCGAGAACCAAATAACTGCAAGATAGAAACAAGGAAATGAACTACAATTTTGATGAGCTAGTTGAGCGACGCCATACGGGTTGCGTTAAGTGGGACGAGGCTTTGAACGATGAAATCATTCCTCTGTGGGTAGCCGACATGGACTTTAAGGCGGCTCCAGCCATTCAGGAGGCCATTCGTAAACGTGCTGAACACGGAGTGTTTGGCTACACCCATGTAGACGATAGTTACTATGATGCTGTCATTTCGTGGTTCCAGCGTCGCCACGACTGGACTATTCATCGCGAGGAGATTCTCTACACCACAGGTGTGGTACCTGCTATGTCGGTAGCTATTAAGGCATTGACAATGCCAGGAGAAAAAGTCCTGATTTTATCGCCAGATTATAACTGTTTCTTCTCTTCCGTCCGCAACAACGGTTGCGAGGTGCTTGAAACCGTTCTGGTGAGGAAGGGCGATAGCTTTGAGGTTGACTGGTCTGATTTCGAGTCCAAATGCTCTGACGAAAAGACCACAGTCTTCCTGCTCTGCAACCCTCATAATCCCACAGGACGTGTTTGGACCCGCGATGAATTGGCAAAAATGAACGACATCTGCCTTAAGCACCAAGTAAAGGTGGTAAGCGATGAGATTCATTGTGAACTGGTGATGCCTGGATACAAGTATACCCCGTTTGCAGCTGTTAGTGAGGCTTGTAGGCAGAATAGCGTGATACTCAACTCGCCATCAAAGTCGTTTAACATAGCAGGATTGCAGACAGCCAATATTGTATGTTCTCAGCCCGAATGGCGTAGACGTTTGGATCGCGCCATCAACATTAACGAGGTGTGCGACCTGAATCCTTTTGGTCCAGTAGCTCTTAAAGCCGCCTATAACGAGAGCGAGGATTGGATAGATGCACTTAACCTCTATCTGTGGGGTAATTATAAGCTTTTGTGCGATTTCATCGACAAGAACCTACCTCAATGGCATGTTTGTAAACTTGAAGGAACTTATCTGCCTTGGGTAGACATCAGCGAGATGGGCGTGACATCGCAAGCTCTCTGCGACCGCCTGTTAGATGAAGCAAAGGTTTGGCTTAATCCAGGCACAATGTATGGTCCTCAATCAGGCGAGGGCTATGTACGAATAAACATTGCTACACAGCGTTCGCGCTTGAAAGAAGCCCTTTTGCGCATTAAAGCCTGTCTCGGTTAATTACGAAACAGGTTGTTTCGCATTATAAAACCTATGCTTTTAGGGTATAAAAGCATAGGTTTTAAAGTGCAAAAGCATAGCTTTTTTAGTTTATAAGGAATATCTTTGTGAGTCCGTTGTACGTTGCTTTGATGGTGCAACGTCCGTCTACCACGTTTCCAATCTTGAATGTTACACCTGGTACGTTGGCAGAGCACTTGATGGTGTTGCCATCCTTTCCCGTCTTGCCATAAACCTGATAACGGGTCTGGTCAGTATATCCGTTTTGATTGGTAAAGCGGATTGGTGTGTCTGGGATAATCAACTTGGTGCCATTGAGCTCGATAGTAACCTGAGGCACTGCTGGAGCCTCGAACTTCTCGCCTGCCTTTGAGAATCCGATTCCGTGCAGGTCGAATAATCCCTGTGGACGCTGAGGACCACGGCGTGGGCCCCACTGTGGGCGCTGAGGTGTCTCGATGTCAGCACCTTCGGCTACCAGATAGATGGCGTGCTTGCCTGTGAGTCCTTCAACAGCAGGAACTGCCACCTTATATATATTTGCTGTTCGTGGAGCATTGGCAGGTACATCGATTACAGCAATCTCCTCGCCATTCCATGCGTTGTCAATACGTACGTGAATCTTGAAAGCGCCATGTCCACCAGGAGTCAGGTTCAGGTTCAGAGTAGTGCCATCGCCCTTCTGAGCTCCCTTAAAGGCCTTGATACCCTTGGTATTCTGTACAAGTCCGCCAAAGCCGAAGTACTTGAAACCTACAATACCTTTGTTTGTGATACCAGCCAGATCCATAGAGTTGTTCCAGATGTCGTGGTTGTCCTGCATCCACTCGTTGCTGTTGGTGCCTCCAGTCATAAAGCAGGCTATACCTGCAGAGTAGTAGGCGTAGGGGGGGAGGCCATAAATCTGGAATCCTTCGCTGGTTACCTCTGCGCCAGTATATTCTGTTCCATCGGTAGCTTTAGCTGTCCATACATTGTTGCCTGCCTTGTCAGTATATGGATTATAACCTGTAATCTTAACGGTACCGCCCTGAGCCACAGGTTTCTTATCCCAAGTAATCTTTACAGGGGCTACCATAGCCTGACGTGCGTAGCCAAAACCACGTGGTGGACGATGATAGAATACGTACCACTGACCATTGATCTCCTGTAGCGATCCGTGAGTGTTGTGACCAGCATTCGTGGTAATGAGCTTGGCGCTATTCTCGCCCTCAACCACGCCACGAGAGTCAACCAATACGCCACCTGAACGCCAAGGGCCAAGTGGAGAGTCGCCAAAGGCATAGCGCAGAGCTGAGTTAGTGCTGCTCTGTCCGTATTCAGGACCACTGTAGCCAGAGAATACCATCACATACTTGTTGCCTACCTGACGAATGCTCGATGCCTCGAAGAAGTTGAACTCGCCAGGATTCTGTCCCTTATAGAGTGCGGGATACTGTGTGCCCTCTGGGTCGCGCACCTTGCCGTAGCTGGCAGATGCAGGGATAAAGTAGTCGTGCAGCTCAGTACCTGGACGCATAGAGTACATGGTGTTCTGATCCAGCTCGCATGCAGTAGAGTGCTGGAATCCGTAGAATACATAGGCGCGGAAGCCCTTATTGTAGTCCTTATCCTTCTTGTTGGTGATGTTCTCGATGAATACCGATGGATCGAAGTCGATGAGCGATCCGGGCAGACACTTACGTCCATCTTCAGTCAGATTGATAGGCGTAAAAGGTCCGTTGGGGCGATCGCCTTTACAAACCATTGGCACACGCTGCCATCCGCGAGAGTGGGGATACAGGTAGTATGTCTTCTTGCCTGTAGCCTTGTCCTTTACCTCAACAAGGTCAGGGGCGAACATGGTGTCCCATTGTCCATCAACGTAGTGGGTGAAAATAGGACCCTCATCGCGCCACTGGCTCAGGTCTTCAACAGGAGCCGACCACATACGTATGTCGCTACCACAATAATCAGTGTACTTGGTGTCGTGCGATCCGATGATGTATGCACGCAGTTTGCCTGGGTTGTCAGGATCCTCGAAAACACGTGGTTCGCCATCAGGCAGATGCTCCCAGAGTGGGAGATAGGGGTTCTGAGCATTGGCCGTGAGTGCGGCAAAAAGCATCAGAGGTAAGATAAAAAGTTTCTTCATAAAAGAGTAATTTGGTTTAATTATTCGAATTTTGTTTGCAAAGATAGCAAAAAACCTCCATTCTACCGCTTTTTGTATGTTCTGGTGTGTAAGTTTGCAACACTGATTAAAGAATTTGATACAAATTTTTGGCCGATTGCCGTAAAACTCGTATCTTTGCACCCAGAAATTCACGCTGCCCTGATAGTTAAATGGATATAACAAGGTCCTCCTAAGACTTAGTTCCGCGTTCGATTCGCGGTCGGGGTACAAGAAAATTAATCAATTCAAATCACAATGAAAAAGTATCTTTTGGCGCTGTGCATGGTATTCAGCATCTCAGCAATGGCCCAGGAAGGCCGCAATGAACGTATCACCATTGGTATGAACTCGCTTAACTATACTGTTAAGGAGCAGAAGTCAACGCTTAGCAAGGTACTCGACGTCTTGCTTACAGGCGAGGTTACTACTAATCAGGAGAAGTATCAGGATGCTGTTCGCGCAGCAGTGGTTAAGGGCATGTCGCAGGCACACCGCATTTCTGTTATCGACGATCATCTCTCTAAGGAAGAAGCTGCTCGCCCAGGTGCATGCTATGTAGATGCTACGGTGTCAAACATATCAACCACATCGAAGACTGAGACAGAGTATATTGATAAAGATAAGAAAAAGACTCGCACCAGAACTTATTATAAGGCTCTGATTGGTTTGACAATGCATATTAAGGATGCTAAAACAGATGAGATTGTGGCTAGTCCAACGTTCAATATCAAAGAGATTGATATGTCGTGGATTGAGACTCAGGATGGTGCTATGCTCAAAGCCTTAGAGCGTCTGTCATATTATGTGACTCGCTACTGCAACAGCTGGCTTCCACTGAAGGCCAATGTGCTTGAAGGAG
Organism: uncultured Prevotella sp.; assembly: GCF_946404925.1. Taxonomy (GTDB): domain Bacteria; phylum Bacteroidota; class Bacteroidia; order Bacteroidales; family Bacteroidaceae; genus Prevotella. The sequence continues at coordinate 2,346 of NZ_CAMJFM010000019.1, read as the reverse complement.
CCCGCGAGAAGAAAGACAAGCAGAAGGAGGTGTACATAGACCTTGGCGAGCGTGAAGGCGCCTATAAAGGTTTGCACATGGGTGTTTACACCGTCAAAATTGTAGCTGGCAAAGAGGCCAAAAAGCAGATAGGAAAACTGAAAATCGAGGAGGTTCAAGGCGATGACATCAGCCTATGTAAAGTACAAAGTGGCAGCAAGGAAATCAAGGCCGCTCTCGATGCAGGTGAAACATTGGTGATCCAGACAACAGACTAATAATAAAGATTCAGGGGTTTGCAAAGTTGCAAACCCCTGATTAGTTTTGTTTATTTCTTTTTTATTGATGCAAGTACTGCATCGAATATGGGCTTATACTGGGCCTCTTCGCTTGCCAGGAAGCTCATTTTGCCTGTAAAGTTAAGGCCATCCTCTACTATTGTATAATAGTACTGAACAACATCGCCTGCAACCATGCGAATGCTGAGATACTTGCCGTTAATAACTGGTGCATCAACCTTCCAGCCCTCGTCTTTCTCCTCAAAGTCCTGTTTCATAATGTTGCCCCAATCCTTGAGTGTCTCTAACGTGGCATCTCCGTACTCATCAGGCCATACACTGAGCTTATGGTTGGCATCCTTCTTCCACTCGTTTACTACACCTGGAGTCCAATCGTCCACAACATCAGCATAATCTTTAGGGTGCTGAACACTGAACTTTGCGCCATCATAGGTTACCATCTCAGCCTGAGCACTAGCTGTGAGCGCAAAGGCCATCATAACAATTGCAAATAATACTTTTTTCATGTCTTTTAATTGTTCGGTTTATAATAATACTTAATGTACGTGCACGCGCGCGTGATAGCTTTTTAAGAAAAATGAGAGTTGTAATCTTTTATGGATTTACAACTCTCATTGATATATGCTAAACTAATAATAGTTTATAAATTACTTTTCAGCAGGAGCCTCAGGTGCAGTCTCATCTTCCTTGATGGTACGGCCCATCCACAGGAATGCTGTAGGAGCAGCGATGAACAGTGAGCTGAGAGTTCCGAATACAACACCCAGAATCATGGCCAGAGAGAACGAGCGGATGCTATCACCACCAAGGATGAAGATAGCCAACAGCACGATCAGAGTGGTTACTGAGGTGTTGATGGTACGAGCCAGAGTCTGGTTGAGTGACTCGTTGAACAGCTTCTGACGATCGCGCTTGCCATAGAGACCGAGATTCTCACGGATACGGTCGAATACTACCACCTTATCGTTGATAGAGTAACCTACAACAGTCAGGATAGCTCCGATGAATACCTGGTCAATCTCGAGCGACATTGGAACCCAACCCCAGCACAGTGAGTAAACACCGATTACGAGCAGAGCATCCAGAGCCAGAGCTGCAACAGCACCTACTGAGAATGCCATGTTGCGGAAACGCAGCAGGATGTAGAGGAAGATGGCGATAAGAGCGATACCTACGCTGATGTAAGCACCACGAGTGATATCCTTAGCTACAGAAGGTCCCACCTTAGCAGAGCTGATAATAGAACCACCCTGGCGAACATCTGGATTCTTGAATGCCTCAACATTATCCTGGCTTACGAGACCAGCCTTCTTCAGTGAGTTGTACAGGATAGTCTCTGCCTTGTCATCGACCTCAGGATTGTTACTCTCGATATCCCAGTTAGTAGAGATACGAACGGTCTTACCATCAGTACCCAGAGCGATAACAGAGGTGTTAGCCTCCTGGTTGGCTTTCTCGCCTACGGTGTTGATGAATGCACCAACCATAGCCTTACGAACCTCCTCTACAGGTGTCTCCTTGTCGAGAGTTACAACGTAGTTGCGACCACCAGTGAAGTCGATGCTCTGGCTAAGACCACGAACATAGAACGAAATGCAGCAGATGATAGCAAATACAATCCAGATGGTATATGACTTCTTGTATGAACCCATGAAGTTGAACTTAGCGTTCTGCATCAGGTTCTTTGAGTAACCGGTAACGAAGGTGAGGTTAGTCCACTTATCCTTGCTCAGCATGTAATCGTAAACCACACGAGTGAGGTAAACGGCTGTGAAGAATGAGATGACGATACCAATGATCCAAGTGGTAGCGAATCCCTTAACAGGACCTGTACCGAAGTAGAGCAGGATGATACCTGTAATCAGTGAAGTGAAGTTAGAGTCGAAGATAGCGCTGAAAGCGTTAGAATAACCCTTGTTCAGAGCCTCTTTTACACCCAGACCCTTCTTCAGCTCCTCCTTGATACGCTCGTAGATAAGCACGTTAGCGTCAACTGCAGTACCCAGAGTAAGCACGATACCGGCGATACCAGGCATTGTAAGTGCAGCCTGGAACGAGGTAAGAATAC
>NZ_CAMJFM010000018.1 GCF_946404925.1 uncultured Prevotella sp. | reverse complement strand
AGCTCTTTACTGCAATTGAGATTGCCATTGAGATTGCTTGCGGATTTTAGGATATGAAGAAATTTATTGTATCACTATTGATGATGATGGGAGCATTGGCCGTTCATGCCGACAACTATACCTATCTGACCTTTGAGACGACCGACGGGGCGAAGATTTCCGTCGAGGCATCGTCGCTGAGCATCACAATCTCTGGAACGACGCTGACAGCAGGCAGCCAGCAGTTCACGCTCTCGAACCTGAGCAAGATGTACTTCTCGACTTCTAACGAAACGACGGGCATCAAGGCTATCAGCGCCCAGGAACTGAGCGACGCCACTGAAATCTACGACCTGAACGGACGCAAGGTGCAGAAAGACCAGCTGAGGAAGGGCGTATATGTGATAAAGACGAAGAGTGGAACCCAAAAAATCGCAGTGAAATGAAGAAGATATATGCACTCCTGACCGCGCTGTTGCTGACGATAGCGGCAACGGCTCAGACGCTGAACGTACAGGTGGGCAGCGTGACCTATCTGTTTCCGGCCTCGCAATGCGGAGAGATGACCTACACCGACGGCACCACGCTGACCATCATGAACAAAGCCTTCACGCTGAGCGACATCAGCGCGATGACAGTAGACGAGACGGAGGTGACCGACGGCAGTATCGGTGTAACATATAACGGCTCTACAGCCACCGTCACCGTGGCAGGCAACATCGCCCAGTATGTCACTCCTACCGTCAGTGGCGCCCACGTCTCTATCGAGCAAAGTAGTGACGTGGCCGAAGAGATTACCTATACACTGTCGGGCACGAGTACCGATGGCGAGTTCTACATGTCAGGCTCTTACAAGGCCACCATCGAACTGAATGGTCTGACTCTGACAAACACCACTCCGGTATATAGCGGAGCTGCCATCAACATTATGAACGGCAAACGCATTAAGGTAAAGATTGTTTCAGGCACTACCAACACGCTCAGCGATGCCTCCAGCGGCTCGCAGAAAGGCTGTCTCTACATCAAGGGACACGCCGAGTTTGCCCAGAAAGGTACGCTGAACGTTGTTGGCAACGTGAAACATGCCATCAAAGCAGGCGACTACATCACTGTAAAGAATGCCACTATCAATGTGACATCGGCCGTTAGCGATGGCATTTCGTGTAACGAGTACTTCTTGATGGAGAGTGGCGAGATAAACATCAGCGGAGTGGGCGACGAAGGCATACAATGCGAGCTTGACGGCGACAGCTCTACCGGTGAGACCACCGACCACGAGGATGAGGATAGCGGAAATATCTATATCGAGGGTGGCACGCTCAATGTTACCTGCTCAAAGAGCGAGGGCATAGAGAGTAAGGGTGCCCTTAACATAACAGGTGGTCAAGTGATCGTCAATGCCTACGACGATGCTATTAATGCAGCTCAGGATCTAACAATCAGCAGCGGCTACGTGTACGCGCGTTCTACTAATAATGATGGTATCGACGCCAACGGCAACTGTTACGTCAAGGGCGGCGTGGTCTATGCCATCGGAGCCTCTTCGCCCGAAGTAGCCATCGATGCCAACAGCGAGGAGCAGAAGAAACTCTACATCACCGGCGGTACCATCATCGCCGTAGGCGGTTTGGAAAGCGGAGCCAGCATCAGCGGCGGTACCTGCAAGTCGGTCTCGTCGTGGACAGCCAGCAGCTGGCATGCGCTCTATAACGGCAGCGACCTCGCACTCGCCTTCAAGACACCCGCCAGCTCATCGTCAGGCGGCAACCAGGGCGGCCCTGGCGGCGGAGGTCCCGGCGGCAACCAAGGCGGCAGCAGTCAGCAACTCGTCGTCTATACCACATCGACCCCAAGCCTGAAGTCGGGCGTCACCGTCAGCGGCGGCACAGAGTACTTCGGCGGAATGGCCAACATCGGCTGCACCGTCAGCGGCGGTTCTACAGTAACCCTGAGTACCTATAGCGGTGGCAACAGCGGTCCCGGGGGACACTAATCTCCTAATTTATCACAAAATAATCCTCTGTATCGCACTGATATGGAGGATTTTTAGTATTTTTGCGCAGATTTATTTAGGACAACAAGCCAATCGATAAATTAATGAAAGAGATTAACTACAAGGAAATGAAGTTTAATCCGTTCAACCTCATTGGTGGTGAATGGATGTTGGTGACTGCTGGTAACGAGCAGTCAGGTTGTAACACGATGACGGCCTCTTGGGGACACCTCGGATGTCTGTGGGGTCACAATGATCCAACGGCCGTTATCTACTTGCGCCCATCGAGATATACCAAGAAGTTCGTGGATGAAGAGCCGTATTTCACGCTCTGCGTCATGGATAAGTCGTTCAAGAAGCAGATGGCCTATCTCGGCAGCGTTTCAGGACGTGACGAGGATAAGATAGCCAAGACTGGTCTCACTCCCGTCTATACCGACAACTCCGTCTATTTCCAGGAAGCCAAGTTGGTACTAGTCTGCAAGAAACTGTATGCTTCAGAGCTACAGGAGAGTGGATTCCTCTATCAAGACACCATCGACGAGAGCTATCCCCTGCGTGACTTCCACACCATGTACGTCGGTAAGATTGAGAAGGTGCTGGTAAGGGATGATGAGTATCTGAAATAAAATGCCAACATGCTAACAAAATGAGGACAATACTAAGCGTTTTAGCACTTTGCCTTACCTTGACGGGATGGGCACAGACAAAAGATTTAATCTTTGGTGGCGAACTGAGTAATTCGGCGGCTACGAGTGTGGAGGATATCGACGAAGTGATGCCTCGCATGAAAGCGTTGGGACTAAACACGGTGTTGGTGCCTGCCTACTGGGAACTGATGGAGCCTACAGAAGGTAAGTTCGACTTTACCCTCATCGACAGCACCATCCAACAAGCACGCAATCTACAACTGAAAGTGGTATTCCTGTGGTTTGGCGCATGGAAGAACTCGATGTCGTGCTATGCACCGTTGTGGTTTAAACAGGACACAAAGCGTTTCCCACGAGCCAGAACGCAGCAGGGCAAGCCGTTGGAGATTGCCAGCCCGTTCTCAGAGAATGTTTTTCAGGCTGACAATAAGGCATTTGAGGCACTGGTGAAACATATCAGTGAGACAGGAAGCGACGTGGTGACAATGATTCAGGTGGAAAACGAAATTGGTATGCTGGAGGATGCCCGCGACCACTCTCCTCTGGCTGAAGAGGTATATCAAAAAGGCGTGCCGCAGGAACTTATCAGCTATCTGAAAAAGAACCAAAAGACGCTGCATCCCTGGTTGAAAGCGCGTTTCGATGCCAAAGGCAAGACTTGGAAGGAGGTCTTCGGTGATGACATCTACACCGACGAGATTTTCATGGCCTACTATTATGCCAAGTATGTAGGCCGACTGTGCGAGACCGCCCGAAAAAACACCCAGATGCCACTTTATGTGAATGCAGCGATGAACAGTCGTGGCCGCCAGCCTGGGCAATATCCGTCGGCAGGCCCCTTGGCACATCTCATCGACCTTTGGCATTGTGGTGCGCCGCAGTTGCTCTGTCTGGCTCCCGACATCTACGATACGGGGTTCAAAGGCTGGGCTGACCAATATGCGCTGCCCAACAACCGACTCTTCATCCCAGAAAGCCGTTGCTGTGAGAACAGCGGAGCCCGTGCAATGTATGCCTTTGGTGAGCATCAGGCCCTGGGCTTCTCACCCTTCGCCATCGACCAGGCATCACCCAAAGAGACAGAAAGCGTAACGAAAGCCTACTCTCTCCTGCGTCAACTATCACATATAAATAGCCAAAAGTCTTGGGGACTTTTGTTTGACCAAGAGGACAAGGAGCGCATCATCGAGAATGATGGAATGGTCATCACCTGTCGTCATTACTTTACATTGCCTTGGGATCCTCGTGCCACCGACGGCTCAACATGGCCAGAGGGTGGAGCCATCCTACAGAAACTTGCCAACAACGAGTATCTATTGGCAGGCACAGGTATCGTTGTAACTTTTGCATCAGCTTATGAAAATGCTCACGCTCAACAACAGGTATTAGGCGAAGACGGTTTCGTGGCCGCAGGAACTCAGGATTCAAGTGTTAAGAGTCAGGTTTCAAATTTCAAGGGAGTGAGAAAGGGCATTGCCAGCGTTGATGAGGTAAGCATTGACGAAGAAGGACGAATGCATTACCAGCGAAGACTGAACGGCGACCAAGACCATCAAGGTCGCCATGTCCGCATCGCCTGCGGCGAATGGAAGATACTGCACGTAAGATTATACGATTACAAATAGTATATCGAAAAAAAATAGAAGAAATGAGAAAAGCAAGTAGAGACATATTCGGTTATCTTTTAGGTATGGTGCTCTTTGTAGGGTTGATGCCAGCCATGATGTGGCTGGCTTCAGGCAGGCCGGGGTTTTGGACAGAAGTGGCAGCTAAGGATATTCCGCCACGCGCGTAGATTTTAGCTGCCCACTACCTACTTTTGATTAATCGTTTTTCGATTTTACTTTAAAATGTCTTACTGCAAAACCACAATTTTTGAGTATTGTGTGTTTTATGGAATCGCCGTACCTTTGCAGCCGGAATTATAAGCCATTTTAATAGTAAAGAAAATGAATTCAACAATTGTAGTTTACGGTTCCTCTACAGGAACATGCGAGGCTATCGCAGAGAAGATAGCACAGAAGTTGGGATGTGAGGTCATCAATGTTCAAGACCTTACTGCCGATGTGGTAAGTAACAACCAGAACCTGATTCTTGGCACCTCAACCTGGGGCGCCGGCGAGTTGCAGGACGACTGGTACGACGGTCTGAAGGTGCTGCAGGGAGCCGACCTTTCAGGCAAGACCATCGCCCTCTTCGGCTGTGGCGACTGTTCTACTTATAGTGACACCTTCGTGGGTGGCATCGGTGAGTTGTATAATGGTATCAAAGCTAGCGGTGCTAAGTTTGTAGGTGCTGTTGAGACTGACGGCTACACCTTCGACGATTCAGAGGCCGTGGTTGATGGTAAGTTCATCGGATTGCCACTCGATGATATCAATGAAGATGATAAGACCGATACACGTATCGATGCGTGGATTGCTGCAATATCACCTAATTTATAAAAACTACAGGATAGCAATATGAGACAAGGAGAGATTATGCCAATAGAAATGAAGGTACTGATGAACCATATTTACGAACTCCAGAAGGGAGTGCGCCAGATGGTGCTGTTTACCTGCCCTAGGCAATACGAAACCTGTACCACAAAACGCCTATGCAGTCAGAACATGGACTTCGTGATACAGTCGGCAGGTAAGAACAATCTCAACTTCTATATCGGCCGCAAGGAATGTCTCAATGCTATCAGACTCATCGTAACCCGACCATTAAACGAGCTGTCGCCCGAGGAGGATTTCATCCTCGGTGCGATGCTTGGTTACGACCTCTGCGCCCAGTGCGAGCGATACTGCGAGCGTAAAGGTAAGTGTATTGATAAATTTTTTTAAATCTGACTGCAATGATAACCATAATTCGGCATTTATCACTATCTTTGCAGTTAGATTTAAGTGTAATAAATTAGACTGATATGAAGAATTTGATTAAGCGAGAGCAAAGCGAATGTATATGCTTTGCCGAGAGTGAAAAATCTCGAACGAAGTTCAAAAGAATGTTTTTTAGCCTCATGGCAATGGTTTGTGTGCTGACACTTTCGGCACAGAGGCCACAGGTGGGCGAGTCTAGCTCGGGAATGAGTATCTATGATTTCAAGGTGAAGAACGATGCAGGCCAGGATGTGTCACTCTCTGACTACAAGGGTAAGGTGCTGCTCATCGTGAACACCGCCACCCGCTGTGGATTCACGCCTCAGTACAAGGAACTGGAGGCGCTCTATAAGAAGTACCGCAGCGAGGGACTGGAGATTCTGGATTTTCCCTGTAACCAGTTCGGACAGCAGGCTCCTGGCACGATTCAGGAGATTCACCAGTTCTGCTCGGTCAACTTCGACATCCAGTTCCCGCAGTTCGACAAGATCGAAGTGAATGGTACCAATGAACATCCGCTTTACACTTGGCTAAAGGCACAAAAGGGCTTCAGCGGCTTTGATGTCAATGACCAACGTGGCAAGATGATGGACGGTATGCTACGTAAGCAGGATGCCGACTACGACAAGAAGAGCGACATCAAGTGGAACTTCACCAAGTTCCTCGTATCACGTGACGGACGTGTATTGAAACGCTATGAACCTACGGATCAAATGACTGACATCGAGGCCGACATCTGCATGGAAGTAAATCCTGTACTGAGCAGCATCATGGCACGTCGCTCCATCCGTAAATATCTCGACAAGCCTGTGGAGCACGAGAAACTGGAGGTCATCGTAAAGTGTGGCATCAATGCTCCCAGCGGCATAAACCGACAGCCGTGGATTGTCCGTGTGGTGGAAGACCAGAAGCTGATTGCCGACGTGACGGAGGTCTATAAGCAGGCAAATGCCGAACAGGTAAAGCGCGACAAGGACTTCAAGAATATGTTCCGCAATGCACCGAATCTCATCTGCGTCTGCACCCCTGCCAATGGTGGTGGCGAGTTGGATGCCGGTCTGCTGGGCGAGAACATCATGCTATCAGCACAGTCGATGGGACTTGGCACTTGCTGTCTGGGCGGTCCCGTCCGCTTCCTGCTGTCGAACGAGAAGTGCAAGTTCTTCCTCGACCGTCTCGACATCCCCGCCGATTACAAGCTGAACTACATCATTGCCATCGGCTATCCCGACGAACAGCCCGATGCCAAGCCTCGTGATGCCTCGAAGGTGAAGTTCATAAAATAACGAAAACAGGCAGCACCACATGCAGATAACACCTCGTTTCCTAATAAAATACAAAATAATCCTCCATATCGCAATGATATGGAGGATTATTAGTACTTTTGCGCAGGATATATGAATAGAATTATCAGAGAATCAAGACCAGCGGACGTTCCAGAAATTATGCTGGTGATGGAGGCGGCAAAGAAGATTATGCGGTCTTCGGGCAATATGCATCAATGGGCAGATGGCTACCCATCGGAGGCTGTCATTGCCAGCGATATGGAGAAACATGGTGGCTTTGTGATAGAAGAAGCGGGTAGGATAGTGGGCTATTTTGCTTTTCTGCCATCTCCTGAGCCTACCTATTTAAATATATATGATGGAGCCTGGCTGGATGACACACAGTCATATCATGTGATTCATCGTATAGCCAGTTATCCTGATGCTCACGGCATCTTCAGCGATATCATGGATTTCAGTTTCAAACATGATACCAATATCCGTATCGATACCCATAAGGACAACCATATTATGCAGCACAACATCATGAAGCATGGCTTTGCCTATTGTGGCATCATCTATCTTGCTAACGGAGATGAGCGTCTTGCATATCAGAAACTTAGCATACAGAAACAATAACTAAAATATGAAGAGAATAACATTATTACTAACGTTGGTATGCCTTAACTTGATGGCCTATGGCCAAACCAAACGTATTGACCTGAGTGGAATATGGCAGTTTGCCCTTGACCGCCATCACACGGTGCAGCCGGTTGACGTGCTGACAGAGACAGTTGAACTGCCGGGAACAACAGATACTAATAGGAAAGGCGATGTGACCGAACAAAGCGATGAAACCACTCATCTTACTCGTCGTTATTCATATAAGGGACGTGCCTGGTATCAGCATGAGGTGGTGATACCTGCTGCTTGGAAAGGGCAGAGCATCTATCTGTTCCTGGAGCGCAGCAAACCATCGGAGGTTTATGTGGATGGCAAACTGGTGGGCAGTAGTAACGACATCTCTACACCACAGGTGTTCAGTCTTGGCAAGTCGATAAAACCAGGTAAGCACCAGTTGGCCATCATGGTTGATAATGGCAGTGGCGTGCCTGAGCAACTCTATGCCAGCAGTCATGCCTATACCGAGGATACACAGACCAACTGGAATGGTATCATAGGCGAGATATATCTGAGTAGTGAAAAACCTCACTTCTCATCTCTCACCTCTCACCCCTCAAAGATTCATCCCAACTTCAAGGACTTCAAAATCAAGGGTCAGCACTTTTATGCCAACGGCCACAAAATATATCTGCGCGGTAAGCATGATGCCTGTGTATGGCCTCTGACGGGACATGTGGCTATGGACGTAAAGGCGTGGAAGGATTATCTGGGACGTTGTGCCGATTTTGGTATCAACCACGTGCGATTCCACTCGTGGTGTCCGCCTGAGGCTGCCTTCGTGGCTGCCGACGAATTAGGCATTATCCTACAGCCTGAGCTCCCGTTCTGGGGTAGCTTCGATGATAAGGACTCGCTGCTCATGACATTCCTGCACAAGGAGGGCGAGAACATTATGAGATGGTATGGGCATCATCCATCGTTCCGCATGTTTGCACTGGGTAACGAGCTCTGGGGTAGCATAGAAAAAATGGCTGAGTTTATAGCCGACTTCCGCCAGATAGCACCCGATAAGGTCTACACCTTTGGCAGTAACTACTATCTGGGATATCAGGGGGTAAAGCCTGGCATGGACTATTTTACCACTTGTCGCGTTGGAGGCGAGGGGTGGGGCAACTATAACACCCACACGCGTGGCTCGTTCTCGTTTGCCGATGCGGCTGATGGCGGCATGATAAACCACTATTATCCCAATACGCAGATGAACTTTGAAGAGGGATGTAGTCTGACCAATGTACCTATCATCTCGCACGAGACGGGACAATTCCAGATTTATCCCGATTACGACGAAATCAAGAAATACACAGGCGTGCTATATCCTTATAACTTAGAGGTGTTCCGATCGCGCCTGGAGAAGGCTGGCATGCTTGATCAGGCCAAGGACTTCCATAAAGCTAGCGGCCTGTGGGCGCTTCAGCTTTACAAACAAGACATTGAGATGGACCTGCGCACACCGAATATGGCTGGATTCCAACTGCTTGACCTGCAGGACTATCCTGGTCAGGGTTCGGCCTATGTGGGTATACTCGATGCCTTTATGGGCAGTAAGGGACTATGCACAGACAGCCAGTGGCGTGGATGGTGTAGCGAGGTGGTGCCTCTGCTTTATGCACCTAAGTTCTGCTATACCAACAAAGAGGGCATACACGCCATGATACAGGTGGCTAACTACAGCGGAAAATCATTGAATGGTAAAACGCTCACATGGCGTCTCGACCATCAGCATGGCAGTATGATGCTGCCAAGCGGTGAGGGACTTTTAAATGTAGGTCTACTTGACATCGACCTCAGTGCCTATCAGCAAGCTGCTCAGCTAAAACTGATACTGAAGGTAGAAGGCACAGAAGTACAGAATGCCTACGACCTGTGGGTATATCCTTTCGGTGTAGATCTGAGCAAGTTGGAGCAGCAGGTGATTGTTACCAACGAACTGACCGACAGGATAGCCCAGCAGCTGGAGAAAGGCAAGAGCGTGCTGCTGATGCCCGACTCATCAAAACTAACCGTGGGCGGACTGTTTCAGACGGACTATTGGAACTATCGCATGTTCAAGACCATCTCCGAGAACAACAAGAAGATGGTATCGCCAGGAACACTTGGCATACTGACAGATCCAAAGCATCCTATTTTTAAGAGCTTCCCCACCGAGATGCACACCAACTGGCAGTGGTTCCCCATTATCAAAGCCAGTCATCCGTTTATCCTCGACAATACAGGTAAGGACTATCGCCCCATTGTGCAGGTTATCGACAACATAGAGCGTAACCACAAACTGGGATTGGTATTTGAATTTGCTATTGGCAAAGGCAAATTGCTGGTTTGTATGGCCGATCTGGATACAGCCTCGGCATATCCTGAGGGTCGCCAGTTCTATCGCAGCCTGCTGGAGTATATGACCTCAACGGACTTTGCCCCCACAACCAGCATCAGTCTGGAAGACTTCCAGAAGCTGATGACTACTGATGTGGTGGAAGGCAAGATAGGCGAACTGAATAATATCTCGCCCTACTGATTAATCATTATCTTTTTCCCGTGGTGGATATAAAGTCCGCGCTTGGTGGGGCGGAGGATTGGCTGGCCTGTGAGTGTGTACCATCTGCCGTCGTCCTGTTGAGATGATCGTATGGAATGAATGGCGGTATGCTGGTTGACATCCTGTTCGGGATATGTTCCTGATACATATACACGATAGCCCTTTGCATCAAGATTGAAAGTATGAGTGGCGTTGAGCGTCGTCTGCTTTCGACTGGTGCCTTGGGCTATCGTTTCGCTATCGAGCCACAGACTCCATTCGCCTGCTGTGATACCCTCGACAGTGGCTGAAGTCGCAGTGGTACCCATGTTCAGTACAACAAGCACCTGACTATCGTCTAAAGTGCGGGTGTAAGCCAATACGCTGGTGTTATCGGAGACGTTGAGTAGGGTGGTGGTAGGGTTATCGGACGATTGACGTGCATCGCTGAGAGCTGACACGGCATGCCTCAGGGCAAAGAGCGTGCGCAGTGTGTTCAGCATCTTTTCGTCTTGGGTGTTCCAATTAATCTTGGTGTCGTTAAAATAATCGAGCGCCTGATTGCCGCCCGTTTCCTGACCGTTATATATGAGCGGCATGCCATAGACGGTATAGGCCAGGACGGTGAATAAAGGCATTCGTACATTCCATAGCCATTTCGATACAGCTTTCCTGAATATTTATCCTAACTTTATCAGTGAGGTTAATCGCCTGCTCAACTCCGAGAGCCAATTTGCAATCGAAATAGATGGTACGCCAATCAAACATCTGTCGACCGAATTGCGTGTATTGGCGCTTATCCGTCTTGATATCACAGATAATCAGAAGATTGCCGATATCTTACGTTCAAGCATCACCACTATTTATACTTATCGATCCAAGCTCAAGGCCAAAGCCATCAATAAAGACACCTTTGAAGATGGCGTTAGGAAGATAGCCACATATCTTACTTAACAAATCCTTTGTTCTTCCACTTGCCCGAACGCCAACGGCGCATCAGTATGATGCCGCGGATGTTCTCGTCGAGGGCAAAGCCTACCCACATGCCAACCAGTCCTAATCCTAAAGGGATGCCGATGACGTAGCTGAGGCCTACTGCTATGCTCCACTGGAATATGATGCCAATTATCACGGGATACACTGCATCGCCCGTGGCTCGTAGCGTTCCTACGGCAAAGATGTTGGCCGTGCGTCCCACTTCAAGGAATACATCTATGACCAGCACCCATACGCCCATCGCAATAATCTCTGGGTTATCGGTAAAGGCACTTAGTATGCTTTTACCAGCCAAGGCAAGTATGATGGAGCCGGTAACGGTAATAATCATGGATCTGCGGAAGAAGTAGTTGCCCAATATGTATGCTGCCTGATGACGCTTCTGGCCTACCAGATGTCCCACCAGAATGTCGCCACCCTGCGTTATGCTGATGCAGAACAGATAAACAAACATAATCATGTTGACACAATATGTTCGTGCAGCCAGCGCCTCGTTGCTTATCTGGTTGATAAAGAATGTGATGACCACCTGCGACAGACTGTAGCTGATGTTCTCGCTCATAGCCGGTATGCCAATGTGTAGCAGATTCTTAAGCTCCTGCCATGGTATGGGATGGAAGTAGCGCATGGGGAAACGTGGAATGTGTACTCTGAAGTGGATGATAGCCAGCAGCAACATGGCCACACCACGGCTTGTGGCAGTAGCTATCGCAGCACCCTCTACGCCCAACTGCGGACATCCCCAGTGACCGTTGATAAGCGCATAGTTACCTATGATATTTAATATGTTTACTATACCTGTTACTGCCATGGGATACACCACCTTGTCGGCACTGCGTAGCGAGGCCGAGAAAGTGAGCGACAGCGCCTGGAAGAACGATAGCGCACCGGTAATACGTAGGTATACCAGTCCGTCGTCCATCAGTTCAGGGCGCAGACCCATCAGGTGTAACAGTGCCTCGGCCTTAAAAAACAGCAGCGCACTCACAGCCAAACCTAGCATCAGGTTTACCGTAAGCGCCATACCCACTACCTGCACTAGTCGTTTGCGCAGTCCGGCGCCTATGTATTGTGCACATAGTATGGCAGCTCCCATAGAGAAGAACTGATATACCAGAAATACCAGCGATATCAATTGGTTGTCAAGTCCTACAGCGGCCACGCTATTGTCGCTGTATCGGCTCAGCATCACGGTGTCAACGGCTCCCAGCATCATTACCAGGGCCATTTCTATAAATACAGGTATCGTCAATACCTTAAGTTGTCGCTTCAGCGAAGTATCAGGCATTACGTTCTTGTTTTGGCGAAAATAATCAAATGACTTAAATTTGGCTGCAAAGGTACTAAAAAAAATCAATATAGCGCTATGTTATGGAATAATTTGTGTACCTTTGCAGCCGCCAATTAATATCAATTATGAATAGATTATATATTTTGTTATTTGCTGCCGGCCTTTCAACCATGGCTGCAGCTCAGGAGAAATTTGAATTAGGTAAGCCTAACAATAGTGACTACAGATATCTGGATGAGTACAAGGGCTTGAAGGAGTATATCGACTATTCGAAGTATCCTAACTTTAAGTTGGGCGCAGGTACCACCGTGAATGACTATCTGACAAATTCTACGGTTAAGAATCTGACCAACAAGAATTTCACAGAGACCGTGGCTGGTAATGCCATGAAGATGGCGAGTTGTGTGGATAACAATGGTAACATGAACTTCACCACGGTTAAGAACTATGTGCAGGCGGCTACTGAGGCTGGTCTGAATGTGTATGGACACACTCTGGCATGGCACTCGCAGCAGCCAGTAGGTTGGTTGACGAAGCTTATTTCAGGTAAGCCAGACCCCAACTCAGAACAAGAGTATACAGAGGTGGCCAGCAAGGATTTCCGTACCTCACAGAATGTAGGATGGTCATCGGATAAAACCCAGTATGGCTACACGATTACCTTCGACGCAACAAACGGTATGAAAGTTCACACTACAAAGATATGCGACAACTCATGGGATGTGCAGTTTGTAGCTATTGATAACGTCGTGACTGAGGCAGAGAAAAGTTGCAAGATGACTATTACCATGCGTGGTAGTAAGGCTGGTACGCTTCATAGTAAGTTGGGCGACTTCTCGTATACGCCGTCAACAGCTATTGATATTCCTTTTACTACCGAATGGCAGGACGTTCAGGTAGACTATACACCTGTGATGGATACCAACTTCCTGTTGCTGCAGTGTGGCGACTTTGTTGGCGATATCTATATCAAGAGCATCAAGTTTGAGGGTTATAAAGGTAAGACTGTATCCTTGACAGAACAGGAGCGTCACGATACCCTGGTTTATGCCATGGACAAGTGGATTAAGGGTATGATGGAGGCCTGCGACGGTAAGGTGAAGGCTTGGGACCTGGTGAACGAGGCTATCAGTGGTGGTGGCGATGACGGTGAAGGCTACTATGTATTGCAGAGTTCTAAGCAGGGTAATAGCGGCTCTTGGGATGTAGGTGGATCCAATTTCTTTTGGCAGGATTATCTGGGTAGTCTCGACTATGTACGTCAGGCATGTCGTCTGGCTCGCAAGTACGGACCTGAGGATGTCAAGCTTTTCATCAACGACTACAATCTTGAGGGAACCTGGGATATAGTGACCAAGAATGGTGTTAGTGCCAGCAAGAAAGTATGGTCTATCGTAAATTGGATTAAGAAATGGGAGGCTGATGGTGTCACCAAGATTGATGGTATCGGCACGCAGATGCATATCTCGTACTATGAAAATAGTGGCTCGCTTAGCAGTCTGAAAAAAGCTATTACCGGTATGTTCACAGTGATGGCTAATTCAGGGAAGCTTGTTCGTGTGAGCGAAATGGATATGGGATATGTGAATGCTAGTGGCAGCAAAGTTCTTACAGCCAATATGACAGAGGAACAGCATAAGAAGATGGCCGACTTCTACGAGTGGATTCTGAAAGAGTTCTTCCGTATTGTGCCTCCAGCACAGCAGTGGGGTATATGCCAGTGGTGTACTACTGATGCACCCACAAACAGTGGTTGGCGTGGCGGTGAGCCTGTAGGTATCTGGGATTTGAACTACTATCGCAAGCATGTGTATGCTGGTTTCGTACGCGGACTAGGTGGCGAGGTTTACAGTGGCATCAATGGTGTGAAAGCTGATGAGACTGTAAAGAATAACCCAGAGGGTATATACAACCTGAACGGCATGCGTATGCAGGCAAATTCGCTCGAAGAGCTGCCTAACGGTCTCTATATCGTTAACGGTAAGAAAGTAGCAAAATAGTTAAACAAACATAATATTTCGTGTAAATCGTTTGCGATATAAAGGATTATTCGTACCTTTGCATCGCAAACGATATAACACGAATTATTATGCACGAAGAATTACGATTAGATAATCAGATTTGCTTCCGTCTGTATACGGCAGCGAGACTCATTCAGCAGGCATACACACCTTTGCTGAACCAATTGGGTATTACTTATCCTCAATACCTGGTGATGATGGTGCTTTGGGAGAAGGATGCACAACCGGTGAATGATATAGCCCACCGACTGGTGCTTGAGACCAACACCGTAACCCCACTGCTGCAGCGAATGGAGAAGCAGGGCATAGTTGTTCGCAAACGTGGTAAGGAGGACAAGCGCCAGCAGATAGTATCGCTTACAGAAAAAGGTAAGGCGATGGAGGAACAGGCATACGCCATCATTCCTGCAGGTATGGGCGAGGAGCTCAGGGCCTGTCCATTCCAGTTGGAAGACTATGTGAAGTTTGGCGGCGAGTTAGACACGATAATCAACACATTAATAAAAAAATAATAATTAAACAAATGGCACAAAAACGTTTTCATAGACACTTTGCTACTCCGGGTTTACCCCTCTATTGGATTATCATTGCATACATCATTGTCGGTTGGTTCTATCCTGTCATAGGACTACTGGCATTGATATGCATGATAGGTCCGGTAGTAGTGAGCATCTGGAAAGGACGCTGGTGGTGTGGCAATGTGTGCCCACGCGGTAACATGTACGACCGTCTGCTGTCGAAGTATTCGCCCCATCGCCCCATTCCGCAGTTCGTACGTACATTCGGATTCCGACTGTTTATGGTGCTGTTCATCTTCACCATGTTCGGCATTCAGTTAACACTGACTGTGCCCTGGAGCGAGGGTGGTCTGCCCATGTGGAGCGGCATCGGCCGTGTGTTCTGGAATATCATTGTTGTTACCACAGCAGTTGGTGTAACGCTTAGTTTCATCTTTGCGCCACGCACATGGTGTTCGTTCTGTCCGATGGGTACCATCAGTCGTTGGGTAGCCCCAAAGAATGCGCCTGTACCCAGTGGATTTACTAATATCCACGTGTCGAGTGCTTGTCAGATGAAGTGCAAGAGTTGTTCACGAGTATGTCCGATGCAGCTAACGCCTTACGACAGCCGAGGACAAGAAGCAGGCTATATGCATCCCGACTGCATCAAATGCGGAAAGTGCACGTTAGCATGTCCAACAAAGATAATGACCTTAAGAAAGCCTTAAGGTCATTTTTTTTGCGTTGTTTATTAAACCAATTGCCAATTTGCGTGTCTAAATAATAATATTATTTACCTAACCAATTGTACAATTGTTATTAAACAACTTATGAAAAAACTATTATTACCTCTTCTGCTGTTGGTAGCAGTGTCTGCACATGCTGCAGAAAACCCAGTGTTAACGATCGAGGGTGGTAAGGTTCAGGGCGTATTGGCCGATGATCATCCTGATGTGTTTGTTTATCGTGGTATTCCTTATGCTGCACCTCCCATCAAGGAGAACCGTTGGAAAGAACCACAGCCCATCGTTCCCTGGAAAGGTGTGAAACTCTGCGATACCTTTGGTCATCCCAGCTATCAGGCTGTTCAGTATCCTGGTGGATACTACACCGAGTGGGGTTATGGCAAGGAGGCTCCCTACAGCGAGGATTGCTTGTATCTTAATGTATGGACCAAGGCTCCCGGACAGGTAAACAAGAAACTGCCTGTAGCCCTGTGGATTCATGGTGGCGGCTATCGCGAAGGTTTCGGTTCTGAGCCAGAGTTCGATGGTCAGGAGTGGGGTGCCAAGGATGTTGTGCTGGTATCTATCAACTACCGTCTTGGCGTGTTTGGATTCCTTGTTCACCCAGCCCTTTCGGCCGAGAGCCCACATAAGGTGTCGGGTAACTACGGTATCCTAGACCAGATTGAGGCACTGAAGTGGATCAAGAAGAATATCGCCCAGTTTGGTGGCGACCCCAATAACGTGACTATCTTTGGTCAGAGTGCCGGTGGTGGCAGCGTTCGTACACTCTGCGAGAGCCCATTGGCTCGCGGTTTGTTCCACAAGGCTGTTATCATGAGTGCTCAGGGTTTGACTATCCCCGATGCAAAAGGTAATCCTATGGGTGGTCGTTATAGCGGTGGCTCTTTTGCCGATGCCGAGGCTAATGCCAAGAAGGTGTTTGATTGGGCCGGACTTACCGACCTGCAGAAGATGCGTGCTGCATCTACTGAGACCGTATTTGCTCTGAACACCCTCTATCACCAGATTAATAGCGATGGTCAGCAGGGTGGTGGCCCGATGGCGGCTATGTTCCGCGGTCTGCCATTCATGCC
Organism: uncultured Prevotella sp.; assembly: GCF_946404925.1. Classification (GTDB taxonomy): domain Bacteria; phylum Bacteroidota; class Bacteroidia; order Bacteroidales; family Bacteroidaceae; genus Prevotella. The sequence goes on along the minus strand of NZ_CAMJFM010000018.1, from coordinate 36,207 downwards.
AATGATAGATGGCTATGTTAGCGAGAAGAGTTTTGACGATGCCACACGTGGCGGCACACTGGCAGACGTGCCTTATATGATAGGATTCACGCTGAACGATATGGGCAACATGGCTCCAAATATTGCCGAGTTCTGCAAGGTACGCGAGCAGAAGGGTGGTAAGGCTTGGGCTTATGAGTTTGCACGCCCATTGCCCGATGATGGCAGTCATCCTGAGGTTACTCAGCGCTTGAAGGGTGCTTTCCACTCAAGCGACCTGTGGTTCGTATTCAAGAGTCTGAAGCACTGTTGGCGTCCTTGGACCAAGGGCGACTGGGATCTGAGCGAAAAAATGCTTACCGCGTGGACTAACTTCGTGAAATACAGCGATCCTAATGGTCCTAAGGACGGTGCATGGAAACCTTGTACAGAGAAGAATACTAAGTTCATGGTATTCAAACTGAACGATAAGGATGCCGAGGCATCGTTCTTTGGTGAGCCCGAGATTGCCCCACGTCCACAGGGCTTCCCCTTCTAATAGAAGATAAACAATACTAAATAATATTGAGGAGATAGCGGTAATTGGAAAATTATCGCTATCTTTGCATCCGTAATCTAATGATATAATAGTTTATGATCAAAAAAGGAATTCTGCTAATTACGCTTTTTACAATTGTATTTGCCGTATCGGCCAGTGCTGCTCGCGATGAGATGGTGGCCTATCTGTTTACTTATTTTAATAGCAATGCTCCCGAGGACGAACAGATTTGCTATGCTATCAGCGACGATGGCTACAACTATACCCCGCTTAATGGTGGTGCACCAGTCATTGAGAGCGACACCATTGCGCTTACACAGTGTGTTCGCGATCCACACATACTGCGCTGTGAGGATGGTAAGACCTTCTATATGGTGGCTACCGATATGCGTTCATCGCTTGGTTGGGCCAGTAATCGCGGTATGGTGATGCTCAAGTCGACCGACTTGATACATTGGCAGCACTCAACCGTTAACTTCCCCACACGCTATACCAAGACGTGGAAGAATGTGATACGTGTTTGGGCACCCGAGACCATCTACGACCATCAGGCTGGCAAATATATGGTGTTCTATTCGCTGCGCACCAGCGATCCCGACTCGTACGACAAGATTTACTATCAGTACGCCAACAAAGACTTTACCGACCTTGAAGGCGAGCCGAAATGGCTTTTCGATGCAGGCAATGCTACCATCGATGGTGATATCGTATGGAACAAGGCCGACAAGATGTATCACCTATTCTACAAGCAGGAGTCAGGTCGTGGCATCTATCAGGCGGTGGCTAAACGTCTTACAGATAAATGGCAGATGCTTGATGGTAATGTAGAGCAGACCAAGGAGGCTGTTGAGGGCGTTGGCGTTTGTAAGTCTATCGACGATAAGAGCTGGATTATTATGTACGACTGCTATAGTAATAATCATTATCAGTTCTGTCGGTCTGAGGATCTTAAGACCTTCCAGTTTGTGCAGAACACCGAGACCAAGGGTAAGTTCACCCCACGTCACGGCACAATAATCCCCATTACCAAAGCCGAGAAAGAGCGTCTGCTCAAGGCCTTTGGTAATGGGGAATAAGGATTACTTCTTCTCTTTTGCCTCGCGAGCGAACTTGAATAGCTCCAGAGGCAGGTGGCAATAACCCGTAGGGTTCTTGTCAAGATAGTCCTGATGATACTCCTCGGCCGAATAGTAGTTCTGCAGAGGCAATTTCTCTACGGCCAGGGGCTGCTGATATTTCTGCTGCTCCTGGGCAAACACTTTTTCTATCACTGGCAGGTCATCGGCATGGGTGTAGTAAACGCCAGTACGATAGCGTGTACCCTCGTCGTGGCCCTGCTTGTTAAGACTTGTAGGGTCGATGGCCTTGAAGAACATGTTTAACAAGAACTCCAGACTCACCACTTCAGGGTCGAACTTCACATATACCGTCTCGGCAAAACCGGTCTGGTCGGTATATACCTCCTTATAAGTAGGGTTCTCGGTATGTCCGTTGGCAAATCCCACTTCGGTTTCAAGTACACCCTCAATCTGTTTAAAGAAATGTTCTGTACCCCAGAAACAACCTCCTGCGAAATAAATCTCTTTTGTCATATCTTCTGTCTTCTACTAGTTTGGTTTAATAAAACTTATTAAAAGCGTCGGCAAAGATATACAATATCCGCGATATTTTGCTATATTTGTACCGATTATTAACATAAGTTCAATGAAACAAGACAAAATCATGCGCGTTGGTATCGTCGGCGCTGGTTGGATAGCCGAGAAGGCTGCCATCACACTAAACGGACTGGAGAATTGTGAATGCTATGCCATTGGTTCGCGTTCAAAAGAGAAGGCAGATGAGTTTGCTGCTAAGTGGAACATGCCCAAGGCATACGGATCGTACACCGAACTGATTGCTGATAAGGATGTTGACCTGGTGTATATCGCCACGCCACACTCTCATCACTACGATGTTACTAAACAGGCGCTGCTGGCTGATAAGCCCTGCCTGGTTGAGAAGGCCTTTATGGCCAATCTTCGCGAGGCCAAGGAGATTGTGGCATTGGCCCGTCAACGTGGTGTGTTCCTGGCTGAGGCTGTATGGACTCGTTATCAGCCTATTGTTGCCACTGTACGTAGTCTTATCAGCAGCGGCCGCATCGGAAATCCTCGTCTTGTAACTGCCACACTGGGTTACTCTATGGGTAACAAGCCTCGTATCATGCTACCTGAGCTCTGCGGCGGAGCGCTACTTGACCTGGGTGTTTATGCGCTGAACTTTGTGCGTATGTTCTTTCCACAGCCCATACTGAGCATCGACTGTAACTGTGTAAAGTCGGATACTGGTATGGACATCACCAATGCCATAACGCTGATTCTTGATGATGTGGCTGGCGATAAGCTGTTGTGCAACCTGCAGTCGAGTGCCGCTTGTGTTGGTGATAACATCGGTGTGATAGCTGGAACCGAGGGTAATCTGATTATCGACAATATCAACAATCCGCAGACGGTAACGGTTAATGGGCCCGACCGTACTTATATCGAGACCATCAAGGTGCCCCAGCAGATTACCGGTTATGAATACGAGTTCCTGGCCTGCCGCGAAGCTCTGCTGGCAGGAAAACTCGAGGTAGAGGAGATGCCTCTGGATGAGACCCTCTACATTATGGAGATGATGGATGGATTACGCTATGAGATGGGCGTTCACTATCCGATGGACTAACTATTACTTGCCGAGGAACTTCTTGTCCAGATAGGTCTGGAAGGCTTCTTTATAGAGGTCGCCTATAGGCAGGTATGTGTCGGCATCCATGATGACGCGGTTCTTGTTAACCTCCTGTATCTTGTCGAGATTGATGATGTAAGAGCGATGTATGCGCATAAAGTTGCTGGGCAGTCGCTCTTCCATCTTCTTCATCGACAGCAGGGTGATAATGGGTTTGGCCTCGCCCTCAATCCATACCTTCAGATATTCGCTCATAGCCTCTACATAACGTATGTTGGGGATGCTGACCTTGATGATACGATAGTCGGTCTTGAGGAACAATGTGTCGTCTGTTTCCGTTGGGGCAGTCACGGGAACTGATAGTCTTTCCTGAAGTCTATTGGCCGCGCGCATAAAATCTTGCATACCAAAGGGCTTCAGCAGGTAATCAACCGCATTGACCTTAAAGCCCTCAATAGCATACTCAGAGTAGGCTGTAGTGAAGACTACAAGGGGTGGGGCGGTGAGCGACTTGACGAAGTCCATGCCATTCAGGTCGGGCATATTGATGTCGCAGAAGATGGCATCTACTCTGTCTTCCGTCAGGAACTGACGGGCTTCAAGTGCACTCTGGCACTGGCCGGCCAACTCAAGGAATGGCACCTTGTTGATATATGCAGCAATCTGCTGCAGAGCCAATGGCTCATCGTCGATAGCAAGACAGCGAATCATCGTAGTGGTAATTTTAGTTCAACAATATAAATGTCTGGTTCGTCTTTAATATCCAGTGTATAATTCTTGTCGTATAGCAGATCCAAACGTTTCTTGACGTTTGCCAGTCCTACACCACCTTTCTCCTGGTTAGGCTTCTCGGCCTTGGAGTTCCGGCATTTAAAGGTGAGATAGTGTGCAGGTGAGGAGGTGAGCTCCAGTTTAATGTCGATAAATGAATCGTGCTGATAGCTGATGCCGTGTTTGAAGGCATTCTCGATAAACGATATCAGCATCAGTGGTGGTATCGTTACGTCGGGTGCTTCGTCGGGCACATCTACGGTAATCCTTACCTTGTCACTATAGCGCAGCTGCATCAGCTTGGTGTAAGTGCGTACAAACTCAAACTCCTTGGTTAGTGGCACACCGCTCTTATCGCCCTCGTACAGCACAAAGCGCATCATCTTCGATAGCTCACGAATCGTCTCTTGGGCTTTCGATGGGTCGATATCCACCAGGGCGTGGATGTTGTTCAGTGTGTTCATGAAGAAGTGTGGGTTTATCTGATACTTCAGATATTCCAGCTGTTGCTCCAGGTTCTGCTTCTCCAGATCTTCCAACTTGCGCTGGTCGCTACGTGAGCGGAAGTAGTACTTGGTGCCCAGGTTAGCGCCAAACATCAGTAGCAGTACTACGATGCTCAGCACATCGTGCTCGCCAACGAACAGTGGGGGCGTGTGCCGACGCTCCATTCTGGGACCACCATCACGAGGTCCATGCTGCCTGAAGTCTTCGAATTCCTCGAATCTTGGCAAATTCTCACGCTGCTCCATTCTTGGTGGACGGAATCCTTCGCGCTTCTTGAAGTTAGGACGGTTTGTGCACTGATAAATGATGAATCCTCCTATTAATGCTACCATAATCGTTGCGTACAGCATGCGCTTATGCTTATGTATAAGCAATGGCGCCAACAGGAAATTGTGGATGATGAACAGCACCAGGAAAATGCTGAACCTGCCCCATACAAAGAATACCTCACCCCAGTTAAATTCTAAATAAGGGTCGTTGGCTGTGCGCAGGTAAAGGCTTAGTAGCGGAGTTGCAAAAAGCAAACTCCACGCTACTATGTATGCCAGATTCTCCTGTCTCGACTGATTCTTCATCCAAATCATGATTATTCCTATTAAATATAACGCAGATATGATTGAATTATTGTGTCAATGCCAACCTCCAGGTCCAAAACCGCCGCCCATACCGCTGCCGCTGGTGTAGCTGGATAGCGATACACTGGTTCCATCGCTGATGGTGCCGCTCATAACACCGATGCCACCAAAGATGCTTGTGCCGCCGCTAACGGTTGTGCCTGTTGCAAGGGTAGGGGTAGCTGCTGCAGATATCACTAGTCCGCTACCACCACTCGATGGTGTCTTAAATGAGAAGGTGTTGCTGTCGTAAGTCATGGTGTACCAGGTGTTCTTGCTCCACGATGAGGCCTGATAGCACGACTGCGAGAGACTGCTGCCGCCCTCAAGTCCGCCTACAGCTACTATGGTACCACCGGTAAGATAGAGCTTTTTGCCTCCCTCGGTATTGGCATCGATAGCCACCTCTGGCGTTCCTGAACAGATAGCATAAACCAGTCCGCCCTTAATATACATATTTCCGTTAGCATCCAGTCCGTCGTTATGCTGTCCTTGTGCATATACGTATCCGCCTGTAATGGTCATGTCGCTCTTCGAGTTGATGGCATCATCGTAGGCATAGCTGGCCACCTGACCACCACTGATGTTCATGGTGCTCTTGGTTTCGATACCCTCGCCGTTATAACCGCTGGTGCGTACCCAGATGGTGCCACCGCTGATGTTGATGTTGCCATCGGCTTTGATGCCCTTGGGCGATGAGGTGTCGTTGTTGCTCTTGTACTGTCCGCCCTCGGTTACTATATACACGTTGCCACCACAGAAGTTGGCCTCGGTATCCACGTTGATACCCTTACCGCCGCTACCGGTACTCTTCAGCCACAGTTCGCCGGCATTGACGGTAAAGGCCGAGTCGGCCTTGATGCAAGCAGCACCTTTGGCCTCCTTATCGGTGGTATCGTAAGTGCCGCCACCAGTGGTGATAACGGTGGTACGACCGCCGTTTACGATGATGTTGCTCTCGCAATTTATGCCCTTAGCAGCATCGGCCGACACCTCAACATTAATAATGCCTCCATTGATGAACACGCCGTCGTTGGCCTTGATGCCATGATTGGCAGTAGAGTTGGCATAGATGTTGTTGCCTTTGCGAAACACGATGTAGTCGGCCGAGTGGATGGCGTTGTTGCTGTTGCCGGTAACGCTCAGTTGGCCACTACCGTTAAACAGCAGTTTGCCCTTACAGTACAAGGCTCCCTTCTGACTGCCGCCAGTACCATCGCTCAGCGTATTGCTGGTGCCATCGGTCAGTACAATGTAGGCGCGCTTACCACTCAACAGGTTCAGCGCAGCCGAATCAGGATTGGTGATGTTTACATTGTTCAGTTTCACTTCGTATTTCTTATCGCCCACAACGGTAAAAGATCCGTTGGTGGTGGTTCCGCTAACTACATAGCATATGTTCTTGGTCGAGCCGTGGTTGGCTGTAATGTGTCCGCCGTTCACGGTTATCTCAACCCCGTTCTCTGTCTTAGCCGTTGGGTTGCTCATATCGATGTTAACCTCGGTTGTAAAGCTGTTGTTTTCCAATGCATCTTCCTCGTCGGGCAGATACTCGCTGGCCGTGCTTGTTGGTTCGCTTGCGGTCTTGTTTATACTGATGGCAAAGGTTGTCAGTTCGCCAGTTGTAGTAGAACTGCCGCTTGAACTCTGGTTTGTGGGGTCGGTGTTACTCCAGTTGGTGTCCCAACTGCTGTCGCTGAATGGATCGTCGGCCATACAGCTTGTCATCATTGCTACCGATGCCAGTAGCATCATGTTCATCATCGTTTTCTTCATATTGATTGTTTTTAAATTTGTGCAAAGGTAAAAACAAAAAGCCAGCTTGCCAAATTAATTCAGCGAACCGGCTTTTTCGTTCAATGAAAAACGATGTTAGTATATAATCTCTACCGACTTCTTGGTGATGGTAGCTGTCTTGGGCGATCCTTGTACTGTCAGGTGATCCTCGGGTGTTTCGCTGTCGGTACCATTGTCGCACGCCCAGCTCTTGGCCACGTTGGCTTTGAATGTGCCGCCGCTCACAATGATGCCATTGTCGGCCTTTACCGCTTTGGGCTTGGCGTTGTCGTTGCTGCCTGTGGTGGTGGCAATAAGTGTGCCGCCGCTGAATGTGATGACTGCGCCGCAGTTAATGCCTTTGCCGCCATCGCCGGTGCTCTTCATCTCCAGCGTACCACCAGTCATGTTGAACTCATCATTGCATTTGATGCAGGCTGCACTGCTGTATTCTTGTGCCTCGTCGTCGTAAACGCAGTCGCCACTGGTGTTGATGGTGGTAGTACCACCGCTTATTTCCACTACGAAGTCGCACCTGATGCCTCGGCCGCCATCGGCAGTAACGTTTATGTTCAGTATTCCGCCGTCTATCCACATGCCTTCGCCAACCTTGATGCCGTTGCCGGCTGTTGATGTAGCATTAATGGTAGCCTGGTCCATTACTATGTAGTCATCGCAGGCTATGGCGTGCTTGTAGTTGCCCGTTACGTTGAGTGTGCCTGTGCCGCTGAAGTATATCTGTCCTTCGCTGAACAGTGTTCCCTTCTGTTGGTAGTCAGCTGTCTCTTTGTAGCTGGTGCCGTCGGTAAGTGTGTTTGTGCTACCATCGGCCACCTCCAGGAACAGTGCTTTATGGCATTGGTTGTTGATGGCTGGGCCGTCAGTATTGTTAATGCTCACACCATTGAGTTTGATTCCGAATTGTTTTTCTCTGAAGATAAGGAGCGAACCGTCTGTTGTTGAACCACTCAGCACCAGCAGCAGCGAGTCGGTGCTGTTGGTGGCGTTCACTGTCACATCGGCACCATTGGTGGTCACATATCCCTTGGTGTCGCCTGTAACGCTTACGCTTGTGCCGTTATACGCTATGCTGATGGTGGTAATACCCGATTGACCGCCATTGATGTATTCGCTAAAGTCGGTATCATCGTTCTGGCAGGCACTTACCAGTGCTGCTGCCAATAAAAACGAAAAAATCTTTCTCATATTCTGATGCTTTTAGAACTTAAACTTATATCCTATGCCCAGATAGTGCATATCGGGATCGTAATCCTCTGGCTGAACGTTTCTGGCATCCTGGAAACGATAGAATGTGGTCAGCGAGTGCTGCTTTGAAAGGTTGATGTCTGTACCCACCGTGTAGCGCACTTTCTGTATGCCTAAGCCATTGTACAGCTCTACGTTGGCATAGGGGCTGAACAGTGCATGCTTCTTGTCGTACGATAAGCCTAACCTTGAGCGCAGCACGTGTTTGGCTTTTCCGCTACGTACATTGTCTTCCCATGCCTCGTCGTCGAAGTCCCATCGCTGGGTAGTCGTCTCAGGGCGATAGGTGTACTGCCAGCGCTCGCGCAGTGCCAATTTAAAATCGCTGCCAAGTTTCAGTGTTCCTGTCAGCGATGCATATACACGGTGGCGCAGCTGCCAGTAGCTGGGGCGCCAGGTGTCGTAAGCACCCGATGTCTTGTAGTTTATCTTCTCGTGGTTGTTCTGGTCCATCAGCACGTAGCCGGCATCGGCTTTCAACCACTTGTTCAGCTTGTATGATACACCAAGGTCCAGACTCCAACGGTCCATCGTCTTGAAGTCGTTGCGTGTACGCATGGAGGCCTCAAGGCTCACGCTCAGTTTCTTGTCAATCTTCTTTTCGGCCTCGGCACTCATATACAGTCCGCCCTCGCTTTGTGCAGTCATGGGCAGGGCTGTGGTCAGTATCAATGTGGCTGTGGCCAGTCGTTTAAATATGTGCATAGTCAGCTTCTTTTAGTTTCAGTTTCTTTTCAATATCGCTTGCACACTCGCCTACATAGCTCACGCGCAGCACTGCCATGTCACGCAGAAAGTCAACTGCGCCTACCTCTACCTTCAGCACTTTTACGCCCAGTCGCTCTTCCAGATCGGCTTTCAGCTCCTCACGTTTCGCGGGTTTAATCAGCTCTATGCGGTCGTACTGCACCAGTTTGGTGGCACTCACCTTCAGCATCTTCTCAAACACCATGATGGCCGCAATTGTTATCACGTCGATAACCAGCAGCTCGAATATCGGTGTGCCGGTAAGGGCTCCGCTATCGTCAACGCCTAAGGCCGATGACATGGCGTGAACTACCGACAGGCATACCACTACAAACAGATAGGTCATCTCGCGTACAGGCATCGTGTCCGTACGATATCGCATAATCGAGAATATGCCGAACAATCCGAGTCCTACACCCATGGTGGCCTTTCCGCGGTCCATACCCATCATCAGGTACACCAGGAAGTAGATGGCTACCGATATAATCATAAACGTAAAGTAGAAGTCGCGACGGCGGCTCTTCTTGTAGTACAGATAGTTCACTATACCCCAGTTAACTATCAGGCAGAGAACAAATCTCAGCAGGGTCTCGCCAAAATCGGCCGAAAACAATTCTTGCAGATTCATATACATTATTAATTATTATTGATTTACTAATTTGTTGATTTCTATCAGTTTGCACTTAAATCGGTTCACGGGCAGATGATCCTGACCGGTAAGTGCCGATCCCATGCAGTATTTCGAAAATCCGTGGGGCTGTATGCGCAGTTGGCGCAGCATCTGTAGCACTGGCGAGTGTACCAGTCCATCGCGCTTCAGCTCTATCACCACCAGCTGCCCCATGTCTTTGTCGTTGCCGTTCAGCAGGTTGTGGAAGTTCAGGGCTGTGTCAATGGTTAGTCGCTCGGTCATACCCTTGTTAACCAGCGTGATGCGGCTGAAGTGGTTGCTCAACACGGGCTGCAGCTTTTCTACCTCGTAGCGCAGGTGCTTGTGCAGAAACTGGCGTTTCTCCTCGTCTTTCAGGTTCATGTCGCTCACCTCAATGCGCTTTTTCTTGGTGCGCCCGTGGTTGTTCTTGGTCTTCACCTCCATAAACTGCAGGTCGTTAATGCAGTATGTGCGGAACCTGATTTTCTGTCGGTTCAAGTGCCCGCTCTGGTGCATGTTATACATGTCGAACGCCGTCGTATCGAAGTATGTCGTGTCGTAGTCCAGATTACGCTCGCCGTCGATTACCTGCACGTAGTAATCCTGCTGTGCCATCTTCAGTAGCTGGCGCAGCTTGCTGGTGTTCGTCACAAACTTGGTGTCTGTGCGATTCATCAGCTTCACGCTTTTCATCTCCTCGAGTGTAATGGGTTCGAATGGCTTTAGTAACTCGTCCATACTATTTCAGCAGTTTTTGTATGTTCTTGGCATCCTTGTCGCCCTCTTTGGCTTCATTCTTGATTTTCTCCTTCACTTTCAGTCCGCCTTTAGGGTTCTTTACGGCTTTCTTCAGCCATAGCTTAGCCTTCTCCTGGTCGGCTGTGGTGCCTTTACCTTTCATATAACACTTGCCAAGGGCATACTGTCCTTTGGCATAGCCTTGTGCGGCCGACTTCTGATACCACTCAAAGGCCACCTTGTTGTCTTCAGCCACTCCGTGTCCCTTGTCGTAGCAGCGTCCCAGTCGGTATTGGGCCTTCTTGTGCCCCTTCTCGGCTGCCACCCTCAGTTTGGGCAGTGCAGCCTTGTAGTCCTTGGCATCGTACAGAGCCTTTGCCTCGTCGTATAGCTTGTCGGTATTCTGAGCCCCAACAGTTATACTCATCGTCAGCGCAACCAGCGCTAATGCTATCTTTCTAAGTGTCATTTTCAGTTGCAGTAATAAAATTTTCGACGGCAAAGGTAATACGATAATTCCTTCCAAGCAAATATTTTCAGCAAAAAACGTTTTTTATTCAACAAAAATGATGTATCTTTGCATCAGAATATCAAGTTAAACTCAATATTGTTCTAACTAATTATGGAGTCATTTATGTTCTTGGGCTTTGGTCTTGATGCCTGGATTACCATTGTTACGGTGCTGGGCATGTTTACTATTCTGTTGTTTACTAAGTGGCGCAGCGACCTTGTTTTTCTTGGGGCCATCGGCGTACTCTACGTTACGGGTGTGCTTAATGCTAAGGATGCCTTCTCGGGCTTCAGTAGCACATCGGTCATCACAGTAGGCGTGCTGTTTGTGGTTGTGGCCGGACTTACGCATACTGGCGTGCTGCAGTGGATTGTGAAGCATCTTTTGGGCACCCCCAATGGTTACTCTAAGGCGGTAACGCGACTGATGCTGCCTGTGGCCGTGCTCAGTTCGTTCCTCAGCAATACCACGGTGGTATCGCTCTTCGTGGGCATCGTTAAGATGTGGTCTCGTAAGCTCGGTGTGTCGCCCTCTAAACTGCTCATTCCTCTGAGCTATGCCTCGGGCATGGGTGGTGTATGTTCCCTGATTGGTACACCACCAAACCTGATTATCAGCGGACTCTACGAGGAGAAGACAGGCGAGGCTATGAACATTCTTACTACTACCATCCCCGGATTGTTCTGTCTGGCTGTCGGTGTGCTGTCGATTATTGCCATGCGCCGATTGCTGCCCGACCGCAAGGCACCAGAGAGTGCTTTCGAGTCGACAGGCGATTATACTGTCGAGTTGCGTGTTCCTTCCGATAATCCCTATATCGGTCAGACCTTGACCGAAGCTGGACTTTACCATATCAATGGCGGTAGCCTGATAGAGTTATATCACTTCGACGATGTTCTTATGCCAGTAACTCCCGACGAGCCCATTATGGGTGGCGACCATCTGGTGTATGCCGGACAGATTGACGAGATTCTTGATATGGCCGCCAGTCACCAGTTGGTAAGTGCCGACCATCATGTGTTTTCTATGAGCGAGGTTGATAAAAACCGCCAGTTGCGCACAGCTTATGTCGACTTCGGTAGCAGTCTGATAGGAACCACCATCGGTGGTAGCACGTTCGAAAAAGATAATAATGTGATACTTGTTGCTGTGGCCCGTCGTGGCGAACGCATCAAAGAAGCACCACGACATGTAGTACTGAGGGCTGGCGATACATTGCTGTTGGTATGTCCTAAACAGATTAATGTAGATACTTCATCGATGAAGAACGCTCTCCACTTCTTCGATTCCGACGATGTGCCCAACATCGGTCGTGGCACACTCGTGTCTACTGCCATTATGATAGCCATGGTTGCTCTCTCGGCTTTTGGTATCATGCCGCTGCTGCAGTGTGCTTTTATCGCCGCTGCTGCCATGCTCATCTTCCGTTGCTGCAATATGGAGCAGGCCATGCGTGCCATCAACTGGGATATCCTGATGGTCTTTGCTGGTAGTGCCGTTCTCGGACTCGCTATTCAGAAAACGGGCATAGCCGAGTGGTTGGCTAATGGTATTCTCGACGTCTGTGGCACTAACCCCATCGTGGTCATGACAGCTGTGTGCTTTGTTGGTACCTTCATCACTGAGTTTATCTCTAACACCGCTGCGGGAGCCATGTTCTTCCCCATCATGTACGAGGCCGCCGAGAAACTTGGCTATGAGCCATTCCCATTCCTCGTTGCCCTGATGGTAAGCGTCAGCAGCAGCTTTGCCACACCTATCGGTTCGCCTACCCACATGCTGGTGTACGGTCCTGGTGGTTATCGTTTCAGCGACTTTATGCGTATCGGTCTGCTCATGAATATCATCATTCTTGCAGCCAATATTCTGATTGTGAATATTGTATACCCATTAACCCCCTTGCAATAACCCAATCGTTCCGATAGCATTGATGTGATAAACTGAATAAATACTCAAATATAATACCTCGCTCAACCCAGAGCGGGGTGTTTTTTGCTTGTTTTTGGCGAAATACCATGTTTGTGGTATGCGATATGACATGCAGAGGGGATTGTGGGAGCCGTCAAATCGCCGTACCTTTGCACTCAGAAATAATAATTAATTGAAAGAGTTAATAAATTAAGTTTTTTAGGATTATGAAAACAATGAATCAGATGCGAATGCAGAATCGAATGCAGATGCGAATGCGTATGCAGGAGTCTTATTGCTGTATGATGGCAATAACAATGAAGGAGGGTATATATATAATAGGTATTAACAAAGTAAAAAAGAAGAAACATGAAAAGATTAGCATTAGTAATAGTAGTATTATTGAGTATCAACGTCAGCAACATTTGGGCAACTGATTATTACTTCGGGAATGACACCCAATTCGACAAGTCAATACCAACACCTGAAGAGTTCTTCGGTTTTCCTATTGGGTCAGAATTGGTAAGATATGATAGAGTTGTAGAGTATTTTCGTTTGCTTGACAAGTTGTCAAACCGCGCAAAACTCAAGGTGATAGGTCATTCTCATGAAAATCGCGAGTATGTTATACTCCACATTTCCACACCTGAAAACATCCAGAACTTAGAGAGTATTCGCCAGAACCACGTCAAACTGGTTGATCCTAACTATGGCATCCCTGCTACATATGATGATCAGAAGGTAATCATCCAGTTAGGTTATAATGTACATGGTGGCGAATTGGCAGGAACCGATGCTTCAGTGTTGGCAGCCTATTATTTTGTGGCTACCCAGAATGCAGATATCGTAAAAAGACTGGGCGATGCCGTAATTCTTATTGAACCGGCACTCAATCCCGATGGTCGTGAGCGAGCAGCACAGTATTTTAACGCATTTCACTCGATTCCACCAGTTAACGATGCTCTCGATATCGAACATACACAGAGTTTTACTCCATTGCGCGGCAACCATTTCTATGCCGACCTGAATCGCGACTGGTTTGCTTTGGTACATCCCGAAAGTCGTGCACGTGCAGCTTACTATCATCAGTGGTATCCTAATATCTATGCCGATTACCATGAAATGGGTCGTAATAGCAGTTACTATTTCGAACCATCGCCAGTACGCAGCACATGGAACTACACTATACCTGAGAGTACCTATACAGAGTTGAATGTGATTCTGGCTGATTATTTCGGTTCGGCACTCGACAAGATCGGATCGCTCTATTTTACCAAGGAGAATTACGATAATATCTCGCCCATCTATGGTTCTACCTATCCTGACTTCCAGGGTGGTGTTGGTACCACGCTCGAGGTTGGTAGTTCACAGGGTGTTCAGGTAGAGTCGGAACTTGGTATTCATCGTTTTTCTAAAAATATACGCGACAACCTTGTAACCAGTATTGGTGCGCTGAAGGCTGGAACCGATAAGAAGAATGTGTTCCTGCGTCATCAGCAGGAGTTCTTCAAGAGCGCTGTAGCCAAAGGTGGAAAGAGTTACATTGTATTTGGCGACCAGGAGAATAAGGGTGCCACCAATCTGTTTCTCGACAATCTGCTGCGCCACAAGATTGAGGTGCATCAGTTGACCAAGGACTTTGCTCAGGGCGGTAAGCACTTTAAGGCAGGTTCTGCCTATGCCATTCCTCTGGGGCAGGCCCAGTACCGTCTGGTAAACGCTGCTTTCGAGGAGCACACTGAGTTTGTGGATAGTATTTTCATGGATATCACTGCATGGAGCACAGCTCATGGCTTTGGTTTCCCGTTTGCCCGAGTAGCTGGTGGCATCGGTGTTGGCGATGTAGTGAAGGAGGTTCCTGCAGCTGCAACAAACAAATTCCAGAAGTCACAGTTTGCCTATGTCATCGATTATGCTGATTTCTATGCACCACGCGTACTGTATCAGTTGCTCGATAAGGGCGTTTACGTAAAAGCAGCCTATAAAACCTTTACCGCACAGACTGTTGAGGCTGGCAAGCAGAACTTTGCTATAGGTAGTCTGGTTGTTCCCTTGGTATATCAAACCATTTCGGCCGATAGTGTATATAACGTCATTCAGAATGCCGTAGCCGAGACCAACGTACAGGTATATAGCGTTTCGACCAGTGCCAGCAGCGAGGGTATCGACCTTGGTAGCGACAATATTATTGAGGTAAAGAAGCCTGTTGTGGCTACATTTGTTAGCACAGGTGGTGGCTATAGTGGCATTAACTGGACTGCCATTGGCGAGACCTGGCATCTGTTGGGCAATCATCATCACATTCCGCTGACAAAGATTTCTGTCGACTATGCCGATCGTACACCCCTTGATCGTTACACTGCCATCATCCTTGTGGATGGTTCGTACCAGAGCTTCTCACAGCGTTTTGTAGAACGTCTTAAGAACTGGGTTGCCAATGGTGGTGTGCTCATTACTTCGCAGCGCGCTTCACAGTGGGCTATCAAGAATGGTATTGCTACCCATTTTGCTACATCCGAAGGAAAACCTGTGGAGGAGAAACAAGGCGAAAAAGTAGAGAAACAGGACTTCAAACGCCTTGACTATGTATCACAGCGCGAACAGAATGGCCCCAGTCGTATTGGTGGCGTTCTCTACGAGGCCGATCTCGATATCACCAACCCGTTGGCCTTTGGTATCCATAGCCGTCAGCTCTACACCATGAAGTCAGGCAATTATATCCTGCCACGTCCGCAGAGTCCTTATGGCTCATTGCTTCAGCTGAAAGGTGATAAACAACTGGGTGGATACCTTACCAAGCAGAACCAGAAGCTGCTGAAGGATGCTACAGTGATTGCGTTCGATAATGTAGGTGCCGGTACAGTAGTACTGTTCAGCGAGTCGCCCACCTATCGTGGCTATTGGCTCAGCACCAGTCGTATCCTTACAAATGCCCTGTTCTTTGGCAACAATGTGTCAGGTGCTTCGCGTTATCGTCCCTAATTTGAATATTTAAAGATTTGATTATTGTATGAAAAGACTTGTTTTATATATACTATGTTTGATCGCAACCGTCGGCGCAGCAGCGCAGGACGTGCTCCAGGGAAGGGTGCTTGATGCCCGTACCCAGGAGCCGGTCATCGGTGCCGCCATCCAGATTCGTGGCACACATAACAATACTGTGAGTGATATCGATGGTAACTTCTCGCTCAAGATCTCAGGCGAAGAGCCTTATACACTTGATGTGACGTTTGTGGGTTACCTGGCACAGGAGATTGAAGTCTACGACACAAGCGAGCCTGTAGATATTCTGCTCCGCGAAAATACCCGTTTGCTCAACGAGGTGGTTGTGGTTGGCTATGGTACAGCAAAGTTGCGCGACCTTACAGCCTCAATTACCTCAATCAACAAGGAGTCATTGAAGGGTGTTACAGGTAATAGTATCGATAATATCCTGGAAGGTCATGCTGCAGGTGTCATGGTGTCTACCTCAGGTTCGCAGGTGGGTGCAGCCCCAGTCATCAATATCCGTGGTTTGGCCTCTATTACATCAAGTGTTACACCGCTCTATGTGGTTGATGGTGTCCCCGTCAACTCCAGCAACATTGCCTCGAGTACCGATTATAACCCTATTTCGGATATTAACCCTGCCGATATTAAGTCTATCGACATTCTAAAGGATGCTGCCGCCAGTGCTATGTATGGTTCGCGTGCAGCAGCCGGTGTTGTGCTCATCACTACTAATTCGGGTTCGGCTGGTAAAACCAAGCTTACCTACGACTACAACTTGGGCTTCAATAGTGCCACAAAGTTGTTTACCCCGATGAATGCCGAGCAGTATACTGATATCAAGAATCGTGGTTGGTTGAATAATGGTGGCGACCCCAACAATCTTCCTTATGCCACTATGACCGATAAGAATGGCAACATCGTCAGCACCAATTGGGTTGATCTCATCTTCCGTACAGGTCTGTCGCAGAACCACAATCTGAATCTGCAGGGTGGTAACGATAAGGCTACCTACTATCTTTCGGGTAGCTATACCACACAGGAGGGTATTACCGTCGATGCCAAGTACGACCGCTTCTCGTTCAAAGGTAATGGTACTTATAAACTGAATAAGTTTGTGAAGATAGGCTTCAATACAGGCTATACCTATAGCAAGATTCATACTGCCGACGACTCGCGTGGCGGTTCGCTAAGCGCAATGGGTGGTCTTACACGTCTGGCGTATGTCGATCTGCCTAACGTGCCTGCATACAATGAGGATGGTACTTTCTATGCTTCAACATTGGCTCCACGTAACCTTGGTAAAGGTAACAACGCCATCGAGGTGTTCTACTACAATGCTATGGGACTTATTGATGGTGGACAGTATGGTGAGTCGCGTACCAACCGCATTCTTGCCAATGGCTATGCTGAGGTTACTCCTATAAAGGGCCTTACCTTGAAGACTCTCTATGGTATTGACTGGACATTGGTTCAGAACGAGAGCTTCAGTACGCCTCTTCATGGCGGTGGCTATCCCGATGGTAGCAGCCGTACAGGTACTTCAAACCTTAGAAGTTGGACTTGGACTAACACAGCCAACTACCAGTTTGATATCAAGAAACACCATTTCGACATACTTTTTGGTGTCGAGGCTTCTGCAAGCAATCAGCACGTCGTGTCGCGTACAGGTACCACACTCAGTAACCCTGACCAGATGTACGTCGAGGCTTCGTACCTTACCTATGGTGGTTCGGGCAGCATTCAGGAGAGTAGTCTGTTCAGTTATATCAGCCGTTTTACCTACGATTGGAAGAACCGTTATTACCTGACAGCCAACTGGCGTCGCGATGGTCTCTCTAAGTTAGGTCGTAAGTGGGGTAATTTCTATGGTATCAGTGGCGCATGGCGTATCTCTGACGAGCCCTTCTTCCACGATCTTCGCCGTACAATCGACGACCTGAAGATTAAGGTGAGCTATGGTGTTGTGGGTAATGCTAATGTGGGCTGGTATGCATCAAAGAGTGTTTATTCATCGTCAACCTATAATGGCAATGTGGCCTATGTGTCATCTGGCATCAACGATCCTAACTTAGGTTGGGAGCAGACTGGTACTGCCGATGTCGGCTTCAGCGCATCACTGCTTAAAGGTCGTTTCAATATCGATGTCGATTATTTCTACGCTCGATCTAAGGACCTTATTCTTGATGCCTCGCAGGCCTACTCAACAGGTATTGTTGGCGCATCGGTTTCTACCAATCTCGGTAAAACCCTGAACAAGGGTCTTGAGATTACCGTAAGCGGCGATCTTATCCGTAAGAAGAATTTTACATGGAGCAGCAGCTTCAACATCTCTTTCGTCAAGAACGAGGTTGTAGAGCTGGCCGACGATATCCTGTACTCAAGCTCTACAGGTGCTAATATCACCACAGTTGGATACTCGCTTGCTCAGCTCTATACCTATCCTACCGATGGTATTGATCCACAGACGGGTCGTCGTGTAGTTCTGATTAAGAAAGCCGATGGCTCATACGATCGTAACCTGCTTATCTACAAGTATGGCAAAGGCGGAGCCCAGCTTTATGAGCTCGATGGCGAAACCCTTTCGAAGTACACACTGAGCGACTGGAAACCAGAAATCTCTGGCAATACCAAGCCTACCTATTATGGTGGATGGAGCAACACGTTCCGTTATAAGAACTGGGATGCAAAGGTAAACTTCCACTTCTCTGGAGGTAACAAGATTCTTAACGCTATGCGCGCCACATTGTCTGATGGACGTATGTGGAGCGGCACCAAGGAGTATTACGATAATATCTGGCAGCAGCCAGGCGACCATGCTAAATATGCCAAGGCATCGTACAACGACAACTATTCAAATGGTACAGCCAACCTGATTAGCGATCTTATTGAGAATGGTGATTTCCTGCGCCTGCAGAGCCTCTCTATTGGCTATCAGTTCAATACCAAGAAGTGGTCGCAGGATCTGGGCATCTCGTCTGTTCGTCTGTATGCCCAGGCTCAGAATCTCTTCTGCCTCACAGGCTATTCAGGTTTCGACCCAGAGATTAATTCGTACTATAGCAGCGCCAACCTCCGTTCTGGTATCGACTTGAACACCACGCCACTTACGCGTACCATCACCTTTGGCGCCAACATTTCATTCTAAATCATAAATAACGATATAATTATGAAAAAGATATCTCATTTACCCCTTAAGATAGCCTTGTTGTCAGTCCTTACGCTGACATCGTGCGGCGAGGATTTCCTTGATAAGAATCCAAAGCTAAGCGTGACCGAGGCTGATATATATGCCTCCGAAAGTCTTATCGATGCTACATTAGCAGGTGTGTATAGCCGTTTCAAGAGCAGTAGTTTTGCCGGTGGTAATATTTCCATCATCAACGATAATCGTGGCGATGACTATGTCAATACAGGTAACAATACCTATGCCCACTCCGATACTTATAATATGACTGTGGGACAGAATAGTATTATGAATCCTGGATTCTTTCAGGCAGGTTATCTGGCCATCAATGCCGCTAACACCTTGAAGGAGAACCTTGAGAAGCGCGATCATTTGCCTATCAGCGAGGCCAAGCGCCAGCAGTATATCGCCAGCTGTCTCTTTATCCGCGACATCAGTTGGTACTATCTGTCGCAAGTCTATTCGCAGCCTTATGCCTACGATCCTAACTCTAAGGCAATCCCAGTGCATACCGAGGCTGTGATTGGTCCAGGTCAGAATGATACACGCTTGTGGACCATCTCCGAAATCTACGATCAGATTATCACCGACCTGAGCAGTAACGTCATTGCTGCGTTGCCTGCTGGTGGTGTGTCTGGGTTCGATCCCACCATCCCAACACAACCTGCAGCCCACATGCTGTTGCAGCGTATCTATATGGCTAAACAAGAATGGCAGAAGGCCATCGACGAGGGCGAACAGGTAACGGGTTTCACCCTCAGCGGAAGTGTACGCGAGATGTTCGATGCTCCTTATCACACGGCCGAGAACATCTACTCGCTGCCATTCACAAACACAGAGCGTGGCGGTGGCAATCCAGCCAGCTACATTTCAAGTGCTGTAGGTTATATCGATACTCTTAATGTACGTACGGGTATTGTAACCATTCCTGCCTACCATCTGGCCACCGACAGTCGCACATCGTTCATCAAAGTCGATCCTGTCACTGGTCGTGAGACCTGGTATGAGAAATACGACGAGTACAATACGCCTTTGGAGTGGATTCACATCTTCCGTTATGCCGAGACCCTGCTCAATCTTTCAGAGAGCTATTACAATCTGGGCAATTACGCCAAGGCTGCCCAGTTGCTCCATCAGGTTCGCAGTCGTTCTATACCTACAGGCGATATTATCGACGTGACTGCGCTTACTGGCGATGAACTTCGTGATGCCATCTACAACGAGCGTCGTGCCGAGTTTATAGGCGAGGGACTTCGCGGTCTCGACATCAGCCGCCGTGCTGAGGATTTCATCCATCCTGCAGCCACACGTACCAATGGCAAGTGGGATACCGTAGTAGTGGCCACACCTAGCGATCGCACCACCTACTGCTGGGCGCTGCCCTCGTACGAGATATTGGTCAACAAGAGCGCAAACTGATTATTAACAAAAGAATAGAAAAAGATGAGAAAGATTGTGGGATTATTACTGTTGGCCGGACTGGTAGTCGGCGGCAGTGCAGAAGCAAAGAAGAACGAGAAGAAAAGTTCGAAGGCAAAGGTTGCCATCGATTATTTGAATAGCAATTTCAATACCTACGATAAACTGCAAAAAGCCATTTGGGCTGATCCTGAATTAGGATTCCTCGAAGTTAACAGTAGTAACTTGTTAAAGCAGCACCTGCGCGAAAACGGTTTTACTATTGAGGAGGGTGTAGCAGGAATGCCTACAGCTTATGTTGCAACATACGGCAGTGGTAAGCCTGTCATCGGTTTCCTTTCAGAGTATGACGCTCTGCCAGGCTTGTCGCAGGACACTGTCCCATATCGCAAACCACTCAAGGAGAATGGCGTTGGTCATGGCTGCGGCCACAATACGCTTGGTGTAGCCTCTACAGCTGCAGCAGTATCACTTAGTAAATGGCTTGCAGCTAATAAGCAGAGCGGAACCATCAAGATTTATGGTTCTCCTGCCGAAGAGGGTGGCGCTGGTAAGGTATATCTGGTTCGCGAAGGATTGTTCGAGGGTGTTGATGCTGTGCTAGATTGGCATCCTGCCGGTGCTAATGCTGTTGCTACCAATGGTGGTACAGCTATGGTGATGGTAGATTATAAGTTCTATGGTAAGCCAGCCCATGCTGCTGGTAATCCTTGGAAAGGTCGTTCGGCACTCGATGCTGTTGAGGCTCTCGACTATATGGTTAATCTGCTGCGCGAGCATGTGCCCACATCATCACGTATCCATTATGTAATTCCTGATGGAGGTTTTGCTCCAAATGTTGTACCAGAATACGCCCGTGTGTCTTATTATATCCGTAGTCCGAAGCGCGATATTCTTAGCACTTTGACCGAGTGGATCGATTCTGCTGCTGTGGGTGCTGCCAAGGGTACCCAGACTCGTGTCGAGAAAGAGCTTGTAGCAGGAACTTACGAGCGCTTGCACAATAAGACGCTTTCTCGTCTTATCCAGAAAAACCTCGAAGCCGTAGGTGGAGTGAAATACGATGAGCGCGAGCGTAAGCTTATCGAAGAACTGATACGTTCTACTGGCAGCCCTGACTCTATTATCAAACTGGCCACAACCGTACAGCCTTTGGCAGAATTCCCCAAGGAGGGTAGTGGTGGCAGTAGCGATGTAGGCGATGTATCGTGGGTTGTACCCCTGGCCAGTTTCGGAGCAGCCACATTCGCTCCAGGTAGCCCAGGCCATAGTTGGCAGAATGTAGCTGCCGATGGTACTACCGTGGGTACTAAGGGGCTGCTTAATGCCAGCCGCGTGTTTGCTCTGAGCGCTGTAGAACTGTTTACTGATGCCAAACTGCTTCAGGCTGTTAAGGATGAGTTCAAACAGTCGGTAGGCCCCGACTTTAAGTATGTTCCATTGCTTGGCGACCGCAAGCCGGCACTCGATTAT
The DNA here is from genome assembly GCF_946404925.1 of uncultured Prevotella sp. GTDB lineage: Bacteria > Bacteroidota > Bacteroidia > Bacteroidales > Bacteroidaceae > Prevotella. Next base: position 14,427 of record NZ_CAMJFM010000018.1, on the reverse strand, counting down.
CGTGTAACAAATAAGTAGATCCATGAAGCACATAACCATAACATGCTTGTTGATTGGGGCGGCACTCCTTGTGGGTGCCGTTCCTTCAGTTGCTTGCACTAGTATCATAGTTTCGGGCAAAGTTACTCCTGATGGACGTCCCTATATCTTTAAGAATCGCGATACTCACGATCTGAATAATCTGGCCATACAGATACAAGGTTCGCACTATCGCTTTATCGGCATTGTTGCAGCCAAGGATAGCCTGTATAAGAGTGTGTGGTCGGGGCATAACGAGGTTGGGTTTGCCATTGCCAATACAGCTGCCTATAACCTTAACGGAAAACCGCAACCAGGAAAATCCCGACCACAAGGTGATGATAATGATGGCACATTGATGCGAAAAGCATTGGAAACTTGCAGAACACTTGCCGATTTCGAGCATTTGCTCGATAGCATTAAGGCACAAGGGCCAATCCCTTCGAACTCTAATTTTGCAGTGCTCGATGCTGAAGGTGGAGTGGCATATTATGAAACTGGTAATAAGGGGTATGTAAAGTACGATGCTAACGACCCGCAAGTGGCTCCCTATGGATTTATCGTTCGCACCAATCATGGCATGTCGGGCGAACGCTCGTTAGATCAGGGCATAGAGCGCTATTTGGCAATAAGCGACTATGCTACTCGTGCATCATATGCAAACAGTCTTGGTTTCGAGAATATCATTCGGAAGGTTACCCGAAATCTTAAACACGGACTCACCCAGTTGGATCTTCACGACTTTCAGCCGCAGGACGATTCGCAGCCTGTATTTTTCCCCTTTCGCGATTTCATCCCGCGCTATCTTACTGCCTCTGCGCAACTTATTCAAGGTGTAAAAGATGGCGAAAGCCCGTTACTTACAACTGCTTGGAGTATTGTTGGTAGTCCGCTTACTACAGTTGCTATCCCTCTGTGGATAACTGCCGATGGCAAACTGCCCAATTTGGTAACCCATCAGCAACCAGGTCAACAGGCACCTCTGGTTGCTATCAGTTTTGTATTGAAGCGTCAGTTGTTCCCCATTGAGCGGGGCAATGGACAAGACTACATTAATCTTGCCCGGCTTATCAATCGTTCAGGCACAGGAATCCTGCAGTTGATAGAACCAATAGAGAATGAAATAATCCGCCGCTCAAAGCCTATACGTCAAAGCCGCACACCTCAAAAAGACATCTCCGACTTTTATCGTTGGATAGAACAATATGTAAAGGATCAATATGCCAACGCTTCGTTCAAATTATAATTTAAATAATCTTATAAAGATAGTTTATGAAAAGATCAGTATTATATTCAGGGATAATAGCAAGTATATTGCTTGGAGGTGTTCAATCTGCTGTAGCACAGCAGCCCGTTGGTATCGACTTCTTTACTCAAGTAAGAAGTGTATCAAATGTGAAGACCATTGGTAATGACGTGTTCTTTACAATCCGTCAGGCTAGTACAAAAGATGACAAGTACACCACAAATCTTTATCAGCTGGTAGATGGTAAGGCCAAACAGCTTACCAATTCTGGAAGATTTGGCGGATATGATGTACTTGATAATGCCATTGTGTTTCGTACACACGTTGATGGCGCAACTGCTTTTCTTGAACTCACTCGCAGTTATGGTGAGGCTTCAGAGTGGTTACGTCTTCCATATAAGATAGGTCAGGTAAAATTCATCAGTCGCACTCGTTTCTTCTTCACTGCGTCTCATACACTGCAACAAGCGGCTGATGGATTGCCTGATTCTTTAAAAGCCAAGGATGCCGATAAGCGCTATCGTATATTCGACGAACTGCCATTTTGGTCAAATGGTCGTGGCGATATTAATGGCCAGCGTTCGGTTCTTTACGAGTATAATAATGGCAACATAACGCCATTAACAGATAGCTTGTCGGTTGTTGGTGGTTTTACGTTGAGTGCCGATAATCATTATTTGGCTTATACCATCAACGATAAACGCAATTTCCGTTCTTATGGCAATAATCTCTACCTGCGCGATATCAACGATGGCAAGGTCAGACAGGTATCTATTGCAGATAGTACAAGCCATGGTTCACTGACGTTTATAGACAATCAGCATCTGTTTGTAACTGCTCGCCCATACGATGACGAAAATCCACAGGCTAATAGCGCTTTTTATAGCATAGATATCACATCAGGCAAGCCTAAACAGATTTACAGTGGCGATCGCTATGAGTTTGGTGTCTCACTCCTGTCAGATGTGAAGGCTGGAAATCATTCTGAACCCATCATTGAAAAGACAGGATTAGTCTTTAATACCACAGCCGTCGACTATGCGCCTTTGGCCCGCCTTTCATTTGCTGGTGGAGAGCCACAGTTGTTAACTCCTAGCGATTTTGATGTTGATGAATATGTGCCTTACCAGAAAGGTTATCTGCTTCTTGGTACCAAACAGCAAGGTGGTCAGGAGTTTTATGTATTCGATGGTAAAAATGAGCTACGTCGTATCAGCGATATCAATACGAGTGCTTTCGAAGCCGTAAATATAGCTCATCCACGTTTAGTTTCGTTTAAGAACAAGGCCGGTCAGGAACTTCGTGGATATGTGTTGCCACCGGCCAACTATGTTCAAGGACGCAAGTATCCAGCCATCTTGGATGTTCATGGTGGTCCTAAATGCGCCTATGGCAAGGGCTTCTTCCATGAGATGCAGTATTGGGCCAGCAAGGGCTATGCGGTAATCTTCACCAATCCGCGCGGCAGCAGTGGTAGCGGTTCCGACTTTGCTCAACTTAAAGGCGATTTCGGAGGTCGCGATTACGATGATCTGATGACGTTTGTCGATGCAGCTATTAGTCAGTCTGGCTTTATTGATGATTCGCGCATTGGTATTACTGGTGGCTCGTATGGTGGCGTGATGACCAACTGGGTAATTGGTCATACCAACCGTTTCCGTGCAGCCGCTTCGCAACGTAGCATTGCTAACTGGGTTACCCTGTCGGCTATCAGTGATATTGGTTACAACTTCGTGAATAATTATACTGGTACCGATGCCTGGACAGATGTTGCCACACTTTGGAAACAATCGCCATTAGCTTACGCAGATAAAGTAAAGACACCAACTCTCTTTATTCATAGCGACGAAGACTATCGTTGCCCATTACCTGAGGGACTACAGATGTACAGTGCGCTTCAGTATCATCAGGTGCCTTCGCGTATTGTAATCTTCAATAAGGAGAATCATGAGCTGTCACGCAACGGCAAACCCTTGAACCGCATCAAACGACTTGACGAAATTACCCGTTGGTTCGACAAATATCTTAAATAAAGTAATAAAATTATCATTAATTTGTAAAAATACCATATTTGTGGTATACGATATGACATGCTGAGGGGATTGTGGGTATGCAGAAAACGCCGTACCTTTGCACCCAGATAAAATAATGAATTAAAAACAAAAAAGAGTTATGAAGACAATGAATCAGATGCGAATGCGCGAGTGTTGTTGCTGTTGTGAGATGATGGCAATGACAATGATGAAGGAGGGTATATATATAATAGGTATAAACAAAATAAAAAAGAAGCAATATGAAAAAGATAGCATTAGCAATAGCAGTATTATTCAGTATCAGCATCAACAATATCTGGGCTGAGGAGACATCTACCAACGCAAGCAGTGTGCGTTACGTTAAGGCACCCCGTTTTGCACGTCCTTTGGTAGAGAAGTGGATAACCGAATATGCAAAAACACAACCTGACGTAGAATTCCAGATTGCAAAGGGCAATCAGAGTCAGGATAATATCGCTTTGAATATCGTATTCGATAATCAAAATACAGAGAGAGAAGAGTTTAGCCACGTTGTTTATTTCGGAGAGTTCGCCGTGCTGCCTATCACAGCCAGCGGTAGCGAAGCTGCGAAAGTGCTGGAAGGCAAGCACCTGAACTCAAAGAAACTAAAGCAGCTTTACTTCTTGAACGATGATTTTGACGAGGATGTAAAGAAGATTAAGCAGTTCGAGAAACTCGTTATCTACAGCGGCAGCAATGCTACATCGGTTGCATCATCTTTCGCCCATAACTTCGGCGAGGAGAGCAGCAACTTCCGCGGCAAGCGCATCTCAGGCGACGACCTGTTCCTTAACACCGCTCTGAGTAAGGATCCATTGGGCGTATCGTTCAACGCTCTGCCAAACATCTTCGACCTCAAGAGTCGTCACATCAAGAACGATCTCACCATCATCGGCATAGATGTCAAGAAGAGTCTCGAAGACAGTTTCTCCGACAAGGCAACCCTCGATGAGCTGATTCTCGCCCTTGAGAACGGTAAGGTATCAGAGGTGGCTGTAGAGAAGATTGGTGTTAGCTATAACGTTGCTGACGACGCTGTTAACCAGTTCCTCAGTTGGGTATTGGCTCAGGGTACAAAGTATAATCACGAATATGGATTGTTGAACCTGGATAACAAGCTCACACAGGTACAGATCGATAAGGTAAAGACTGAGTTTACCGCACAAAATAAATAAGTTAGTTAAAAGTTTTATTTAAATGGTTGTTCATATGGCTTGGGTGGTCTGAAAAGAGACCGCTCAAACCCAAGCCATGTACACACTTAAGGTATTAGTAATTATGAAGAAGGGACTTATATTAGCACTTGTTTTTTTACTTGCTCCACTATGGGCAGTAGCACAGAATCTGATTACAGGTCATATTACCGATGTTCGCACGGGCGAACCCCTGATCGGTGCATCGGTCATTGTAAAGAGCGAGAAAAGTAAAGGTGTAGTTACCGATATTGATGGTAACTTCTCACTCCAAACAAAGGTAGAAGCTCCACTTACACTGCGCGTAGAATACGTAGGTTATCGCGCCCTCGATGTAGATGTTTACGATTTCGAGGAACCTGTAGAAATCGCACTGATTGATAATTCTAACAAAATCGACGAAGTTGTTGTAGTTGGTTACGGCGTACAGAAGCGTAAGGCTCTGACAGGTGCTGTAACAACAGTAAAGAACGAAGAACTTCTACAGGCTTCAACATCATTCGACAATATTCTTGGTGGTGCAGTAGCAGGTCTTGATGCTACATCATCATCTGGTCAGCCTGGAGCATCGATTAATATTCGTATTCGTGGCGGCAACTCTATCAATGGAGGAAACGAGCCTTTGTATGTGATTGATGGTGTACTTATTTATAATAGCAATAGTGCAACAAAAACCGGTGTTTCGTATGCTGACAGCAACTTCAATCCTTTGGCATCTATCAACCCATCTGATATCGAGTCGATTGAGGTTCTGAAAGATGTATCAGCCTCTGCAATTTATGGTTCTCGTGGTGCCAATGGTGTTATTATCGTAACGACAAAGAATGGTAAGCGCGGACGAGTTAAGGTTGACTATGGTTATAGCATTGGTGTTTCAAATGTACGTAAGACTCTCGATCTTCTTGATGCACAGCAATGGGGCAGTCTCTATTTAGACCTTGCTACTGATGCCCAGAAGACAGCAACAGGTGTAACTCCGTCTGTTGTATCATCATGGGGTAAAGGTACAGATTGGCAGGATGCACTTTTCCGCACAGCAACTACTCAGCAGCATCAGCTTTCTGTCAGTGGTGGCTCTGATACAGAGCGATTCCTCATTTCTGCCAACTATACCGATCAGGGAGGTGTTATCCGTAACACAAACTTTGAACGTCTTGGTGCACGTATTAACTATGAACGCGATATATTCAAGAATGTTACTATTGGCTTGAAGTCAAACGTATCAAAGAGTACTCAAAAAGGATCTTACTCATTCGGTAGCTATTCAAATGGTTTTAGTGGAATACTGGAACAGGTTCTCCGTACATCGCCTGCTGTATCTATTTATAATGCTGATGGTTCATACAACTATGCGAACCCCTTTGAGGCAGGTGACTTTGTGCGTAGTGGTCAGACTCCAAACCCTATTGCCGATTTAAGTGAAGTCGATGCAGAGACTAAGGTTGATAATGTTTTAGTTTCGGTATTCGGCGCATGGGAGATTATTCCTGGGCTTCGCTTGCGTGTACAGGGCTCTACTGACATCATTAATACTCGTCAGAACTTTTTCGGTCCTTCTACCTCAACAGCAGGTTTCAATACCGAGGGTTACGCTTCAATTGGCAGCAAGCGTTGGGAGAGCGACCAGGTGGAAGCTACATTAACTTGGAACAAGAAATGGAATAAGCATGAGATAGAGGTGTTGGGTGGTTATACCTATCAGCAGGAGAAGAGTGAGAATGTATTGGCTGCATCTGCCAACTTTGCCAACGAGAATCTTGGTTTCCACTCTCTACAGGCAGGATCTCAGCTGATCACACCTGAGAGTAGTTTTGTAACATCAGTTCTTTACTCTGGTATTGGTCGTGTTAACTACTCGCTATTAGACCGTTATCACCTTACTGCAACTTTGCGTGCTGATGGTTCATCACGCTTTGCTAAGAATAAAAAATGGGGATGGTTCCCATCACTCGGATTCTCATGGAACGTGAACGAAGAAAAATTTTTGAAAAGCGCTAAGTGGCTGGAAGACTTGAAGATTCGTGCCAGCGTTGGTACAGTAGGTAACCAGGAGATTGGCGACTACCGATTCCTCTCGACCTATGCTGCAACTCACTACTACTTTGGCGATGGTGCTAAGAATACAGCCTACTATCGTTCAGGTTTGGGTAACGACGATCTGAAGTGGGAGACTACCACATCTTACGACCTTGGTTTCGACCTCTCGATATTAAAGGGTAAGCTGAATTTTGTATTCGACTACTATCACAAGAAAACTTCCGACCTGCTGTTGTCAATTCCTGTAGAGCAGACCACAGGTTTCTCATCACAGCTTAGCAATATAGGTAATGTAACAAATGATGGTGTTGAGTTTGCAGTTAACGCTACACTTATTCAGAAGAAAGATCTGTCGTGGAATGCATCAGCAAATATTGCCCACAACAAGAACAAGGTAACAAGCCTTGGAACTCAACAAAACGAGATAATCAACGGAAACCAGACCATTATTCGTGTAGGTGAGGCTTTGGGAACCTACTACGGTTGGGAGTTCGATGGCGTTGTACAGGCAGGAGATGATTTGAGTAAGGTACCTGCTCCATCGAACAAGACTAACGTGGAGTATGGCGATGCCAAATTTGTCGACCAGAATGGTGATGGCGTAGTCGATCAGGCAAACGACCGTGTTGTTCTCGGTTCAACACAGCCAAAGTTCACTTATGGTTTTGCATCACAGGTACGCTATAAGAGTTGGGATCTCAGTTTCAACTTCCAGGGTAGCTATGGCAATAAACTCTACAACCAGTTGGAGCAGGCTCTTGAGTCGCCCAACGCCAGCTACAATGCATCAGCCAAGTTGGCCAATCGTTGGTCTGAGAGCAACCCAAGCACAACTATCCCCCGTGCCTATACCCTCAACCTGTATAACAGCTATCTCGACAGCCGTTTCATCGAGGATGCCAGCTACCTCCGTCTTAAGAACATCCAGGTGGGCTACAGCTTCAAACCTCGTTTCCAGAATGGTACTAAGTTAGGTGTATACCTCTATGCTTCGGCACAGAACCTGCTTACCATTACAAACTATAGCGGTTTCGATCCTGAGTATTCTGGCTACGTAGATCGCGGTACATATCCTACAGCACGTACCTTCACCTTTGGTGTTAAGTTGTCGTACTAATTGTTGAACCTCATAATAGAATCATAAAAATGAAGAAGATAAATATATTCCATTCGTCATTGGCTTTACTGCTTGGTCTTTCTACAGTATCGCTTACATCATGCGAATCATTGGACCAGGGAAACCAGAGTGAGTTGGCAGAGAGCAATCTGCCTCAGAGTGACGCCGATGCAAAAGCGCTGGTAAACTCTGTTTACGCACTTAATATTTCTATGTGTACATCGTTCATGTATCTCTTTGACCTCACTACTGAGACTACTGTATCAGGCGAGAACCCCAATGGTGGCGGTGGTATGCTTGGTTTGCTAGCATGGGATGGAACAAACTCATATATTGTTAGTGCATGGTCAAACATATATTCCTCAATTGCTCGCGCCAACGATACTATCGAGAAATTGGAAAAGAATCCTGCTGGCGTTTCTTCTGCCATAGCTTCAAGAGTTATTGGCGAGGCTAAGTTCCTGCGTGCCTATTGGTACAATTATGCAGTACAAATTTGGGGTCCTATCCCCCTTGTAACAACCACCGATGGAGGTAAGAATGCTATTCGTAACTCTATTACCGAGGTTTACCAACAGATTGTTGACGACCTAAAGGATGCAGCCGAGCGCCTTCCAGAGGTCAGTGCCTATGGTCAGAGTGATATCGGTCGTGCTACACGTGGCGCAGCTAATTCGGCACTGGCTAAGGTCTACCTTACATGGGCACAGACTGACGACGACCTTACCGATGCACAGCGAAAGGAATACTATGGCAAGTCAGTAGAATATGCTCAGAAGGTTATCGATTCCAATCAGTATAGTCTTGAAGAAGATTTCTACGACAACTGGAACAACCAGAATCGTAATGGCAAGGAGAGTATCTTCGCTGTTCAGGCCTATGTAGGTTCTTCAATCAATGGCGACAACTCAGGTGGTAATCATCTCTGCCACTGCTCGTTCTCAACATCGTTCAGTGTGTCGTTGCCTCATATTGCTCCAGGTCCAGACAATACAGTAGAGCACTCTTATTTTGAGGGCGACCAGCGTAAGGATGTATCTTTTGCCGACTCATTGTGGCGTCCATCTACTCAGAGTTACTTCCACTTCTACTATGATGCCGATGGTGATGGTGTTAAGGAATCAGGATTCTCACGCTATAACAAATACATTGACCATGATCGTCCAGAGACCAGTGCTGCCGAACGTGCTATGAACCGTCAGGTAATCCGCTATGCCGAGGTACTGCTTGTAAAGGCCGAGGCCATTAATGAGCGAGATGGAAAGCCTGATACACAGGCTTACGAGGCATTCAACCAAGTACGCCGTCGTGCCTTCCGCGAGGATATTCACAGCAGTTCAGCCCAACCACACGACCTCGAAGCAGGTTTAAACTATGAGCAGTTCAAGGATGCCATTATCCAGGAGCGTTCATGGGAGTTTACGCTCGAACAGAAACACTTGCTCGACCTGAAGCGTTGGAAGATCTTGGTTAAGACTATCAAGAATAGTGCTCTTGCCAAGAACTATCCACAGTATAGCAAGCAGAACATCGATTTCAAGCACTATCGTTTCCCAATCCCACAAGCTCAGCGCGAGGTTAATCCCAACCTGTGGCAGAACTACGGTTACGATGGTAGCGACATAACAACCAACCCATACGTTGGACGTGAGTAAAATAAATAAGAAATTATTAAGTATGAGAAAAATAGCATTTCATTTCATTATAAGTTTGTTTGCGGCATCTCTCTTCACATCCTGCAATGGCAGTGGCGAAGACAGCCCTGTTATAATCAACATTCCTGAAGATGATGAGTGCTGCAACGCCGAAGAAACATTCCTGGCCTACTCATTCTTGAACAACGGCTATGTAAAGGAGATTACATCTTTGCGCGATACCATTGATGACAAGTATGCTGTAAGCGTGTATTCAACAAGCGGCAAGTTGCATGTGGGCTATAACGACCTGTTCTTTGCAGTTACAAAGATATCTAATCAGGGATATGTACGCGATTTCAAAGTTACCGACATCAAACCCCTGATGACAATGACTGCAATGGGTATGCAGCACTCAACGCCTACTCTTACCGAGAGTGCTGTTTACGACGAGAAGTTTCCTGCTGTACATCGAATATGGACTTCTTTCCTGATGAGTAGTGGCGATAGCGGATTCTGGGAGTTCTCGTATAAAATCACGACTAACGGAAAATCAGTCGAGCATCAGCCATCAGTAATCACAGTCGATGCTTTGGCTCAGGGACTGGCGTGGCTCAAGTCGTTCAAGTATAATGATGCCACATATTATCTTACGCTTGTAAACCCAAATACGTTCCAGACGGGTATTAACACCATCCAGGCCTACGTGTCAAAACAGAGTGCCGACAAGAAGGTTCCATATCCTTTGGCTGAAGATAAGTTCACTATCGAGATTTATCCCACCATGCCTGATATGGGCAATCATACATCGCCTAACAACGAGGCTCTCACGCTGCAGGAAGATGGCAGCTATCAAGGCAAACTCAACCTCTCGATGACTGGTGTGTGGGATATTCATCTCAACGTGAAGGATGCCGAGGGCAATACCATCGCAGGTGGCGAGGAACTAAGTGACTTGTATTGGACAATTAATATTTGATTTTGAAACTCTTTTGCTGATGATATCATTAGTTGTAAGTTTGGGATTATTTTTTCCACAAGACACTGTATTTAAGGAGGCGGCCATCGATGAGGTGGTCGTTTCCGCTACTGTGGGTACAGGCAAAAAGGCCGTCAACAAAGGTCGTGTGGCCAGCATTGATGAGCACTTGGGGCGATTGTCAAAGGTAGAAATGGTGCGTCGAGGCAACTATGCTTGGGAGCCCGTAGTTAATAACATGGCCACCGAGCGTGTTTCAACCACTATCGATGGTATGAAGATTTTCTATGCTTGTACCGATAAGATGGACCCAGTTACATCCTATGTCGAGAGCAGCAATCTGCAACGCATCAGCCTTAACTCCGGTCTTGATGGTAATCCGCAGGCCACAGGCAATATCGGTGGCAGCATCGATCTCAAACTGCGTCGTGTGGGTTTTGATGCCAAGGCTTCTGAGTACAATGCCTCTGCAGGTTTCGAGTCAAACGGAAACGTTCAGGTATATGGTGCCGATGCAGCATTCTCATCGCATCGCTTCTATACTAATTTCGGCGTGTTCTATCGCCATGCCGATAACTACAAGGCTGGGGGAGGAGAGGAGATCAACTTCTCACAGTTTCAAAAGACCAACGCCTTTGTCAATTTTGGGTGGCAGCCTGCTGATAATCATATCGTTGAAGCCACAGTTATTTACGATATCGCCACCGATATTGGTTATCCGGCTCTGGCCATGGATGTGAAGAAGGCTGAGGGCATCATCACCTCGCTGTCATATCGTCGTGAACAACTTAATGGTCTCTTCTATCGATGGGAGTCAAAGGCCTATTACAATCATATCACCCATAATATGGACGATACCAAGCGTCCCGATGTCATCATCCACATGGACATGCCTGGCCGCAGTCAGACGGCAGGTCTCTACAGCTTGTTGCAGGGTAACAAAGGCATCCATTATTATCAGGTAAATTACGATGCCTATTACAATACCCTGTTTGCCGATATGACCATGTATCCTGATGGGGGTAAGCCCATGTACATGCTCACTTGGCCCGATGTTGGGACCTTCAATACCGGTCTGTCACTTTCCGACGATATCACGCTGAGTCCTCATCACCACATACGCCTGTCGGCCAAAGGTGCATGGCAGCATCAGCGCATCAATAGCGACGAGGGCTATCAGGCACTTAATATCTACTTCCCAGCCTTGGATCGTGCCAGTTCACGATTCATTGGCCGTCTGGCTGCCAGCTATGCCTATGAGAAGATTGGTTGGAAGTTTGCAGTTGGCACAGGCTATGGTATGCGCGCACCAACAGTAACCGAGAGCTATGGTTACTTCTTGAATAACACTTTCGATCAGTACGACTATATAGGTAATCCCCACCTCAAAAACGAAAAGGCTTTTGAGTTGAACGGCTCTTTGGCTTGGAGTGGAGAACGCCTATTGGTCAAAGCTGAGGCAAACGCTTTCTTTTTCCAAGACTATATCATCGGTCGCCCCGACTCGCGCCTGTCAGCTATGACTATAGGTGCAGCAGGAGTTAAGATCTATCAAAACCTACGCCATGCTGAGATTGTGAACACCACTCTTACTGCCGACTACAAGCCTTTTAGATGGCTGCAATGGGAGAATCGCTTAACCTATAGTTATGGCAAGGAGAGCACAGGTGCGCGTCTGCCATTGATAGCTCCAGTATCTTATCTGAGCAATCTTAGGTTTAGCTGGCAGAATCTTGAGGCTGAGGGCGGTGTACGCATGGCAGCCCGCAATAGTCAATGTGGCACCGAGTATGGCGAGACACCAACAGCGGGTTATGCTGTTTGGCATCTTAATATTGGTGGACATTTTAATTTAGGTACGGTCGGTGCTGATCTCCATTTAGGCGTCGAGAACCTCTTCGACCGCTATTATTCTACCTATTCCGATTGGAACCACATTCCCCAGAAAGGCCGAAATATATATGTCAATGCCTCGTTCCAGTTGTAATACCATAAATAAGGTATTTATTGTCGAAATCTATAAAAAAACGGAGTTGTTTACGGGCATATTTCCTCAAAAATAAGTACCTTTGCAGCCGAATAAAATAGTAGAATCATATGAACTTCATATTTATATCGCCACATTTCCCGCATACCTACTGGAACTTCTGCCAGCGGCTGAAGCAGAACGGGGTGACGGTGCTGGGCATTGCCGATGCACCGTATGACAGCCTGTCCGCAGAGCTTAAGGAGTCGCTGACGGAGTACTACCGCGTGGACTCACTGGAGAACTACGAGGAGGTGTACCGCGCCGTGGCCTACTTCGCATTTCATTACGGACATATCGACTGGATAGAGTCGAACAACGAATATTGGTTGGCTCAGGACGCCAGGTTGCGCACGGACTTCAACGTCGCCTCAGGCATCCGTACCGACCACATCAGCGCCATCAAGGAGAAGTCGGAGATGAAACGCTACTACGCCAAGGGTAGCATACCGACAGCCCGCCAGGTGCGTGCCGATGAGGGGGTGGAGGCAGCTGTCAGGTTTGCCAGCCAGACGGGCTACCCCCTCATAGCGAAACCCGACATCGGCGTGGGCGCAAGCGGTACTCACAAGATAGAGAACGAGGAACAGCTACGGGCGTTCTTTGTCACCGTAGCAGGCTATGGCCACTATGTCATTGAGGAGTTCATTACAGGCGAGATATGCAGCTACGACGCTGTTATTGGCCGTGAGGGCGAACCCATCTTCGAGTCGATGACCGTCTGGCCACCATCCATTATGGACATCGTGAACAAGAAGCTCGACCTGTCCTATTATGTCGATAAGGAGATGCCCGAGTCACTACGCGAACTGGGACGACGCACGGTAAAGGCCTTCGGCGTGTGGAACCGCTTCGTGCATCTGGAGTTCTTCCGCTTGGACAGCGACCGCGAGGGTCTTGGTAAGCAGGGTGACTTCGTGGCACTGGAAGTGAATATGCGTCCTGCCGGTGGCTATACGCCCGACATGATCAACTATGCCCACTCGACCGATGTCTATAAGATATGGGCCGACATGGTGGCCTTCGGCAAGAGCCATACCGCCATCGGCCAACAGCACTACTGCGCCTTTGCCAGCCGTCGCGACATCTACCAGTACGTCCATTCGCACGACGAGGTGTTGAAACGCTACGGCGACCGCATAGTGATGTGCGAGCGTATGCCGGAACTGTTCTCTGCCGCCATGGGGCAGCAGATGTACACGGTGCGTCTGGAAAGCATGGAGGAAGTTAATGAATTTGTTGAATTTGTACACTTGAAGAAATGAATATCAATTACGTGAAGAAATACTCTAACGCCCTCGGGCGTGACATGGAATACAAGACCTATGGCGACAAGGGACATCCCGTGCTCGTCTTCCCGTCGCAGGACGGACGATTCTACGACTATCAGGACTTCGACATGGTAGGTGTGCTCTCCAGCTACATCGACCGTGGGCAGATACGCCTGATATGTGTCGATAGCATCGACCGCGAGACGTGGTCCGACATCAACGGCGACCACCACCGTCGCATCGAACTGCACGAGCGGTGGTACCACTACATTGTCGATGAACTGATACCCGAGGTGCGCCATTTCAGCAACGAGAAGTTTATTGTCACGGGCTGCTCCATGGGCGGGTTCCACGCAGGCAACTTCTTCTTCCGCCGTCCCGACCTCTTCGACACGCTGCTGGCTCTGAGCGGACTCTACTATGCAGGCTACTTCTTCCCCAACTATCACGACCAGCTCATCTACGACAACTCGCCCTACGATTTCCTTCGTCAGATGCCCGCCGACCATCCCTACTGGGACATCTATCGCCACCGCCGCATCATCCTATGCGTGGGACAGGGTTCATGGGAAGACGAACTCCTCGACAGTACCCGTCAGATGGACGCCCTGCTCAAGGAGAAAAACGTTCCTGCCTGGATTGACTACTGGGGCTTCGACTCTGCCCACGACTGGGCCTGGTGGCGCAAGCAAATCGTCTATTTCATCGACAAACTGCTCGCACCAGACACAGATTATGTGATTTAGGGATTAAATATATAGTTTGCCACTATGATACAATTTCACCATGTGTTGCCGCTTCAGATACGTTTCAACGACGTTGATAAGTTCGGTCACGTGAACAATACTGTTT
>NZ_CAMJFM010000017.1 GCF_946404925.1 uncultured Prevotella sp. | reverse complement strand
TGCTGCGTTCCCACCCTGGGGGATTCAAAGGGAGCTGGCCGTACAGGACTTACCCATTTAAGATAAAAAGATCGATTTGCTCGAAAGCGGGTGCAAAGGTACAATAAAAAAGTGAAAAGTGAAAAGTGAAAAGTGAAAAGTTTTTGGATTTTAACTATTTTTTTAGATAAAGGCCTCGTTATGTGTGGGAAAATGATTAATTTTGCACCCTGAAAGAGTAAAATGTTAAAATGACAGCGCCAGAATATATACAATTAAAGGCTTATGCACGTCAGGATGGATTTTTCCTGGCCTTGTTGTGGATAGCCAGCTTTACGAGCTACATTTTTGGACTTACCAGCCAGTTTATGGCATTGGTATCGATACTGATGGCCATTACAAGTCCGTTTTTTGTAGCAAGCAGACTGAAGAAGTTCCGCGACGAGGGTAGGGAGGGTATCATCTCATTCGGTCGCAGCTATGCCTATACCATCTTTGTGTTCTTCTATGGTGCGGTTCTGTTGGCCGTGGTACAGTATCTGTACTTTGCCTATATGGACAATGGCTATCTGGTCAACTCGTTTGCCAAGATGATGACATCTGAAGAAGGGCGCATGATGCTTGAGCAGTATGGCATGACGAAGGTGGTAGACGAGAGTCTGGCCGAGATGGCAGCCACACGCCCCATCGACTATGCACTGAACATACTTACCATCAATATCTCGTTGGGTTTTGTACTTGGTGTGCCCATCGGGTTGATTATGCAGCGCAAAAACGCAGCAAAAAATTAAAGATTAAACATTAAAGATTAAAAATGCAATAGTGCAATAATTATGGATATATCAGTAGTTATACCTCTTTATAATGAGGACGAATCGATTCCTGAACTCTATGCGTGGATAGAGCGTGTGATGAAGCAGAACAACTTCAGCTACGAAGTGATTTTTATCAACGACGGCTCTACCGACCGCTCTTGGGAGATTATCCAGGAGCTGAACCAGAAGCAGCCCGACGTGGTGAAGGGCATTAAGTTCCGTCGTAACTACGGAAAGAGTCCTGCGCTGTACTGCGGATTTGACCAGGCACAGGGCGACGTGGTGATTACGATGGATGCCGACCTGCAGGACTCGCCAGACGAGATTCCTGAGCTGTATCGCATGATTAAAGAAGAGGGCTACGACCTGGTGAGCGGTTATAAGCAGAAGCGCTATGACCCCATCTCGAAGACCATACCCACCAAGCTGTTTAACGCTACAGCGCGCAAGATAAGCGGTATTAAGAACCTGCACGACTTTAACTGCGGACTGAAGGCTTATCGCAAGGCTGTGGTTAAGAACATCGAGGTGTATGGCGAGATGCACCGATATATCCCATATCTGGCTAAGAACGCTGGTTTCAACAAGATAGGCGAGAAGGTGGTTCAGCATCAGGCACGTAAGTATGGCACATCGAAGTTTATGGGCCTGAACCGTTTTGTGAACGGCTATCTGGACCTGCTCACACTGTGGTTCCTGAGCACATTCGGCAAGAAGCCTATGCACGTGTTCGGATTCCTGGGCACTGTGATGTTCTTTATAGGATTTGTGGCTGCTATATGGATTGGAGCCGACAAACTATGGTGCCTGGCTAACGGCATTCCACAGCGACTGGTAACCAATTCGCCATTCTTCTACATCGCACTCACCATGATGATTCTGGGTACACAGCTGTTCCTGACAGGATTCCTTGGCGACCTGATCAGTCGTTCGTCAACAGGACGCAATGACTACCAAATAGAGGAAACTATATGATAAAGCGAGTTACATACGTGTTGCTTGGCGTGGTGATGGCTGCGTGCTCATCGATAGACTGTCCGGTGGAGAGCTCGGTGGCTACGCTGTACGAGGTGCGCAGCAGCGACGGAAAAGAGCTGACGCTGAGCGACACCATGACTGTTTCGATGACGCGTGCCAATGGCACTGATACCGTATTTAATAAAGGTATAGGCATCAGCAGTTTCTCGCTGCCCATCAGCTACAAGCATCCTGAGGATGTGCTGGTGTTCCACTTCGACAAAACCACCAGCGAATCGGAACTGCACGAGACAGACACAGTGTGGATCAAGAAAGACGACTATCCCCACTTTGAATCAGTTGACTGCACGGCTTCGTTCTTCCACACGATTACTGATGTGAGATATACGCGCAACTATATCGACTCAATAGTTATTAATAACCCTAAGGTGACCTATGACTCTCAGACGGTTCATTTCTACCTCTATCCTAAGAGCAGCAATTAGCATCGTGGTGCTTTCGGCATCGGTGCCTGCATCGGCTCAGAAGTTCTTCGCGTTCCAGAAAGACTCGATACCCACATTCCGTGGCTTTGCCGTATCATTCGATCTGGTGGGAGCTGGACTGATGACCTTTAGCGACAACGGACAGTATGAGGGTGCACTGCGCATCAATCTGCACGATGAGTGGTTCCCCATTGTTGAGGCTGGACTGGGTAAGGCCGACCACAACGACGAGGTGACAAAAATCCACTATAAGACTTCAGCACCATACTTCAGAATTGGTATCGACAAGAACCTGCTGAAGGAGAAACACGGACCATACCGCCTGTATGGTGGACTGCGCTATGCCTATACATCGTATAAGGTAGACATAGCCCGCCAGGGAATGACTGACCCCGTGTGGCAATGGGATACCGACTTCGGAGTTAAGGATGCCAAATGCAGCTACCACTGGATTGAGGCCGTGGTAGGTGTGGATGCCAAGATTGTTGGTCCTGTACACTTGGGCTGGAGCCTGAGATACAAGCGCCGTATAGCCCACAGTGAGGATGGCGAATTCGGTAACACCTGGTATGTGCCTGGATTCGGAAAGTTCGGTGATACCCGACTTGGTGGAACATTCAACGTAATCATAGATATCTGAACCAACCATGCAGCAGACTGGAAATAAGAAATGGATGTGGCAGTTGCCATTCTTGGTGCTGCTGATAGTTGGTACGGTGCTGATTATACGCCACGAGCGTAACGTGCCCTACCAGAAGAGTGCCGACAAGGTGTTTGGTACTTTCTACCATGCCACGTATCAGTGCGACTCTGACCTGACTTACAGCATCAATGCCGAGTTGGCCAAGGTGGATGCCTCGCTGTCGCCATTCAACAAGAACTCTATTATCACAGCCGTTAACCAGAACGAAGACGTAGAGGTTAACGATATGTTCCAGGATGTATTCTATCTGGCCATGCAGATATCGAAAGAGACTGATGGTGCCTTCGACATCACCGTGGCCCCATTGGTAAACGCCTGGGGGTTCGGATTCAAGAACGGTATTGAGCCCACCAAGGAGCAGGTTGACAGCCTGATGCAGATCATTGGCTATCAGAAGGTGTCGCTATCAGGCGGCAAGGTTACCAAGACTGACGACAGGGTGATGCTGGACTGCTCGGCTATAGCCAAGGGCTATGGTACCGATGTGGTGGCGCGACTGCTGCGCAGCAAGGGTGTGAAGAACTTCATGGTTGAGATAGGTGGCGAGATAGTGACCAACGGTGTGAATGCCGAGAACCAGCCATGGCGTGTGGGCATCACCAAGCCTGTAGAGGATCCTATGGGAACATCGGGCGAGGTGCAGAGCATTGTGAAGGTTACGGACAAGGCGATGGCTACCAGTGGCAACTATCGTAACTTCTACTATAAAGACGGAAAAAGGTATGCACATACCATCGACCCCATGACGGGCTATCCCGTGCAGCACAGCATCCTGTCAGCAACCGTGTTTGCCAAGAGTTGTGCGGTGGCCGATGCCTACGCCACATCGTTTATGGTGATGGGACTGGAGAAGGCTCAGCAGTTGCTGGAGCAGCACCCAGAGCTGATGGCATACCTGATATATAGCGACAAGGATGGTAAGAATGCCGTGTGGTATTCGCCATCGCTCGAAAACAAAATACAGAAGTAATAGCGTATGGCCGTACTGCAGTTGTTCGACAAGTTGTTGCAATTCCCCCTGTTTCAGGGCATGAGTCGCGACGATCTGGAGATAGTGGCAGGACACACCCGCTTCGGATTCATGAAGCTGGGCGCTGGCAAGACGGTGGTGAAGTCGGGCGATACCTGCAACCAGTTGTACTTCCTGATAAACGGCACGCTGAAGGTACGCACCTATGCTGACGACTATGGCTATATGGTTGAGGAGCAGATGATGGCGCCAAACATTGTGCAGCTGGAGTCGATATTCGGCTACTACCAGCGCTACACCCACGATTTTGTGGCACAGACGGACGTGAACTTCATCACCATCGACAAGGAGGAGGTGGTGCGACTGACTGAGGACTTCCTGGTGTTCCGTCTGAACATGATGAACCACTTTGCCACGCAGACGCAGAAGCAGATGAGGCAGGTGTGGAATCGTCCGCCACAATCGCTCGAGGCCAGGGTGATCAGATTTCTGAGTCAGCATTCCACCTATCCCGCAGGTCATAAGGTTTTCAACATCCTGATGACGCGACTGGCTGAAGAGGTGAACGACAGCAGGCTGAATGTGTCGCGCGTCTTGAACGAGATGCAGCACAAGGGACTGGTGACGCTAAGCAGAGGAAAAATTGAGATTCAGCAGTTGGAAAGACTGCTTTATACCAAATAGAAACGGCTAATATGGCCGTTTTCAACTTTTTTAATGTATAGATTTGCTGAGTATCGGATTTTTGTCGTAACTTTGCGGTCTGTAAGAAGTTTGTATGAAAATGAACGAAAGTATAGAAAGAAAGAACCCGTTTTTTGAAAGTTATAACACACCTCACGACACAGCTCCCTTTGACCGTATCCGTATGGAGGATTACGAGGAGGCTATGTTGGAGGGTATACGCCGTGACGATGAGCAGATAGAGAAGATTATCAATAATCCAGAGAAGCCAACCTTCGACAACACCATCATCAGTGTTGACGACGAGAAGGATAAGGATGGCTACTACGATCTGCTGAGTCGTGTGTCGACGGTGTTCTTTAATCTGCTGTCAGCCGAGACCAACGATGAGATGGATGCGCTGGCACAGAAGATGAGTCCGATACTGACCAAGCATGCCAACGACATACGTCTGAACGAGAAACTGTTTGAGCGCGTGAAATATGTGCACCAGCACCACCGCAAGCTGACACCTGAGGAGAAGATGCTGCTGGACAATTGCTACGACGGATTTGTGCGTAGTGGTGCACTGCTGGATGCTGCAGGCAAGGAACGCCTGCGCCAGCTCACTGAGGAGGCATCGGTATTGGGACTGCAGTTCTCGCAGAACCTGCTAAAGGAGAACAAGGCATTCAAGCTGCGTATTACTGACGAGGCGCAGTTGGAAGGTCTGCCAGAGACAGCCCGCGAGGCTGCTGCACTGGCTGCCAAGGAGGCTGAGATGGAGGGCTGGGTGTTTACACTCGACTTCCCATCGTACTCGCCATTCATGACCTACAGCACCCAGCGCCAGCTGCGCAAGGAACTGTATATGGCCAAGAACACAGAGTGCATACACGATAACGAGGAGAACAACCTGGAGATATGCAAGCGCCTGGTGAACCTGCGCAGGGAACTGGCACAGCTGCTGGGCCATAAGACCTATGCCGACTATGTGCTGCAGCACCGTATGGCAGGCAACGTACGCAACGTGTATAAGTTGCTGAACAACCTGATAAAGGCCTACAAGCCTACTGCCATCAAGGAGTATGAGGCTATCGAGAAGATGGCGCGCAAGATAGAGGGTAAGGACTTCAAGCTGGAGCCATGGGACCTCTCGTATTACTCGCACAAACTGAAGCTCGCGAAGTATAACATCGATGCCGAGATGCTGCGCCCATACTTCGAACTGTCGAAGGTGATTGAAGGTGTGTTCGGACTGGCTAACCGCTTGTATGGCATCACCTTCAAGGAGAACAAGGATATACCTGTATACCACCCCGATGTAAAGGCCTACGAGGTGTTTGACGAGGACGGCTCGTTCCTGGCTGTGTTCTATGCCGACTTCCATCCCCGTAAGGGTAAGCAAGGTGGTGCCTGGATGACTGAGTATCAGGGTCAGTGGATTACCAAGGAGGGCGAGAACGTTCGTCCGCATGTGAGCGTGGTGATGAACCTGACCAAGCCCACAGAGGAGAAGCCCGCACTGCTGACACTGGGCGAGGTGGAGACATTCCTGCACGAGTTCGGACACTCGCTGCACGGCATGTTTGCCAATACCCGTTTTGAGAGTCTGAGTGGTACCAACGTGTGGTGGGACTTTGTAGAGCTGCCATCGCAGTTCATGGAGAACTTCGCCATCGAGAAGGAGTTTCTTCGCACATTCGCATTCCACTATCAGACTGGCGAGCCATTGCCTGATGAGCTGATTAAGCGCATTGTGAAGAGCCGTAACTTCAACGTGGCTTACGCCTGCTTGCGTCAGGTGAGCTTCGGACTGCTGGATATGGCTTACTACACCAAGAAAGATGAGTTTAAGGAGGATATCATACCATTCGAGAAGAAGGCTTGGGAGAAGGCGATGGTGACACCACAGTTGCCTGACACCTGTATGACGGTGCAGTTCTCGCACATCATGGCTGGTGGTTATGCTGCAGGCTACTACAGCTACAAGTGGGCTGAGGTGCTGGAAGCAGATGCCTTCAGCGTGTTCAAGAAACATGGCATCTTCGACAAAAAGACAGCCAGCAGTTTCCGCGAGAACATCCTTTCGAAAGGTGGCACGGAGAATCCGATGACATTATACAAACGATTCAAGGGTGGCGAACCCACCATTGATGCATTACTTAAAAGAAATGGAATCAAACGACAAGCAAAGTAAGCTTGATGTGCGCTATCTGAGGATGGCACGTATCTGGGCAGAGAACTCCTACTGCGTGCGCAGGCAGGTGGGAGCGCTGGTGGTCAAGGACAAGATGATTATCAGCGATGGTTACAATGGTACGCCAAGTGGATTTGAAAACGTCTGCGAGGATGATAACAACGTGACTAAGCCTTACGTGCTGCATGCTGAGGCTAATGCAATAACTAAACTGGCACGCAGTAATAACAACAGCGAAGGGGCTACCATCTACATCACGGCCTCGCCCTGTATCGAGTGTGCCAAGCTGATTATCCAGGCTGGTATCAAGCGCGTGGTGTATGGCGAGAAATACCGACTGACAGATGGTATCGACCTGCTGAAGCGCGCTGGTATCGAAGTGATATACATAGGACTGGATGAAAATGGGGAAGTGAGAAAGTGAGATATTAAGATATGAGCAAAATAAACAATAACCGATTTATGCCCTTGCTGATGGCCGCTTGCGTGGTTGTTGGTATCATAGTGGGTTCGTTCTACGCCAACCACTTCTCGGGCAATCGACTGAACATTATCAATTCGAGTGGAAATAAGCTGAACAACCTGCTTCACATTATCGACGATCAGTATGTTGACACCGTAAACATCAACGATCTGGTGGAGAAGGCCATGCCACAGATTCTGGCAGAACTTGATCCGCACTCAGTCTATATCAGTGCCCGCGATGGCGAGATAGCCAACGACGATCTGCGCGGTTCGTTCTTTGGCATTGGTATCGAGTTCACCATCCGTCAGGACACCATCCGTGTGCAGAATGTGATTGGTAATGGTCCTGCAGAGCGTGCTGGTGTGCTGGCTGGCGACAAGATTGTGGAGGTGGATGACTCGGTGTTTGTGGGTAAGAAGGTGACCAACGAGGAGGCCATGCACCGTCTCAAGGGACCTAAGGATACCAAGGTGAAACTGGGCATTCTGCGCTATGGCGAGAAGAAGCTGCACCACATCACCATCACTCGTGGCGAGATTCCAACCAAGAGTGTAACAGCCTGCTATATGCTCGATGAGGATTGTGGCTACATCAAGATACGTAACTTTGGCGAGAATACCTATCCTGAGTTGCTGATTGCGCTGGCCAAGCTGTCGCAGCAGAGTTTCAGCAATCTGGTGATCGACCTGCGTGGCAATACGGGTGGATACCTGGAGTCGGCAGTGCAGATAGCCAACGAGTTCCTGTCGCGCGGACAGCTCATCGTCTACACGCAGGGGCGTGCATTCCCACGTCAGGACTATCGTGCTGATGGTCGTGGCTCATACCAGCGCCTGCCATTGGTAGTGCTGGTGGATGAGAGCTCGGCTTCGGCCTCTGAGATTCTGGCAGGTGCCATTCAGGATAACGACCGTGGTACCATCATTGGTCGCCGCTCGTTTGGTAAGGGTCTGGTACAGAAGCCCATGGAGTTCAGCGATCACTCGATGATCCGCCTCACCATCGCACGCTACTACACCCCCTCAGGACGTTGCATCCAGAAGCCATACAGCAATGGTAACCACTACGACGATGACTGGCTGACACGCTATCAGCATGGCGAGTTCTTCTCGCAGGATAGCATCAAGCATACAGGTCCTGAGTATCACACCAACAATGGCCGTATCGTATATGGCGGTGGTGGTATCACGCCTGACATCTTTATCCCAGAGGATACACTTGGCGTTACATCGTACTACAAGGAGGCTGCCATGTCAGGACTCATCTTGCAGTTTGCCTTTACCTACACTGATGATAACCGCGCCAAGCTCTCTGACCTGAAGAGCGTGAAAGAAATGGAGACCTATCTGAAGCGCCAGAACATACTTGAGCAGTTTGTGGTTTATGCAGATAAGAACGGCCTGAAGCGCCGCAACCTGATGATACAGAAGTCGCAGAAGCTGCTGGAGCGCTTTGTGGTGAGCCGTATCATCTACAACATCCACAGCGAACAGTCGTGGACGGAGTATCTGAATCAGGACGATCCTGTGATACAGGAGACGCTGCGCCTGTTCCATAACGAGGGCGCATTCCCACAGAAACCCATGACTGGCGAGAAAGGCAAGCATGTGGCCAAGGCTGGCGACGGCCGCGCCATCAGAATGATAACCACATTGATAGCCCATGCTTAAACCAGAGCTCAGGACATCGATGCGTGAAAAGAAAAGACAGTTCACTCAGCAGCAGCTGTGTGAACTGTCTCTGCCTATAGTGGCTCGCTTGCGCCCCATGCTGGCTGATGCCAAGACCATCGTAGCCTATTACTCGCTGCCTGATGAGGTGGATACCCACGCCTTGATTGATGAACTGCTGGCAGATGGCAAGACGGTATATCTGCCCAAGGTGGTGAGCGATGAGGAGATGGTGCTATGCCGCTATACTGGTGCAGAAAGCCTGCAGCAAGGGGCTTTTGGTATTATGGAGCCTGTTGGCGCCCAGATAGTTGCTGATGAGGTGATAGATGTGGTGCTGGTGCCAGGCATGGCGTTTGATGGCGATGGTAACCGATTGGGTAGGGGAAAGGGTTACTACGACCGTTTCCTGAGGTCGTTCAGTCGCCCACGCCCACAGCTGATAGGCGTGTGTTTTGATTTCCAAAAGGTTGATGTAGTACCCACAGAACCTACTGATGTGCAGGTTGATGTGGTGATTTAGTGGAATCTGATATCAGCTATCACCTGACTACCCACGTGGGCGTTCAGTTTCCTGACCAGTTCGCTGCGCATCATCATCAGGTCTGAACGCAGTGCGGGACTGGTGATATGCACAAACAGCGTCTGGTTCTTGATAAACATACCATCAGTATAACTGTTCACCATCTGTCCTGCCACCTCAGGCCACGAGTCGATGAGGCGTTTCTGGAGCAATGGTGTCTCAAGTCCCTGGGCTCGCAGGTTCTTCAGTATCAGGTCCTTTATCTGGTTTACGTCGCGCTTAAACATCCTTCTTTATTTCTTCTATTTCTCCGTTGTCCACATGGAAAATCTTGTAGTCGAGCGTTGAGCGGCTCAGTATCAGGTCCAGGTGGTCGCGATTGGTATCGGTGATGAAAATCTGTCCGTACTCATCGCCTGCCACCAGTTTTACTATCTGCTCTACGCGCTGGGCATCCAGCTTGTCGAAGATATCGTCGAGCAGCAGCAGTGGCGTGGTCTTCGAGTTGGTGCGCTTCAGGAAGTCGAACTGCGCCAGCTTCAGCGCTATCACAAACGTCTTGTTCTGGCCCTGACTGCCTTCGCGCTTCATCAGGTGTCCGCCCAAGGTTATCTCCAGGTCGTCGCGATGCACACCATGCAGCGAGTAGCCTATGGCGCGATCCTTGAAGCGGTCGCGCTGTATCACCTCGAGCAGTGGGCCGCGCTGGCAGTGCGATGTGTAGTTCAGTCCCACCTGTTCGCGGTTTTCAGCGATGGTCTCATGTATGCGCTGGAAGATGGGCGTGAGCTCCTCTACAAACGCCTTGCGGGCTTGGTAGATGCGCTCGCCCTCGATGGCCATCTGCTCTTCAAACAGGCACATCACATCGATGTTGGGCTCGTCCTCCTGCTTCAGCATCACGTTGCGCTGTTGCAGCGCCTTGTTATAGCGATTCATGGCCTCCATGTAGCCATGGTCGTACTGGGCTATCACCATGTCCATCAGGCGGCGACGCTCCTCGCTGCCACCCTCAATCAGCAGTGTGTCTGATGGCGACACCACCACGATGGGTATCAGTCCGATATGTTCTGAGAGGCGGCGATACTCCTTCTTGTTGCGCTTAAAGTGCTTCTTGGTGCCTCGCTTCATGCCACAGTATATGCTCAAATCGCCCTCGTAGGCGCCTTCGAGCACAAAGAACTCGGCGCCATGCTTGATGACCTGCGAGTCGATGGGATTATTGGCTGAATGACAGAACGACAGATAGTATATCGCATCGAGCACATTTGTCTTTCCCACGCCGTTCTGTCCTATCAGACAGTTGATTTTGGGCGAGAACTCAAGTGTGGCCTCTGCTATGTTCTTGTAGTTGATGATCGATAACTTTTCTAAAATCATAGTGCAAAGGTAGCGTTTTTTGGCCATTGATGCTAAGGATTAACACAGATTAATAAATATTTTCTCTGAAATTATGTAAATTGTGTTGCTTTTTTAGTAACTTTGCACCCGATTTTTGAAATTAAATATAAATATTATAATGGCAAATACAACAAATCAACAGCAGGCCGCTCAGACAATGGAGCAGAGCCTGAATCAGAGTGAGGCCTTCTTCTTCAAGTACAAGAAGGCAATTATTGCTGCTGTAGCAGCTGTCGTAGTAATCGTTGCTGGTGTAGTTCTCTACAAGACTTACGTAAGTGGTCCTAACGAGGTAAAGGCAAGCACAGCTATCGCAAAGGGTCAGGAGCTCTTCATGGCTGGCGACTACCAGAAAGCACTGAATGGCGACAGCGCTAACTTCAAGGGTTTTGTTAAGCTCGCTGACGAGTACAGCAGCACAGCTGCAGGTAATCTGGCTAACCTCTATGCAGGTCTTTGCAGCGCCAAGCTCAACAAGTGGGAGGATGCTGCTAAGTTCCTCGAGAACTTCGACGGTGCCGACGATCAGATGATTTCACCAGCTGCTGAGGGTGCTCTGGGCAATGTTTACGCTCACCTCAACCAGCTCGACAAGGCTGTATCACACCTGAAGAAGGCTGCTGAGAAGGCTGATAACAACTCTCTGTCGCCCACATTCCTGATCCAGGCTGGTGAGATTCTCGAGAGCCAGGGTAAGAACGATGAGGCCCTGAAGCTGTATCAGACCGTTAAGGAGAAGTACTTCAACTCAATGGCTTATCAGACCATCGATGGTTATATTGAGCGTGTTTCTGCAAAATAATAACCATGGCAACTAAAAACTTATCAGAATACGATATCACCACCGTGCCCGATGCTTCGAACATGATTTTCGGAGTGGTTGTGGCTGAGTGGAATCCTGAAATAACTGGCGCCCTGCTTGACGGATGTGTTAGCACACTCGAAAAGCATGGCGCTTTGCCTGAAAATATACATGTTAAGACGGTGCCAGGTAGTTTCGAACTGATTTACGGCGCCCACCAGATGACACTCAATGATGGTTACGATGCCGTGATCGTTCTGGGTAGTGTGATCCGTGGCGAGACACCTCACTTCGACTACATCTGTCAGGGTGTTACCGAAGGTATCGCACGTCTTAATGCAACCAGCAATATCCCCGTTATCTACGGACTGCTCACCACCAACGACATGCAGCAGGCGCAGGACCGCGCAGGCGGCCGCCTAGGCAATAAGGGCGATGAGTGCGCAGTGGTTGCCATCAAGATGGCTAAGTTTTAAATCTAATCTGTTATTATTATGAAAAAGGTATTTATTCTACTCTTAAGCTTAAGCTTAGGCTTTGCTACTGTAAATGCACAGGATGCTAACAAGAGTGAGTTGCACCAGCGTGCAGAGAGCGACTTCGAGAAGGGAAATGTGCCTAGCGCCCGCTTCCACTTCATTCGCGCTTTTGAGGACTATGCCAAGAAGGGCCAGCTCAAGGCTGGTATGGAATGTGCAGCACGCGGAACAGCTCTGTATTACAAAGAGAATTATTGGAAAGAGGCTTTCGACCTGCTTCGCCGTGCTGACCAGGAGGTTGACGCCAGCGGTAAGAACACCAAGGAGAAAGCTTCCCTCCACTATATCATCACCAAGGAGCGCCTGGCCATGTATATCAAGCTGCGCAAGAGCGATAGCGCCAAGGATCAGATTGAGATCATGGAGAATCAGGTTAACTATGCTGCTGATGAGGCTTTGAAGAACGACCTTCTTTATAATAAGGCTGTATACCACTATTCATTTGGTCAGAACGCTCAGGGCAATGCCGTGTTCAAGGAGATGGCCACCAAGCTTACTGCCTCAAAGCAGTATGACAAGGTGGATGGCGTTTACCAGACACTGATTTCGAATGCTCGTAAGAGTGGCAATGCCAACATGGTGGCACAGTCATACAGTAACTACTTGGCTTGGAAGGACTCTGTAAGCGCCCTGAAGCTGGCTGACGAGACTGGTGCTCTGAAGCAGCAGATAGCCGAGAACGAGAAGACTATCGACGATCAGGCAAGTTCGCTTACCGCCCGTTGGGCCGTGATTATCGGCCTCTGTGTGCTGGCTGCCGCTCTGGCTGCTGCACTCATTCTGGGTGGCATCGTACTGATGCGCTACATCCTGCTTACCCGTAAGCAGAAGAAGACCATCAAGCTGGCTAACGACAACAATGCGCTGAAGGCTAAGTTCATCAGCAATATCTCTGCCCAGCTCGATCCCACACTCCACAAACTCGATGAGAAGATTCCTGAGGTTAAGGCACTGCTGCAGTTCTCTGAGCACATCGCCGCACTCTCAAGCATTGAGAACTCGATGGACGAGGAGGTAGAACTGGAAGACGTACAGCTCACCCCATTCTGCGAGGAGCTTATGGATCAGATTCGTAACAAGGTGCAGGCTGGTGTTACTCTGAAGGTCAACGTGCCCAACATGAGCGCTAAGATTAATAAAGAGTATGTATCACACATCCTGCTGCACTTGCTCAATAACGCTGCCATCTACACACCAAAGGATGGTACCATCTGGTTGGAGTACAAGAAGCGTGGTGCACATGTTCACCAGTTCTTGGTAGCCGACACTGGCGAGGGTATCCCTGAGGAGAAGCGCGAGGAGATATTCAAGCCATTTACTGAGGTGAAGGACTTCACCGAGGGCGACGGCCTTGGATTGCCTATCTGCAAGCAGATGGCACTGAAGATGAAGGGCGATCTCGACATCGATGGCGAGTTCACCAAGGGCACACGTTTCGTGCTGCTTCTACATTCTTAAGCTAACACTACACCTTTTATAACTTTACAGTTGATATGTCCACCAGCCCATTAACTATCGCATAGATGGTTAATCCGGCTGGTGAATGTATTTGTAGCTTGCG
The DNA here is from genome assembly GCF_946404925.1 of uncultured Prevotella sp. GTDB lineage: Bacteria > Bacteroidota > Bacteroidia > Bacteroidales > Bacteroidaceae > Prevotella. Next base: position 46,189 of record NZ_CAMJFM010000017.1, on the reverse strand, counting down.
GGCTATGTTGCGGCGGTGGGTGATAACCGTATTGGTCGAAATACACAGATGGTCGGCTATCTCCTTATTCGACATACCCTGTACTAGCGAAATAATCACATCCTTCTCACGATCGCTCAGCGCATCAGGATTCTGTGCCTGAGCACTACCGAACACCATACCACTGATGTTACGCGATACGTCCTGCTGCTTGGTAATCTGCTCCAGACGGCGTATGGCGGGCACAAAGATATGGTCCTCAACCTCAGCGTGCTGGCGCAGCCATACCTCGTTCTCGTAGATGTCGTGCAGGGTGGCTGTCAGCTGGTTGTTGTGCAGTCCGTCCTGTGGCAGGTATTTGATAATCAGCAGCTTCAACTCGCGCAACTTCTTGTCAGTAGCGCTGTGATGCTTTGAGAATGTGTCTACATTGTAATCATTAGCAGGCTGCCCATCGATGAGAGATTGCACGTAGGGGAACAGGGTTTTCTGCTCGTATTTCATGTGGCGACGTATCTCGTGGGCATACTCATCATAGAACTTCAGAATCAGGCGTCCCAGCGAGTCACTCTCGTTCAGGCTCTCCTGCAGCTCACGGCGTATGTATGGTAGCTGGAACTCCAGGAAGTATTCGTGGCAGGCCTCCAGGTAGCGCAACAGGGTGGGCACGTCGAGTTGTGTGTCGGCCTCAAATTCGCCATAGCCATTGATGGTGTAGTTAACCACTGCCAGGAAGGTGTAGGTGTCTACATTGTTATCCTCGCACGTCTCGCGCACGGTCTTATCACCAAAACCTAAGTTGATACCAAAACTACCCAGTGACTGCAGCAAGTCGTAGTTGTCGCGGATCAGCGAGATCATCTTGTCGTCCGCCTCGTACATTTTCTGATTCTTCATACCTATAAATGATTACGGGTGCAAAATTACGACTATTTTTTGATATGTGCAATAATTATAATTAGGTATTTTTTTAGTGAATAGTGTACAATGAATAGTGAATAGCGGCATTTTCACTATTTTTAGGTATTGTGTAATTATGCAAAAGGTCATACCTTTGCAGCCGAATTGATAATAAAATGAGTTAGTAATGAATAAATTTGTTAGATTAGCAATGTGTTGTTTGGCGGTTGTTAGCGCTGCCGAAACAGAGGCACAGGTTAATGCTGCCGATAGCGTGATGCAGCACGCTAAGGGCTCTAAGTTAAGCGTGGGTGGCTACGGTGAGGTAGCTTACTCACGCAATTTTTTTAGTGATCATGTTAGTAGATACAGTCAGCCCGAGGAGCATAAGAACGATCCCAGCCATGGTCGTTTCGACATTCCTCATGCTGTAATATATTTAGGTTACGACTTTGGCAAGGGCTGGTCGCTTGGCACCGAGATCGAGTTTGAACATGGTGGTGCTGGCCTGGCCTACGAGAAGGAAGACGAAGAAGGCGGAGAGTGGGAACAGGAGACCGAGAAAGGTGGCGAGGTAGAGCTGGAGCAGTTCTGGATTCAGAAGACTTTTTCTCGAGCAGCCAACCTCCGCTTTGGTCATATCGTGGTGCCTGTAGGCCTGAACAATGCCCACCACGAGCCACTTAACTTCTTCACGGTTTATCGTCCTGAGGGCGAGAATACCATCCTGCCCAGCACATGGCATCAGACGGGTGTGTCGTTCTTTGGCCGTTATAAGAAATTTCGTTACGAAGCGCAGTTTCTGGCTGGCCTCAATGCTGATAACTTTACCAACGTGAATTGGATTAAGAAGGGTGCTGCCAATCCACTCGAGTTCGAGGTGGCTAATAAGTATGGTGTGGCGCTGCGCTTAGACAATTATTCCATCCCCGGATTGCGCCTCGGCCTTAGTGGATACTATGGCGAGAGCATTGGTAATAGCTACCCACGTAATGCCAATGGCGTGGATGCAGAGTATAAAGGACAGGTGGTGGTTGGCTCGTTCGACTTTACCTACAACGATCACAACTGGATTGTTCGCGGACAGGCAGATTATGGCTACCTGGGCGATGCTGAACAGTTGAAGTATATTTACAATCGTACCAATAAGAAGTCGCCTTATCACCACTCGGCATTCGTCTCAAAAAATGCCTATGCCGTGGGCATTGAGGCAGGCTACGATGTACTTGCACTAATCTCTCATCCCTCACCTCTCACCTCTCACCTCTATATGTTTGCCCGCTACGAGCAGTATAACCCCTACGCCAGCAACACCAAGAGCACAGCCTACGATTATACTGAGGTGAAGCGCATGGCCGTGGGTCTTAACTACTATCCCGTGCCCGAGATTGCCATCAAGGCCGAGTTCTCGAATCGCTTTCTTAAGAGTCAGTACAACAACGAGCCCGCTATCAACATTGGCGTAACTTACGAGGGATTCTTTCTTTAGATTAAAGATTAAAAAATAAATATAAAATTTTAAGATTAAACCAATTATAATAAAGAGTATGAAAACGAAATTTATTTTACCAATGGCGCTGATGATGGGCGCTGTAATGATTACATCATGTAGTAAGGATGACGACAAGAACAACGACGAGGCTGAGTTCAGTGTAACTGAGACTTCACCTGTTGTCGACGAGGATAGCTACAGCCTTAACACCACAGCTGCTAACTATTCAGTCAAGAGCTTTGGCGAGACTGCCGTTGATGGTTGTGCTGATGTGGTTAGTGAACTCGAGGCTGCTAACACTATCATTGGTAGCGCTAAGCTTTCAGAGGCTCAGGAGACCTATCTGCGTGAGGTACTTAAGAATCTGGTTAGCGAGGTCATTGTGCCTACTTACACCAAGCTGGCTGATAACACCGAGGCGCTCGAAAAGACCCTACACGGACTCACCACCGCCACCATCACTCAGGCTCAGATAGACGAGGCTTGCCGCGACTTCAAGGCTGCCCGTATGTATTGGGAGCAGAGCGAGGCTTTCCTGGGTGGTGCCGCTTCCGATTTCGATGTCGACCCAACCATCGATTCATGGCCACTCAACCGTTCGCTGCTGCTCAGCTACTTCAACAATGGCATGAACGATGAGATGCTCTCTGATGCCACCATCCTTGGTTTCCACGCTCTCGAGTTCATCCTGTTCCGCGACGGTCAGCCACGTAAGGTTGCTGAGTTCAAGGGCAATGACACATACAAGAATTTCGAGAATATCTCTGGCGAAAAGGAGCTGGCTTATGCTCAGACTATCTGCACCCTTCTCAAGCAGCGCACCTTCCAGCTGCAGTGCGCTTGGGATGGCGGTAAGAATGCCAGTCGTCTGGCTGTGGTCGAGGCTGCTGGTCTCGACTATCAGACAGAGAAAGGCCTCTCTTATGGCGATAACCTTGTGAATGCTGGTATCACTGGGTCAGGCAGCTCATTCCCCACACTGAAGGATGCCGTAGCCCAGATACTGTCTGACGATGAGGGTAGCTGTGTAGCCATCGCCAACGAGGTGGGCACCGCTAAGATTGCCAACCCATTCTCTGCAGGCGATGTATCGTATGTAGAGTCGCCATACAGCTACAATTCTATCACCGACTTCCGCGATAACATCCGTTCTATCCGTAACGTATGGCTGGGTTCAACCAATAAGAAGGCTAACAAGTACAGCTTCCACACCTTCTTTGCCAGCGTTAAGCAGGATGCCGTCAACCAGAAGGTAGAGGGCGCCTACGTCAGTGCCATCGAGGGCATCAGCAACATGCCAGCCCCATTTGTTAAGTATTGTAGCACTATTTGGAACATAAACTTTGAAGATGATGAGGATTGGGAAACTGAAGAATAAATGGTTTGCTGCAGCCATGCTGGCTGCAGCAACCATTACCGCCTGCACCAGCGACGATGATGCCAAAAGTCTTGGCGAACTCGAAACCGAAGAGCGGGCATTTGGTAAGGCTACAGGTAACTTTACGGCTGAAGAGTGGTTCCCTGGCGGACAGCTTGGCACCACCGAGAAGGCCAGTTACTCATCGCCAACGCCAGCTGTGCAGAATATAGCGGGTATGGAGGATGATTTTAATACAGGCGAAGACTTCTTCGAACATTTATATACTTTCGAGCAGGCGCCCCGTCGTGGACTGGGCCCTGCTTGGGTTCGTAATGGCTGTATCACTTGCCACCCCTCTTACGGTCACGGCAAGCGTCAGACGGAGTATCGCGCAAACACCGTGGGTAACGGCTATCTGTTGGTAATCTATCACCCTGAGACCAATGCCTATATCTCTGAGGTAACAGGTATGCCTCAGACTCAGGCCATGGCTCCTTTCAAGGCTCCTATCGACGAGAATCAGATTCAGATTGAGTGGAAGACGGTTACCGAGATGGAGAGTGGTCTGGCTCTGACCTTCCCCGATGGCGAGGCTTACTCGCTTATTTATCCTGAGGTACGCATCCCTCAGTCGGCCTTCAACACCAATCCTAAGCCTACTGATTACGCTGTACGCCTGGAGTCTACCATTGGCGTTTATGGTACTGCGCTGCTCGATGCCATCGACGATGAGGACATCGAGAAGCAGTGGGCATCCGAGGCTCGATTCACAGAGCTCAACCCCGCCATGTGGGATAAGGAGGCAAACACCTTCAAGCCCGCAGCCTACTATTCGGCTCCTTACAACGATACCGGCTCGCACCATGGTAGCCATGGTCCGCTCAAGCGCTTCACTTATGCCATGACGCGTGGCTCGCTTCAGGATGGTGCTGGTTCTAACGCCATCTGGAACATTACCAATGTCACCCGTTCCGATCGCCACTGGCTCTACACCACCACTGCGTGGGCCAAGGCTCAGAGTCAGGATCCTGAGGTTATCAGCTACATCAAACAGCATGGATCATCGCCTACCAGCATTCTGTATCCATACTATGCCGATGGAACCGATGAGGGCATCGCCAACCGTGTCTACGAGGTGCTCAACACCCCATCGGTGGCTTATAAGGACACCTTCGAGAAGTATCTGCTCAATGGCGCACCCTATAATGGGGTAGAGGAGATGAGTGACAAGCAGTACTACCAGTTTATGGTGTGGCACCGCGGTCTGGCTGTGCCTGCAGCACGTAATCTTAATGATGCTGATGTGCAACGCGGCAAGCAGTTGTTCAGCGAGATTGGCTGTGCCAACTGCCACCGCCCATCGTGGACCACTGGTAGCGATGATATGTGGGTTGATGCCAGCACTAAGGCCTATGCCAAGTCTGTAGGCAAGAGCGCCAACAGCATGCTGCCTAAGTATGCCCACCAGACCATCTGGCCATACACCGATTTGGTACAGCACCGTCTGTTCATGGCCAATGACATCCGCACTGGCTGGTGTCGCACCACGCCACTCTGGGGCCGTGGCCTCAGTCGTCGCCTCACGGGTGCTGACGATCGCCTGCACGACTGTCGTGCCCGCACCGTGATCGAGGCTATCATGTGGCATGGCTACTCTAAGCAGTCGCAGGCTTACCGCCCCACTGAGAAGTTCTATAATCTGCCCAAATCCGATCGCGATGCCATCGTTAAGTTTATCGAGTCGATTTAATATAGTGAATAGTGAACAGTTAATAGTGAATAGTGGGCGGTTGCTGCTGCTACTATTCACTATTCTCTATTCGTTATTCACTTCGGCAAAGCCGATAATTATCCCTCAGGTGCAGGCTGCGCATTTCTGCCAGTTGCTCATCTCCGATGGTGGTGCCGTGTCGCCCCTCTCGGTCCATGCTCGTAAGGCCATCCAGGCAGATGATAGCCTCAGTGTAGAGCAAATCTTCACGGGCTTCGTGTTACTGGCCGATGGGTGGCAAACCATGCGCATCTTCCCCCATCAGCAGGGCCAGCAGGTGGCGTGGTATAGCGCCTCTGATAATCTGCCCGCATCCATGAGCGAGGAGCATCAGAAGTATATCCGCCAGGTGTTCCCCCGTCTCATTTCCGAGGTGCAGGCCGAAAATTGGCAGGCCGTCGACGCCTATATCGATCGCATGCTGCAGTATCAGTGTCAGTTTGGGGGCAATCAGGCCTCAAATGCCGTCTCTTCATCGTTTCTTGTGGTTGTAGGTTTAATTTTTGTGGTAGTTATTCTTGTTTCTCGTTTTTTTTATGTACTTTTGTCGCCCAAAAGAAAGTAATAATTATGAATCAGAAAACTATCAATATGAATACTGGTTGTACCAGCACCGTCGTTACCTGTTTCGACAATGGCAGCGAGGTGCGCGAGTATCATGCTATTATCCAGATTACCGCAGGCTCCATGCCCTGGGCCCAGCAGCTCGACGCTGTCATGGGGGCCTATCAGGAGCTTCTCTCGACTGTGCCTGATGCTCAGGCCGTTTTCAAGCGTTATTTTTTAAGCGATGCAGCCAATCAGGCCGATGATGTGGTGGTGGCCGATGTCACCGATTGTGCCAAGAGTATCATCCAGCAGGCACCTCTCAATGGCTCTAAGATAGCCCTGTGGGTGTGGTTGATGACTGGGGTGCAGACTGGGGTTACCGCCAGCGGACTTTATGAGGTGCGCCATGGTGCCTTCCGCCATCTGTTCAATGCCTCGGCCCATAACCTCGCAGCCAATTCTGAGTATCAGATGCGTCTGCTCTTCAATGAGTACGTCATGCAACTGGCCGAGGAGGGTTGCAAGCTCTCAGACAACTGCATCCGCACGTGGCTGTTTGTCAACGATATCGATCTTAATTACGGTGGTGTGGTGCGCGCCCGCAATCAGGTGTTCTTTACCCAGGGCCTCACTGTCAACACCCACTTCATAGCCTCTACAGGCATCGGCGGTCGCCAGCAGGATACCAATGTGCTGGCTCAGATGGATAACTACGCCATCGCAGGCGTCAGTCAGGATCAGATTCACTATCTCTACGCCCCCACGCATCTCAATCGCACCAGCGACTACGGTGTGTCGTTCGAGCGTGGCACCTATGTCGACTATGCCGATCGTCGCCACGTCTTCATTTCAGGCACCGCCTCTATCAACAACAAGGGTGAGGTGATGTATCCAGGCGATATTGTGAAGCAGACTGCCCGCATGATTGAGAACGTAGAAACCCTGCTGGCTGAGGCCGAGTGCACCCTCCAGGATGCAAGCGAGCTGATTGTATATCTGCGCGATGTGGCCGACTATCAGGTGGTTCGCGATGTGTTTGCACAGCGCTTCGCCGATAAGCCCGTGGTTATCGTCCATGCGCCCGTATGCCGCCCAGGTTGGCTAGTCGAGATGGAATGTACCGCAGTCAAGTCCATCAGCAATCCTAATCATCCACAATTCTAAGTAGCACGTTTTTTCTTATGAAGGTAAAGATACAAACCACCCTTGGCGACATCGTTGTTCGCCTGTACGATGAGACCCCTATCCATCGCGACAACTTTGTGAAGCTGGCCCGCGAGGGTTATTACGATGGCACCCTGTTCCATCGCGTTATCAAGGACTTTATGATTCAGGGAGGCGATCCCGACTCTAAGGGCGCTCCTGCAGGCAAGATGCTGGGCGTGGGCGGTCCCGATTACACGTTGCAGGCCGAGATTCAGGAAGGCCTGTTCCACAAGCGTGGTGCGCTGGCAGCAGCGCGCCAGGGCGACGAGGTCAACCCCGAGCGTCGAAGCAGTGGCTCGCAGTTCTACATCGTGTGGGGGCAGGTCTACAATCAGGGGCAGCTACGCCAGTTTGCCAAGCAGCTCAAGATGCAGAAGATTCAGACCGCCTTCAATCAGTTGGCCGCCCAGCATCGCGATGAGATTATGCAGATGCGTCGCGAGCGCAATCGTGCTGGTCTGCAGGAACTTCAGGATCAGCTCGCTGCTCAGGCCGAGGCCATGGTTAAGGGCGATGGACTTAGTGCAGAGCAGATCGCGGTCTATTCTACAGTTGGTGGTACCCCTCATCTCGATGGTCAGTACACCGTGTTTGGCGAGGTAGAGCAGGGACTCGACATCGTAGAGCAGATTCAGAACGCCAAGACAGGCCGTGCCGATCGCCCCTTTGACGATATCGAGATGAAGGTCACTGTGATTGAGTAAAAATTTAACCTGATAATATAACTAAAAACTAAAGCTTTATGAGGAGGTATATATTTTTGATAGCAGTGCTGTTTTGCAGCATGCCGCTGCTGGCCATCAGCCTCAAGGGCAAGTTCATTTCCCAGAGCGGCCAGTTGATGTTCCGTTTTGTCAGCGATAGTCTTTACGTCAGTACCGTCCATAACCAGCGCGTGGTGTCAGCCTTCAAGCTGGTCAAGAACAAACAGGACGAGAAGTCAACCACCTTCAATGCCTACGAGGGCTACACCGAGAATGGCCGCGTCACCTATCGCGAGGTACTCATCCGCGTCACCGAACTCAAGGAGAACGACTACCAGCTCGAGTATTTTGGCAAAGACAAAGACCGCGACTACAACTCCAACGAGCGCTACAACATCAAGCCTATAGAGGAATAGATTGGTAATGAAATAATAAAAGCTCCACTAAATGGTGGGGCTTTTATTGTATATGGTGGGTTGTCAAGATATTTATTTGTAATTATTGATTTTGTCGAGGCAGTACTGGCGGAAGTCCTTCCAGTGATAGTAGGGGGCACAGTCGGTCTGTATGGGCAGGGTGGCCTCGGCCTCGTTTAGAAGGACTTTAAATAATACATCCTGATCCTTGGGGCTGCTGCGGTAGAAGATGAACTGGAGGTTGGCACCCATGGGGAACACGCTGCTGCACCACCAGCCTTTGTCTTCGAGCTCGTCGAGGTTGTCGGTCTCAAGATCGAAGCCGTTAACGCCAATCAGGCATACCAATGGCAGGAGCACGGTCTCGTGGCCAAAGCGCAGCTGGGCGCCTGGACGGTCGAGCTTGATGCAGCTGTCTGCATCGGCTATCATCTGGCGCAACAGGTGGCGCTGGCTGTAAGGCTGGCAACCACCATTGAGCTTGCAGGCACCGTACTGGATGTACCACAGGGCATTATCAATCTGCCACATGCGGTAGAACTCGTCGGTATTGAACAGCTCCATGAGGCGGGGGTTGCGGTTGTAGCTGATGTTGAACTGGAACAGGGCCATCTTCATGAGGTAGTAGTTGAAGTAGTCCTCCTCGACAAACTCTTTGACGATATCGGGATTCTTGAAAATCTGCTCCATCAGTCGGCTGTTGCCCATGCGGGGCTTGATGTATTCATCGTAGGCCTTCTGGGCCTGGGGCGTCATATAAGTGCTGCGCTTGCGCAGTTTGCGATCCTGATAGTTCATGAACCACTGGCTGCGCTTAGAGGCCTCCATGGTGATGTTGAGCTGAGGGCACTCCTGCAGCATCTTCATGGCGGTGGAACCCATAGACTCGATGCAACGGGGCACAATGGTGCTGATGCACTTGACATTGGCACCAGGGCAGAGTACCTCGGGGAATCGACGCACCATGCGCTGACCTATATCCTCGAGCTGGCGCTTGCCTGAGCCTGTGAGCTCGCCCCAACGGCCTTCGGTGTCGCGCATGATGGAGTTCATCTCGTGCAGTACCTTGGCACCAGCGGCTGTGAGCTCGTCGAGGCTATCGGCATGCTGCATCATGAGATAAGGGGTCTCGTAGCCCGTGCGATTGCTGATGTAGCGCGAGCCATGGCGACCGTAGTGGGAGATATAGAACGGCTTCTTGCCAGCAGGGGCTGGTGTGAGCACGGCGGTGATGGAATCGGGGTAGACGTGGTAGTTGCACGAAGAGTAAGAGGGGGTGTGAGCGATAATGTCGCGAACGCTCTGCGCGCTGATGCTAGAGGTGAGAGATATAATCACCAAACATATAAGTATTCTTCGCATGACTTACTTCTTGTTAAAGTTGAAACGGCGGTTCTCGTAGCGGTAGAGCTTGCGTAGATAGTAGAGCTTGACATCCTGCCAATGGTAGTAGGGGGCGCAATCGGTGGGGATGGGTAGGCGGGCCTCATTGCCATTGAGCAATACCTTGACCAGCACATCGGGATCATCGCGATCAGTGCGATAGTGAATCATCATGATGCTGCCACCCAGAGGGGCGATGCGGTAGTTGGCCCAGCCGTAATCTTCGAGCGAGTCGAGATTAGCAGTGTGGACGCCATAGCCATCAAGATCCATAAGACAGGCCAGGCCCATGATGACATAGGCATTGGTGTAGCGCAGGTGCATCAGTGGGTTGTAGCGCTTAAGCACGCTGTCGCCCATGTGCATCATATTGCGCAGCGTGGCGCGCTGCAGGTAGGCCTGATAGCCGCCATTGAGGGTGCAGCCACCGTAGTTGATGTAGTGCCAGGCATTCTGCTTGCGCCACTGTTGATGAATCTCCTCGGGGGTGAATATCTCGTAGAGCGAGAACTGGCCTGCATAGGATGAGTGCTGGACATTGCCTGCCAGAATGAACAGCTGCTTGCAGAGGGTGAAGGCATCGATATTATTCATGACGTAGTTCATATCGGTGAACAACGACGACATGAGGCGGTTCTCGTTAGAGTTGAGATCGGTGAAGCGATTGTAAGAGATGCGGGTGAGCGAGTCGAGGCGCTGGCTAGTGAGCTCGGTATCGACGGGATCCATGAACTTGAGCTCCTGAAGCGATGCCTTGCTGCGCGCCACGATGGGCTGCTGCATGGCCGAGAGCTGGAGGAGCCCCTCCTGCATGGTCATGATGCAGCGATTCTCAACAATACTGCGAACGCTATAGTAGCCCTTAGGGGTAAACATATCGGGGAAGCGCTCCATCATCTGCTTGACCAGTGTGCGACTCTGCTGAGCGCCACGAACGGTGAGCTCGCCATCGCGATCTTTGGCATCCTGATACATGAGTGTGATACGACGAAGCACCTCCTTACCTAACTTGGTAAGCTTGCCCAGGCTGTCGGCCTTGGTGAAAATGGCGTAAGGTTCGGTGTAATACTCGGACTTGTCGAGGTAATAAGGACCTGGACAGCCGTAGTGGTTGATATAGAAAGGCTTCTTGCCTTTGGGGGCGGGGGTGTCCTTGGGGGCCTTAGCGGTGTATCGTGCATAGAACATACCTGCAGCACGATTGATGTCGGCCTTGATCTCCTTCTCGATCTGTAAGGCCTTGTTGCCCTGAGCCAATGCCCCTGTAAAAGTCGCTGAAACAACTGCGACAGTTATGAGCAGTTTCTTCATTGCTTACGAAATAATAGTTGTTGAAATTGGTTGCAAAATTACAACTTTTTCTGAAAGAAACAAAGAAATTGGCTCAAAAAAATACTCAAGCCTTGTGATTGTAGTACCTGATGAGAAATGTAACACCGGTAATGGCAATCGCAAACTCGAGCGCAACAATAATTATATATGTCATAATGATAAAGCATTAAAATAATTGATAATCTTGAAAAAGGGGGAGGCGTTGTCTTCACGACAGACCGCCCCCTGGAACTTATATAATAATACACGTATGCGCATGCTTAAAACACAGCGCTGAGTCTTATGAGAAAACTCATAATATAAGAAATACGTATCGCCAAGCATGCCCTTACATCGAGAGCAACCGGCATTTTTACCAATTGAAGGCTGGTCTTCAGACTTTCCTCCACTCCCAAGCGCCTTCTCACCCAAAAGGGGCAATGGCATCGTTGCTTAGGAGCCATAATGGAGTTCACTGCTGCGGGACAGTCGGAGATTTACACTCACGTTCCCAATTAAGTGCGGTTAAGCACACCTCCATGGGTGACTCTTCGCAGAATCACGCTGCAAAATTACAAATAAATTTGAAATAAAGCATATTTATAGCAGAAAAAATACAAAAAATGACGTTTTTTTGTTTTTGGAAAAGTTTTTGTTACTTTTGGAAAAGTAGGTTACGAAATAAATGCCTATATTTGCAGCAGAAAAATAAAACGTGCTTAATTACTTAAAAAACCATGACGATAAAAGGGAGCCTGATGCGATATCAGACTCCCCGAATTGTTTTTATACTAATAAGTACTAAAACTAATTACTACTTCTTGACCTTATAGATGCGGAAGCTCTTGGCGGGCAGAACATCGGCCAGTACCGATGCAGCCTTACCAGCCTCTACCTGGCAGGTGCCTGGCTGAGGGGTTATCTTCTCAGGATTGTCGAGCGTGTTCTCATCGTCCATGCCATCGTGACACAGGGTGAGGGTATTGGCTGTGCGAGCGCCTTTGATGCCCTGCAGCTGGATGCTGATGGGCTGAGACACGTCGCTGGTGTTAGCCACCTTGACGATGACCTCGCCAGTGCTCTGCTCGAATACGGCTGATGCAAACAATCCGTCCTGACCAGGCTGGCCAGCCACGGGCTTCTTGTCCATGGTGAGCGAGAGAACGTGCGAACCCTTGTTCATGGCGTAGAGCTGCTGAACATAATAGCTGACAGACTTAAACATGCGCAGATTATCGAACCAGATGGCATCGGGACGCCACTGCCAACCCTCGACGTGGGCGAACAGAGGTGCATAGGTGGCCATGTGGACGATATCGGCATTACGCTCGATACCAGTCATGTGGGCAGCCTCTAATAAAGAGGTATAATAGTGATTCCACTTGTGCTTGTTGCTGCCATGGCATGCATACTCGCCTGCAAACACCTTGGGACCCTTGCGATCGTAAGAGTCGTAGCGCAGACCATGGGTGAGGAACCACTCCTCGTTGCGATAGTAGTGCTCGTCGTAGAGATCGACCTTGAGTTCCTTCATGCGAGGCTGCAGCAGGTCGAAGTCCCATCCCTCGGAGTTAGGACCTGTGGTACCAATGAGCTTGATATTGGGATACTTCTTGCGGATGGCATCGCTGAACTTCTTGAGACGTGCGGTGAACACAGGACCGTAGCCGCCATGGGCATCGTCGTAGTCCCACTGCTCATTACCAACACCTATGAACTTGAGGTTGAAGGGAGCGGGGTGCCCCATATCAGCGCGTACCTTGCCCCACTTAGAGTCAGCAGGACCATTGGCAAACTCGATGAGGTCGAGCGCGTCCTGGATATATGGTTCAAGGTCTTCGATAGCTACATGAACGCCAGGCTTGGTGGGGTCGGGGTTCTGGAACTGGCATGAGAGTCCGCAAGAGATGACGGGCAGCGCCTCAGAGCCGAAGTCCTCGCAGAGCTGGAAGAACTCGAAGAAACCAAGTCCGTAGCTCTGGAAATAGTCAGGATAATAGCGGCTGGTGAAGGTGTAGTGCCAGCGGTTCTCGTTGAGTGGGCGATTCTCTACTGGGCCCACGGTGTTCTTCCACTGATAGCGTGTGGCCAGATCGGTACCCTCTACGATACATCCACCAGGGAAGCGGAATACGCCAGGGTGCATATCGCAGAGTGCCTGAGCCAGGTCCTTACGCATGCCATTCTCGCGACCCTTCCAAGTGTCGACTGGAAAGAGGCTGACGTGTTCAAGATCGGTGGTAACCTTGCTATCGCCCCAAACGCGCAGGTGCGCCTTGGCAAAGGTGCGCTTAGGCTTGATGATGGCGGTGTACTTCTTCCACTCGCTGCCTGAAACCTCAACGCCAGCGTTGCCCAGTTTCTGGTCTTCGTCCATCGTGGCATTATCCACAATGTCGACCCACAGCTTGGCCTTGCCGCCATCGGGTACGCGCGCCCATACTGAGAAGCGGTACTCCTGACCACCCTTGACGCCCATGCCAAAGAATCCGTGATTCTCGATCATGGTGTGGCGATCGCTGTGGCCTGAAGGTGCCAGACGTACGTAGTGAGGATTGCGCTCGAAGGGACCATCGTTCATCAGCGTTACCTTACCAGAGATGTCCCATCCGGTAAAGGCGTTGGGGAACTCGAACGAGCGGTTCTTGACCAGCTCGGCATAGAGTCCACCATCAGCAGCATAGTTGATGTCCTCGAAGAAGATGCCGTACATCGTAGGCTGTACGGGAGCCCCAAGTTTCTTAGTGTTCACGTCGAAAACGTGAGTCTGTGCCCCAGCACTCAGGCTGGTGGCTAGCAGAAGCATAGTTGTTAAATGTTTCATATTTCGTTTCGTAATTAGTTGCTAGCGGGTACAAAAATACATAAAAATTCTGAGAATGGTGTAGTTTATACAAAAAATAACGTTTTAGTGCCAAAAAAGTTTGGCGATTTGGAAGAAAAACGTTAATTTTGCCGAGGAATTTTATAATAAACCAACAATAAGTAATGACCAACCATTGGATGAAATTTATGTTAGGTCTTGTAACTCTGATGGTTACACCCCAAGCAGAGGCGCAGACTGAGCATTGCAAAGATACTCTTGAGCACCATAAACTGCGCTCGGCCATGTGGGCAACATGTCAGCAAGAGAACCCAAGTGTGGTTTACGCGGCATGTTGGGCATATCAGGCCCATGCGATAGAGGATAGGGATAACGAGGCGTACTACGATTCGTGGACGTGTGGAATAATGTATAATCTGGACCGAATGAATATACATGATGCCTACCACATAGCCAACACGATGAAGGACGACCTGGTGAGACGTAAGTATGAGGCAACAGACGAGCAGTTCCTGGCGCCGAAGATGCTGGGACACGTGTACAACGCCTGCGGAAACATACCTGGCGCAGTAGAGGAACTGAAGAAGGCGATAGAACTGATAAAAGGTACGAAATACGAGCGCGACGGACTGAGCTTCCTATATCTGACGATGGCCCACATACAGCTGAACAACGACACACAGGAGACGCTGAAGTGGCTTGAGGAAGATATGAAGGAGCTGGAACGCCACAAGGACCAGAAGGAATACTGGCGCGTGATGGCTGATGCACTGGCGATGAAGGCTATCGTGAAGTTCAAGCAGAAGGATTACGACGGCTTCTATGAGAACTACAATAAGGCAGAAGGGGCCGACAAGTTTAATCCAAACCAGATAGGAGACCTATTTCTTCCGTACGCGCGCATATATAAGACACTGCTGGATGGCAATAGCGAGAAGGCACTGAAGGACGTAGAGGCGCTGGCCAATATGAAGGAACGTTACCTGCTGCGCTGCGACATATATCGCTACATAGGCGACAACGAGAAGGCATTTATGACCCAGCGCGAGCTGATGCACAAGCGCGACTCGATTACTGGCGTGATGATAGCTGAGAACATACAGAAGCAGGAAGACGAGATGGTGCTGCTGCGCCAGGGTCAGAAGGCTTCGCGTGTGATGAACATCGTACTGGTGATGGCCATGGTGCTGGCACTGATGCTGATCATTGGTCTTGCAATGACCATCTACGGTAAGCGCCGCTACCAGGATATGCTGGTGAAGAAGAACCGCGAGCTGAAAGCTGCCTACAAGCAGGTGGCTGCTGCTGACGAGATGAAGACGGAGTTTATACGTAGCGTGAGTCACGAGATACGTACACCGCTGAACATCATCAACGGATTTACCCAGGTGCTGACAGAAGAGGGCTCGGAGTTTGAGCCATCAGAGCGCAAGGGCATAGCCGACACCATCAGCAAGAACACCAGTCACATCACATCGCTGGTGAACAAGATGCTGGCGCTGGCCAACGAACATAGTAAGGATCTGCTGAAGGATGTGGAGGTGTGTGATGCACTGGACATCTGCAAGCGCGCCATCAGCGCCATGCCTGCAGTAGACCAGACGAAGATAAAGGTGGAACTGGAAGACCTGGCTGAAGGCGAGGAGAAGAAGCTGGTAACCAACAGCGACAGCCTGCTGCAGATGCTGGGTAACATACTGGAGAATGCCACCAAGTTTACAGAGGAGGGATACATCCGACTGACACTCAAGAAGGTGGCCGACTTCTTCAACTTCACCATCGAGGATACTGGATGCGGCATACCTGACGACAAGATCAGCACCATCTTCGACAGATTTGTGAAGGTAGACGAATTCAAGGAGGGCCTGGGACTGGGACTGGCTTACTGCCACGAAACAGCAGAGAAACTGGGAGGAACACTGACGCTCGAAAAGACATCAGCCCTGGGAACCACCTTTACACTTAGCTTGCCAATTAAACTTAAAACAGAATAATTATGACGAATCAAACAGAACAGGGTAGCAAGGCCTACCTGATTTCAATTGTAATGGTCGCAGTACTTGGCGGCCTGCTCTTCGGATACGACACTGCCGTTATCTCAGGAGCAGAAAAGGGACTACAGGCATTCTTCATGGAGTCGAAGGATTTTGCCTATTCGGATGCTTGGCATGGTTTTACCTCTGCCAGCGCCCTGATAGGCTGTATCATAGGTTCGGCCATCTCAGGATTCCTGGCTACTAACCTTGGTCGTAAAAAGTCGCTGATCATTGCAGGACTGCTGTTCTTTATCTCAGCACTGGGATCGATGGATCCTGAGTTCTTGTTCTTTGAGTATGGCACACCTACCTACGCGCTGCTCATCATGTTCAACATCTATCGCGTGATTGGTGGTATCGGTGTAGGTCTGGCTTCAGCTATCTGCCCAATGTATATTGGCGAGGTGGCACCATCTAACATCCGTGGTATGCTGGTTTCGTGGAACCAGTTTGCCATCATTTTTGGTCAGCTGGTGGTTTACTTCGTTAACTTCTTCATTCTGGGCGACCACATCCAGCCACTTGTTGAGGAGATGGGTAAGGGCATCGCTGCCATTAACCCCGCTGCCCAGTGGACTGTTACCACAGGTTGGCGTTACATGTTCGGAAGCGAGGCTGTGCCTGCAGGACTCTTTGCACTGCTGATTTGCTTTGTGCCTGAGACACCACGTTATCTGGTATCAATTGGTCAGGATCAGAAGGCCGAGGGTATTCTGGCTAAGATCAATGGCACCCTGAAGGCCAAGCAGATTCTGCAGGACATCAAGGATACCATGGTGGTAAAGACCGAGAAACTGATGACCTATGGTGCTCTGTGTATCTTCGTGGGTATCATGCTGAGTGTGTTCCAGCAGGCTGTAGGTATCAACGCTGTGCTGTACTACGCACCACGTATATTTGGCGATATGGGTATGGACGACCCCATGATGCTGACCGTATTTATGGGTATCATCAATATCTCGTTCACGCTGGTAGCTGTATTTACCGTTGAGAAGTGGGGCCGCAAGCCTCTGCTCATCAGTGGTTCGCTGGGCATGGCACTGGGTGCATTCGGTGTGGCAGTGACCTTTGGTCATGCTGGTCTGGAGCTGGTAACAGCTGCGTCGCTGCTCATCTACTCTGCATCGTTCATGTTCTCGTGGGGCCCCATCACATGGGTGCTCATTGCTGAGATCTTCCCCAACACCATCCGTGGTGGCGCTGTGGCTATCGCTGTGGCATTCCAGTGGATTTCTAACTTCATCGTATCAAGTTCGTTTGTGCCCATGTTCAACATGCACCTGACTGAGGGCGACGACTTTGGACACTGGTTTACCTATGGACTCTATGGCATCATCTGTGTTGTAGCAGCTGTATTTGTATGGCGACTTGTGCCTGAGACCAAGGGCAAGACGCTGGAGGATATGAGCAAGATGTGGAAGGACAGACTTGGAAAGTAACTAATTAATATAAAAAGGTGGAACTATTATGAAAAAGATTCTAGTAGCAGAAGACAATGACAGCAACTACGTATTGATGACGTACCTGCTGAAGAAAGATTTTGAGTTCGATCGTGCCAAGAATGGTAAGGAGGCAGTAGAGATGGTTGAGGCCAACACCTACGACCTAGTGCTGATGGACATCAAAATGCCGATTATGGATGGACTCGAGGCCACCAGGAACATTAAGCAGAAGCATCCTGAACTGCCTGTAGTGGCTCTGACGGCTAACGCATTCGACAGTGACCGTGCTGCAGCTGAGGCTGCTGGCTGTAACGGATTCCTGTCGAAACCCGTAAACCGCGACGAGTGTATCGCCCTGCTCAAGCAAATTCTTGGGGAGTAAAACTAGAAAAGAAATTGGCTTGGGTCCGTGAGACTCAAGCCAACTCTAAATCGAATGCCTGCTGTAGTTTTGCTACGGCAGGATTTTTTTCTGCCATCTGGTCGTATTGCTCTTTACGACTTAGTATCTTTATCTTCTCCTTCTGCTCAGCCACGCGTACGCTTAACTGCAGATGATCGTTGTGCAGATATATCTGCAAAGTCTTGGTGATGCTACCTTGGATTTCCTCGATTTCCTGCTTGATGAGTTCGTTGTCTACAACCACCTCTACAGCGGGAAACTCGGTAATCGTAGGGTTCATATTCTTCATGCGGGTGGCTATGCCGCTATATTTCTGGGGCATGCGGTTGCACATCGACATCCATTGAAATTCCAAGTCGGTCTGTGTAAATTGGGCATCAGTCTCCCTTTCCTGTCCTGTGGGCAGATTGATAGAGCCTGGTATGATCTGCATGCCGCCCTTAGTGGTCTTCTCGCCCTTGCTGCGCAGCTTGTTCCACGAGAATCCGATGCCATCCAGGGTGATGGCGGGTTTCTTAACGGGGGTGGCTGTAGTTGGGCTTTGCGAATCGCTCAGCTTGCTGGCTATGTCGCCAGCCTTGCTTGTTGATACAGCGGGTGCAGCCGCGGCTACCTGTGGGGCCGTGGTCTTCTTGGGCTGACTCTGCTGTATCAGGGTCCTAAACAGGGATTTCAGTCTTCTGGGCTTGCGCCCCGCGCTGGCACCATCTTCAGCGGGCTGGGTAATCTGAGCTATCTCGATGAGAGTCAGCTCAACCAGCAGTCGCTTGTTGCTCGACTGGCGATAGTTGATGTCGCATTGGTTCATCAGCTTCAGCGCATCGTAGAGGAAAGGTATCTGGCATCGCTTGGCCTGCTCCTGATAGCGCTCGCGCATCTGGTCGCTCACCTCGAGCAGAGGCAGTGTCTGTGGGTCGCGCGCCATCAGCACGTTGCGCACATGCTTGGCCAGACCCTGTATCAGCAGTCCACCATCAAAGCCCTTATTGATAACCTGATTGAGCAGCACCATGATGTCGCTCACCTTATTATCTATAGAGAGGTCGATAATCTTGAAGTAGTTCTCGCTGTCGAGCACGTTCAAATCCTCTATTACCTTATCGTAAGTGATATTGCCCTGACAGAATGAGGCTGCCTGGTCGAATATCGAGAGTGCATCTCGCATACCGCCATCAGCCTTCTCGGCAATCACTGCCAGCGCCTGCTCCTCGTAGGTGATACCCTCCTGCTGGGCCACATGCTTCAGGTGGTCGATGGTGTTGCGGATGGTCATACGCTCAAAGTCGTATATCTGGCAACGGCTCAGGATGGTGGGCAGAATCTTATGTTTCTCGGTAGTGGCCAGAATGAATATCACGTGTGCGGGTGGCTCCTCGAGTGTCTTCAGGAATGCGTTGAACGCAGCTGTTGACAGCATGTGAACCTCGTCGATGATAAACACCTTGTACTTGCCAAGCTGCGGTGGGATGCGGGTTTGCTCCATCAGCGTCTTGATGTGCTCTACTGAGTTGTTGGATGCAGCATCGAGCTCGAAGATGTTGAGTGAGCGCTGCTCATTGAACGACTGGCACGACTCACACTCATTACAAGCCTCGCCCTCGGCAGTGGGGTTCTGGCAGTTAATGGCCTTGGCAAATATGCGCGCGCAGGTGGTTTTACCCACACCTCGCGGACCGCAGAAAAGGTAGGCATGAGCCAGCTTGCCGCTCTTAACAGCATTCTTCAGCGTAGTGGTCAGGGCTGCCTGCCCCACCACCGTGTCGAAGCTCAACGGACGGTATTTTCTGGCCGAAACGATATATTCCATATTGCTATTTATTGATTTTGTGGTGCAAAGATACAGAATTTTAGGCACGGATTACACGGATTTCGCGGATTTTTTTAGAAAATTATTATTAATCTGTGTTAATCCGTGTAATCCGTGCCCAAAAAGTTATAACTTTGCAGCCAAATTAATTAATTTATGAAAGTTTTGACGAGTATAAAGGCTTACGTTCTGCGTATGTGGCGTTCGGTATATTTCAAATATGCCGTGGTCTGTGTCCTTGGCGTACTGCTGGTGGGATTCCTGGATGACAACAGCTTGTGGAACCACTTCAAGAATACCCAGCGAATAAGTGAACTGGAGAGCGAGAAGGAAAAATATAATGCTGACTTCCAGCGCGATCAGGCTCAGATTAAGGAACTGCAGAAGAACCCAAAGGCTATGGAGAAGATAGCCCGCGAGCGTTACTACATGAAGGCAGACGATGAGGACATATTTGTTCTGAGCGACGACGAACGTGAAGCAAAACCACTTGAAACCAATGAGAGAGTTGAATAAGATACAAACCGCCATATTCCTGTTTGGTGGTATACTGATGGCAGTGGGTGCAGGCACCACGTTGCTGGGATGGGGTAGTGCCCCCTATATCTACGCCCTGGGCGCCATAGGCTTTGCATCGATGCAGATGTATCAGCGCTACGAGGGTAATAACTTCACCATTCGCCGCCTGCGTCGCATGATGGTGCTGAGCGATGTGCTTTTTCTGGTGGCAGCCCTGCTCATGTTTGCCAATAAGAGCAATATTCTGGGCCTGAGCTACATTAATTATATAGAATATGTGTACAACAAGTGGGTCATTGTGCTGCTCATTGCAGCCTTACTCCAACTCTATTCTATGCACAGAATTGGCTCTGAACTCGAAAAAGAGGCAAAAAAATAATTAAAAGATTGCGCATTTGTTTTAAAATGCGCAAAATTATTTTCATACCTCAATATATAGTTGTAATTTCGCGGCCGAAAACAATATGTTATGAACAAGATATTTTATGCATTACTAACAGCAGTTACGTTTATATCGTGTGCTGAGTCATATACCATTCAGGGCTCTACCTCTGTATCGGCCCTTGATGGAAGCAAACTATACCTGAAAACTATGGTTAACGACGAGCTTAAAAACCTTGACTCGTGCGACGTAGTACATGGAAAATTCAAATTCACTGGTCTGCTTGACACCATCAAGCTGGCTAACCTCTATATGGATGATGAACCCCTGATGATGCCAGTAGTGGTTGAGGCAGGCGATATCGAGATACACATCGATAACACCAGTCGCACCGTTACAGGTTCGCCTCTCAATGAGAAACTCTATGAGTTTATGAAGCGTCACGACCAGCTGGGCAACGAGCTCAACGAGCTGTCGCACAAGCAGAGCCAGATGCTGCTCGAGGGCGAAGACGAGGAGGTCATCAATCGCAAACTCTCTGCTGAGGCCAATCGCATCGCTATGCAGGAAGACTCGCTGGTAACCAACTTTATCGTAGAGAACTTCGATAATGTGCTGGGTCCTGGTGTGTTTATGATGGTTACAGGCAACTATCAGTATCCTATCCTTACACCTCAGATTGAGGATATTATGAGCAAGGCAACCAAGAAATTCAAGGCCGATCCATACGTTAAGCAGTATTACCAGATTGCTAATGAGATTCAGGCTCGCCAGAACGGACTTGTAGACGACACCAGAGATGAGACTCCTGATTCAACACGGAACGCTCGTTAACGAGAACAACATATTCGACGGTTCTATTATCGTCGAAGATTCTAAGATAACTAAGATTGTAGAAGGAAACACCATCCCGAACGCATCATTCGATGAAGTAATCGATGCTTCGGGATGTTTCGTACTACCTGGTTTGATTGACGATCATGTGCATTTTCGTGAGCCTGGACTCACAGAGAAGGCTGATATAGACAGCGAGAGTAGGGCAGCAGCTGCTGGAGGCATCACTACCTATTTTGATATGCCTAACACCAATCCGCAGACTACTACACTCCAAGCACTTGAAGATAAGTTTGCGCTGGCAGCACAGAAGAGCCACGTGAACTATAGCTTCTTTTTTGGCGCCACCAACAATAACGTAGACCTTTTTTCGCAGCTCGACCCCCATCGTATTCCTGGCATCAAGCTCTTTATGGGCAGCTCTACAGGCAATATGCTGGTTGATCGTCGTGAGGCATTAGATAAGATTTTCTCTACTGCCACCATGCCCATCATGGTGCATTGCGAGGATACAGAGATTATCAATCGTAATATGGCTGAGGCCAAGCGATTGTATGGCGATGACCCCAAGGTGACGCATCACCCAGAGATTCGCAGTACTGAGGCCTGCTACCAGAGCACAAAACTGGCAGTAGAGCTGGCCACCAAGCACCACGCCCGCCTCCACATCGCCCACCTCACTACAGCTAAGGAGTTGGAGCTCCTCACCTCCTCACCCTCTCACCTTCTCACCTGCGAGGTAACACCATCGCACCTTTACTTCTGCGATCGCGACTACAACGCATTAGGCACGCGCATCAAGTGCAATCCTGCCATCAAGAGTCTGGCTGATCGCGATGCCTTGCGCCAAGCTGTGGCTGATGGACGTGTAACGGTGATTGGTACCGACCACGCACCACACTTGTTGAGTCAGAAGGAGGGTGGATGCAGCAAGGCTGCCAGTGGTATGCCTATGATTCAGTTCTCGCTGGTAACTATGCTCGAACTGGTGGATCAGGGTGTGCTCACACTCGAGCGATTGGTAGAGCTGATGTGCCACAATCCTGCGGAACTATTCGGGGTTCGTGGTCGCGGCTTTCTGCGTGAGGGCTATCAGGCTGACATCGTGTTGGTTCGCCCCAATACGGGTTGGACTGTTACCAAGGACATTATCCTGAGCAAGTGCGGATGGAGCCCCATGGAGAACCACATGTATCTGTGGCGCGTAGAGCGTACCATCTGTAATGGTCATACTGTATACTGCGATGGCGTGGTAGACACAAACTATATCGGACAGCCCGTTACTTTCAGATGAAATTCACCTATAGCATCTCTGAGCTTGTGCCCTATATCAACTGGGTTTACTACTTCTATGCCTGGCAGGTAAAGGACGAGGCAGAGAAGCAGCGCATGCAGCGCGAAGCCCTAACCAAACTCCAAGAGCTGGACAATAAATATAAGGTATATGCCGTATTCGAACTCTTCGATGCGCATAGCGAAGACGATGATATTGTGATTTATCGCAACATGATGTGCCAGGAGTGTGGCGTTAAGCATCCTGTGCGTGTGGCCAGCATTCCTTGTCTGCGCCAGCAGCAGGGCAATCCGCCATACCTCTGTCTCGCAGATTTCCTCCGCCCTCTAAACACATCTCTAGCTTCTAGCTTCTCACCTCTCACCTCTAAATTCTCACCTCTCACCTCTAAACTTGGCCTTTTCGCCACAACCGTCGACATTGGCCTTGAGACAGATTTTGATGACGATGTGTATCAGAAGATGATGGTGCAGTTGCTGGCTGATAGATTGGCTGAGGCTGCAGCTGAGGTGTTGCACCTACAGGTTCGCAAGGAAATTTGGGGCTATGCCAAGGACGAAGATCTCTCTATCCCAGATTTGTTGATAGAGCGTTTCCAAGGCATTCGTCCTGCAGTAGGCTATCCATCGCTGCCAGATACCAGTCTGAACTTTGTGCTCGATGAAATACTGGATATGAAGCAGATAGGCATCCGACTCACTGAGAGTGGCGCCATGAAGCCTCACGCCAGTGTCTCGGGCATGATGATAGCTAATCCTAAAGCCAAGTATTTCTCGATTGGGAAGATAGGCGAAGACCAGTTGCACGATTACGCACGTCGACGTGGCATACCTGCTGAGGTGCTCCGTAAATGGTTAGATGTTGGCGCGTAGTTCTATCACCACAATCTCTGCAGTAGAACCAAAGCGGAATGGGATAAGCGCTCCTAATCCAGCTGTAACAAATAGCGATTGTTCACCCTCTTTGTACCATCCGTTCCACTCCTTGCCTAATAGCTGCATGGGGCTCCAGCCTAACACTGAGAACTGCATGGCATGTGTATGTCCGCTCAGCGTGAGTTGTGCTCTTCCGTCAGGGATGATTTTTCTGCGCCACGAGTCAGGATCGTGTTCTAGCATCAGCACAAATCCCTTTTCCTTACCTATCGCTTTATTGATGTTGCCACGCTGTGGGAATCGCTTTCCGTCGCCATCGTTCTCCATACCTGCGATGGTGATGGATTGGCCACCTCTACGTATGGTGCGATGCTCGTTCAGCAGCAAGTTCCAGCCCATGCGCTTTTCCATGTTGATGGTCTCCTTGCATTGCTGCACCTCGCGATTATCTACGGGGTGCATGTATTTGTCGTAGTCGTGGTTGCCCAGTACGCTGTATACACCATCTTTCGCCTTCAGACTGCTCAGCAGCTCTTTCTGCTCCACCAGTTCCTTGGGCTTCACGTTCTGCAGGTCGCCTGTAAACACTATCATGTCAGCCTCTTGGGCGTTCATGGTGTTCACGGCCCTCTCCAGCATCCATTGCTTCTTGCCAGTCATGGTGCCCACGTGTGCATCCGAGAAGAGCACAATCTTGTAGCCATCAAAGGCCTTTGGCAGGTCGGGCGATGTATAGGTGTGGTGGTTTACCTCCAGTTTCTGGAATCCGATAAATGCGCCATACAGCACCACATACCATATCAGCACGGTGGCGATGGCGCCCACCAGATTGCCGTAGTTCTTGGACTTGCGGTGCTTGTTGCGCTTAAATAGTCGCACCAGTTTGCTGGCAACCAGTCCCGTGATGGAGCACAGCATAAATGCTAACTTGGGCACAGATACCAGTCCTAACAACAGCAGGTAGATGTACAGTATGTTAGGGTTGGCGGGTATGAACTCCGGCTCGTAGGTCAGCTTCAGCGTGTAGGCTATGAGTATGGCTGATGGCAGCCAGTATAACAGTCGCTTGGCCAATGGAAACTTGTGGCGCCAGTAGTGCAGATCAAAGTACAAGTCGGGTACCATGATCAACAGCAGAAACAGGTATGGCGCACGAGCTATCATTGATCAGGATTTTCTACAAATCCCTGATATTTGGGGTCGAGCGATGACATTACAGAGTCGTAAGCCTGAAGCATGGTGGCATCGATGTTCTCCTGACCTTGTCCTACGGGATATATGGGTTGGTGGATGGTAAGCGTCATGGGGTGCCAGTTCACAAAGTTGAATCCCTTCATGCGTGGCAGTATGTCGAACGAACCATTGATGGTTAGCGGAACCACGGGCAACTGCAACTCGTCAGCCAGCGCAAAGGCACCCTTCTTAAAGTGGCCCATGTGGCCTGTAAACGATCGTGCTCCCTCAGGGAATACGGTTACGCTGTAGCCCTCCTTCAGTATCTCGCGTGCCTCTTCGTAGGTCTTGCGTATTTTGCTTGGTCCGCGTTTGTCAACAAATATCTGGTGACTCTTCTCGCAGGCATATCCCAGGAATGGCACCTTGCGTAGCTGCTGTTTCATCATCCACTTGAAGTTGCGATTTAGGTGTCCGTAAATCAGGAATATGTCGAACGATCCCTGGTGGTTGGCCACAAACACGTAGCTCTGGTCTTTCTCCAGGTTCTCGCGTCCCTCCACCTTTACGGGTATCAAAAACATCTTCAGGATGATTTTTCCCCACATGTGTCCAGGCCAGTATCCCCAGAAGTGGCCATTGCCTATGGCTGTGCCTACTCCCACTTCGAGTGCTGTGATCATCGTCATCAGCACAATTCCAGGCAAGCAGATAATAAATTGGTAGATTCTATATAGTAAGGTAATCATCAATGTTTAATCTTTAATGTTTAATCTTTAATCTTCGGGTACTTGCGTGTCCATCCATCCCAGCGCAGCTTCATCACTCCGAAGAATGCCTCTCCGAATATGCCGCCCGACATCTTGCTCACGCCCTCTCTGCGATTCACAAAGATTACTGATACCTCCTTTATCTTGAAACCAATCTTATAGGCGGTGTACTTCATTTCTATCTGGAAGGCGTAGCCCTTAAAGCGTATCTTGTCCAGCTCGATGGTCTGCAGCACGCGGCGCTTGTAGCACTTAAATCCTGCGGTGGTGTCGTGCACGTTGAATCCAGTCACTATCCTCACGTATTTCGATGCAAAATAGCTCATCAACACACGTCCTATGGGCCAGTTCACTACGTTAACGCCTGATACGTAGCGACTACCTATAGCCACATCGTAACCCTCGTCGTGGCAGGCTGCATAAAGGCGTGGCAGGTCGTTGGGGTCGTGACTAAAGTCGGCATCCATCTCGAATATGTACTCGTAGTCGTGCTCCAGTGCCCACTTAAATCCTGCGATGTAGGCAGTACCCAAGCCCAGCTTTCCGCTACGCTCCACAATGTGCAGGCGACCTTCGAACTCGGTGGATATCAGTCTGCTAACAATTGCTGCTGTACCGTCGGGCGATCCGTCATCGATAACCAGTATGTGGAAACTCTTCTCAAGGGCGAATATCGCACGTATAATTTTCTCGATATTCTCCTTCTCGTTATAGGTAGGAATTATAACAATACTATCACTCTGATGCATTTCTTTATAAGCTTTAAACGCTGCAAAGATACAGATTATTTGGCACGAATTACGCGAATTACGCGAAAAATAAGATAAAATTCGTGAAATTCGTGAAATTCGTGCCTAAAAAGTAGTAAATTTGCACGCAATTCAATGAAGTTAGAAGATTTAGAGAAAGTTTATGCCAAGTTGCCACAGGTGTCAGCTCTGGCTCATGAGATAGGAAATCCCTCCGTTCGCAGGCTTTTCCTCGAGGGACTGTTGGGCTCCAGCGCCCCAATGTTGTTTGGCAGTCTGGCTGCCAAGTGTTCTGTACCATTCCTGTTTATCCTTCAGGATGCTGAAGAGGCGGGCTATTTTTATCACGACCTAACCCAACTTTTAGGCCAGCGCCGTGTGCTCTTCTTCCCCAGCAGCTATCGCCGTGCCATCAAGTATGGCCAGCTCGACCCCGCCTCGCAGATCCTCCGCACTGAGGTCTTAACGCAAATCTCTCACCTCTCACCTCTCACCTCTCACCTCTACGTGATAACCTACCCTGAGGCCCTCGCCGAGATGGTAGTGCCCAAGCAGACACTCTCTTCGCGTACATTAGTAATAAAGCAAGGCGATGAAATAGCAGTGGGCGAGGTGGTTCGCCAATTGCGCGACCTTGGTTTCTCTGAGGTCGACTATGTCTACGAGCCAGGTCAGTTTGCGCTGCGTGGTTCTATTCTCGATGTCTTCTCGTATAGCTGCGAGTATCCTTATCGCATCGATTTCTTTGGCGATGATGTCGATTCAGTCCGCACCTTCCAGGTCGAGGATCAGCTCTCGCTCGATGCACGCGATAGGGTAGAGATAGTACCCGAGCTCGAGGCCAGCGATGCAGCACAAGAGCCATTCCTGTCGCTGCTGCCTGAGGATACCATTATCGCCACCAAGGATTACCTCTACGTGCGCGATGTCATCGATCAGTGTTTCCAAGAGGGTATGCCCTTGGTTACTGGACCGCAGTTTATGTCGCAGGCTGAGAACTTCCGTCGCATAGACTTTGGCCATCGTGCCTCTGTGGCCGATTGCAGCGTCATCCGCTTCAATATTACCATTCAGCCCTTGTTCCACAAGAATTTCGAACTGCTTTTTCAGGCGTTCGATAATTATCTGCAGCAGGGCTACCAGATCTATATACTGGCTGATAGCGCCAAGCAGAACGAGCGCCTCAAGGATATCTTCGCTCAGCGTGCTGAAACTGAGGGCGAACAGAGTGCCATCCGCTTTACACCAGTAGATAAAACACTGCACGAGGGCTTTATCGACGACGATCTCCGCGTCTGCTTCTTTACCGATCATCAGATATTCGACCGCTTCCACAAGTACAACCTCAAGAGCGACAAGGCCCGTAGCGGCAAGATGGCCCTTACGCTCAAGGAGATACAGCAGTTTGAGATTGGCGACTTTGTGGTGCACGTAGACCATGGCGTGGGCAAGTTTGGCGGCTTGGTTCGTATGCCTCAGGGCGATGGCTACCAGGAGATGATCAAACTCATCTACCAGAATGGCGATGCCATCTACGTGTCCATCCACTCGCTTTATAAGGTGGCCAAATATAAGGGGCATGACAATGGCGAGGCACCACGCCTGTCAAGTCTTGGCACGGGCCAGTGGGAGCGCCTCAAGGAGCGCACCAAGGCGCACATCAAGGAGATAGCGCGCGACCTGATAAAACTCTACGCCAAGCGTCGTCGCGAAAAGGGTTTTGCCTTCAGTCACGACTCCTATATGCAGCACGAGCTCGAGGCCTCGTTCCTCTACGAGGATACCCCCGATCAGTTGAAAGCTACTCAGGACGTGAAGGCCGATATGGAGCGTGCGCGCCCTATGGACCGTCTGGTTTGTGGCGATGTGGGCTTTGGTAAGACCGAGGTGGCTGTGCGTGCCGCCTTCAAGGCTGCTTGCGATAGCAAACAGGTGGCTGTGCTGGTGCCTACCACCGTGCTGGCTTATCAGCACTTCCGCACCTTCTCTAAGCGACTCGAAGGCATGCCTGTACGTGTAGATTACCTCACGCGCGCCCGCACTCAGAAGGACACCACCCAGATACAGAAAGATCTGGCCGATGGCAAGATAGATATCATCATTGGCACCCATCGCCTTATCTCCAAGACCATCAAATTCAAGGATCTTGGCCTGCTTATCATCGACGAGGAGCAGAAGTTCGGCGTATCTACCAAGGAGAAACTCCGCCAGATGAAGACCTCTGTCGACACTCTCACCATGTCAGCCACGCCTATTCCTCGCACCCTCCAGTTCTCGCTGGTTGGCGCGCGCGATCTCAGCGTCATCCAGACGCCACCGCCCAACCGCTATCCCATACAGACCGAGATTCATACGTTCTCGCCCGAGATAGTATCCGAGGCCATCAACTTCGAGATGTCGCGCAATGGTCAGGTGTACTTTGTCAACAACCGCATCTCCGATCTGGAGCGCATCGCAGAGCTCATACAGAAGTACGTGCCCGATGCCCGTATCGCCATAGGTCACGGACAGATGAAGCCTGAGCAACTGGAAAAGATCATCCTCGACTTCTCTAATTACGACTACGATGTACTGCTCTCAACCACCATTGTCGAGAACGGTATCGATATACCCAATGCCAATACCATTATTATTAATGGGGCGCACAACTTCGGACTCTCCGACCTCCACCAGATGCGTGGTCGTGTGGGTCGAGGCAATCGCAAGGCCTTCTGCTATCTGTTGGCCCCACCGCTCTCAGTGCTCAATCCTGAGAGTCGTCGCCGCCTGGAGGCCCTCGAGAACTTCTCCGATCTTGGCTCTGGCATCAACATCGCCATGCAGGATCTCGACATCCGTGGCGCAGGCAATCTCTTAGGCTCCGAGCAGAGCGGATTTATCGCCGACCTGGGATACGAGACCTATCAGAAAATCCTCAACCAGGCCATGGCGGAGTTGAGGAACGAAGACGCCACCCCCGCCCAGCGGGCGGGGGATGGCGCTTCGTCCGGCCCTTGGGTCGACGATTGCTCCCTCGATTCCGACATCGAGATGTACTTCCCCGATCAGTATGTGCCCAGCGACTCCGAGCGCATGCTGCTCTATCGCGAGCTCGACAATCTGGCTAACAGCACCCAACTCGATCTCCAGCTCGATGCCTATCGCAAACGCCTCGTAGACCGTTTTGGTCCTATCCCTGCCGTCAGCGAGGAGCTGATACTGGTGGTGCCCCTGCGTGTGGCAGGCAAGCAGCTTGGCATCGAGAAGATTATGCTCAAACAGCAGAAGATGTACTTCTACTTCGTGTCGCGCGATGATAGCCCATACTTCCAGAGCGATGCCTTTGGTCGCATACTCCATTATGTGTCTAACAATCCCCGCCAGTGCAATTTTCGCGAGGGTAGTGGCAAGCACTCTGTAGTCATCTCCGATGTGCCCACCGTAGCTTCTGCTCTGTCAATCTGTCAGCAAATTCTGTCATTATGACGTACATTTCCCCCTCCTGAGTAGGATATCCCCCGGGGTGGTCTCATCAGGCACGCCTTTTGCCTCTTACCTATCGAACGGCGGTAATAACATAACCAAAGTTCACAACATGTTTAATCAATTTAAAACAATAGAATTAGGAGGTAAAAATTATGATGCCAGTAATGAGAAGTAACAGTTGGATTCCTAGTGTATTCAGTGATTTGTTCGATACCGATTTTGTTCCAAAGAACAACTACACGGCACCAGCCATCAACGTTAAAGAGAGCTCTAAGGCCTACACAGTAGAACTTGCAGCACCGGGCATGAAGAAGGAGGATTTTAATGTTCACATCAACGACGAGGGCAACCTCATCATCAAGATGGAGAGCAAGCAGGAACACAAGGATGAGGATAAGAATACACGCTACCTGCGTCGCGAGTTCTCATACTCAAAGTTCGAGCAGACGCTGATACTACCAGATGATGTGAAAAAGGAGGACATCAAGGCACGCGTAGACAATGGCGTTCTTACGGTAGAGTTGCCTAAGGTGGTCGAAGAGAAAGTTAAGCTATCCCGACAGATAGATATCGCATAACAATAAAAGGGCGGTTAACATTAGTTAACTGCCTTTTTGTTTCATCCTATGTTATTATTGCGTATCTTTGCACCTGGATTTTTATATAATTACTACACCTATGGATATTTGGCAGATTATCATTGTACTTTTGTTGCTGGTTGGGGCAGCTGGTTTTTATGTATTTCGTAAGTATTATCTTACGTTGTTGCATAAGGAGGTCGATCGTGCGCGTCGTTCCGAGCATATCAAGACGGTGTTTCTTGCCAACGTCAGCAATGCGCTGCGTAATCCCCTCAACAACATCATTTCCAAGAGTAACGATCTGCTCGCCACGGGGGTAGAGAATACCAAGGCCGAGCAACTTACCGATTCGCTCACTCAGATCAACAAGGATGGCAATCAGCTCATGTATTTTATCTCGCAGCTGCTCGAGCTTTCTAGTTTCGAGAGTGGTGTGCAGACCTTCACCCTTATCGAGGTAAATCTGGCCGAGCTCATGGCCAGCTATCGTCGTGAGGCCCAGCGCGATGCGTCGCCTAACGTGTCGGTATTTGTGCGCAGCAAGTTGTCGCCTCATTGCAAGGGTACGCTCGATACCAACCTCATGTATCAGCTCATGATGCACCTGTTGCAGAATGCCATTCGCCACACCACCGAGGGCTCTATCTGTATCAATTACGAGGCCGAGCGCGATGGTCTTCAGGTCAGCATCATCGATACTGGCGATGGTATTCCACAGAAGTTCCATGGCAATATCTCAAACGTGCTTCAGGGCGATGAGGCGCTCAACATGTTCAACAAGAACTCTGGCTTGGGCCTGTCTATTTGTAAAGCTATCGTCGACGGCATGAATGGCGAAATCTCGCTCAAGTCCGAGGAGGGCAAGGGCACCACCGTCACCGTCTACTTCCCCTGCCGCCTCCGCGACAAGAAGAAGGGGGTATAATTGCTTGTTCTGCCTCAATAGATAAATACTTTACCATAACTTGTTGATGTTTTTGATGGGTTAATTACTAAAGTTATTTGCCTCTCATGATTGACACCTTTACTTGCGTTCGCATCTTCTTGAATGCGAGTGCAAAGGTACGAAGAAATTTTGAAACTACCAAATATTTTGTCAAAATAATTCGTTAAAACATATTAACTCTAACGCACTACCACTTCGTGGTCCACGAACCGTAATTTCTTGGCCAGATATCCGTAATTTTGTGCCTCGTGAAGTGGGTGTTCGTACACAAGGGCATAACAGGCATATCAACATAACAGCATAACATGGGTTGTGTTTACCATTGCTTAGGGCATGGCTCTTAATCTTTAATATTATATATATTATAATATATATAATATTAATATAATATATTATATTATAATAATATTCTCTTTCTCTTGTCTCCGCTAAACTCCCCTCCCTCCGTCATTACCCCTCCTGTCTCATATAGTTCATGTTATGTTGTTATGTTGATATGCATGTTATGCAGGTTGTACTTCCCTAGAACTTTTGCCTTTCGTTTTTTTGTTTAATATTGTTTAACTAAAATACTTAACAAATAATTTTGTAGTTACATATAAAATATGTAACTTTGCACATGCATTATGAGAAAATGCAATACATGTATTTTTGTTGGGTGAACAATGCTAAAACAATTTATTAACCCTAAAGACATTTTGACAATGAAGAAACTAGCGTATATATTTGTGGTGCTACTGGTGGGGTTGACTGCGTGCGAGAAAAAGCAGGAAATGGACTTGACGAAGATTCTGGAAAACGACCACCTGATGGTGCAGCAGATACTGAAACTGGACACAACAAGGCTGTTTGAAATCCAGGACAGCTTGATAGCAATTGGCGAACTGACAAAGCTGGAAGCAGCAGAGTATAAGGGACAGACGTATGTGCAGCTATATAAGTTGGGCGAGGCTGAGCGATGGTTCAGATATGCCATAGACAGCTGTGTGCCTACCTACTGGAAGGACAGCGTGTCGCGCCTGGCCTGCGTGAGCGGACTGGTGCAGATACTTGGGCTGCGAAGAGATCATGATGCGGTGCTGCAAATAGCTCTGCCCATGATAGAAGAGCTGAAGACGCTGAATATGCCGGAAGATTTTAGAGCAAGCGCCAGCGGATCGGAAATGATGCTGCACTTGTATCTGGGTACCAGCCAGAGCTATCTGGGAAAGAAAAAGGATGCGGCCGAATCGTTCGACAACTCCTATCGCGCCATCTTGAAACAGGTAGAGGCCGATACATCGTGGGTGGGGCCGTTTAACTGCGCCATGTGTGCCAAGAACGTAGCCTTTGTGTACGAAACGAATAAGGAGTACGAGAAGGCGGCCGTGTGGCTGGCCCGAACGGATACGATGCTACAAAAGATGTTGAACCACGGGACTGCACCTGCACACTATGTGGACAATGTGAGGGGATTTGCGCTGATAGGACATGCTATGGTGGCGATGGGACTGAACAACCGCAAGGAGGCCGACAAGTTTTTTAAGGAATTCGAGAAGACGGAATACTCCAAATCGAACACGGGAAGGGTGAAGGCTGCGGTGTATCTGAAAAGGGCGAAAAAGTACGCCAAATCGGCCGAATACTTCCAGGCGCTGGACGACTTTATCGCTGAGATGAGGGTGGAGCCATCGGTAGACTACTTCTATATGATGCAGGATAAATACGAGGCGAACCTGAAGGCAGGGCGCATTGACTCGACACTGGCTGCAGGAACAGCTGCGCTGAACTATGTGGACTCGGCGATAACAAGGCTGAAAGAGAGCGAGGCTGCCAAGTTTGCCGCCATCTACGAGACGAAGAAGAAGGACGAGGAGATAGCCCGACAGCAGATAGGACTGAACCGACAGCGATTTCTGGCTCTGGCGGTGGCGCTGGTGCTGATAACGGCGTTCTTTATAGTCTACACACTGTTCCGCAGGCGCGCTGCCAAGCGTATGGCCGAGATGAAGGCGCAGCAGGAGCGCATAGAGAGTGAGCTGAGAATTGCCCGCGACATACAGATGAGTATGGTGCCAAGCACATTCCCCGAATACGAGGGACTAGACCTGTATGCCAAGATGATGCCAGCCAAGGAGGTGGGCGGCGACCTGTATGGCTACGTGATTAACGGCCACAACCTGTACTTTGCCGTGGGCGACGTGAGTGGTAAGGGCGTGCCGGCATCGCTGTTTATGGCGCAGGCCACGCGACTGTTCCGCACGATGGCCAATCAGGGCCTGATGCCAGCGGAGATATGCAACCACATGAACGCAGAGCTATCGGGCGAGGACAACGTGAACGGCATGTTTGTGACCATGTTCATCGGTATGCTGAATATGGAGAACGGACACCTGTATTACTGTAATGCGGGACACAATCCGCCAGTGATAGGCGGTGGCAACAATCAGGGCGACTTCCTGCAGATGGAGCCCAATGCGCCTATAGGCTTATTTCCCGACATGGACTATAAGGGCGAGGAGATGGAGAGCACCAAGGGCCGCGCGCTGTTTATATACACCGACGGACTGAACGAGGCCGAAGACGCGGAACAGCACCAGTTTGGCGAAGAGAAGCTGCTGGAGATACTGCGCGACACGCACTTTGATACGGCAAAGCAGGTGGTGGAGACGATGACAGAGCGGGTGGAAGAGCACCGAGCCGGGGCCGAGCCTAACGACGACCTGACGATGCTATGTTTGCGAGTAAGTTGAAAAAAATGGATTTTTCTTTGGATTTTCGCTCAATTTGCACTACCTTTGCGGCGGTGATTTAATTAATCGGCTGAAAGATGATGGACAAAGCTAAGATAAACGAGACGCTGCGTAGGAACGTGGCGGAGCTGTCGAAACAGACTGATAGCGAGGTGAGCATGATGCCAGCCACCGTGGCTCCACTGCCATCGGTAGAGATGGTGAAGCGCATAGTGGCGCTGGTGAAGAATATTATTTTCCCCGACTATTTTGAGAAGCGACAGCCCGATGAGGCCATACGCGCATACCATATAGGTGTGGCGATGGAGGAGCTGGCCAAGTTGCTGACCAAGCAGATAGCCCACGGACTGCAGTTCTGCGAGCACTGCGAGGGCGAGCGCACCAAGGATCAGGTGTATGGCATAGCTGAGCAGAAGGCACTGGCGTTTATCGATGCGCTGCCAGAAATAAAGCGACTGCTGTATACCGATATACAGGCGATGTTTGACAACGACCCCGCTGCGCCCAACTATGGCGAGGTGATATTCTGCTATCCATCGATGAACACGATGACGCACTATCGTGTGGCTCATAAGCTGCATCAGCTTGAAGTACCCGTCATCCCACGCATCATCACAGAGCTGGCTCACTCAAAGACGGGTATCGACATCCACCCAGGCGCGCAGATTGGCGAGTACTTTGCCATAGACCACGGCACGGGTGTGGTGATAGGCGAGACCACCATCATAGGTAACCACGTGACGCTGTATCAGGGTGTGACGCTGGGTGCCAAGAGCTTTAAGTACGATGAAAATGGAAACATGCTGAATGTGCCTCGCCACCCGATTATCGAGGACAACGTAACGGTTTACTCTAATGCCTCGATATTAGGTCGCATCACCATCGGCCACGATTCAACCATAGGTGGTAACATCTGGCTCACGCATAGCGTTCCGCCAAACTCGCGCATCCTTCAGTCGAAGGCGATAGATGCCGGATTCCAGGATGGAGCAGGGATTTAGTTTTTAGGCACGGATTTACGCGGCTCTTTTTATAAAAGTTACTATGTTTGCAGTCGCTAACAGATATGTCCGGCTATTGAATTCACTCTCGGGGGCTGCGAGCCCCCTGCCGTTAGGCAGCCCCTCGGTGTGTTTTTCATAGTTTTATAGAGGAAAAAGTTGGTACGATAATAATTGGTTTGTATATTTGCAAGTGCTAACAAACAAATTACATTCACAATTAAAATCGTACCGTATGCAAAAGTACAACATTTCCTTTAAAGGACAAAATATTTTCGTCGGAATCGACGTACATTTGAAAACTTGGCACGTAACAACGCTTACTGAAAGCGGTTACAAGTATTCATTTGCACAGCATGCTGATGCAAGAGAGCTCTTTGAAAGACTGAACAAGAAATTCCCTGAGGCACATTTCAAATCTGCCTATGAGGCAGGTTTCTGCGGATTTTCTGTCCATTACGCACTTACAGAGTATGGAATTGAAAACATAGTGGTTAATGCTGCTGATATTCCTACAACAGGTAAGGAGAAGGCCATGAAGACAGATGCTGTTGACTCTGAGAAGATCGCCTGGTCACTGAAGCGTGGAGAACTGACAGGTATTTACATCAAGGACAAGCGCTTCATGGACGATACAAACCTAATGCGTCTACGTCAACGTTTCATCAAGGATCTATCTCGCCAGAAGAACAGGACGAAGCACCTATTGTATACGCAAGGTGTGATATATCCTAAGCGATTCTTAAACAGTCGCACCCACTGGTCTCGTAATTTCATGCAATGGTTACGTGAAGAGGTGGAGCTGCTGTCGGAAGAGAAACTAACGCTCGCTCTGCTCTGTGAGCAAGTAGAGAATACGAGAAAAGTAATTTTGACGGTTACTCGAGAGATCAGGCGTCTTAGCATGACAGAGAAGTACAAGGACAACTTCGACTTGCTGACATCTGTTCCAGGTTTCGGCTTAATTATGGCTATGACCATGTTGACGGAGTTTGACAATAATATTATGCGTTTTCCAAATGAAAGGAAATTTGTGTCGATGTTAGGACTTATACCTACTTGTCATGACTCAGGCGAGAAGAAAACGAATGGCGAAAAGACATTCAGAGGAAATAAACAACTGGGCCCTCT
The DNA here is from genome assembly GCF_946404925.1 of uncultured Prevotella sp. Lineage (GTDB taxonomy): Bacteria > Bacteroidota > Bacteroidia > Bacteroidales > Bacteroidaceae > Prevotella. The sequence goes on along the minus strand of NZ_CAMJFM010000017.1, from coordinate 10,154 downwards.
GGTGGTAGAATCAAGCTGGGTCGCCATTCAGCGCGATTGTGAATTAGCCAGCTATTATTCTAAATGCTGCCAGTGTATGAGCCCGCCGAGAGCCATTATCAAGGTGGCGAGAAAGTTAGCGTGCAAGGCATATGCTGTCCTGAAGAATCAGAAGGCTTATGTGCAACCTTAGGGATTATCTACAGAAATGCATATCAACAGGTTTGATAGTCGGACAAACTTCTCATATAAGAATGACCACAGCGGGTGTTTCTGATGAGTCAATTTGACTACATCTTCTAAAAGATTGTGGCATTATTCTCCAAGATCTGAAGAAGTAATCTGATGAGTGGCTACGGCTCACTACATCTAATAGAAGTTTGATCCGGCTTACCTGTTGCTTATGCAATTAGCCAAGCAAAGATTCTTGTGCTTGGACTGTAATCTATTGTCAGTTATAATGTAAAATATAGTAAAAACAGTAATAAAACGATTAAACGATGCTAAAATATGAACCAATTATTTGGTTTGCAACATAGAAGAAACACGGCTTTAGCATTGCAACTAAGCCGTGTTTTTAATTTATTAAAGCCGCGTAAATCCGTGCCTAAAAAAACATCACTCTGTTTTCTTTTTACCGAACTCGGGATCGATTTTCAAGAGCGACGAGACGATGTAGGTCATGGCGCAGCAGCCTACCACTATCAGGAAGAATGCTTGATAACCTACTGACTCCTGCAGGGCTCCTGCAAACAATCCTGGAATCATCATCGACAGCGCCATGAATGCTGTACACAGAGCATAGTGGGCCGTCTTGTGCTCGCCCTGACTATAATATATAAGGTATAGCATATAGGCCGAGAATCCGAAACCATAACCAAACTGCTCAAGGAAGATGCAGATGTTGATGATGAGCAGACTTGATGGCAGGGCGTACGACAGATAGACGTAAACTAGATCGGGGATGGTGATGGCCATAACCATGGGCCACAGCCAGCGCTTCAGTCCGTCGCGGCTGGCAACGATACCGCCCAGAATGCCACCCAGCGTGAGACCAATGACACCCACCGTGCCCTGAACCATACCGAACTCTACATCAGAGAGGCCCAGTCCGCCATTACTCATCTTATCGACCAGGAACAGGGCCGAAACCTTGGCCAGCAGTCCCTCTGGCATGCGATAAAACAGCATGAAGCAGATGCCAATCCAAACCTGTGGCTTCTGGAAGAAGGTGACCAGCGTCTGCCAGAACTCGTTGACGATATCGCGGGCCGTCTTCTGTATGCGGTCGCTATCCTCAGTGGGGCGTGGTAGTGCCCAGCTGTGGTACAGCCACAAGGCGATGAAGAGGCCTGCAATGAGATAGAACACCAGGCTCCATGCGTAAGCGATGCTGCGGGTGAGCACCTGCAACACTCCTGCCAAGCCCACCAGCAGTCCAGAAGAAAAAATGGTGGCTATGCGATAGAATGTACTGCGGATTCCAACGAAGTAAGCCTGCTCGTGCTGCTCAAGTCCCAGCATATAGAAACCATCGGCAGCAATATCGTGGGTGGCGCTGCTAAAGGCCAACAGCCAGAAGAACGCCAGCGAACCTTGCAGCCAGAATGGGCCGGGAATGGTGAATGCCACACCCGCCAACGCTGCTGCTATCAGTATCTGCATGGCTAATATCCACCAGCGCTTGGTGCGCAGCATATCAACAAAGGGGCTCCACAGGGGCTTAATGACCCAAGGCAGATAGAGCCACGAGGTGTAGAGGGTGATGTCGGTATTCGACAAGCCAAGACGCTTGTAGATGATGACCGAGATGGTCATAACGGCTACATAAGGCACGCCTTCAGCAAAATAGAGCGTGGGCACCCAGGCCCAAGGGGAACGTTTATTTAGCATTAAAGATTAAACATTAAAGATTAAACATTATACATTAAAGATTAAACATTAATCGTAAAGGCGCTTGATCTCTGCATTGCGGTAGTAGAACAGCAGAATTTCGTCGTAAGGGTGACCTTGTTCGCCCATCACAGCGGCACCTATCTGGCACAGGCCTACACCATGGCCCCAGCCCTTACCATGCAGGATGAAACCATCGGTAGTCTTCTCAACATCGAAAGCTGAAGAGTAGAGGTGGCTCTCGCTGAGGGCACGACGTATCTCGAGCTCCTTACCTATGGTGAAGGTCTTCTTGGTGCCCACAATCTTGAGTTTCCAGATGCGACCACTCTTGCCTCGCTCCACAGGAATCAGGTCCTGGATCTCGCCAAAGTCGTCCTTGAGCTTGCGATTAACCAGCTCAGACAGCTCGGCCTTGGTGTATTTTACCTGCCAACTGTAGAAGTCGGGCGTTTCCTGATCGAAGTCGTTGAGCACCTGCGAGAGGATATGCTTATCGTTGGTGTTGCAGTAAGGATCGTGGAATGATACCAGATAAGGCTTGGGGGTATCCTCCCAACAATACTGGAACTCCTCGGTAACACCGCCACAACACTTCGAGAATCGTGCGTCGCATATCTCATCCTCGTACATCAGCACCTGACCGCGAGTCTGACTGATGGCCTCCTCGACGTGGGTGTTGTTGGCGCGGGTGATGCCTTGATAGCGCTGGCAGTGGTCGTCGGCACACACATCGAAGATGGTGTGATCCTCGCGGTCGTACCAGCGAATGAACTCGTTGTCGCTCTTGGTGAACGAGAAGAAGTTGTCGCCACCGCTCTCGTGCTGTTTGCGCTTCTCTATCTGGGCCAGCAGCCACGAGCGCGATATCACCGCGTGGGCCTTGAGGAACTCAAGACTTGATGTAGAACTCATCTCGCTCGAGATGACGCTGGTAAGGTATTTCTCGACGGGCAACTCGTTGATAGCCACAATCTTATCGGCCTCGACCACAATGCGCAGGGTGCCCTCGAAGGTCTGCGTCTCCTTGCGCTCCCAGTGGAAGTTAACGCCTATGGTTACATCGTTGAGCGAGAACGAAGCGTCCTTAGATTGTGGGGTGAAGGTGAGGTTACGATACTGGGTGCCTCGCCACAGGATGCCACCCTCGCTGAACTCAACCACCTGGTCGCCTGTAATCACTTCGCCCTTAGCCACATAAGGCTTGTTCAGACTGAATGAAATGCGCTCGCCACTCACGATACCAACGGTGACGTTGGGCTCTTTTTTCATTGACCATTGACCATTGACCATTGAACTTTGGGTGGCTTGCAGCTTGGCGATTATCTGCTTAAGCTCGTCGGGCTGTAGCGATACCTCGTTCAGTATGCCTAAGGCTATCTCTGGGGTGAGTCGCTCAAAGTCCTCCTTGCGTGGAGTAACGATGAATCCCGACATGTCGAGAGCTCCCGGCGATATGATGAACTGCTCGTCGCCCTCCTTGTAGTAGCAGTCGGGACGATGCTTTTTTCGTGGGAACACTACCGAGTAGTAGTCGGTATCATGTCGCCAGCTTACAATGTTCATCATTGGCTCTGGCTCGCCCTCTGGCAATGGCAGTGCCTCATACAAGCGTATGAACAGCTGCTCGTCGCTATACTCCGATTTGCTGTGTATTAGTAGTGCGGGGCATGGGTATTCCTCTATTAGCGAGATACCCTCCTCGTCGTTCAGGTTCAATATCGGCTTCAGGTTGCGCGATAGCCTCTGCCAAGCCATCTGCAGTGGCAGTACGCCTGATGTTCCTCCCTGGAAGTGAGCATGGTCAGGTGCTGATGCACCGCACTTAGGTCCGTTGTAGAACACCATCATGCTGGGGTACTCGCTTAGCAGCTTGTGTATCTCGCTGTATGAGTTGCGAATGAGCTGTGGCTCGTGCTTGACTGATGGGATGGTGAAGTGTATGGGCAGTATGGGGTAGGGGTTTACCAGCAGTTCATACTGTCCGTCGATCGACTTCTTTACCTGCTCCTTGGGGCGGTTCTGCTCGCACAGGAAACAGGGGCGCTCGGCCAGCGTCTGTTTGTCGATCTTGGCACCTGTTGATACGATGCGGGCGGGGTTCCACTGCACCTTCATGGTAGATGTGCCCACCACCAGTTCGCGTGTCTTAACGTTGCGCAGATCCTGATAACGCAGGCGGGCATCATCCCACTTCTCCAGCTGGCGATTGAAGAATCGCATGAGTGGCGAGTCGTTTATCAGTTCCTGCTTGCCTTGCAGCATCTGCTGGCGTGCCATAATCTCGAGCGATCGCAACTGATCCTTATACAGATTGTTGGCATTCACCTTATCTATTGATAGCGCAGCATCGCTGTTGCCACCCCAACGGCGGCAGAGGTAAAGCTCTGTGAAAATGCGGCCTATGCGGTAGTGGCGCGAGAAGATGAGGCCCAGCGCGTAATCCTCGCCATAGCTGGTGTTGGGGAATCCCACCTGGCGCAGCAGCGGTGTGAAGAAGGCGCGTGGCGCTCCAAGTCCGTTGATGCGAAGGGCATTGTTAGGTCCGTTCTCGTCAGTCCACTCAGCGTGGTCAATAAGTCCTGGTGGAAGGGTGTTCAGGTCGAAGTCGCACATGCGATACGAGCCTATCACCATCGCTGCATTCTGCTTGTAGAAGGCGTCTACAATCTGCTGCAGCGTCTTGGGCGATGAATAGAGGTCGTCGCTATCCAGCTGTACGGCAAATCGTCCGCAACGGTCGTCGTGGATGGCTGTGTTCCAGCATCCGCCAATGCCCAGGTCGTAGCGCTCGGGTATGATGTGTATCAGTCGCTCGTCGTGGAATCCACGCAGCAATTCGGTTGTTCCGTCAGTAGAGTGGTTATCTACCACAATCACGTTGAACTTGAACTTCGTCTTCTGGCTCAAGGCGCTGTTCACGGCATCACAGATGGTCTTTTCGCGGTTGTAGACAGGGATGACCACTGATGCTTCTACGTCGAACTCCTGCTCGTTGAAGTCGGGGCGACGATAGAACGATGGGTCGATCTTGGCGCCAATGGCAGCCAGATGGGCTGTAGCAGCATGCTCCATCTCAATCTGTACCTCGCGATTGCGTGGATTCACGTAGTCGAACTGCTTCTCGCCCGAGGCGCGGGTGTCGGTCTCCTGCTCGGTATACAGTTTCTCGTTGATGTGGAAGATGCGGCCCTCGCGGCTCAGATACAGGCGCAGGGCATATACTGCAGCAAACTTGTAGTTGTGCTCGGTGGTCTGCGATGCAAAAGCGTTGAGCAGCGATGTCTTGACCAGAATCAGCGATCCCAGGTCGAAATCGTCGCGAATACTACCTATCTGATAGTCGATAACGGGGTGGGGCTGCAGCTTGCCGTCGATCAGGTCGTTGTGGTCGGCATAGATCATGGCTGCATCCGAGTCACTGGCTATGCGCAACATGCGGTCGAGCGTACCCTTGGCCATCTGTATCTCTCGTGGACGAATCTGCAGCAGCGCGTAGTCGGCTTTGGCATTCTCGGCTATAGCCGCAATGGTGGCGCTACTCGTCAGGTCGTTTACTACTATCTGCTCGCAGTCGCATAGCGCACCGTCCAGCTCGCCAAGGTCCTCGTACACCAGCAGATAGATATGTTGTATCGTCTTGCTACCCTTAATCTGCGCCACCACGTTGCGGGCCGATTCCAGGTCGTTGCAAGGCAGAAAACAGTCTATTTTTTCTCTCATTCTGTGAAATAATTGTTTTATTGCAGGGCAAAAGTAGCAATATTTTCCGAGAAAACCATATTATTCAAGATTTTTTTCTACCTTTGCAGGCAAAAAGTTAAGATGAACAACGAAAAGAAGGTGTTATTAGGCATGTCGCTTGCCGAATTGCAGCAGGTAGTAACGGATTTGGGTATGCCCAAGTTTACTGCTGGCCAGATAGCCAAGTGGCTCTATCAGCAGCACGTTGGCACCATCGATGAGATGACCAATCTATCGAAGGCGAACCGCGAAAAACTGAGCCAGAGCTTCCAGGTGGGCTGCATGGCGCCTATCGATAGTCAGCATTCTAAGGATGGTACCATCAAATACCTGTTCCCTGTGGCGAGTGGACATTTCGTAGAAACCGTCTACATCCCTGAAAGGCAACGGGTAGGCGAGCAAGGCTCGGGAATTGGCGACCGCGCCACACTCTGTGTGTCGTGCCAGGTGGGTTGCAAGATGAACTGCTTGTTCTGTCAGACGGGTAAGCAGGGCTACGAGGGTAGTCTGACTGCTGGCGACATTCTGAATCAGATATACTCGCTGCCCGAGCGCGAAACACTCACTAACATCGTGTTTATGGGGCAGGGCGAACCAATGGACAACCTTGATGCCGTGTTGCGTGCCACCGAGGTATTGACCAGCGATTATGGTTACGCCTGGAGTCCCCGCCGTATTACGGTTTCAAGCGTAGGTGTCAAGAATAAGCTTAAGCGATTCCTCGACGAGAGCGAGTGCCATGTGGCTATCTCGATGCACTCGCCGCTGCCCGAACAGCGCCAGATGCTGATGCCTGCCGAGAAGCAGATGTCTATCACCGAGGTGGTTGACCTGCTGAAACAGTACGATTTCAGTCATCAGCGTCGATGTTCGTTCGAGTACATCTGTTTTGCAGGACTCAACGACACCACCACTCACGCTCGCGAAATCATCAAACTGCTGCGTGGACTCAATTGTCGCGTCAATCTGATTCGATTCCACGAGATTCCGGGCGTTGATCTGCCTGGAGCTGACGAGAAGCGTATGGAGGCCCTGCGCGACTATCTGACTGCCCACGGCGTGTTTACCACCATCCGTGCCAGTCGCGGTCAGGACATCTTTGCAGCGTGCGGACTGCTGAGTACAGCTGTTAAGAACAGCCTGAATGATAAATGATAATTGATGAATGATAACTAAAAATATATAATGGAAAATCGTAAAATTCGCGTGGCAATCACGCATGGCGACACCAACGGCATAGGCTACGAGGTCATCCTACGTGCTTTCGAGGATCCCATGATGCTGGATATGTGTACACCTATTATATATGGGTCGCCAAAAGCAGCTACCTTCCATCGTAAGGCGCTGAACATAGAAACCCAGTTTACCATCATTAAAGATGCCGAGGAGGCCAGAGACGGGCGCGTAAACCTGCTTGCTACCTTCGACGACGAGGTGCCCATCGAGTTTGGCACACCCACCGAGGCCAGCGATCATGCTGCCAAACAGGCTGTGGCTCGCGCTAAGGAGGACATGCAGAAACATCTGTACGATGTGCTGGTGCTGGGTCCTGTGGTGCCTAATCCCAACCCTAATCGCGAGGAAAAGGCACTCACCATCATGCTTAGCGATCGTGTGCGCATAGGCTTGCTCACCAACCACCTGCCCATCAAGGAGGTGGCTCAGGCTATCAGCACCGAGAAGATAGTAGAGAAGGGCAAAATCTTCTTCAATAGTCTGAAGCGCGACTTCCGCATCAATAATCCCCGCATAGCCGTGCTGGCGCTCAATCCTCAGCCTGGCACCGAGGAGGAGCAGATCATCGCTCCCGCTATTGCCGAGCTCGAAAAGCAGAATGTTCAGGCCTTTGGTCCTTATGCTGCTGAGGAGTTCTTTGCATGCAACAATCACGAGCAGTTTGATGGCATTCTGGCCATGTACGACGATCAGGGCATGCTGCCATTCAACTCGCTGGCTCCTGAGTTCGGCGTAAAACTCAAGGCAGGCATCACTGCAATCTGCACCACTACCGATCACGGACCATCGTTCGAGATTGCGGGTCAGGGCATCGCTGATGCCACATCGCTGCGTCAGGCCATCTACACCGCAGTCGATATGTTCCGCCATCGCAAGGAGTACGACGAGCCTATGGGCAACCCTCTGCCCAAGCTCTATCACGAGAAGCGTGAGGATGGCGACAAGGCACGTTTTGCCATGCCCCGCGCCAAGGACGTATTTAAGTAAACTCGACATAACTATCAATGAATAAAAAGTATCAGAACTACTTTTTCCTTTTCGGACTGTTAGTTCTCATCATAATGGCCTCCCAGCTTGACTTCGGTCAGGCTTGGGCGGGCATTCAGCATGCAGGCTATTGGTTTGCCAATGTGCTGGTGCTGTGGGCGTTCCTTTATATGATCAACACCGCCTCATGGTATCTCATCATCAACACCATAGGCAATGAGCAGGGTGTTTGCCGCAAATGCAAGGTGGGCTTCTGGTGGCTCTACAAGATCACCATCTCGGCCTTTGCACTCAACTACGCCACACCTGGCGGACTGATGGGTGGCGAGCCTTATCGCATCATGTCGCTCTCGCCCAAGATTGGTGGACAGCGTGCATCTTCGAGTGTCATCCTTTATGTGATGACTCATATATACAGTCACTTCTGGTTCTGGCTGCTAAGTGTGCCCCTTTATGTGGTTACGCAGAAGATGACGCCCCTAAGCTACATCCTCTTGCCCATCATTGCTGCTATCGCCTTGCTGGCCATCTGGTTCTTCCTACGTGGCTATAAACGCGGCATCGCCATGACGGGCATGAAGTTGCTCAGCCACTTTCCTATGGTCAAGAAGTGGGCCCAGCCTTACATCGAAAACAATCGCGAAAAATTGGCTGAGGTCGATCAGCAGATAGCTGCGCTGCACAACCTCAATCCACGCACTTTCAAGTCGGCAGTAATCCTCGAGTTGCTGTGCCGCCTAGCGTCAACGTTCGAGATTTATTTTATCTTGCTTGTCATCATGCCAGAGGTTACCATTCCTCAGTGCATATTGATATATGCCTTTACCACGCTGTTTGCTAACATGCTGTTCTTCATGCCGCTGCAGTTGGGTGGTCGCGAGGGCGGATTCCTGATGAGTACCGAGGGTCTCAGTATGACGGCCAATGCGGGTATCTTTGTAGCCTTGTTGGTGCGCGTTCGCGAGCTCATTTGGACTGCAATAGGGCTGCTTTTAATCAAGCTTGATAAGAAAGTTAAGTAATAAGCGTTAAAAATCTGCCAAAATTGCAGATGTTTCAGAAAAAATATGTAATTTTGTCAGCTCAATGAAGACATCTGAACTTCAAAACATCAAACAGCGTTACAATATCGTAGGTAACTGCGAGGCTCTGAATAACGCTTTGGACGTGGCCCTCAAGGTCTCGCCCATCGATCTTAGTGTGCTTATTATAGGCGAGAGCGGAGTGGGTAAGGACATCCTGCCTCGCATCATTCACGATAACTCTCCGCGTCGCCGCGAAAAGTATTTCGCCATCAACTGTGGTGCTATCCCCGAGGGTACCATCGATTCTGAGCTCTTTGGTCATGTCAAGGGTTCGTTTACTGGTGCCATCAACGATTCGCCCGGATATTTCGGTGTGGCCAATAAAGGCACACTGTTTCTCGATGAGGTTGGCGAGTTGCCTCTGGCCACTCAGGCCCGATTGCTGCGCGTGCTGGAGAATGGCGAGTATATCCCAGTAGGTGCCACCGAGGTTCGTAAGACCGATGTTCGCATCGTGGCTGCTACCAATGTCAACATCCGTAAGGCCATCAGCGAGGGTCGCTTCCGCGAAGACCTCTACTACCGCCTTAATCAGGTGCAGATACAGATGCCTGCCTTGCGCGATCGTGGCGAGGATATCATCCTGTTGTTCCGCCTGTTTGCCCTGCAGATGGCCGAGAAATATAAAATGGACCGCGTGGTGCTCGACGAGGGTGCCAAGCAGATGCTGATGCACTATAAGTGGCCCGGCAACGTGCGCCAACTTAAGAGCATCACCGAGCAGTTGTCTATTCTGAGTGCCGACCGCACCATTACACCAGCCATCCTTTCGCAGTTCATTCCGCAGGATCAGGAGTCAACCCAGTTGGCCACCATCCACCGCGAGGGTAGCAGCGACCATAGCTTCGAGAACGAGCGCGAGATACTATATAAGATACTGTTCGAGCTTCGTGGCAATGTGAACGATATGCGCCGCGAGATGAGCGCGCTGAAGAAGCAGCTCGACGATGTGCAGAGCGCATCGCCCGTAGCTCCTCAGGTTGAGCATGTTCCCGCCTCTACTTTGCCCACAGTCTCACCTCTCACCTCTCACCTCTCACCTCTCACCTCTGCAGAGGATGCCTACGCCGAGGAGTATATCGAGCCCGAGAAGGAGTTGGAGAGCCTGAACCTCAACGACCTTGGCAAGCAGATGCTCGAAAAGGCCCTTGAGCGTAATCATGGCAACCGCAAGAAAGCCGCCCAGGAGCTGGGTATTAGTGACCGAACCCTCTATCGCAGATTGAAACA
>NZ_CAMJFM010000016.1 GCF_946404925.1 uncultured Prevotella sp. | reverse complement strand
GTCGTTGGTGTCGCCGCCTTCCGTGTCCTTGGCACGCAGGTTCAACTCTATCTCTTTCTCCATTCCCGAGCTGCGCTCGCCTACCCGTGGCCTTTCCTCATCGGTCTTTCTGGTCTCAGCGAGTTTGTCCAAAGCCGACTTCAGACTGACGAAATCCTCGTGACTGTATCGCTGCGAGAATTCCTCCATCGAGTACGTGTAGGCCACCTGTCCGTTGTCGTTGTGCCAGGAGAACCGGTTCGTCTTGATATCGTAGGTCCAGATGTGTACCTGACTGGTCTGCAGAATCAGTGCCAGACGGTTGTTACGCTTCACGTTCTCGAGTTTTATCTTCCGGTTTTGGATATGGTAACTGATGCCATAGACGGCCATGAAGACGAGTAGCAGCAAGCCGCCGCCCAGCAGATACCACAGTCCTTTCGACTCTTCCATATCCTGCCGCTCGGGATAGAACCACTTATCCTGCAAGGGTTGTATCTTTTCGTTGGTATAGAGTCTGGTATAGGCCTCGTCGAGTTTGTCGAGCAGTTGCTGGTTGTTCGACATGAACTTGTACTGTCCGTGCTGCATGTTGACGGGGGTCAGTTCCAGGTTGTCGATGTGATAGCGCTGCATGAGCCATTTCAGCGAGAGCGTGTTCCACAGGATCTGCCCCTCCTCCTTGGCGCTGACCTCCTGAATGGCTTCGCTCATGTCCCCGACGGGAATGGCATTCTCGCCCCACCCGTATTCCAGCATTAAGTGATAGACCAGCGAACTGTCACTGACTATCACCTGGTGGTTGCTCAGGTCGCGGAAGCGCTTGATGACCACCTCCTTGTTCTTCGGCGTCACCACGCTTTGGGTGAAGAGCGTGACGGCATTCTTCGAGAATTTGCCGAACTCGTCGTGGAATCCTACGGCCAGTCCCAGCATCAGGTCCGACTTCCCCTCCTTCAGGTCGCGGAAGGCTTCCGACGACGGTTTCAGCCTGATCACGTAGGGAATGTCCAATTCCTTCATGATGAGCCGAATCAGGTCGACGTTGAAGCCGTCGGGGTCGCCGTTGTCGTTCAGAAACGAGTAGGGCCACAGGTCCCATACATCTTCATAAATCAGCGGATTGTTCACTGAGAAGACCCGTGTGGTGTCCGATTGGGCAAATGCTACTGCCAATGAGAGATGTACAGAGAGCAGTAGCATCATTACTCTCTTGTACCATGATATTTTATGGCATGTGGTTTTATGCATATCGTACATCTGTTTGAAAAACACCTAAATCACTGCAAACGGTGCAAGCCTGCCGAGGCGCTGCCCGTTCTCGCACGCTTTCGCATGTCAACGACGGTGCAAGCCGAGAGCAAAAGAAACCTTAATCATATCAGTATATCAGATATCAGTTTAGTATTTGCGGGTGTTCATGTGGACGTGCTCCCAAGTGATGCCACCGTCTGCCTTACACTTTACGCGTACCAGATAGTCGCCTGGCTCGGGGTTGTTCTCCTCGCACATCGAGTCGAGCGTGAGGTACTGGATGCCGTTAACCACCTGCTCGTCCCACTTATGTACGTGGCCCAGGAATACGATGTTGGCATTCCACTTGGCAAACCTGTCGAGCAGGAAGAACATCTCCTCGCGGGGGAAGGTTGATGCGAACTCAACCGAGCGCGGACGGAAGATGTTGGTGTGACTGAAGATGAAAGTATTGCGTATCTTGATGCCAAACATCTTCTCGAATTCCTGGCCATCCAGGATACCCTCTTCGATAAGCTTTACCTGCTCTCGACCGAGAGTGCCACTGGCAGAATCAAGGAAAATGAGGTGGTCGAAAGCAATAATATCATCACCAGACACTACCATAACGGCAACCTGATAGAACGACGAGTGGAAGATGTTTGACCAGAGTGCCCAACCATTATGGGTAATGTCGTGATTGCCCACAACCGGATAGAACGGATACGGCAGATAATCGTAAGTGTAAACTTCGTTTGTATGTTTATCTTCATAGAGATAATAATATTCTGACTCTACCTGTTCGGGGTTGTTATCATCGCCTATAAACACTTTCTCATAATTCTTGTCAGCCCACTTCTTCTTATATCTGTTAATGACATTTTCAAGAGTGATATAGTATTCGGCCTTGGTATCGGCGATGTCGCCCAGGTGGGCATAGAACAGATCGTCGTTGTCGAGACCTATCTCGAGCATCTCGGCCATACGACTGTCGTCGGTTGTAAGGTGACTGTCGGCTCCAACAAGGAAAGTGTAGTCGCCATCAGTAATTAGGGACTTATACTCGAATTTGTGTCCCTCGTAATATTCGCTCGACATTTTTACACGATCCTCAACACCTGTACCCGATACAAGCACACCTATGGGGCTTACCTTATCGCACGAGGTAAAAGCAATGGCGGCAACGGCTGCCAGCAGTGTATATTTAATCTTATTCATAATTACCAAACGTATTTAAGTCCTAATTTTCCTGATGTCTCGTACTTACTGGCCAGCTGGCTCATACTGCCTGCAGGACGGATGTTGAACTCGCCAAAGAAGTGCATGGTAGAGTTGATACGTCCGTAGAAGTTCAAGCCCCAGTTGATGTTCCAGTTCTCGAAATAGAAGTCGTCGTAGTTGCGGAAGAAGATACCCACATTCCACGGATTCCAGCGTGGACGCATCTGGGCTCCGAAACCGAAGGTCAACGTGAGAGGCTCGGTGTAGCCGAAGTCCTGAATGCTCCAGCGGATGAGCGACTCGCCCACACGCAGGTAGACGTAAGGTGTCTCCCATGTTACCGAGAGGTTGGCAATCTTCTCGTTGGCGCTCCAGCGTCCATAACGGTTGTAGAGCAGCGTAGCATCGAAATAAAAGTCCATCCACTTGAAAGGCAGGCGATAGCCTCCCTTGGCATCTACAGAGTAGAGCTGCTTGCCCAGCTGTGCCTGCGCATCGCCACCTACAGTCCAGCGGTCGGTGAGGTGATGCTTGTAGGATGCAGCAAGACCACCGAAGCCCTCAACCACTACATTATAGCCACCCATAAAGTAGCCCGAGAGCTCGTTCTTATGTTCGCCGTCGTACTTGTGCTCGCCGGTAAATACCTGTGCGCTGGCAGTAGTGGCCAATGCGGCAAGCGACAAGGATAGAATAAACGTTCTAATCTTTATCATACAGTTAATTGAATATTGTTTTATTGCTACGGGTTAGTAAATATTGACTATTTTGGCGCAAATATAAACAAAAAATTAAAAACTTACAAACATTTTATAAAAAAAATAAAAATAGGCCGGCATTTTTATGCCAGCCTATATGAATAATGTACGCATACGCACCTATCTACGTGCGGCCTCTACTTCCTCGCGCTTGGCCTTGTAGTAACGGTCTACAAAGTCTACCTGCTCGCGGTTAGGACGCATGATGAGCGATGCGCCGTTAGAGAACTGCATGGTGGTAGGCTTGGTATCGTCGAAGGCAGGCCAGTAAGGCAGACCCTTGCCATTAGGATTACAGGTCTTGGCAAAGTTAACCCAGTACTGCTGGATAATCTCGGCCACGGCACTCTCGGCGGGATATTTGTCGCCCTGCAGCAGGAAGTGGCCGTTGAGATACATGATATCATCGGCATGAGCCACACCACGACGGCGAGGATCCTGCGAGAAACTCATGGTAGAAGGCTGAGCCAGATAGGCTGCATAGGCAGGACTCTTGCCGGTCTTGTTCTGCAGGCTGACCCACGCATACGATGGCCATGCAAAGCCCATATCGCGGAAGGCATCGCCAAAGCCGTGCCAAGCCTCATCGTCGGTAGCACCGGGATAGTACTTCATAGCCTCATCGGCCCACGAGCCAAAGATGCCTTTTACGGTTTTCTGATAGTTCTCGGCAGTCATATTGCCTGGGGCAAAGAGGGCACCCTCGTCAGAGTTGGTCATCACGATGACGGGCACATCATTATACTCGCCGCGCTCGTAGAGACGATACTGGTCGTCGCAGATCACATAGCCATCAACACAAGGCCAGAAACCACTGAAGCCCACATTGCCATCGCACAGCAACATGGCATCCATCTGGCGCAGCTGCTTCAGGTTCTTTTTCTTGAGGTGCTTCTGGAAGGCCAAGCCCTGCTGCTCGGCACCCTTCTGCGAGGCATCGAGACCCAGCGAACGGGGCTGATCGCTCCAAGGGGCAAACGAGCCGCCACTATGGCTGATGCAGGCACGGAACAGGCCGCGAGCCAATGGCGAAGCACACAGGATGCTGCAGCTGATGGCACCAGCCGACTCGCCGAAGATAGTGACCTTAGTGGGGTCGCCACCAAACTGGGCGATGTTGCGCTGAACCCACTGCAGGGCGCAGATCTGGTCGAGGATACCATAGTTACCCGAGTGACCCTCCTTGTTCTCCTTGGTGAGCTCAGGATGAGCCATGAAGCCTAATGCGCCGGTGCGATACTCAACGCTGACGATGACCACACCGCGCAGAGCCAGCTGCTTCCACAGGTCGCCGCCGTACCACTCGGTCTGGAATCCACCACCGTGAATCCACACCATCACGGGCAGCTTCTCGGCCTTGCTCTTGGCAGGTGTAGCAATGCCCAGATACAGGCAGTCCTCGTTCATCATATCGGCCGTACGACCGGGGCGTGTGGGCTGAGGAGGCATGGGGCCGAACTCATCGCACTTGCGCACACCCTGCCAGGGCAGAGCGGGCTGCGGCGCACGCCAACGCAGATTGCCAACGGGAGGCGCTGCGTAAGGAATAGCTTTGTAAACAGCCAGGCCATCGTCGAGAACACCCTCAACATCGCCTGTTTCAACATGTGTGCTCAGCACTTGGGCCTGAGCGGTGACCGATGCTGCCAGCATCAGGGCAGCAAACATGAATGTCTTAATGATTGATTTCATACTACGTTTTAAAATAATTGGTTTATTGTTTTTTAGGGGTTGTACATTCGTTTACAAGATACACAATACTCATATAAGGGATGCCGGTATTGGTTTCAAGACCTATCTCGCAGGTGCGGCTGTTCGAGTAGCCCACCTCGATGTGGTTGGCCTCAATCTGTGGGCGCAGCTTGCGCAAGCCGTACTTGTTGAGTTCGGGGAAGGTGAAGCCACGATCGCCGGCAAAGCCGCAGCAGCCCACACCCTCGGGCAAGAACACCTTGGTAGAGCACAGCTTGGCCAGATTAATCAGGTCGTCGGCCACGCCCATCTGACGTGTAGAACACGTGATGTGCAGGGCGATAGGACGGTCGATAGGCTTGAAATCGAGGCGTGGCACCAGATACTTCATGATGAACTCGGCAGGCTCGTAGAGCTTCATCTTGTGCATCACCTTTTTCATACGATGCAGACAGGGGCTCTGGGCGCAGAGCACAGGATACTTGCCCTCCTCGGAAGCCTTCCACAGGGCAGCCTCGAGCTCGGCACTCTTGCGGTCGGCAATGTCGAGCATACCCTTACTCTCCCAAATCTGTCCGCAGCACATACGCTCCATGCCCTCGGGGAAGATGACCTCGTAGCCGGCCTTAGCCATGAGCTGGATCACCTCATCCACCAGGTCGTGAATCTTACCGCCATGGCGCGACTGGCCCATGGTCTGGTTGATACAACTTGGGAAATACACTACCTTCGGCTTTTCTGCCTCAGAGTAATCTCTCACCTCTCCCTTCTCACCTCTCACCTCTATACTCTCAATGATAAATTGAGTCAAGTCGCTCTTCTTGGGCTGGCGATGTTTCTTTGGCATGGCGGTGGTCCAGAGCGGCAGGCCCATCTTGTTCATGGTGCGACACACGGTAGTCATGAGCGTTGGGCCCAGCGTGACGTGGGCGGCATGAGCCACATCGAGCACCACGCGCAGACCGCTCTTGATGCCCGCCATGTGGTTAGCGGCAAACTCGCCCAGCTTATAGCCCGCAGGACTCTGGTTCATATCCATCTGACGAATCAGGTGCGTAAGCTCGCCGGTATTGATCTTCATCGGGCACGATGTAGAACAGAGACCGTCGGTGGCACAGGTCTGGTCGCCATAGTACTTATACTGCTTTTTGAGTGTAGCCAGTCGCTGGGGGTTCTGCCCCGTAGCGGTGAGATAGCAAATCTCGCGCTGAACGGCAATACGCATACGGCTGGACAGCGTGAGGCCGCACGACATACAGTTGACCTCGCAGAAGCCACACTCGATACACTTGTTGGCGCGCTTTACCTGCTCTATGGTCTCCTTGGCCGTTGACAGTGCAGGATCCATGAGGTAATGGCCGCCATCGGGCACGCTGCTGAAGTCGAAATCGAGCACCGGCAGCGGCTTGAGGCACTTGATGAAGCAGTCGGGATCGTCGTTGAAAATAACGCCTTGGTTCAGCAGGCCGTCGGGGTCGAAGATGGCCTTGAGTTCCTTCATGGCCTCGTAGGCCTTGTCGCCCCACTCGTACTTCACAAATGGTGCCATATTGCGGCCCGTGCCGTGTTCGGCCTTGAGCGAGCCGTCGTAGTCCTCTACCACCAGCTTAGCCACATCGCGCATCATCTCGGCATAGCGAGCCACCTCGTGCTCATCGGCAAAGCTCTGGTTCAAAATAAAGTGGTAGTTGCCCTCGAAGGCGTGGCCGTAGATGCAGGCATCGTCGTAACCGTGGTCGGCTATCAGCTTCTGCAGTTTGACGGTAGCCTCAGGCAGCGATTCGATGGGGAATGCCACATCCTCGATGAGGCACGATGTGCCCACAGGACGGGTGCCGCCCACGCTGGGGAAGATGCCGCTTCGGATGGCCCAGTACTTGCCGTAAATGGCAGGATCTTCGGTGAACTCAGCCGGAATATACAGACGGAACTGGCCCAGACACTCCTGTATCTTAGCTATCTTATCGAGCAGCTGCTCGTGGGTGATGCCCTTGGTCTCGGTGAGGATGGCGGTGAGGTTGTGGTAATCGCCAGGCTCCACGCCCTCAATCTTGCCGGCATCCACATCCTTCTGATACTGCAGGTAGACGGGATCGTCGACTGAGCTGAGCGACTTGTAATCGAGCATCTCGGCACTCTTCACCACCAGATTCTCGGCACTGTACTCCAGGTCTTCCTCGCCGGCCTTCATCTTCTTCATGGCCACCACAGCCTCGCAGCTCTCCTTCATGGTCATAAAGTAGACCATGGCCGAGGCCTTGAACGGATAGTCTTTGAGCGTCTTCATAGTAACCTCAGAGAGGAACGCCAAGGTGCCCTCAGAGCCTACCATAGAGTGGGCAATGATGTCGAACGGATCATCGTAAGCCACCAGCGGGCGCAGGTTGAGTCCGGTAACATTCTTGATGCTATACTTCTTAGTGATGCGGTCGGCCAACTCCTTATCGGCACGCACCTTATCGCGCAGCTTCTCGATGCGATCGATAAAGGCAGGATGAGTCTTGCGGAACTCCTCACGACTCTGGGCATCGCCAGTATCCAGCACGGTGCCATCGGTAAGGACGATGCGAGCCGAGAGCATCATGCGGTCGCTATTGGCATGCACACCGCAGTTCATGCCCGAGGCATTATTCACCACGATGCCACCCACCATGGCCGATCCGATAGAGGCAGGATCGGGCGGGAACACGCGGCCGAAGGGCTTTAATATCTGATTCACGCGCGCGCCCACGATGCCGGGCTGCAGTTTTATAGAGGTGAGAGGTGAGAGGTGAGAAGCTAGAGATATGCCTGAAGCATCAGTGTATTCTCTCACCTCTCCGTCCTCACCTCTCACCTCTAAAACGTAGTTTTCCCAGTGCTTGCCAGCCACGATGAGCACACTGTCGGTACAGCTCTGACCGCTGAGCGATGTGCCAGCGGCGCGGAAGGTGAAGGGCAGCTTGTATTTGCGGCAGGCACACACAATCTTTGAGATTTCGGCCTCGCCATCGCTGCGCACAACGACCTGCGGTATCTGACGGTAGAAACTGGCATCGGTACCCCAACCAAGAGTACGTAGCTCGTCGGTGTAAATACGCTCTTCGGGCAGGAATTGCCGCAGCTCTGACAAGAATTGAGTAATCATAGGGCGTCTAAGTTTTTAGTTATACTTAATGATTTTTGCGAGCAAATATACAAAAAAATTTGGTATAGAATAGCATTTTTAGATTTTTTTCGTATCTTTGGCCCGATAAAAACCTAAAGACGTGACAAAGAGTAGGATTTTGATACTACTTGCGATATGGTTCGGCACACTGGCATGCGAGGCACAGAGCTTTGAACTGAAGAAACAGAACGACAGCCTATACTACCTTAACGGTTGGCGACTGCCCTACCCCGTGTATCAGTATCAGACAGGCGATGTGGATGGCGACGGTAACATCGATGCCATCGTGGGCGTGATCAAAGCCACACGGTTCTATCCGCAGAAGGCACGCCGCATCTTCATCTTCAAGCAGGTGAACGGCAAGGCCCGTCCGCTGTGGCTGGGCTCGAAGCTGGGCGGCATACTCGAGGACTTCCGCTACGTTGATGGCAAGATACGGGCGCTGGAGCAGAACGGCCAGGGGCAGTATGTGGTATCCGACTACAAGTGGGGAGGGTTCGGCATGGCCTTCGACCACTATATTATAAAAGGTGTAAACAAAGAAACAGCAATAATGACCTTTGACCAATGAAAAAGAGTAAAGTAATGATGTTGGCATGCATGGCGGGCCTGATGGCAGCCTGCAGCCAGAAACAGAGTGTGGTACAAGTACCGGTATCGACCATCGATGCCGAGAGTCTTCGTGACAGCATCGACTACGATATGGACGTGTCGGCGCTGAACCTGAGTGATCTGCGCATACTGCGCAATGCGCCTGCTGCCCAGCGCGGCTACCCGTTTAAAGACTCGTACCTGCGAGGCATCTACGGCGTTACAACGTGGTACGACTCGCTGATGTACGTGCTCGACGAGAAAGTGGAGCCCGTGGAGAGCAAGGAGAACGAGAGCTGGCGCGATGCCTATCTGCGCGCCATCGACGAGCAGAAGCTGATAGTGTATAACGACGTGGAGAAGGCGTTTATGAAGCGACTGAAAGAGCGTGAGGACGAACTGCTGAAACAGAACTTCGACGTGGAAGAGGGCCTGCGCGTAAACATGGGCAACCTGCTGAACCCACAGCAGCTGAAGGACTTCGACTCGACACTATGTCAGAAGCTGGCCGAAGAGGGATTCGCCATCGTGCCATCGAACACCGCACAGCTGTTCCATGTGTACGAGCGTAACGACTACTCCGACTTCCCCAGCTTTGTGACGACCGACCTCTATCTGCAGCTGTATCACCTCTACATCGACTGCATGCTGCGCGAGCTGGAGGAGTATCAGCTGCTGCCACTGATGACATCGTTCTCGCAGGATATGATTGACGCCATGCTGGCCATCATACACAACGCCGACTTCGACGACAACGAGACCAAACGCATAGCCGGCAGGAATCTGCAGTTCTTCCGCGTGGCACTGCACCTGTTTAACGGCAAACCCATTGACGACAGCTATACCACCGAGAAGGACGAGATAGAGAAATGCCTGAAAGCAGAAAACAATCGCAGCGGTATGCTGATGGACTATATGGGCGACGTATCGTTCCCCTACAGTCTGTTCCGCGCCCGCGGCCACTATACCCGCAGCGACGGACTGAAGCGCTACTTCCGCGGTATGATGTGGCTGCAGACCGCCACCATGGGAACTGACTACGAGACCGAAGTGAAGCAGGCCGTGCAGATGGCGTTTGCCATGAAGCTGTTTAAGAAGACGCGCCAGAAGTACGACAAGATTAACGACCTGATAACCATGCTGATGGGTCAGCACGACAACCTGAGCTTGATACAAGTCATCAGCGAGGTTGACAAGACGGGCATGGCGATGGACGAACTGCTGAACGACGACAAGGAGGTGGCCAAGCTGACCAAGGTGCTGAACGAGATTGGCAACAAGCAGACACGCATACGCCCGAAGTTTGAAAAGACCAGTCACAACAAGATAAACGTGATGCCACAGCGCTACCAGCCCGATGCCGAAGTGCTGCAGGAGATGGTAGACTATGAGGGCAAGCCATCGAAGCGTGGTGTACCTAAGGGTATTGACGTGATGGCCGCTATGGGCGTGACCGTAGCCGAGCAGATACTGAAGGAAGAGAAGACCGATTGGAAGGAACTGTTGCCTACACTCGACAGGATGAAGAAACGCATGGGCGAGATAGACTGGAACGAAACCACAGCCACCCAATGGATGCAGACACTGAAGGTGTTGGCATCGCCCCACATGGCCGAGAGCCAGTACCCCTACTTCATGGTTAATCCCGAGTGGGGAAAGAAGGATCTGAATGCCGCCCTGGCATCTTGGGCCGAACTGAAGCACGACGCCATACTCTACGCCAAGCAGCCCATGGGAGCTGAGTGTGGCGGTGGCGAGAACGTGCCCGAACCAGTGGTAAAGGGTTATGTGGAGCCTAACGTGAAGTTCTGGAAGAAGGCCGTCGAGTTGCTTGACAACACCGCCAAACTGCTGAAGAGTCAGGACATGATGACCGAGAAGATAGAGGGTGTGACCGAGCGACTGAGAGACGAAGTGTCGTTCCTGCTGCGCGTGAGCGAGAAGGAGCTGGCCGGCAAGATGCTATCCGACGAGGAGTACGACCAGATAGCATACATCGGCGCTACATTCGAGAACATATCGCTCGACCTGCTGCGCATGCCCGACCAGAACCTGTATAACTGGGTAGACATAGAAGGCGCCGACCGCAAGGTGGCTCTGGTGGCCGACGTGTATACCGCCAACGCCGACAACAACCCCGACAAGGCCATACTGTTTGAGGCCGTGGGCGATGCCGACGAGATTTACGTAGTGGTAGAGATAGGCGGCTATCTGTATCTTACACGCGGTGCCGTGCTGAGCTATCGCGAGTTCATACAGCCTATCAATCAGCCACGACTGACCGACGAGGAGTGGCAGAAGCAGCTGGAAGGCAACCCACGTAAGGGTGTGCCCGACTGGATGAAGAGCATACTGCTGCCACTGAAAAAGATGCCACAACCTAATGAAGAGGTATTCTATAGTTCTGGTTGTTAATTTGCTATTCAGCGTATCGGCGTTCTGCGCTGATACGCTGAATATCGTGGTTACCGGCGACATTCTGCTTGACCGCGGCGTGCGACGCGAGATCAACAAATACGGAGTGGACCATCTGTTTTCGGCAGGTGTCGACTCCGTATTCCGTTCGGCGCAGGTGGTGGTGGGCAATCTGGAGTGCCCCGCCACCAAAATCCAGGCGCCCGTACAGAAGCTGTTCATATTTCGTGGCGAGCCAGAATGGCTGCAGGTGCTGAAGCGCCACGGCATCACCCACCTGAACCTGGCCAACAACCACGCGATAGACCAGGGGCGCGAGGGACTGATGGACACCAAGCGCAACGTATCGGCCGCAGGTATGGTGCCCATAGGTGCCGGCGCCAATATGCAGGAGGCCGCAGAGCCCGTGCTGCTGGCATCGCAACCACGCAACGTGTGGCTGGTGCCATCGCTCAGGCTGGCACTCGAGAACTACGCCTATCTGACGGACAAGCCTTGCGTGAGTCAGGAGCCGATGGACTCGCTGCTGAACCGCGTGCACAGGTTGCGCAAGGCCGACTCGACGGCAGTGATCATCGTATCGCTGCACTGGGGCGGCGAACACACGCTGCAGCCGGCCAACAGTCAGCGTTGGGATGCCCACCAGCTGATACGCGCCGGCGCCGACGTGCTGGTTTGTCATCACACCCACACGCTGCAGACCATCGAGGAATTCCGTGGCAAGATGATATACTACAGCGTGGGCAACTTTATCTTCGACCAACACAAACCACTCAACACAAAAGCCTGTATGGTGCGACTGAAAGTGAGCACCGACGATGTAAAAACTGAGACCATACCAGTAGAAATTCGCAATTGCGTACCCACAATTGTAAGCTATTTTTGATTTTTAACTAAAATATTTGTGCAATGTTACGGATTTATTCGTATATTTGTCGGCAGAACTTATATATATAACAAACTAATAACTAAAAGCCCTATGGCAGCAATTGTATCTGTAATTCCCATTATTCTGCTCTTCGTACTCATGATGGGCCTCAAGATGTCAGGCTGGAAGAGCGCGTTAATTACGCTTGTAGTAACTATCCTGTTGGCAATATTAGTAGCCCCATCGATGGGCATTGTTCCCGACAAGTATATAGGTGTGTCCATCTATGGCATCACATTCTGGTCGGTCATCGAGGGTATCCTAAAAGCTTGTTTCCCGATTATCCTGATTATCATCTGCGCCATCTTCAGCTACAACATTCTGGTGGAGACCAAGGAGATTGAGACCATCAAGACGCAGTTTATACAGCTGACCAGCGACAAGGGTCTGCTGGTGCTGCTGCTGACGTGGGGCTTTGGTGGTGTGCTGGAAGGTATGGCCGGATTCGGTACAGCCGTGGCTATCCCCGCAGCCATCCTCATCGGACTGGGCTTCAAACCGATGTTCTCGGCCGTTATCTGCTTGGTGGCTAACACCGTGGCCGTAGGTTTCGGTGCCGTAGGTCTGCCCGCCACCACGCTGGCCAATCAGGTGGCCGATGGTACCGCATCGCCCGAGATGCTGTGCGAGGTTGCCACATTCATTATTCTGCAGCTGTCGCTGATGTTCTTCATCACCCCATTCCTCATCCTGATGATGACCGATCGCACCAAGATAATCAAGAACATTTCACTGGCACTGTTTGTGGGCTGTTTTTCAATCATCGTGCAGTTCTGCTGCGCTTACTTCCTTGGCCCTGAGACACCTGCCATCCTCGGTTCGGTAGCCGCCATCATCGCCATGCTCATCTACAACAAGCTGTTTATCCACGACGAGAACCCCAACGACGAAGTGGTGGTTGAGAAGAAGAAATTCGGCATGACCAAGACGTTGAAGGCTTGGAGTGTTTACGGCCTCATCATCTTCTTCATCCTCATTTCGAGCAAGATTGTGCCTCCAATGAACGACCTGCTGAAGTCGACACTGGTAACCAAGTTTGATATGCCCATCATCGGCAATACCTTCTCATTCGGCTGGCTGAGCAATGCCGGACTGATGATCTTCCTAGGTGCTATGATTGGCGGACTGATTCAGGGTCTGAGTTTTGGCAAACTGATGAAGATGCTGGCCAAGACCACCATCAACCTGCAGAAGACGGCCATCACCATCTGCTGCCTGGTAGCCCTGGCCATGCTGATGAACAATACCGGCATGACACTGGCCATCGCCACCGGACTGGTAGGCATGACGGGCGTGGCTTACCCATTCTTCGCCCCACTTATCGGCTCTATCGGAACATTTGTAACGGGTTCGGCCACATCGGCCAACATCCTGTTTGGTAAGCTGCAAGCTGCCGCTGCCGGACAGCTTGGATTGATAAACGATGCTCAGTTCTTCGGCGTTAACGGTAACGAGACCAACTGGCTGGCTGCCGCTAACTGCGCTGGTTCTGAGGGTGGTAAACTGCTGTCACCACAAAGTATCGCCATCGCTACCGCAGCATGTGATATGGAGGGGCAGGATGGCGACATTATGCGTAAGACGCTGCCGTTCGCAATCTTCTGGATATTAATGAACGGCATTATGGTATTCTTAGGACTGCACGTTATTTAGCGGGCTGCAGGTACCAGCGAACGGTCCAGTTCAGCTCAGCACCGGGAGCCAGGGTGGTATAAGCGCCTTGGCTCTCGATTTCTATATAGGTCTTGCCGCGGTTCACGTAAACCTGAATCTCGGCCTCGCCAGGAGCAGGCTGGTCGGCCGTAAGGTCGGCAAACTTCTTGGTGAGCACCAGTCCGTTGTTCTCGTAGCTCAGCCAGCCCTTACCATCGGCATTAACCTTGCGGTTTTCGGCAGCCTCATCGGCAGTATAGCAAGCCAACCCGTTCTTCTGCTCAAACGCCATCAGACCGGCAGGCCAAATACTCTCTACAGGCGCATCAAACGAGATCACGCCGGCATTGGGTACACGGGTAATCTCCCAAGGAGCCACCTTGCGCTCTTCCCCACTCTCGTTGATAATAGAATAGGTGATAACAATAGCGCCGTCCTTCTGGTCAGTACTGAAGTCCTTGCGGATGCGGTACTTGAGTTTCTCGGATACAGGACTGGTCATCACCAGGTGTCCATCTTTCTCTTCTACCTGATACACGCCCTTGTCAATCTCGGGTACTGGCGGCCAGTTCCACTCCTTCTGCGGACTGGTCCAGAAGGTACTGCCGAATGATTCGGGCCAACGTGACTGGTTAATCACTTCCTGATCCTGGTACTTGAGCGACATGATCTTAGCACCCTTTTCGGGGTTGATGGTCATGGTGACATCGCCCACTTTCAATTCTCTGGTCTGAGCCATAACAGCCGATGACATCAGCATGGCAACGGCCGAAAGTAAAATAGTTCGTTTCATATAGTTGATAATTCTAATAATCTAAAGGTTAGACGAATCAACGGGCCGAAAGTTAGGTCGGTTTATAGTTCGTTAACTAATTTATTTCACGGTTGGGTTGAGATTGCGCGCCAGGAAGAACTGTTTGGTAGCCGTAAAAAACAGGATAACACCTGTGGCATTCACAACTACCACCGTCCAGAATGCAGCGGCATAGCCCGCCAACTCTGACACTACGCCACCAAGAAGAATACCCAGTCCCATACCGATGTCCCACGAAATAAGTATCGTAGAATTGGCTGTTCCCCTTTGGTTATTCTCAGCCACGTTTATCGTCATATTCTGGAATGCCGGCCACATGTGTCCATTGCCAAGTCCTATCAGCAATGCCGAACCATAATAGCCTATCGGGTTAGGCATCGCAATAAACAATGTGTAGCCTATCAGAGAAATGACCATTCCCCCGCCGGCATTGTACGTTAGCCTACCCTGACGAAGCGCCTTTCCGCCCTGCAGTCTACTTAGAATCAAGCCTACAGAGCAAAGCATGAAGTAAGTGCCTGTACCACCGGTGATACCCATTACCTCCTTACCATAAATGGCCAGATAATTGCTCAGCACGCCAAAGCTAAAGCCGAAGGTAACCATATTAACACCCAACAACCACCCTCGCATCAGAAAAAAGCGGTCGAGCGATAGTTTCGACTTATTCTTGACGATATCCTTCGATTTCAGGTCTACAGTAGAATCTACGATCCATCCGCAGCACGCCACAACCAGTGCTATCCAGAACAGCAGTTCAAAACTCTGTGAATACTTATACACGAAGATGCCCACCGTTGGCGCTATCGCCATTGCCAGGTTGTTGCTAAGGCCGTAGTAACCGATGCCTTCTGTACGCCGGCTCGAAGGTAGCACATCGATAGCCACCGTAGAGTTAGCCACGGTTAACATACCGAACGGTCCTCCATGCAGCGTGCGCACAAGCATAAATAATAATAAGGTAGAAGCTGCCAGATAGCCTGCAAAGAATATGGCGAAGGCCGAAAAGCTTACCATCAGCACCAGTTTACGTGGAAACGAGTCGACCACATAGCCGCTGAACGGACGGAACAAAAGAGCCGTAATCGTATAGCCCGACAACACCAGTCCTATCACATCCTTAGTAGCACCGAAATGCTCGCTAAGGTATAGCGGTAGTAATGGCGTGAGCACATAAAAGGCGAAAAACAGCGTAAAATTCGCCACCATCACCTTACAGTAGTTCCTGTTCCAGAGCCTCTCCAATGATTATGACTTCTTATTGATGGTGTAATCGAGTGCCGCGCCAATAGCGGTGCAGTACTGAGAGTACTTAGGAATGTGGAATCGGATATTGTAAAGCGACTCTAAGGCAGGGAATACCTCCTTACATTGTGGCAGCAGCGACAGATTACCAATGAGCACAAAGTCGCGAATATCGCTGCCAATAGAAGCCAGCCAGGCTGCCGAACCTATTGACTGCAACACCATGTGTATCAGGCCTGCAGCGATATCCTCTTTCGAGGCATCGCTCTGAGCATTGGCAAAGTTAGATGCCGTGGTATCCATCGTAAGTCCTGGAACAGGAATAGCACTGATGTCGCCGATAGTAAGATCGATATTACGGATATTTCCATGCTTGGCCATAGTTGCCACCTGCTTGATATCGCTGGTGTTCAACATGATGCGAGCCAAACCAGCCAAAGTTCCACCTCCGACACCGATACCACCGATGTGGCGCATATCATTGCCATCGCATTTCACAAACGATGTACCAGTACCCATAGACACAACAATAGTATGGTCGAGCTTCGACTCGAAACGCGCACCAAGACCATCGGCAATAAACTCCTGACTCTTTGCTGTGGGCAAGCCATAGATAGGCTGGTCGATATAAGCAGCACCTACACCCGTAAGCATCACCTGCTCTACATCCTTCAGGTCGATGTCGTTATCGTGCAGGTACTTACCAAACGCACCAAATAACGATGTAATAGGATCGGCAGCAGTGATACTGATAGGTGCCGACACCTTACCATTCTTGATTCCAACGATTTTTGTGGTAGAAATACCCACATCGATACCAATAACTATTCCCATGTTACATTAAACATTAAATATGAAACATTATAATGTACAAATACAAAAAAACCCGGCTGCATTGCTGCAAGACCGGGCTAATGAAAGGAGGAGTGGTACCTCCAGGAATCGAACCGGGGACACACGGATTTTCAGTCCGATGCTCTACCAACTGAGCTAAGGCACCAACATTTCAATTTCGTTTTGCAAACATCCTTTCGTTGTTTTGCGGGTGCAAAGGTACGACTATTTTTTGAACCCACCAAACTTTTTAGCACTTTTTTACAAATTATTTTTTAGGCTATCGCCCTATGCAAGCGGGTTCCACCCCTGTGCTTTTAACGTAAACTCCTGATTATCACGGGTTACGAGCACCTGACCGAACTTTGCATCGGTGATATGACCAATCAGCTTGATGCCGTCAATCTGCTCAATTTTCTCGTGATCGCCAATAGGAACGGTGAACAACAATTCATAATCCTCACCACCATTCAGGGCACAAGTAGTCACGTTCATATTCATTTCTTCGGCCATCACTGCAGTCTGATAGTCGATAGGGATGTTCTTTTCGTAGATACGACAACCCACCCCACTCTGCTTGCAGATGTGCATCAACTCTGACGACAGACCATCGCTGATGTCCATCATAGCAGTAGGACGAATGCCGGCCTCGTGCAACTTCTTGATGATATCGCCACGGGCCTCCGTCTGCAGTTGGCGCTGAAGCAGATACTCCTTACCGCTGAAATCAGGCTGAAAATGCGACAGCTCCTCAAGGGCACGCTTATCATTCTTCTTTTTAGCCTCTTCTACCTGCTGATAGTAAACACTCTTTTCGCGCTCCAGCAGCTGCAGACCCATATATGCTGCACCAAGATCGCCGCTAACACATATCAGATCGGTATCCTTGGCGCCATTACGATAAACAATATCTTCTTTAGCAGCCTCGCCAATACAGGTAATGCTGATGGCCATGCCGGTAAACGATGATGTAGTATCGCCGCCAATCACATCTACGCCCCACTTCTCGCAGGCCAGTCGCAATCCGCTGTAGAACTCCTCGATATCCTCAACCGAGAAACGCTTACTGATAGCCAGCGATACCGTCATCTGTCGTGGTGTGCCGTTCATGGCAAACACATCGCTGATGTTTACCATGGCCGACTTATATCCCAAGTGCTTCAGGTCTATATAAGTAAGGTCAAAGTGCACACCCTCCATCAACATGTCGGTTGTAACCAGCACCTCCTTATCGGGGTAGCTCAGCACGGCACAATCATCGCCAACACCCTTCTTGGTGCTGTCGTTCTTAATCTCAATATCTTTTGTAAGTCTGTCTATCAGACCGAATTCTCCTATTTTTGCGATTTCCATCCTTCAGTTGGGTGATCTGTGTTAAATTGTTCTTTGTTATGAGCCTCAATGCTCTCAGCTCTTGCTATCATCTCACGCATAATGGTAGTCATAAGTGGCTGTGCGATATTAGCAGCCTCCTGTACCTCCTCGTGACTAACCTCTACGGGCACATCAAATCCGCCCAGATCGGTGATTACCGAAATACCAAAGGTCTTGATGCCGCAATGATGGGCCACAATCACCTCGGGTACGGTCGACATACCAACAGCATCGCCACCCAGCACACGATACATCTTGTATTCTGCAGGCGTCTCGAATGTTGGTCCCTGTACACCTACATATACGCCATGCTGAACCTTGATACCCTTTTCAGCCGCAATTTTCTCGGCCTCGGCTATCAGGTTGTGGTCGTAAGTCTCGTGCATATCCGGGAATCTCGGACCTGTTGGGAAGTTCTTGCCACGCAATGGATGCTCTGGGAAGAAGTTGATATGATCGGTGATAATCATCAGATCGCCGATCTTGAAATCTGGATTCATACCACCAGCAGCATTCGACACAAACAGCGTCTCGATGCCCAGCTCGTACATCACGCGTACAGGGAAGGTTACGTCCTTCATCGAGTAGCCCTCGTAGAAGTGGAAACGGCCCTGCATAGCCATAATGTCTACGCCACCCAGTTTACCGAAAATCAGTTTGCCCGAATGTCCCTCTACGGTCGACACTGGGAAATTGGGGATATCCTTATAAGGGAACTCGTATCTATCAGTTATTTCGGAAGCTAATTGTCCGAGACCTGTCCCCAGAACTATTGCTGTTTTGGGACTTGTGTGCATCCTTTCCTTTAGCCAGGATGCTGTTTCTTGAATTTTTGTATACATAGCCTAAAATTTTATTAGTAAATTCTTCCTCTTGATTTTGCATAATTACTATACGCATGGGCAGCACATACAGTTTGCTCTTCACTTCATCGCTCAGTCCCTCGGCTGCCATCAGGCGGGTTGCATCCTTCTCGGTGGTAAGTATCACCTTGGGCTCCGACATCGATGCAAAGGTGCTGTTGATATTAGCCACATCCTTCTTACTGAAGTTATGATGATCGCCATACGTAAGCGGTGTTATCTGCGATTTCAGTTCCTGCAAGTCATGCATCAACTGCTCTGGCGATGCAATGCCTGTGAGCAGCAGGATATTCTGTCCTGTCAGGGCGTCGAGACCATCCATTTTTTCTGGCTTTGCCATCTCAGGGAACACCGCCTTTGGAGCATCATAATCGTGCGATGAGAAGAACAGTTGCTGATATGGATACAACCTCATGGCCTTAGTGATAACACGGAATTCCATCGGATTCAAGTCCTTAGGACATTTGGTTACAATCACAATATCGGCCCTATCCTTAGCCCTAACGGGTTCGCGTAGTCTGCCAGCAGGCAACAGACGATCGTAGATAACCAGTCTGTGATAATCTACCAGCAATATGTTGATACCAGGCTTTACATATCGGTGCTGGAAGGCGTCGTCAAGCAGTATCACATCAATATCCAAGCCGTTACCCTCTTCAGTAAGATTCTCAATGCCACGAGTGCGTTTCTTGTCAACAGCCACTGTGATATCGGGGAACTTCTGCTTGATCTGATAAGGCTCGTCGCCAATCATGCGCATGGGGGTATCCTTATCTGAGAGGATATAACCACTACTCTTTCGTTTGTATCCACGACTTAACACTGCCACATTCACCTTGTCCTTCAGCAATCGGATCAGGTATTCCACATGGGGTGTTTTACCTGTTCCGCCCACGGTGATATTACCCACCGATATGATAGGAGTCTTGAAGGAACGGCTCTTTAAGACACCCATCTCAAAGAGCGTATTCCTAATACCAACTCCCAAGCCGTATAACCAGCTCAGTGCCAGCAGTTTCTTATTGATCGTTATAAAGTCGCCTTCTACTCTCACCTTCTCACCTTCTCACTTTCTCACCTTCTCACTTTCTCACCTTCTCACTTTCTCACTTCATACGAATGTCTTCAAGCATACGGGCCTGAACACGACTGTTATTCTTGATATCGTTTCGAATCTGTATCAGTGGCAGATATGCATCGCCAAGCAGCTCGCGCAATTCTGCGTCAAGGTATGAACCCTTGTTGTCCTTCGACAGCAGATTATCAAGCCAGTTGGTCTCGCCAGGATACTTAGCTGTATGATACTCGTCAAGCTTTGCCAACTCGGCGGCCTTCTTCACTGCATCGTCAAGACTTCCCAACTTGTCAACCAGCTTTATCTTGATAGCATCGGTAGCCAGCCATACACGGCCCTGACCAATCTCATTAACCTGTTCGGGCTTCATGCCGCGACCTTCAGCAACAACATTCAGGAATCCCTGATAACCACGGTTAATGTAGGTCTGCATCTGCGCCATAATATCATCGGTTTCCTTACCCATAATCAGCTCGGTCTCGTATCCGGCAAACTTATTGGTCTTCACACCATCAAAGGTTACGCCCAACTTATCGGTAACCAGTCCGCTGAAGTTTGGAATCAGGCCGAAGATACCAATACTACCAGTAATAGTTGTTGGCTCGGCAATGATATAATCGGCAGGCGAACTGATCCAGTAACCACCCGATGCAGCAGCACCACCCATAGATACCACTACAGGTTTCTTAGCCTTTACAAGTTTAATAGCATGACGAATCTGCTCAGATGCCACAGCACTACCGCCACCAGAGTTCACACGGAACACAACAGCCTTCACATCGTCATCATCGGCCAACTTGCGCAGATCCTCTGCTGTTGTCTTACCAACAATACAGTGTCCACCACCGTCAAGCATATTCATAGCCTGATTGTCAACGATGCTTCCATATGCATAATAGATAGCGATCTTATCGCCCTTCTCCTTCTTCTTCGACTTGACATTCAGCATATCCGAGAGCGTCAGCTGCTCAATATCATCGTCTTTATCCAACTTCAGGCGCGATTTGATTTCATCCTTAATCTCCTCGGGGAACAACACCTTGTCTACCAACTTTGCTTTCACATAGTCCTCAGTAGCAGCAAATGCCAACAGGCTGTCGTTTACCAGCTGGTTAAGTGCATCGGCCTTTATCTTGCGACCTTCGGCCATCTCCTTCAGCCAGTAGTTCCATATACCATTCATGTATGCCTCACGCTGTTCGCGGTCGTATTCGCTCATACCTGTAAGGGTGTTGCTTTCTACATAACTCTTATATTTACCAACCTTGGCCACCATGTATTTGATACCAAGCTTGTCGTAGAGTCCTTTGTAATACTGGCCTTTGCCACCAAGACCGCGCAGGTCAATAGAGCCCTCGCCGTTAATAAAAATCTTATCGGCAACGGTAGCCACATAATACGAAGCCTGTCCGTAATTGCTGGCATAGCTCACAATCCACTTGCCGCTCTTCTTGAAATCCTTCAGAGCATCGCGCAACTGCTGAGCTGTAGCCGGACTATCAAATCCAGCACTACCACCCTCGATGTATATACCTTTGATATTCTCCTCGTCCTTAGCCTTACGAATGCTGGCTACAAGATCATCCAATCCCATAGAGCCCGAATCTCCTAATCCCAGCAGATCATCAAATGGTGTACCTGCCTCAGAGCGTTCGTCGATTGATCCATTTAGTTTAAGTACAAATACCGAGTTCTCCTTAACCTTAGTAGTAGCCGAATCACTGGCTATCATACCTACCAATGAGATGACAAAGAACAGTGTCATCACCAAACTCAGAATTACAATACCACATATGGTGGCAAGTGTCATTTTTAGAAATTGCTTCATAAAAGTCTTTTATTGGTTACGTAACAGACTGCAAAGATAGTAACTTTTTCTAATATTACAAACATTTTAAGCGAAAAACTAAAAAAAAACTGACTGTCATCCCGACAGCCAGTTCTCAAAAAACAAACTACTTAAAAACTAATCTACTAAAACAAATCAAAAAAAATTATTTCCATTTGCGGGTGCAAAATTAGTGGGTTTTAGCGTAATGAGCAAAACTTTAGCCCATAAAAATGTGGCAATTACTATAAAATAACTAAAAATGGGGATAGATTACTGAATCCATCCCCAAATTTGTTATGCTAAGTTTGCAAAATTACATCATTCCGCCCATTCCTGGTGCACCTCCCATTGGCATGGCGGGCTCCTTCTCGGGCTTGTCAACGATCAGGCACTCGGTTGTAAGGAACATACCGGCGATTGAAGCAGCGTTCTCCAGAGCAACACGAGCCACCTTTGCTGGATCGATAACTCCAGCCTCACGCAGATCCTCGTAAACATCGGTACGAGCGTTGTAACCAAAGTCGCCCTTACCCTCGCGAACCTTCTGAACTACTACAGCACCCTCGCCACCGGCGTTGGTAACAATCTGACGCAGAGGCTCCTCGATGGCACGACGGATGATATTTACACCTGTCTGCTCGTCGGCATTGTCGCCCTTCACGTTCTCAAGTGCCTCCTGAGCGCGGATGTAGGTAGTACCACCACCAGCTACAACACCTTCCTCGATAGCAGCACGGGTAGCGCAGAGCGCATCGTCAACACGATCCTTCTTCTCCTTCATCTCAACCTCACTGTTAGCACCTACGTAGAGCACTGCAACGCCACCGGCCAGCTTAGCCAGACGCTCCTGCAGCTTCTCCTTATCGTATGATGAGGTTGTATTCTCAATCTCCTTCTTAATCTGAGCGATACGATCCTGAATGGCCTGCTTGTCGCCAGCACCGTTCACGATGGTAGTGTTGTCCTTTGATACAGTTACCTTATCGCATGTGCCGAGCATCTCGAGTGTAGCCTGTTCAAGCTTCAATCCCTTCTCCTCGCTGATAACTACGCCACCAGTCAGTGTAGCGATATCCTCGAGCATAGCCTTACGACGATCGCCGAAGCCAGGAGCCTTAACAGCACAGATCTTCAGGCCACCACGCAGACGGTTTACAACCAGTGTGGTCAGAGCCTCTGAGTCAACATCCTCAGCGATTACCAGCAATGGGCGTCCGCTCTCAGCAGCAGGCTGCAGGATAGGCAGGAAGTCCTTGATGTTAGAAATCTTCTTGTCGTAAATCAGGATGTATGGGTTCTCCATCACGCACTCCATCTTCTCGCTGTCGGTGATGAAGTAGGCTGACAGATAACCACGATCGAACTGCATACCCTCTACTACACCGATGTGTGTATCGCGGCTCTTGCTCTCCTCGATGGTGATCACCCCGTCCTTGCTAACCTTGCGCATAGCCTCGGCCAGCAGCTCACCAATCTCCTTATCGTTGTTAGCAGATACTGTTGCTACCTGCTCAATCTTATCGTAGTTGTCGCCTACCAGCTCAGCGCTCTTAGCGATGTGCTCGGTTACAGCCTTAACAGCCTTGTCGATACCGCGCTTCAGATCCATTGGGTTGGCACCAGCGGTCACGTTCTTCAAGCCCTCGGCTACGATAGCCTGAGCCAGAATAGTTGCAGTTGTTGTACCGTCACCAGCGTCATCGCCAGTCTTTGATGCTACGCTCTTAACGAGCTGAGCACCTGTATTCTCGAACTTATCCTCGAGCTCAATCTCCTTTGCTACTGATACACCATCCTTAGTGATCTGTGGAGCACCGAACTTCTTCTCGATAACCACGTTGCGGCCCTTAGGACCAAGTGTTACCTTTACTGCGTTTGCCAACTGGTCAACACCCAGCTTCATTGCGTCGCGGGCGTCAATATTGAATTTAATATCCTTTGCCATAATTATAATGCGCGCTTTGCGCTAAATGATAAATGATGAATAATAAATGATAAATTATTTCTCGATAACAGCGAGTACGTCGCTCTGACGCATCATGAGATACTTAACTCCCTCAAACTCGAGCTCGGTGCCAGAGTACTTTCCGTAGAGCACTTCGTCGCCCTCTTTCAGTATCATAGCCTCGTCCTTTGTACCCTGTCCAACAGCCTTGATAGTTCCGTGGAGTGGTTTCTCCTTTGCGGTGTCAGGAATAATAATACCGCCAATCTTCTCTTCTGCAGGTGCTGGCAATACCAACACGCGGTCTGCTAATGGTTTGATGTTCATAATAACTTATTTTTTATTTTAAACTTAATTTCTGCCATAATCTCTGCCAAAATCATGCCAAAGCCCGCCACAGTGCCATTTTATGACACATTGTCAGTTATGGGTTGTTCTGATAGTCTCTTCGTGTTGTCCAAATGGTCTCAATAAGTTATTCAGATTATCTCTTACCCCCTATCCCCATCAAACAGTGACAAGTGACAGGCGTGACAAGTAAATTTATAAAACTTACGCGTACGTGCGTGAACTTTTGTCGGAAGAAAAGTTCCTGCACGTACGCGCGAAGATTTTTAGAAAACGGGTGTCACTGTTGTCACCCATGCAATTATTGCATGTCGTAGACCACCTGCATCAGCTGCTTGCCTAACTCATCGGCCTGCTGCATGGTCTGAGCCTCGCTGTAAACGCGGATGATTGGCTCAGTGTTAGACTTGCGAAGGTGTACCCAACGGTCGGGGAAGTCGATCTTTACACCATCGATATCGTTAACCTGGGCTGTTGCATCCTGGGCAAACATCTCCTTAACCTTTACCAGGATGGCATCAACATCAGTCTCAGGAGTAAGGTCGATGCGGTTCTTGGCAATCTGATACTCAGGGAAGGTGGCACGGAGCTCGCTTACCTTGCAGCCCTTTTGTGCCAGACTGCTAAGGAACAGGGCAATACCAACAAGGGCATCGCGACCGTAATGGCTCTCGGGATAGATGACTCCACCATTACCTTCACCACCGATAACAGCGCCAACCTCCTTCATCTTTGTGGTAACATTCACCTCGCCTACTGCAGCAGCGGTATACTTACCGCCGTGCTTCTCGGTAACATCGCGCAGTGCACGGGTTGAAGAAAGGTTTGATACGGTATTACCAACAGTATGACTGAGCACATAATCGGCTACTGATACGAGCGTATACTCCTCGCCGAACATACGGCCGTCTTCGCAGATAAAGGCCAGACGGTCTACATCGGGATCGACAACGATACCAAGGTCGAAACCACCTTGCTTCATCTTATCCATGATGCCCTGGAGATTCTTCTCAAGTGGCTCTGGGTTATGGGCAAAGTCGCCAGTGCATTCGCCATTAAGTATCTCATAATCAACACCAAGGGCCTTGAACAAATCGGGCAGGATGATGCCACCAACAGAGTTAATGGTATCAACACATACACGGAACTTACGCTTGCTGATAGCCTCGCGGTCGACAAGCTTGAGTGCGAGTACAGAATCGATATGGCGCTGATTGAATGAATCGTCGATAGTACAAGTGCCAAGGTTATCTACCTCGGCATAGTTAAAGTCTTCTTCCTCAGCCATACGGAGCACTTCGGCACCGTCGGCAGCAGTCAGGAACTCACCCTCGCGGTTGAGAAGCTTCAAAGCGTTCCACTGACGAGGATTGTGCGATGCAGTGATAATGATACCACCATCGGCTCCGGCCATGCGTACAGCAAGCTCGGTAGTTGGTGTGGTAGCATAACCAATATCTATTACATCATAGCCCATACCCATCAGGGTTCCAACAACTACGTTGCGAACCATGAGACCAGATATACGGCCATCGCGGCCTACAACAATCTTTTTGCCGCCAATGAACTGAGCATAGGCTGTGGTAAACTTAACAATGTCTAATGGATTAAGTGTGTCACCGGTGCGTCCGCCGATAGTACCGCGGATGCCAGAGATAGATTTGATAAATGTCATATTTCTTAACTAAATAAACCGTTATGATTCTCGTTGATACGTGATTTCATAATAGCATGGAGTAACGTTACTCGACGCTGTGGCATGGCCCTGTGAGTGAGGTACGATGAGGCGCACCTTGGCACAATCGTCGGTCATAGATTGTGGACGACCGATCTTGATGTACGTCAGTGGCACCAACCATCCAGCTGGTACTGACGAACTGCCATAAACGGTGTACATAATGCCACTCTCGAATGTTGCAGTATATGAGCTACTTGAGCGTGATACCTGAATGATATCGGGGATAGACACAACCGACTTGCCACCATATGCCAAAGTAGGATCATTATTGCATACTGTTGTTGTATCCTCAAGGATATCGAACTCAGAGAATCGGCATACCAAACGGGTTGTCTCGCCATCCTTCAGCTTATCGCCACATCCCTCACGAACAATCTGCATATAAACACCACTCTTGTCGAGTTTAACAAACTCATTTCGTGTAAGATTGGTGGTGTAACCTTGCTGATTGAACTGATCCTCGGAAATAACAACAATAGAAGAGTCGGAAATGAACTTTGCAATCGCATTACGTTCCTTTTCCTTCTTATCGCCGTAGGTCTCGTAGTCGTTACAACTACTGAGAACAGCGGCAAAAGCTATCATGATAAACAGTATTTTCTTCATCTTATAATCAAATTGATGGTGCAAAAATACGAATTATTTCGCAAACTGCATCAACATTTAGGCTACTTTAACTTGTTTTGATAGGCAATAATAGCTTTTTTTGCTATTTCAATTGCCTCTTCGATGGTTCCATCTACTCTTCCGCCCGATGCATTAAGGTGTCCGCCACCATTAAAGAACTCCTCGGCCATCAGGTTACAGGGGAAGTCATCGACCGAACGGAGACTCACCCAAACCAGATTTGGCTTATCGGTATCTTCGCGCAGAGAGATAGAGAGCTTCAAGCCCTTTATCTGCTGAGGAATATTTACCAGGCCCTCAGCATCGCCTTTGATATAATTGAATCGCTTCAGCTCCTCGCGGGTAAGCGAGTAGAATGCCGCATTATACTCAGGCATATATACAAGTTTCTCGTACATCACATATCCCATCATGCGAATACGATTCTCGGAGTAGTTGTGATATACGTTGCGATAGATGCGATCCTTGTCGATACGCTTGGTGAGCAACTCGCTGATGATGAAGAATATCTCTGGGCGGGTACTGTTGAAAGTAAAGCCGCCGGTATCGGTCATCATACCACAGTAAACGGGCACAGCAAACTGCTTGTCGAGACTATCGAATGCCCCCATCTGCCAAACAATTCGGAACACCAGTTCGCTGGTGCTTGAAGCTTCGGGATGAGACACGATGAGATCGGCATCAACATCGGGTTTAAGGTGATGATCGATAAGCACCTTCTTGGCAGGGCTGCTAACCAATGTTTTTTCCATCTCGTCTACACGGCTTGGTGTATTGAAGTCGAGACAGAACACCAGATCGGCTATCTTAAACAGCATGTCGCACTTCTCGGTATGCTTATCGTAACGTACTATCTTATCGGTATTAGGCAGCCACTTCAGGAAGTCGGGGTACTGGTCGGGCACGATGACTGTAACATCCTTGCCACGCGAACGCAGAAACTCGGCCCAACCCAATGATGAGCCTACGGCATCGCCATCGGGACTCTTATGGCACACCACGAGAATAGTCTGTGAATTAGAAATCAGCTGGTCCATTAAAACCAGCTGATTGTTATCTAAGATGTCTATGTTCATTTAGAAAAGTTTGTTTGGATATACGCCATCGTCAACAAGCTGCTTGATACGTGCTACAGTAGCATCGCGATCGGCAGCATAGGTAACACCGAACCACTTACTTGTGGTGTCGAGTACCTCAACGGTAGCAGTGCCTTCGTTGATGAGCTTGTTAACCATCAGCGGAATAAAGAACTCGGCCTTGAGGTTCTCGAGGTTCTTCGGATCGCTGAGGAACACCTTGAAATACTCTTCGCTGTACTGGAAGTAGTCGGGTGTAAAGCCCCACATATTCATTGATACAGGGGTGTTATCATCTACAGCTACCCACTTGCCATCCTCGTCCTTATAGCGAACTGGCTCATTGGCAGCACCGGCGTTAGAACCATCGGCAGCGCAACGTACAATCTCTGTACGCTCTACAACTGTAGTAAGATGACCTTTCTCGTTCTTTGAGCATACGCCACGGGCCACAGTACCATTCTCGCTCAGGGTGTTACCTACACGGAAACCTACCATAGCATACTGGTTCTTGGCACCCTCGGGAAGATTAGCCAGATACTTGCCGATAACCATGAATGCATCGCGATTGTAGAAATCGTCGCAGTTGATGACGCAGAATGGCTCCTTGATAACATCCTTACCCATCAGAACGGCGTGGTTAGTACCCCAAGGCTTCTGACGACCTTCGGGAACACTGAATCCCTCGGGCAGTGCATCGAGTGCCTGGAAGCAGAGCTCGCACTTTACCTTGCCCTCATACTTTGCAAGAATCTGTGTACGGAACTGCTCCTCGAAATCCTTACGGATAACCCATACGATCTTACCGAATCCTGCCTGGATGGCATCGTAAATACTATAATCCATGATAGTCTCGCCATTTGGGCCCAGACCATCGAGCTGCTTCAGACCGCCGTAACGGCTTCCCATGCCAGCTGCAAGAAGAAAAAGAGTTGGTTTCATTATTTGCTATATTTTTATAGAGTTATATTAATTTGCGTGCAAAGTTACAAAAAAAAAATTGAATAAGACGCGTATTAACGCGCCTTAACAATTAGAAGGGATAACCTACAGCAAAATGGAGTGTATGGGCATTCTTAAAGTAGGGCGCATTGAAATAGCCCGACCTACCTGTATCATAAGGACAGTGGATGGCCAATCCCCAATCGAGTCGAATAACAAGGAATCCCAAGTCGTAACGCAGACCGATACCTGTGCCTAAAGCCAACTGGTCGAAGAACTCCCCAAACGACTTAGGATAGTCGCCCAGGTCGATATCATCTTCATCTAAGTCGCGCTGGAAGTTCCACACGTTACCTGCATCCAAGAATATAGCACCATTCAGGTCGCCGAAAAGCTTGGTACGGTATTCAAGGTTGCCCACAAACTTTGCTTCACCATTCTGGAACAGATAGCTGATCTGACGACCTCCATCGCGCGCATAGAAGCTACCAGGACCGATTTCGCGCACACCGAAGGCACGCACGGTGTTGGCACCACCGGCATAGAACAGCTCGCTGAACGGAGCGCTACTGCTATTGCCATAACAGTAGATAAAACCACCATTGGCATGAGCCACCAGCTGCGATGTAGGCGTAAGCGTCCACGTCTTGGTGAAGTCGCCCTCAAGGCGCACAAACTGCGAATATGGCGTCTTAAACAAGGTCTTATCTTTCTCATTAAACGAATGTCCGCCCGCAACATCCCACAAAGATGTCAGATTACCAGCCTCCTCGATTGTAGCTTCGAAGCGGATGGGATGGCGCAGGGTCTTCGGACTGTTATACATAAAGGTATAACGCATCTTTGGTATGAAGCAGTCCTCCATCGTTGCAGCCAGATAAAGGTTGTTCAATACAACCGAATCGAACTTAGCCGTAGAACTGTTCATATACTGATACTTGACCGTAAGTGGCGAGAACTCATGGCGCACGGTGGCCGATGACTGCCAACGATAGGTCCACTCGCCGCTAACAATGTGCATCTTGTAATACTCCGGTCGGCGAACCACATCGCTCGAAACCTTTGCAAAGGTGGTTGGTGTAGAATAGAAACGGCGACGTATCGGACGGCCGTTCTTGTCACGACGCACACGATCGCTATTATAGAAAGGAGCGATGATACGTGGGAACTCTATTGACAGGTCGGCACCATACTGGTAGCTATTCATGTCAGAGCTGGCACCCTTCTGCCACTCGTAGGCACCATGCAGGTTGAGGTCGAGTTTCTCGCCTGCGCGGAAGGCATTACGACGCGTCAAACCAATCTTTGCCTCTGGGCCGTATCTGCCACTGGTGCGCCCCTTTCCGTTGGCTTCGATATAGAAATCGTAGGGTTTATCGAATGTGCAGTTCAGGCGTAAATCCAGCGTATCAGTACCCGGACGGGGTGTAAACTGGAAATCGGTGCTAGAGAATACACCCGTAGCATTAATCTTGCTGGCCGACTCCTGATACTTCTCGTAGCTGAACTCCTGACGAGGGCGCAATCGCATATTGCGCAATACCACACGAGGCATAATGGGCGATTTCTTGCCATTGAAGTGTAACGTTAGCGAGCGACGCTGAATAGAATCATTCAGCACCTCGCGGGCCGACTTTCGGAAGTTTACGTCGAGCTTGCCGATATACCACTTATGCAAGGCCTGTTCGGGCACACCGTTAGCCATCTGGAACCTCAGCTGGGCCTTATTGTCAACGGCAAAGGTGTCGGCCAGATAAGATGCGTAGCTGGAGTTGTAATAGTAGTAGCCGTTGTTGCGCAGCAGCGTGCTGATACGCGTACGCTCGGCGTCCAGATTATTGATACTGAACGGCGACTGGCTCTTAATGAGACTCTCCTCGCTTGTAGAATCGATAAGCGCCTGAATGGGAGCCGGGAAGTTTACATAGCTCACCGAGTCGAGCGTAAAGAGCGAATCAAGATGTATAGTATATCCTATCTTACACTTCTTGGGATTCTTCTGCTGAATCAAGTCGAACGTCACATCGCCGCGGAAGTAGCCATTATTGCGCAGCACTGAGCGCGCCACACTGCTACGCAGCGTAGGATTCACCTGACTCATCAGCACCGGCGCTTTACCAAAGGTCTTGGTCATCCAGCGCGCAAAGCCCGAATCCTTGCCGCTATACTTATTATACACCCACAGATGCCAACTCCAGGGCACTGTGTAGTAACTACTGCCAAACAGCGAGCCGTTGGGTTGTGTAGCCAGTGCAGCCTCTACCTCAAGTTTGGTATTCTCCAGATGCTTGTCGTACGCCTCGTTGTCGTACTCCTGATCGTCGGCATAGGCTATCTTTGTCAGTCCCACAAAGAGTTGTTCATCTTCGGGGATGTTTTTTGTCATCGAACAAGATGCAAGCAGCATCAGGCCACAGACGCTAAGAGCGATATGTATATAGCTACTTCTGTTCATGAGTCACAATTTTAGTTGAGTCGCGGCGCACACTATCGCGCGGAGCTGTAAGCGATGTACGTGGCGCCATAGTAGGCCGTGGTTCGTTCTTCCAGAAGGTAAGAATATCGAGCAGGCTATTGAGTTTGCGGCGCCATACGAAACCGATTCCATATTCGCCGGTATATCCCTCAAGCCAGTCGTAAACGTTCTGATTATAGAATACCTTCAGGTTCTTT
Organism: uncultured Prevotella sp.; assembly: GCF_946404925.1. Lineage (GTDB taxonomy): Bacteria > Bacteroidota > Bacteroidia > Bacteroidales > Bacteroidaceae > Prevotella. The sequence goes on along the minus strand of NZ_CAMJFM010000016.1, from coordinate 32,463 downwards.
GTAGCATCCTGGTTCAGTCGGTACTCCATAGTAACATTATCGAAGAACGACTGGTTATTTCCCATTGCATCACTAGCACCCGACGATACCTTTCCACCAAGCTCTATCTTCAGTCGGTTATTAAAGAATCGCTTAGCAAACTTAAACGAGTAGTCGGTACGCTGAGCGCCTGTGGCATCGGTAGAATTGTCGATACCCAGACTAACATCGAGAGTCTTCAGTGCCGAACCAGCGATACTGTTTATCTCACTCTGCAGGAACGAGCTAAGTGCATTGTTCATAGAGAAGCTGCCGGTATTGCCATCGGCCAGATACATACCCGTGGTAAGCATGGCTACGGCTATCTTTCCGCGCTCCTCCTTCGACATAGTTACCAACTCGCCACTAATGGTCTGGTCTTCAGGGGCATCGATAGTAAACTCAAGTCCCATATCGTTCAGAGTCTTAGTGATAATAACACCGCAGTCGAAGGCCACCGAGCGTGTTGCACCCGACTCATCGGCCACATTTGCTTTCACTCGCTCTGTGGCTGTGATGTTAAGCTTAGGATTCATCGGATCGCCTGTAAACTCTACGTAGCTGCCCTCCTTAACAGTGAAGGTCTTAAGCGGAATTACAGGCAACGAGTACTTCATCTCACCGCTCGACAGTGTATAGCGACCCGTGAGGTTAATACCATCCGAGTTATATTTCATTCTAAGGTCGCCACCACCCATAATATCAACGTAGTTCGACTCGTCGGAGTTAAGGTTGCAGACGATATGCGCACCTTGCGATACATTTACATTAAGGTCGATATTAAGTCCCGTTGGCGTTGGCTGCGTAACAACAGTCTGCGTAGAATCGCTGAAGTCGGTAAACTTCACCAGCTCATCCAGTCGGTTATCGGTAGACAGTGGCGAGTCGAGCAGCAGGTATTTCATATCAGTAGAACCGAGCACATCCAGTCGGCCGCGCATGTTAAGCCCATCAAGCGGTCCCTGCAAACGAGCCAGGAAGTTTACGTACGCTTTACCCCAAGCCACACTCTTAGCCTGCTGCTTAGAGTCGATAAGCAGGAAGTTACGTGCACGCATTCGCATATCCATTATGATATGTTCGGTGTCAGAGAAATCAATGCTACCCATAAGGTTCAGCAGGTCGTTATTGCTCGAATAGAGTCCGAAGTTCTCAAGCAGCAGTTTCGAGCCTATTATACGTACGGGGTCGTTATCAAATCGCATGCGTACGCCGTATGGGATACTTACCAGATAAGCCGAATCAACAAACATTTCACCGTTTACCTCTGGATGTGTAGTAGTTCCGCGAATGGTTACACTACCCTCTCCGTAACCTTCAAGACCTACAATCTGATCGGGCACGAAACCATTTACCAACGACAGCGGCAGGCGTGTCATATTGAATGTGGCATCAATAAAGCCTTCGCCCTCGTTCTGGTAGGTGCCGCTCAGCATACCAAACTCTTCATCGTCCAGCATCAGTCGGGCCTCGATGGCGTGCTTGTCGTCCTCCTTCATCAGATAAACCATCTCAGTGCTGATGTTACCTATCGGCGAACCCTCGTAGGTCATCTGATGCACGGCCATATCCGATGCTACCGAGATATTCTCGTTGCGATCCTGCAGAATATGGTAGTCGCCATTCAGCTTTCCGGTGATGCGTGGCATATATGGTATTACCGATGTCAGCTCGCCAAGGTCCAACCTGTTGATGCTCATGGTGATATCCTGCAGCATGGTGGAGTCTTGGTTCTCGGTATAGAGTTTGATACCAGTCTTATCTTCGGCTATCAGGTCTACCTTAGCTTGCAGGCGCTTATTGCGACCCATATACAGATAGTTATCCTTATTCAGATGGAATACCTTGTAACCGATGGTTGGGTTCTCGGGCAGCAGTTTGAAGCGTATGCCGTCAGTTTCCATCTCGGCCGTTACGCCCAGACGCACACCCATCCTGTCGCGATGGTCGTAGTAGCGTACGCCAACAAGGGCGCCGTGCTGGTGTATGGTACCATCAAACAGGGCATTGAATATAAACTGCGGATTGCGCTTGTTGTTTCGCACCTGTCCCTGATAGGTCAATCGGTCACCCTTCTGCGTCAGATTCAGGCGGATGGTGTCAAGACGGATACTGTCATAAACCAGCGAGTAGACGTAGCTGGTACCGTTGATGCCCGAAACCGGCGAAACATCGGCATCGAACTTCATCTCCTTGAACTCTATGTCCATGGCCTTCATCAGATTGGCCAGCGGGTTGTCGCGCTTACTCTCCACGTGCAGCTTCATCGATGGCAGCAGTCGCTTAATGGCAGGCTGGTCGATGATGCGCTTATCGAATTGCGCCATCAGCGAGTCACCCACACGCGTCAGGTCGCGCAGCAGTCGCTCGTAGTCGCCGCTGGCATCCAGTTTTACGATAAAGTCGCCACTCTGGATACGTGCGATAACGGTGTCGAGGTTGGTATTGATGTGCAGACCGATAAAGTCTGGGCGATAGGTTGTCTTTTCGTCTTTGATGTATATCTCGTCAACCAATCCGGTTACGCGGTGCGTCAGCTTCATGTCGGATATCACATCTACCGAGCCGCACATACCGATGGTCAGCGTGTCGCTTACCAAGCGCATGCGATACAGGTCGGCCTTACGCAGATCGGCGCTGATGGTAGCACACAGCTTTTTGGTGTTCAACAGCGCATCAACGCCCACCTTACCGTCGAACAGCTGGTTATGTCCCACTACTGATGCCAGCGCGTGTCCGTTGTAGAGTGTGGCGTCGGCTTTGATGTCGCGCAGGTCCCAACTACCATAACGCAGATGGTGAATCTTAGCATCGGCCTCCAGTCGGCTCTTGTTCGACAGGAAATCGGTGCCGTAGCCCTTCGCTTTGATGTCGGCCGAAACGGTGTAGATAGAGTCGCGCGGCATAAAGTGATGCAGGTTCAGATTACTGATGCTCAAGTCGGCATCGTAGGTCATCGCCTCGGTTATCAGGTTGCCCTTGTTGCTCAGTGGTATGCTGGCGCTGCCTTTCAGTTTCACTGTGCCTGCACCCTCGCGAGCCACCAGATTGGTAGCATAGCGGGTGCCGTTGGCCTTCAGCGTGCCGTCTATCTGCAATCCGTTAGGTATGCGGTAGTCGCGCATCAGCTTCGGGTCGGCCAATCCTAATGCAAAGTTGATGTTCTCCGTACGGGCGCTCATGGTGATATCGGCCTTCATGTGGGCCATATCGGTCACGTTGTCGGCTGTGCCGCTGGCGGTCATACGGAAGGCCGATGGCAGATGTATGTCGAGCCCGGTAAAGGCCATATGCTGCATATTGCCGTTGATGGAGCCTTTGATGCTGATGGGATGGTTGGGGTAGTTCTGCACAAAGCTCTTTGGCATGTCGCCCATAAACCGCATCAGGTCTTGCTTACCTATCTGCGCATTCAGGCGGAATCGCATGGCGCCTGGGTTCAAATCGTCGAAGGTATTGAAGTCCATCGCCAGTTCGGTTTCTATCTCAGTGTCGGGCGTCTTCAGCTTCAGCGTGGGTATCATCAGACGCTTGTCGTCCATCGTTACCTTTGCCATCAAGTTACTGATTTCCAACCCGCTCTTCTCCTTCGCGCGCAGGTTCCTTATTATAAGAGAGGTGTTTGGCTCGATGTATTCTATCGAGTCTACACGCAGATTAATGTCGGTTAGTGCCAGGTGGTTGTAGTCCAGTCCGTCAACCTCGGGCTCAAAGCGGTTGTCGTATTTCAACCGGCCGTCGGCCCAATCCAGACTGCCCACCTTATATATTTTATTACCCAAGTCGGCCAGCACCGTGCGCGCCACTGCCCTACCCATATAGGCCTGCGCGTTCAGTGTGTCGCCCGGCAGATGCACCGTGAAGTCGCTCTTCAGGATACTCACCGAGTCAGCATTCACTATCCATTTGGCTGTTGATTCGGTGGTGTCTACAGCCGCTGTATCGCTCAGGGCGATGTCGAGTACGGCTTCTGAGAGTCGGGCGCCGTTCACCTCAACGGTCTCTTTGTCGAGGTCGATACCCTTAGACGATAGCCAGAGTTCTTGCAACCGGCCTTTTATGCGCAGGTCGCCGATAAATCCGTTGGTGTTGAGTTTGGCTTGAGTCATCGACAGCTCGTCGATAACCACGCGCTTATCCAGCAGTGGCAGCAGCCTGACATCGCACACCATCTTTCGTACATCGGCGATGGTGTCGATAACGTTAGGGAGTGAATCGTTCTTGGACGAGCCAAGCGGCGAAGCCGAGCGCTTATGTAAAGCACGAAAACCCTCGATGCCAAGGTCTAACGGGAACTCCAGATTCACATGCTCTATGGTAATCTGCATGCCCGTTTTCTCCGAGGCTATAGCGGCTACCTTTTTTACCGCCCAGTTCTGCACGGGTGGAAAATAGATAAGCGCGGTTAGTATTACAAAGAGTAGTATGGGCGTCAGGACCGCAATACCCAACCACTTCAGGGTTTTCTTCATTTTTATCTGGTTGCCGCAGCCTGCCACAACGGATCGTTAGGTAGCGGGGCTTCGACTATGATGGTTTCTTTCGATACCGGGTGCACAAACTCAACGCGGCGCGACATCAGCGATATGCTGCCGTCGGGATTGCTGCGGGGTGCACCATACTTCAGGTCGCCTTTGATGGGACAGCCCATAGCTGCCAGCTGGCAACGTATCTGGTGATGGCGACCAGTCATCAGATTTACTTCGAGCACGCTGTAGTTATCGGTATGGCCGATGACGCGATATTTCAAGATAGCTTTCTTGGCATTGGGACGCTCGCGGTCGTATGCGTACGATTTGTTCTGCTTCTCGTTTCTAACAAGCCAGTGCTCCAATGTATGCCACTCGCCGTCATCGCAATACGTATCACCTCTCGCCTCTCGCTTCTCACCTCTTTTAACTATCGCCCAATAGGTTTTGTGCACTTGACCCTCGGCAAACATCTTGTTGAGTCGGGTCAATGCTTTTGATGTTCGGGCAAAGACTACCAGTCCTGAAACAGGACGATCCAAGCGGTGCACCACACCCAGAAATACGGCTCCGGGCTTCGCGTACCTTTCTTTTATATAGTCTTTAACCAAATCAGAAAGTGGGCGATCGCCAGTCTTATCGCCCTGAACGATCTCCCCACTCTTTTTGTTTACTATGATGATGTGATTATCTTCGTAAACTACATTCATCAGTCATCATTTGTCATTTAGGGCAGAACCCGCATTACATATTCATACCACCATCAACCTGGATAACCTGTCCGCTTACGTAGCTCGACATGTCAGAAGCCAGGAATGTAGCAACGTTAGCGATATCCTCAACCTGACCACCACGGCGCAGAGGTATCTTGTTGCACCACTCCTTGCGGATGTCCTCAGGCAGAGCTGCAGTCATAGCAGTCTCGATGAATCCAGGAGCGATAGCGTTGGCACGGATACCCTTTGGTCCCATCTCCTGAGCGATACTCTTAGCCAGAGCGATGAGTCCAGCCTTTGAGGCTGCGTAGTTAGCCTGACCAGCATTACCGTGTACACCTACTACTGATGCCATATTGATGATTGAACCACCACGCTGACGCATCATTACGGGCACACAAGCGTGGATAAAGTTGAAGGCCGACTTCAGGTTTACTGCAATTACAGCATCCCACTGCTGCTCGGTCATGCGCAGCATCAGTCCATCCTTGGTGATACCAGCGTTGTTAACCAGAATATCGATGCTTCCAAACTCTTCCTTCACGGCCTTTACAACCTCCTCTGTCTGAGCAAAGTCGGCAGCGTTACTTGCATAGCTCTTAGCCTTTACGCCCAGTGCAGCAATTTCCTTCTCGGTCTCCTCGTTAATCTCGAGGTCGGTGAATGCGATGTTACAGCCCTCTGAGGCGTACTTCAGTGCGATAGCCTTTCCGATACCGCGTGCAGCACCTGTAATCAGCGCTGTCTTACCAGTTAATAATCCCATAATTACTTTTAATGTTTAATATTTAATTTTTAATCTCCTTAATGTCACAATGTCATATGTCACAAAGTCATTTCCTCGACAACTTTCCCAGCGCACCGTATACCACTTTGGCCACCTGGGGTTTGGTGTCTTCCTCCTTCATTCCGTGCGCAATACGTCCGTAGATGTATGGAACCTCGAGGCCCTTAATACAATAATGTGTAATGTCGGCCACCAGGTCGATGTTGTCTATATCAAACTCGCCGTCTTCCTTTCCTTCGGCATACACCTTGCGAAATAGTTCTATCTCGGCATCGTCAAAGTGGCGGCGCACTTTCTCTACCATCCAGATGTTTCTGAAGAACTCTGCTCGCAGGTTACCGTTACGAACCACGGTTTCGCGAATCATGCTGAGATGGGTGTAAATCAGCTCGATAATCTTTTCCTGCGGACGGATTTTTCGGGCGGCCACCTCGTCCAGTTTGTCGCTCAGTCGCTCAAGCTCGCTCTCGATAACTGCATAGTAAATCTCTTCTTTACTCTTAAAATAGGTATATAGCGTACGACGACCCTTACCCGACTGCAGGGCAATATCGTTCATCGTAGTATTCTCCAGTCCGTTCTTAGCGAATAACTGTCGGGCTACATCAACCAGTTTTTGTCTTGTTTTTGATATCGACATGACTGCTTTCCTCCTATTTTATTAAATTGCACACATTTCTACAGTGTGCAAAAGTAAGTTTTTAATTTGAATTACGCAAGAAAAACAGAGAAAAATATCGCAAAAACAACAATTTTGCAAAAAAATGGCCCAAAAATTTGGCCAGTTCAAAAAATCTTCGTACCTTTGCACCCGCAAAACAGGAAACGCCCTGAATTGCAGCGAATATTTAACATCGCGGAGTGGAGCAGTTGGTAGCTCGCCAGGCTCATAACCTGGAGGTCGCACGTTCGAATCCTGCCTCCGCAACAATGGCAACCTAAGGGGTTGCCTTTTTTGTTGCTATGGCATCAATCGCACACAAAAAAAATATTCCGATCGTCGGGGTCAGAACCCTCGACAACCGGATTTAAAGATCCTTCTATTTCATCTTGGCCAGTACTTTACGATAGTACTTTTCGGTGGCCTTGACACTGTACTTAACTCCTCCATTCCATGAACGTATAGCCTTCTCGACGTTGTTCTCTGGGTTAAAGTACTTTTGGATTAACAGGAACATCTCCTTCGATTTCTCTACACTATAACGATCGTTCATCGTGTAGCGCTTCTTACTCTTCTGCTTTTCCAGAACATTATTGCATTCCTTTACAAGAATCGGAGTAATCTGCATCGCGCCTACTGAGTTCCCACTCACGGCTTTGGGATTTCCTTCGCTCTCTACAAGAATAATTGCATCCATTACTGGATTCCAGTCGAAAGCTGATGTCGTAGTGCTCTTTGTAGCTTTTCCCCCTGCGTAAGTTGTTATGCTCACTAGCATAAGAGCCATCAGGACGACTGTCTTTTTAATAAATTGAATCATATCTCTATACTTTAGGCGGCCCCTTGCGGATACCGCGTTATCCTTTAGAAAATTTCTTCATTTAAGGTCGACTTCGCGTCGATTTCCGGTGCAAAGATACGAATTATTCCGATAGACGGCTCTAATGTTAAAGTCTTTTAACTTTTATTGGGTAGTCATGATGACATACGTCAATAAATTAACAATTTTCACATTTTCTACTCCAAATCGACCACGGTTATACCCGAACCACCAAACTGCACATGTTCGTCGCGGTAGTGTGTAACGTTTGGAATAGTGGCCAGATACTGGCGGATAAGCTGGCGCAGAATGCCTGTACCGGTACCGTGCAGTATACGCACGCGCGATACACCAACGAGTATGGCATCGTCTATAAAATAGGTAATGGCATTGATGGCTTCGTCGCCACGCATGCCGCGCACGTCGATGTCTTGCTTGAAGTTCAGCTTTCGGTTATCTATCACATTTCGCGTATCGCGCGATACCACGCCATACGATCCTGCTATCGCCTGATTACGCTCCTCAGCCTTGGTGGCCGATGTCTTTGGCTTTTCGGCATGCTCCAGTCGGTCGGCACGCATCTTGGTCTTCATGCCACCAAACAGCACCACGGCCGAATTGCCATTAATGCTCTCTACGGTGCCCACGCTGGTCAATCCTTTAATTCTTACCGTATCACCAACCTTTAGAGGTGAGGGGTGAGAAGTGAGAGGTGAGAGATTACCATCAGCCGTCTGAGTATTCTCTAGCTTCTCACCTCTAGCTTCTAGCTTCTGCTGTTTCTCAGCCTTGCGCTTTTCGCGGCGCTCCTTGCGCTCCTGCAGCTGACGTATCTTTCGCTCTATGGCCTCGTCGTTGGCACGGGTGTCTATCTCGGCCACCTCTTCCTTAAAGGCATCCAGCTCCTCGCGAATCTTGCGGGTACGCTCTTTCTCGGCCTGCTGCTCGCGAATCTCGCGGATGGCGTTCTCAATACGCTTGTTGCTCTCGCGCAGCATCTCCTCGGCTTCCTCCTTGGCCTTGCGTAGTATCTCCTTGCGCTGGCGTTCTATCTCAGTGAGCTCGGCCTCCAGTCGTTCGCCGGTGGCCTCCAGCTTCTTCTCGTGCTGGTGTATCGTCTGGCGCTTGCCTTCCCAGTAGCGCTTGTCGCGCACAATGTCTTGCAGATATTTGTCGCTCTGTATGTAGTCCTGACCAACGATGTCGCTCGCATCCTTAATCACCTCTTCGGGTATGCCAGTTTTGCGGGCTATCTCGATGGCAAAGCTGGAGCCCGGCTGACCTATCGATAGCTGGAACAGGGCTTGCATCTCGTGGCGGTCGTACAGCATGGCGCCGTTAACCACACCCTCGTGGTCCTCGGCAAAGTGCTTCAGGTTCTGATAGTGGGTGGTAATCACACCGAAGGTCTTGGCCTTCCAGAATTGCTTCAGCATCGCCTCGGCTATAGCACCACCGATGGTTGGCTCGGTACCGCTACCAAACTCGTCTATCAGCAGCAGCGATCGTTCGTTGGCCTGCTTCATCATCTGCTTCATGTTCATCAGATGACTCGAATAGGTACTCAGGTCGTTCTCGATGCTCTGCTCGTCGCCGATGTCGATCATAATGCTTTCGAACATACCCACCGTAGAACGATCGGCAATGGGGATGGGCAGTCCGCATTGCAGCATGTACTGCAGCAATCCTACGGTCTTAAGGCAGACGGATTTTCCTCCCGCATTAGGACCAGAGATGATTAAAAGCCTACCGGCTTTAGAGGTGAGAGGTGAGGGGCGAGAGGTGAGAGATATGTCAAGCGGCACTACCTTCTCCCCTTTTTTATCAAGCGACAGCTGCAGCAGGGGGTGTACGGCGCGAATCCAGTCTATCACCGGTTCGGCCTTCACGGTGGGTTCAAAGGCGTTTGTCAGTTTGGCCCACTCGGCCTTGGCGTTTATCAGGTCTATCTTGGCCAGCAGCTCGTAGCTGTCTATTATCTCGCGCACGTGCGGGCGTACCTCATCTGTAAATACGGTCAGAATGCGGATGACCTCGCGACGCTCTTCGGCCTCCAGCTGGCGCACCTTGTTGTTAGCCTCTACCACCTCGGTAGGCTCTATAAACACGGTCTTACCGGTGGCACTCTCGTCGTGCACTATGCCGTTTATCTTGCGTTTCAGCTGTGGCTGCACGGGTATCACCAGTCGGCCGTCGCGCATGGCGGGTGCGGCATCCTTGTCTACCAGTCCGTCGCGCTGGGCGGCGTGCAGTATAGTATATAATGTACGCGAGATTGAGCCTTGCGTTTTTTCCAAGTCGTGTCGGATGCCGGCCAGCGTCATCGATGCCGAATCCTTGATTTTTCCGAATTTATCCAGTATTGAGTCGATGCGGCGCAGCATGGCGGGGAAGGTTACGACGTCCTCGGTCAGCTTGTGCAGCGCCGGATATGGGTACTTCATGTCGCCCTGCGCAGTCTCCTCGGCACCACGCTCCAAGTAGCGTACGATGTTCACAATGGTTTCGAGCGATCGACGCAGATCCCACACCTCGTCTTCTTCCAGATGGGTGTTTTCCAGGCGTATGCGCGCTATGCTCTCGCGTACATCAAAGAAGTACTGCATGGGGAAATCATCGTGTTCCTCGCGCATACGGCGGAACTCGCGCACCTGCGACAGCCATTCGTTTACTACATCAGCATCAGTAGAAAAAGTCATTTCGTCGACTTTTTCCTGTCCAAGAGTGCTCTGGCAACGTGCCTTCAAGAGCCTTCTAATCTCATCGAATCCGAGCTTTCGCTCAAAGTTATTTGGATAAATCACGCTGCAAAAGTACACAAAAATGGGCAAAATCGGGCAAAAATGCGATTTTTTTATAAAAAGTTGGCCAAAAATTTGTTTGTTTCAAAAAAACTCCGTACCTTTGCACCCGCTTTCGAGACAATCAGAGCACTGGAGAGATGGTAGAGTGGTCGATTACAGTAGTCTTGAAAACTACCGTGCTGAGAGGCACCGGGGGTTCGAATCCCTCTCTCTCCGCTAAAAAAAGGACGTCAAGCTTTTCGCTTGGCGTCTTTTCTTTTTGCGATTAAATGGCTAATGTACGATACCCATGCACGATGTGGTGCCGAGGGCTGTCAAGATAGCCGTTGCTACAGATGCTATGATCTGTACGATGAACTTTAGTGTTTCCTTCTTTGTCATGGTTTTAATCTTTAATTTTTAATCTTTAATCTTTAATTTTTAATCTTTAATAATAAGCGTAGGGGCCGGGGCCCCTGGCGCTTAATCTCCGTCGTCGGGCAGACCACCGCCGGTTTGACTGGAGGTTGACGAACCTGAGCTGCTGCCATTGCCGGTGTTAGAACCCTCCTCTTTGTAGTCGGTAAAGTTCTTGGGCAACTCGGTCACATTGCCAGCCTTAGTCAGTTCCTGACGGGTGAACTCGCCGGTGGCACGGGCGCGCATGTACACACTCTCGATGTGCTTAGTGGTCGAGAAATCCTCGCTGCTATTGGCACCGCCCTTGGCCGATCCGATACCGGCAGAGAAGATGGCCAGATTAGGCAGCTTAACGGCCTTGCCCTCCAGCACCAACTCGCGGATGCAGTTCACCATATCAGTGAGCACGCCAGTGATGGCACCCTTGGAGTAAGGCGTGTTGTGCTCAGACATGTGCTTGGCCAACTCGTCGAGGTCGACGGTCTTGCCGATGGTTACGGCACGGGCAAACCACTTGCCATAGACCTTAGACTCTTTGTTCTTGTTCTGATACTTACGATAAAATACGCTCATAATCGTTGTGTTTTTACATAGTATTAGATTACTCGTTGCGACCAACTACATCGGGTGGCCGCTTCCCGCTTTGTCTCTCATGATTGACGATGCAAAGGTACAACATTTTTAGTGCGATTCCAAATTCGAAGCCGCTTGAAGTGTAAAAATCTGTTAACAAACAGAAATAATACATTTACGCCTCGCAAAAATAATATTTAGCCACGCCAAACGTATTGTTTACGAATTACAAACAACACGCGATACTATGTGACATGTGATTTTGTGACGTTAAGCACCCAGCAAATCACCCCCTAACCAGTATATAAATTATATAATATTTAAATATTATATAATTCTAAGTAAGCACCACGACTTTGTGAACCACCTTAATGTCACAAAGTCTTCAGTCACAAAGTAGCAAAAAAATGATAAAATATATTGCAATATAAACTAAAAGTATTATCTTTGCAACCGAAAGTATTTAATTGTATTACACTTATGGCAACAACAACTATCAGGAAACCGACCTCCTTCCGACTTAGGGCCGACCTATTGGAGAGACTGAGGAACAATGCGTTCAGGGAAAACAGAACCCTCAACAACTACGTGGAGAGCGTGCTGCTTGAGCACATCTTTAATGAGCCTAACGATACGACAAAGACAGCCATTATGGAAGCCATGTCGGGTCATAACCCTAACAAGGTCTACGACAATGTAGACGATATGTTTAACGACATTCTAAACGAAGAATGAAGAAGCTACAGCCAACAACACAATATAAGAAAGACCTGAAAAGGTATAAACAACACCGAAGACTATAGCGACATATATGAGTATACTAACAGAGTTAAGGGTATGCTCGCTTCTGATTGGACTGCAGATCGTTATAACGCTCTATGGAATGCGATACTGGAGATGCCTGCTATTAAAGCTATGGCTAAGAAAGTAGGAAAACAACAAAACACCACTTTCAATCGCAATCTGATAGCAAACATTATGCACACTATGATGGATAAACACGTGTTTGGTCCATCGGCCAATAATCAATCCATGTGCGAGGCTCTCGAGGGTTCAAAAGACCACTCGGTTAGATCGGCTTTAGGCACAGCTATCAAAGACAAAGTATTGAAAACCGACATTGAAAAAATGATAGAAGAAAAGAAAGAATAAAAATCTACATCCACATAACTTACTGATTATCAGTAGTGTAAGAAGAAAGAAAGTTGGCGCAACTTTCTTTCTTTTTTTCTTCCGCGCCATCGCCGTACCTTTGCACCGTCAAAACAATTAAACAGTAAAAGTTATGAGTAGAACAAGAAACAGAATCGCAATCGCACATGGCACAATCGCTGAGAATGCACGTCGACAGATGTCATTAATTAATCAGCGCCAGTGGATGAGAACAAACAACAAGTATTAATCTGAGACGAAAGTGAGTGAGGGAAGTCTCGCGAGTGAAAATGGCCAAATTTCAGCACTTGCCCTGTCTCACAATTCGAAATCAGATTTTATGAAACCAACAATTATTAGTAAGAAGCAACTTTTAGTACAGAATGTCCAGAAGGACGCCAGTGTAAACTATATGATTAACGGCGACATCAACATCGCACCCTGCCCTTGGGAACAGGACAAGCAGGTGACTGAGGGTCGACCTGTGTATTACCGAGCCAATCTTGAGGTGATGGCCGATGGTCAGACCCGAGTAAAAACCAAACGTACGGGTAGTCGAGGACCATTGTATCAGACGCTCTTCGAGACGGCTCACGGCACGGTAAAAATTGTGCCACAGCGCAAGCAGCGCCACCCAAGCCGTGAACAGCTGATAGTGGAATTCAAGTTTCCACGCCGCTACGGGCTGGAGCTCACCAAGGCGCTCTATCAGGAGGAATCAGATCAGGTAATGTCGTACTTTAAAACACGTAAGGAGGATTGTTTATGGAATCAGCAGTAATCAGAACTATGAAGTTTACATGTATAGGCAAGGGTCACGGTGCGCCGTGCATCCCTGCCACCCGAGAAGACTGGGAACAGATGCGCCGAGAGCCTTGGCTGGCTGAGATGTGCGCGCGTATAGAGAAAGGTGATGATGAACTGAAACACCGATTGCCGGTATGGACACCCAGCTGCGCGGAGTTCCGCGGCAACCATCGCGCAGCGGCCGATGCACTCAAACCATTAAACCGACTGATGATGGACTTCGACGAGAAAGGACACACGGACGAAATCGTAGAGAGATTAAACATTAAAGATGAAACATTAAAGGAGGCGGGATTGATACCGCTGATGGTGGAAGAGAGTGCCCGCCGAGGCACACATGTATTGGTAGAGTTGCCTGCAGGCATGGATGCCGAAACGGCCCAGCAGATAATGAAAGAGGTGACCGGCTTTGAACCCGACCGCCAAGTGAAGGGTGTTGATCGCTGCATCTACATGGTGCCCGAGGATCATACTAAGTTCGTGAGCGAGCGGCTGTTCGAGATTAATTTAGGCACGGATTACACGGATTATCACGGATTAAATAAAAATCCATCCGTAGAATCCGTTGCTGATAATAAAGAAATCCGTGTTAATCCGTGTAATCCGTGCCCCAAAAAATTCCCAAGCGAGTTCGAGGGCATACCCTACTCTGATATCATCGCTGAGTTCTGGCGGCGGACGGGCGGCGAACCGCCTATCGGCAAGCGAAACATGAGGCTACATCAGTTGGCTGCTAATCTGCGAGCCATCTGCGATAACAACGAAGACTGGCTGCTGGAGGTGATGCCCCGCTTCGAACTGAAGGAACAGGAGATGCGATCGATTATCCACTCGGCTTGCAAGGAGCCTACCAAAGGCTCGAAACTGATGGATCAGATAGTAGAGGCGTTGGCGCTTGATCAGACCACCCCTGGCCCCTCCTACTCAGGAGGGGAATCAGACTCACCTTCTCACCCCCTCACCTTCTCACCATCAAAACTTCCCATCGGTCTCAAGGAATCGCTTGTGGGTGTGCCCGCCTCGATGCACATGCCCGTGCTGTGTGGTATAATGCCTATCTGTGGCGCATACGCCGATGGCGTTGAGGTGGAGTATTGCGACGGCAACGTTCATCGGTTGGGACTGATGACCATCATCCGCGGCGAACAGGCATCGAATAAATCGGTAGTTAAAAACGCCATCGATGTATGGAAACGTCAGTTCGACGATGAGGATGCCCTGGCACGCAAGCGCGAAGAGGAATGGAAAGAGCGCAAGAAGGGGCGCAAAGCCAACGAGAAGGCTCCCGAAGATCCACACGTGCTGATACGCATGGTACCTGTAACCGTGAGCTGTTCAACGCTCTTGAAGCGATTTAAGAACTCCAATGGGCACACGCTGTTCAGCTTCGGCGAAGAACTCGACACGCTGCGCAAGACCAATGGCGCCGGCTCGTGGAGCTCGAAGTACGACATCTACCGACTTGCGTTCGACCGAGGCGAATGGGGACAGGACTACAATAGCGATGCTGCCGAAAGCGGAGTGGTGAAAGTGGCTTACAACTGGACCATGCTGGGCACCAATGGAGCGCTGCGCAAGTGCTTTAAGAGCGACAACATTGAGAACGGACTTTCGAGCCGCGTGATGCTTGCTGAGATGCCCGACTCGAGTTTCTCGAAAATGCCTAAGTTCAAAAAGCGTTCGGCCGAGGACGAAGCAAGGATTCAAGAGGCGGTAACAAGACTCCGCTCGTTTACAGGTCTCGTTGACGTGCCTCGCCTGCGCAAAGCCATAGAGCAGTGGGTTGAAGAGAAGCGCATAGAGGCTGCCAAGGACATAGACCGCGTAAAGGATACCTATCGTAAGCGTGCCGCCGTCATCGGTTTCCGCTGCGGAGTGATCTTCCACCTGCTATCGGGCAGCACCAAAGAGTCGAAGTCCTGCATCGACTTTGCAGTCACCATGGCCGAGTACTGCCTGCAGCAGCAGATAAAAGCCTTTGGCGAGGCATTGGAGAGCCAGTTTGTAGATGCCCGCGACGAATGCATCCGTTATGGCAGCAATCACTCAATCTTCGACCAGCTGGCCCCATCGTTCACCATGGACGATCTGCGCGCCTTGAAGCGAGGCTTCTGCAGCGAGGCAGGACTGAGAAAAATCATCTCGCGCTGGTATCGCGACCAATGGATTGAGAAGACCGACAAGACACATTGGAAAAAACTCAACGCGACTTTGTGACATGTGATTTTGTGACATTAAGCACATGCAAATGGCTTGGCGTAATTAAGCACAAAATAGTAGAAGCCAAAGCCCGCGACGAAGCAGTATGGCTAACCATTAAGTAAAGAAAACAGAGTACCTTTGAGCAGCGCTCGGAGGTACTCATTTTTATAAAATAACCAAATTATTTGGTTTATTGCGCAGTTATTCGTACCTTTGCACCATGAAATCGATTTTTAAGACACTTTCGGTGTACAGCGTGGCGTATCTGGTGCTGCTGGCGGTGGTGTTGGGATTGCTCTATACCTACCCCAAGCCCGAGCTGCACATGATGCTGAACTCGCATCACACCGGTTTTCAGGATGTATTTTTCAGATACTACTCTGTGTTGGCCGAGTGGCCTCTGTATATACTGGCGCTGGTACCGCTGATTTGGAAGAGGAAGGAGCTCACCATCTTCTTTGCCATGAGCGAACTATCGAGCGCCGTAGTGGTGAGAATACTGAAACTGATATACCACGCACCGCGACCGGTAGTGGTGTTCGAGGACTACCCCAACATGCTGTTGCCGCTGGTAGATGGTGTAGAAATGCGCCACAGCAACTCGTTTCCATCGGGCCACACATCGACATTCTTTGTATTCTTTACCTGCTGCGCCATCATGCTGGCCTACTACTATCTGCACGCCAACCGTGAGCGCAACTGGCGCACGTGGATGGTGTTCAGCTTGGGCTCGCTGGTACTGCTGGCCATGGCTGCACTGGGCGGCTACTCGCGCATCTATCTGTCGCAGCACTTCATGCAGGATGTGTGCGTGGGCAGCATGATAGGTTTTACCATACCATGGCTGGTATACAGCCTTAGTAGAAACAAAATATTGAAACTGGAGAAATGAAGAATCTTAAAATAACACGACTGATCAACCGCCCCCTCTCGCTATTTGCTTTCTCGGCCATAGTGAGTGTGGCCAGCATGCTGCTGTACAACATACCATTCTTTAACTATGTGGTTGAGCACACCAACCAGAGCACTGGCGTGCGCGTGTTCCTGATGGCATCGCTGGTGGTGATTATGCTGCTGGTGAACTTCCTGATGACTTATCTCATCATGTATCTGATGAGGATGGCCGGCCGCATACTGCTGATGATACTGGCCATCATCAACGCCACGGCGCTGTACTTTATCATCACCTATAACATCATTATCGACGAGATAACCATCGGCAACGTGTTCAACACCCGATACTCTGAGGCCTCGGGCTTCTTCAGCTGGTCGCTGTGGGCCTTCATCATAGCCTTTGGTGTGCTGCCAGGCGTGGTTTGTCTGTTGCAGCCAGTGGTATATGGCAAGGCAAAGAAGATGGGTAAGTACTGCGGTACATCGCTGGCTATTGTGCTGGCGCTGATAGTGGCCAACTACAACCAACTGCTGTGGATAGGCGAACACGACACCGAGCTGGGCGGACTGTTGCAGCCATGGTCGTATGTAGTTAACAGCATACGTGTGACCAGCATCAGAATGCACAAGCAAGCCGAAGAGATAAAACTGCCCGACGGCAAGATTACCGACAACGATAAAGCTGTGGTGGTGCTGGTCATCGGCGAATCGGCCCGCAGAGCTAACTTCCAGCTGTACGGCTACAAGCGCGCCAACAATCCGCTACTGTCCAAGCAACAGGGGCTGAAGGTTTTCAAGGCTACATCGTGCGGCACATTTACCACCGCCGGCGTGAAAGCCATACTGGAGCCCAAGAACAGCGACGACCTGTATGAGCCGCTACCCAACTACGCCTTCCGCACAGGTGCCGACGTGGCTTGGCGCACCACCAACTGGGGCGAACCACCCATACACATCGACGAGTATGAGAACGACCTGAAGCTGGCACCAAGATACCCCAACGTAGACAGGAAGCACGACGAGATACTCTTTGCCGGTCTGCGCGAGCGCATAGAGCAGAGCCCTAAGAACAAGGTGCTGATAGTGATACACACCACCACCAGCCATGGTCCTAACTACGCCAGCAAGTACCCCAAGAAGTTTGAGGTGTACAAGCCCGTGGCGCGCAACGTAGAAGAGGGCGAGAAAGACCCCAGCAAGCTGGTGAACGCCTACGACAACACCATCCTCTACACCGACTATCTGCTGAGCAACGTGATAGACACGCTGCGATCGCTGAAGGACTGGAAGAGCTCGATGATCTTCATATCCGACCACGGCGAGTCGCTCGGCGAGAACAACATGTTTATGCACGGCATACCGATGAAACTGGCACCCAAGGTACAGTACGAGATACCATTCCTGGTATGGACCTCTGACGGATTCAGAGAATACAAGACCAACCTGCCCGAGGTGCTCGAGCAGCACTACATCTTCCACTCTGTGCTCAACCTGCTGTCGATACAATCGCCGGCTTACGATAAAGACTTCGATATTTTCAAATAACTCATCAGAATGAGTAGACATATTAATACACGTATCATCTTGCTGTTGCTGGCTGCGGTCGTCATCGCCAGCTGCAACAGGCATAAACACGCTGAATCGGCAGGTATCTACGAGTATCACGAAACCGAAGGATTCAACCGCGCCGACTCGATCATCGACAAGCTGAGCGACGAGCGCGACTACGAGGTGATGCTGCGCGCCATCGACAGTCTGTATGACAAGGGCGAGGTGTCGAAATCCAAATACATCTTCTACCGCACCATCACCCTGAACCTGCTGAACCAGCAGAGCACATCGCTCAAGTTGTACTACCAGCTGGACACCTTAGACCTGAGGCAGATAAAGACCCAGACCGACATAGAATCGTACGTGTACTCGTACAACAACTACATACGTATGCTGTGCGACATGCGCCGCTACGACCGTGCGCTGCGCGAGGCCTACAAGGCCGACAAGCGACTGCGATGGATAGGCTACACCACCTTTACCGACCATCACGACATCGCTCAGATCATAGGCGAGTGTCAGCTGTATCTGGGACAGGAAGACTCGGCCGCCATCAGCTTCCAGCGCTCGCTGAAGGGCGTACACCAGCGACTGGAGCATCACAACCGTCCGCTTGACCTGCGCGAGTGTCAGAAAACCATGAACGCTGTGGCCAAGGCCTATATGCAAAAGAGGCTGTTCTACAAAGTGGCCCGATGGATCATGATACAAGACTCGCTCTACACCATGGCCCAGAACTACCCCGAGCCCGACTCGGTATATCTGGACGAGATGGGAGCCGAAATAAACTACACCAAGGCGCTGCTGGCCATCAAGGAAGGTAAGAAGGAAGAGGCCGAAAAGGCCTACAAGCTATACAAGCAGACCAACACCGCCAAGCAGCTGTACAACGTAGTTAACGACAACGAGTACCTGATGTGGTCGGGTCGATACGCCGAGGCTGCACGCAACTTTGAACATCTTGATGCCTTCCTGCTGAGCAACGGCTACAAGAGCGACCTTGAGAACATAGGCCGATACATGATACCCAAGTATCGCGCAAACATGCTGGCTGGCCGACGCGATTCGGCCATGCAGACTGCCGACAAGATAGCCGACTACTACAACCGGGCGCTGGCCGACCAGAAGATAAACGATGCCGACCTGCTGACAATGGTTTACGACACCGAAGGCAAGGAGCGCCGGATAGTTGAGAAGGAGGCCGAGCTATCGCAGCAGCGACTGGTGGCCGTGGTAGTCATTACGGTTATATTGCTACTCTTCTTCCACATATATGGCATGATGCGCCGCCGCGCTTATCGCAAGCTCGACGCTACCAACAAGCAGTTGAAGCTGGCCAACCAGCGCGCCGAAGAGTCGAACCGCATGAAAGACAAGTTTATCAAGCAGATATCGCACGAAGTGCGCACGCCACTCAACGTGCTGTCGGGCTTCAGCCAAGTGCTGGCCTACACAGATATCGAGATAGACCGCGAAGAGCTGAAGAGCATCAGAAAGAAGATAGTAGAAAACACCGAGCGCATAACCCAGCTGGTAGACAAAATGCTGGATTTGAGCCTGATTAACACCGATGCCGACATTGAGTGCAACGACAGTATCACACCAGCCCAGGTGGCCTGCAAGGCCATAGAGCTGTGCGGCATCAACAAGGCACGCCACTTGGTGCTGGAGCTGCAGGAAGAGCCCGAGGCCGAAACCACCCAGATGCGCACCAACCAGCAGGCTGCCGTAAAGGCACTGGCCATGCTGCTTGACAACGCCATGAAGTTTACGCACCCGCTGGCATTCAAAGGCACACTGCCCGACCAGAAAGCACGCGTAACCATCATCATCGGCATGAGCGATAAAGAGGTGACGTTTACCGTAGAGGATACCGGCATAGGCATACCTGCCGACCAGACAGAGAACATATTTACAGAGTTTGTCCAGCTGGATGAGTATACCGATGGTACCGGCATCGGATTGTCGATAGCCCGATCGCTGGCTCGCCACATGAATGGCGATGTGACGCTGGACACCAGCTACACCGATGGCGCACGATTTGTAATGACGCTTCCGATGAAATAAACAGAACTGGCAGATTGCGATACAGAGAAAATGGAGGGGCGGACCGCTTAAAAAAGCGTCCGCCCTTCACTGTCAAAAAAAATTAATGGACTGATAGTTTTTAATCTTATTCGTTACCTTTTCGTGGTGCAAAGGTACGCATAAAACCAAAACTAACAAAATAGTTTTCCTTCTATTTACAAATGTTAACCATTTTATTGATTAAAATCATTTTTTCGGCATAATTTAGCCTTTAATCGAGCAAAATCGGCCCGTTTTTATGACCAATGCTTATATTAACTGAGCGTCTGATGGCTGCCGTTACAAATGCTTTAGCCCTACAAACTGCCTCCTGAAGATTGCATCCAAGTGCCAACTGCGAGGCGATGGCCGACGAGAGTGTACAGCCCGTGCCGTGCAGATTGCGGGTAGTGATGCGCGGCGTGGAGTATTCTGTCTGTGTGCCATCGGGCAGATGTAGCACATCGGTCATCACGTCGCCCTCGGCATGCCCACCCTTCAACAGATAAGCATTGTGGCTCAAACTATCGCCCAACCGTTTGGCCTCAGGCAGATTGGGGGTAATGAGCGTGCAGAGCGGAAAGAGCTGAGTGGTGATATACTGAATGGCATCGGGCTGCATCAAGTCGAACCCGCTGGTGGATACCATCACCGGATCGTAGACCACAGGCACGCGGTGCTGCAGCAAATAGGGTTTCAACTCATCAACAATGGCTTCGGCCACAGCCTTATTGGGTATCATACCTATCTTGATGGCCGCAGGCTCAAGGTCGCTAAGCACCGCACTTATCTGCGAGGCTACTGCCCCGGCAGGCACGGCCAGCGCGGCCTGCACACCCAGCGTATTCTGCGAGGTGATAGATGTGATGACTGTGGCACCATAACAACCATGTGCCGTAATGGTTTTAAGGTCTTGCTGTATGCCGGCACCTGCCGACGAATCGCTGCCAGCTATGGTTAATACTACTTCCATGCGTCGCCTAATATCATGGCTCCTCCAAAGCCCATTTCTAAAACATCATTTACTTTATCGAACGTCACACCGCCAAGTGCCATCACCCGATGGTCTATCAGTCCCTGCTGCCGAGCCTCAGCTATCTGCTGCGCCGTAAATGCCGAATGGTAGCCCGGCTTTGAGATACTATCAAAAACAGGACTCAGGCTCATATAGGCGTAAGGCCTCTGGCGGCACTCGGCCAATTCATCGAGCGAGTGGCAAGAGATGCTCACGGCCCCATCGAACCCCTCAGGCGCCTGCGGATTTCGACTATTGAGATGAACCCCACGCAGATGATACTTAATGGCCAGAGGATGGTGGTCGTGTAGCACCAGACGCGAGTAGAACGCTGAAGGAATAGCATCCAGCAGCCGCTCTACCTCGCCCTGGCTGGTTTTAGGTTTTCGGATATGCACAATATCCACAACCCCTCCAGACAGTAGCTGAACGATGCGCTCAGCCTCGCCCTGGAAAAAGTATGGTTGAGTAATTACGATTATCATTTCACAAAATCAAAACTCGCATCCCAATCCTTCCACACCGGCTCACGTCCAAGCTCTTTCAGTCGGGTGTTGATGACCTTAGCCGTACGCTCATCGCTCACGGTAAACTGCTCGAGCGCTTGCGGATAGGTATGGTATCCGCCTGGATTCACGTGGCTCTCGGCCGACATGGTAGTAACTCCCAGCGTACACATATTATCGCGTATGTACGCGGGCTCGCGCGTAGAATAAGATATGTCTACGTCGTGGTCGAAGATACGCATGGCAAAGGTGGCCTGAGCCAGCTGGCGGTCGGTCATAAAGCAGTTGGGTTGGAACCCTTCGTTCTGTGCCGGGCGCATGCGTGGAAAGTTGATGGAGTACTTGGTGCGCCAGTAGTGCTTCTGCAGATAGCGCAGGTGGTAGGCCATCATGGTTACATCGGTGCGCCACTCCTTCTCCAATCCGATGAGCACGCCCATGCCGATAGAATGCACACCGGCCTGCCCCATGCGGTCGAACCCATCGCAGCGCCACTCAAAGCGGCTCTTCATGCCTCGGGGGTGATACAGCTGGTAGTGCTCGCGGTTGTAGGTCTCCTGAAAGCAGATCACACCGTTCAGTCCGTGGTGCGTCAGCTCGCGATAGTCCTCCATCTTTAGCGGCATCACCTCTATTTTAATGTTCGAGAAGTAGCGCTTGGCTATGTCGATGGCCTTGGCCAGATAGGGCACGCCCGCCTTGGCTGGATTCTCGCCCGTAACCAGCAGGATATTCTCGAACGGCGCCAGTTTCTTGATGGCTTTATACTCATCTTCAATCTGTTCGGGGGTGAGAATGGTGCGCGCCATCGGATTTTCGCGGTGGAAGCCGCAATACACGCACGAGTTGCTGCACGAGTTGGTGATATAGAGCGGGATGAACATCGACATGGTTCGGCCGAAACGCTCTTCGGTATATCTGCGCGATAGTCGGGCCATCTGCTCCAAATAAGGTTCGGCAGCGGGCGACAACAGCGCCATGAAGTCGTTAACATCGCAACGACTTTTGGCCAATGCGCGGCGCACATCCACATCGGTCATCGACGCAATACGTTGGGTAGTTTCATCCCAGCTGATATTTTTTAGTTCGTCTGAAAACATTTTCTATTTTGATTTACAGGGTTGAAAAGCATATTCCTTAAGTTCATGTATAGTAGGATTGGTGCCACAGAGTTCGCAATCGTTGCGCTGGGGAAAGTCGAAGCGGTTCCATTGCATGGTGAGGGCATCGAAGGTGAGCAGGGCGTTAGTGAGCAACTGCCCTACTCCAGCTAAGTACTTGATGCACTCAGTGGCCTGAACGGTGCCCAGCATGCCGGCTATCGAGCCCAGCACACCTACCATCGCACAGGTTTCTACATCCTGTTTGGCAGGCGGTTCCGGAAACAAGCAGCGGTAGCAAGCCGAGCCTGGCACATGCGTCATCAGTTGTCCGCTGTAGCGATTGATGCCGCCCATCGAGAACGCTTTATCCAGCATCACACAGGCATCATTCACCAGATACTTGGTGGCAAAGTTGTCGGTACCGTCGATGACGAAATCGTACGGGCGAATCAACTCCAGGGCGTTGGCCTCGCTCAGATAGCACTCGTAGATTTCCACATTCACATCAGGGTTCAGCGCGCTGATGCGCTCGCGGGCCACTTCTACCTTAGGCCTACCCACATCGGGTGTGCTGTGCAGCACTTGGCGCTGCAGATTGGTGAGGCTCACGCTATCGCCATCAACAATGCCGATGGTGCCCACACCCGCTGCTGCTAAATACAGCGCCACAGGCGAGCCCAAGCCGCCAGCCCCCACCACCAACACGCGCGACTGCAACAGGCGCATCTGGGCCTCGCCCCCAAAGCCATCAAGCACCAAGTGGCGGTTATATCGCTGCCGTTGTTCACGAGTAAGTTCCATCAATTTAATGTTTAATCTTTAATCTTTAATCTTTAATATCTAACGTTTAATCTTCCTAAGGTCGTGCGTCAGTTTGGCTGCACAGAAATCGGGGCCACACATGGTACAGTACTCGCCATCGGTATGTCCGGCCTCCTCGAAGTACTGTAGCGCACGCTCAGGGTCGAGCGACAGATGGAACTGATCGCGCCAGCGGAATTCGAAACGCGCCTTCGACAGAGCGTTGTCGCGGATAGTAGCACCGGGGTGTCCTTTAGCCAGATCGGCAGCGTGGGCGGCAATCTTATAGGCGATGATACCCGCGCGTACATCTTCCTTATTAGGCAGCGCCAAGTGCTCCTTGGGTGTTACGTAGCACAGCATAGCCGTGCCGAGCCAGGCAATCTGCGCACCACCGATGGCACTGGTAATATGGTCGTAGCCGGGTGCTATATCGGTTACTATCGGGCCCAGCGTGTAGAACGGCGCCTCGTGGCACTTAACCAACTGGCGTTCCATATTCTCATGTATCTTGTGCATAGGTACATGGCCGGGGCCCTCGATAAATGCCTGCACGCCTTTGTCCCAAGCACGCAGCACCAGCTCGCCCATCGTGTCGAGCTCGGCAAACTGGGCGGCATCGTTGGCATCGGCCGTACAGCCAGGGCGCAATCCGTCGCCAAGACTCAAAGCTACATCGTAGCGCGCCACAATGTCGCAGATGTCATCAAAATGGTCGTAGAGGAAACTCTCCTGATTGTGTATCAGACACCACTTGCTCATAATGCTGCCGCCGCGACTCACAATGCCGCACAGTCGGCTATCGGCCAAGTGCACGTTGTGGCGACGGATGCCGGCATGGATGGTAAAATAGTCAACACCCTGCTCGCATTGCTCAATCAGCGTGTCGCGATAAACCTCCCACGACAGATTCTCTACCTTGCCGTTCACCTTCTCCAGAGCCTGATAGATGGGCACGGTGCCTACGGGTACAGGACTGTTGCGCAGAATCCACTCGCGGGTTTCGTGAATGTTGTTGCCGGTTGAGAGATCCATCACCGTATCGCCGCCCCATTTGCACGACCAGACCGATTTTTCAACCTCCTCGTCGATACTTGATGTGGTGGCCGAATTGCCGATGTTGGTATTGATTTTTACAGCGAAGTTGCGACCGATAATCATCGGTTCGCTCTCGGGGTGATGAATGTTGGCAGGGATGACAGCACGTCCGCGTGCTATCTCGTCGCGCACAAATTCGGGCGTGATGTGACTCTTGATACCCAGACTCTCGCAGTTCATGTTTTCGCGAATGGCCACATACTCCATTTCAGGGGTGATGATGCCGGCTTTGGCACAAGCTATCTGAGTGACGGGCTGACCAGCTTTGGCGCGATTATCTATCCACTGCTGACGCATGGCGGGCAGACCTTTCTTCAGATCCACCTGATAGTCAGGATCGGTGTAAGGACCGCTGGTGTCGTAGATATATACAGGCGCATTGGGCTGCATGTGGGGCACGCCGTGCTCATCGCGCGTTACGGTTGGTGTGAGGTTTACTTTTATCATGCCCACGCGAACATCAGGATACAACTTGCCCTGCATGTAAGCTTTCTCGCGCTGAGCGTATGCTTTGTGATCGTTTGGTCTCATATACTTTTTGTTTTACCTACGGCTAAATTATTATTCATTTAAGAACGCAGTGAGTGGACTTGAGGCTTCGGCGCTGTCGGCGATGGCGCCCAGACCAGCCTCGAAGGCCTGACGACCGGCGATGACAGCCTGACGGAAGGCATCGGCCATTGCTACAGGGTCGCCAGCAACGGCGATGGCAGTATTTACCAATACGCAGTCGGCGCCCATCTCCATCGCCTCAGCAGCATGACTTGGTGCACCTATGCCCGCATCAACCACCACAGGCACTGTGGCCTGGTCGATAATAATCTGCAGGAAATCCTTCATACGCAGTCCCTTGTTGGTGCCGATGGGGGCAGCCAGCGGCATTACCGTAGCCGCACCAGCCTCCTCAAGATGCTTGCAAAGTGTAGGGTCGGCTTGACAATAAGGCAATACCACAAAACCGAGCTTCACCAGTTGCTCGGTAGCCTTGAGCGTCTCAACCGAGTCGGGCAACAGATAGCGCGGATCGGGATGAATCTCCAGTTTCAGCCAGTTAGTGCCGAATGCTTCGCGAGCCATCTGGGCTGCAAACACAGCCTCCTCGGCATTGCGCACACCCGATGTGTTTGGCAGTAGCTGGATGTTAGGGTTCTGGGTGATGTGTGTTAGCAGGTCATCGTTGGCATCGTCGAGCTCCACACGCTTCATCGCAACGGTAACCATTTCTGTTCCTGAAACATCGATGGCACGCGCCATCAGTTCGTTGTTGTTGAACTTGCCCGTGCCTAAAAACAGACGTGAGTTGAACTCGCGCCCTGCAATTACTAATTTACTCATGATTGATAATGTTTATTAAGTATTTCATTTCTTCTACGGGATTGTCGGCACGCAGCACAGTGCCGCTAAGGGCAATGCCGGTGATGCCGGTGGCGAGAATGGCGGGAATGTCATCCTTGGTAATTCCGCCGATGGCCACAACAGGTATATCGATATGTGCCGCACGCATCTCTATCACAATGCGGCGATAGCCATCGAGCCCAAGTACGGGCGACAGTTTCTGCTTGGTGGTAGTGAAACGGAACGGACCGCAACCGATGTAATCGGCCGACTGCTCATAGTGCATTACCACATCATCGAAGGTGTTAGCCGTGCCGCCGATGATGAAATCGGGGCCGAGTATCCTGCGGGCCTCGCGTATTGGCATATCGTTCTTACCAAGATGCACACCATCGGCATGAAGCTCACGAACCAGCTCCACCCGATCGTCGATGATAAACGTGGCACCAGCCTCGCGGCACATCTGTTGGGCAACTACAGCTACCTGTCGCACCTCATCGTCGCTGGCATCCTTCATGCGTAGCTGTATCCATCGGCATCCACCCTCAAGTGCCAGGCGGATACTGTCCAGATAGCTATAACGCTCTGTATAATGTGAGATGAATTGCAACATACACCCTACCCCCCGCATGCAGCTTTGATAATAGTGATACTTGCGCCCTCTTGGAGCATGGTGTCGCCCCAAGAACTGCGTGGTTTCAACTGATTATCGATGGCTATTGCCACACCCTTCTGTGGCAACTGCAATTGCGAGGCAAGCTCACACAGATTGGTAGCTTGCGTCTGGTGTTGTTTGTTGTTGATTGTTACCTTCATATTTCTTTCCTCCGACGGCATTACCCGCATCAGGTTCTATGGGTATTTTCTCAGCTTCGGCAACAGGCCTCAGCACCCCGAATATTTATTTTTTGCGCTGCAAAGGTAGTGTAAATCGCGCAAATAACCAAATAAATTCAGCGTTTTTTTATTATTAAATATCACAAAAGCATAGCTTTTGAATTAATCTGCATCATCTAGTACTGGGAACTTCTCTCTGAAACGGATCAACTGCTCCATGTCGAGTTCGGCCGATGCTGTTCCGATCTCACTTGGCGTACACTGGGCGATTGTCTTACCGTAGGCATCGATAATGACCGAATCGCCTACGTATTCGCAATACTTATCGCGGCCCACGATGTTTACGCCCACCACAAAACACTGGTTCTCGATGGCGCGGGCTTTGAGTAGCGTCTGCCAGACATCGCGGCGTTTAAGCGGCCAATTGGCCACGTAGATAATCGCATCGTAGTCCTGATGATTGCGCACAAAAACAGGGAATCGCAAATCGTAGCACACCTGCAGCATCCATCGCACACCGCGCCACGCTACCACCACGCGACGATCGCCAGCAGCATAGTCCTTAGTCTCGCCGGCATACGAGAACAGATGGCGCTTATCGTAATAATCGTACGAGCCATCAGGACGAACAAAATACAGGCGATTGCGCAATCGACCTTCGGCATCAACCGTAGCCACACTGCCAGCGATGGCGGCATTCATTCGGCCGGCCTGCTGCTGCATCCAACTAAGAATCAGGCGACCATCATCGGCTGCATGCTGCGTAGAGCCCTCGGCCAGAAACCCAGTAGCAAACGTCTCGGCCAGCACAAAGAGGTCGGCCCCACGCTGCTCTTCAAGCAATGGAGCGATGTGCTGCAAGTTCCATTCAATAGCGTTCTCGCGGATGTCGTGTTGTATGATTGCAACCTTCATTTCTACACCTTATTATATTTATGTGGCGACAAAGTTACAAAAAATTATCATAAACATGTATAGGATTCAGAAAATTATCGTAACTTTGCGGCGAAATCAACCTAAAAATCAGTTTTTATGTACTTTACAAAGCTAACTATTATCAGTGCAGTAGCGGGTATCATGATGATTACTCCAACAAAAGCACAAACTTCAAAAGCAGAACTGCGAGCTCACATGGAGCTGGCAAGTGGAAACTATTGTAATTACCCAGCACCATCGGGTAATGTAACGCCGGCACCGGCAGGCTACGAGCCGTTCTACGTATCGCACTACGGCCGTCACGGAGCACGCTACATGACCGACGATGACGCCTACAAGTACGTGATAGGCAAGATGGACACCGCACAAACACGCGGATGGCTGTCGGACAAGGGTAAGGAGGTGCTGCAGCGCGTAAAACTGGCAGCCGACAACGCCTGGCATCGCGACGGCGACCTGACCCGTTTGGGTGCTTTACAGCATCAGGGCATCGCCCACCGACTGGCCACCAACTATCCGCAGCTGCTGATGCAGCCCATAAACGTCAAGGCCAACTCATCTACCGTTAGACGCTGCATGCTGTCGATGGCCAACTTCTGTCAGGAGCTGAAGAGCATGAACCCCAAGCTGACCATTACGATGGATGCCAGTAATCACGACATGTACTACCTGATTCCAAACGACAGTATCGCTATCCCCAAATCGGATACCGACGATGCGCTGTACGAGAAACTCGACAAGTTCCGCCACGAGAAACTGAACGGCCGCAACCAGATAGCCATGCTATTTAAAGACCCGAAGGTGGTGGGCGACTTTGTGGATGGATATAAGTTTGCCGATGCACTTTGGAACATCGCCAGCAATATGGAGTGTCTGCCTGAGCTGGGCTGGAGCTTCAACGACCTGTTTACTGAAGACGAGCTGATTGACGGCTTCCGCGTTTACAACGCCAGCTGGTGTCTGTGGGAGGGATTGATGCCCGGTTCGCAACAGAACTACTACGCCATCTATCCGCTGCTGAAGAACTTCCTCGACGAAGCCGATCAGCTGATAGCATCGGGTAAGAAAGAGGTGCGTCTGCGTTTCGGTCACGACAGCGTAGTACTGCCATTCTCGTTTATACTCGGCGTTAAGGAGGCCATCCACGGCACCGACGATATGGAGAATCTGCACAACACATTCGCCATCTTCCGATTGATTCCGATGGCTGGCAACATCCAGCTCATCTTCTTCCGCAAACAGGGATCGGACGATATCCTCGTGAAGTTCCTGATGAACGAGAACGAGACATCGGTGCCCATCAAGACCGACCTTTATCCCTTCTATCATTGGAAGGATGTAAGAGCCTACTATCGCGACATGCTGAAGAAGGCAAACATCACCTATAAAAAGGACTTAAAGAAATAAACCATGAAGATTGCTATTGATTTAGGTGGAACCAACATGCGTGTAGGTCTCACCGACGGGCCAAAGCTGATTGATAGCGTGATTGAACCCTGTCCGGCCAAGGAGTCCGAAAACGTAGTTTTGGACCAACTGAAACGTCAGATCGGCCAACTCATGAACGCCGATGTAACAGGCATTGGTGTTGGTGTGCCATCGGTGGTAGACTGCAAGCGCGGCATTGTTTACAACGTGGCCAATATACCTGCCTGGAAAGAGGTGCATCTGAAGGAGATTCTGGAGCGCGAGTTCGGCGTACCCGTTGCTGTTAATAACGATGCCAACTGCTTTGCCCTTGGCGCTTGGCGCTATGGTGAAGGCCGGGGTACTAACGATATGGTGGGACTCACTATGGGCACAGGTATCGGTTCGGGCATCATCATCGGCGGCAAGCTGTATAACGGCGTTAACACCGGTGCTGGCGAGATTGGTTCGCTGCCATTCAAGGATGCCGACTACGAGTTCTACTGCAGCAGCCGATTCTTCAGTCAGCTGCATGGCGATACCGGTGCCAACTTCGGCAAACGTGCCCAAACAGGCGATGCAGAAGCCATAGCCGTATGGAACGAATTCGGACAGAACGTAGGCGAACTCATCAAAGCCGTACTCTTTACTTACGCCCCCGAGGCTATCATCATTGGCGGCGGCATAGCCAGTGCATTCTCGCTGTTCGAGGCTCCCATGCGCCAAGCGCTCGAGTCATTCCCCTACCCCGAAAATGTGGTCGCCACACGCATAGAACCATCAACGCTGCCCAACGCTGCCATGCTAGGTGCGGGAGCTTTGATTGAAGATTAAACATTAAAGATTGAAGATTAAACATTAAAGATTAAACATTAATGAAATACAAGCATATTTTGGCTGCAGGGATGCTGGCGTTAGCCGCTACAGCATGTACAGAGAAAACATCAGAGAAGATGGAATGGCAGTTGCAAACGGCCGATGGGTGGATACCGGCACAGGTTCCATCAACAATTATGGGCGTGTTAACTGCTAACGGCATTGAGCCCGAGGCACTAACCGCCGAAGATTATGCTAAGATCGACAAGAAGCAGTTTGACAAGAGTTGGACGTATCGCGCCACTTTCCAGATGCCCGCTTTGGCCGAAGGTCAGCACGCGTTGCTCCAGTTTGATGGCATCAGCTATCGCGCCAACGTGTGGCTCAACGATCAGCAGATAGCCAATAGCGCTACGATGTTCGGCGCCTTCCGCCAGTTTGAGTACGACGTCACCAAGCAGATTGCTAACGACAACGTGCTGAAGGTAGAGGTGTTCCGCGCCCAACCCGGCGAGCCCAACATAGGCTTTGCCGACTGGAATCCACGCCCAGCCGACGAGAATATGGGTATTTATCGCGAGGTAAGAGTAAAAACTTGCGGCAACGTGGCTGTATCGCATTCGGCCGTACGTTCAAGGGTCAACACCGAGACGCTCAACGAGGCCTGGCTCACCATCGCCACCGAGCTGAAGAACCTATCCGACCAGCCCGTAAAAGGTACACTAAAGGGCACTGCCGACGGCCACCAGTTCAGCTATCCCGTAGAGTTGGCTGCCGGCCAGACTTGCCGCTTTGCAGCCCCCGAAGAGATTCACATAGACAATCCCCGCCTATGGTGGTGTCATAATATGGGCAAACCCGAACTGTGCAACCTGCATGTGGAGTTTGTTGAGAACGATAAGGTTTCGGATAGCGAGGATGTACGTTTCGGCATCCGCGAGATTCACAGCTACCTGACCGACGAGGGCTACCGCGGTTTCATCTTGAACGGCAAGAAGGTGCTGCTGCGTGGTGCCGGATGGACTGACGATATCTATCTGCGCGACACTCCCGAGACCAACCGCCAGCAACTGGAGTACGTACGCGATATGAATATGAACACCGTACGCTTAGAGGGCTTCTGGGGCTCATCGCAGAATCTGTATAACCTCTGCGACGAAATGGGACTCTTTATCCTTGTAGGCTGGAGTTGCCATTGGGAGTGGGCCGATTACATCGGAGCACCCTGCGACGATCTCTACGGCGGCATTCTCAGTAAGGAGAATATCGACCTGATAGCCCGGTCGTTCGAAGATCAAGTGATGTGGTTACGCTATCATCCCTCTATCATCGGCTGGTTTGTAGGCAGCGACATGATACCCAAGCCCGAACTGGAAACACAGTATCAGCAGTTCCTCAGCAAGGAAGACGATCGCGACTATCTCATCTCGGCCAAGGACCAGAAGAGCGAGGTTTCAGGCCCATCGGGCACCAAGATGGCCGGCCCGTACGAGTATGTTGATCCTGCCTACTGGTATCTGCCCGAGGCTCCTGGCGGCGCCTTCGGTTTCAACACCGAGACGGGTATCGGCGCACAGCTGCCCGTTAAGGAATCGCTCGAAAAAATGCTGGGCGAGAAACTCTTCCCCATCGACGATCGCTATAACATTCTCTGCACCGCATCGGCTGGCGATATGAACTCGCTGAAGCAACTCAACGAGGTGATTCACAACCGCTTTGGCGATGCCAAGGATATCGACGAGTATCTGCGCCGAGCCGACATGCTGAACTACGAGAGCACCAAAGCTATGTTCGAGTCGTTCCGCGCCCGTTGGCCTCACACCACCGGCATCATCCAATGGATGCTCAATGGTGCCCGTCCCGGCATCTACTGGCAGCTGTACGACTACTACAAACAGCCCAATGCAGCCTACTACGGCGTGAAGAAGGCCAACGCCCCCGTGCAGCTCATCTACGACTATTACCAGAAGGCAGTCTACGCCGTTAACGAGACGCTCGAAACTGCCAACCTCAAGGCATCGATGAAGCTGCTTCGCAGCGGCAACACCATCGATGATGCCAAGCAGATAGAGATTGCCGCAGGCACATCAACTAAGGTGTTCGATGTCGATCTGGCTGATGCACCAGCCGCCTTCCTGTTCCTGAAACTCGCCAACGATAAAGGTGTCGAAGTGGCCACCAACGAGTACTTCATCCCTGCCGGCAAGGACGTTTACGATTGGAGCAAGACCACTTGGGTCAACACCCCAATCACCCAGTACGCATCGTATGCCATGCTCGATGATATGTGTACCACCAACGTGGAGCTGAGCGTCAAGCCAAACGGCAACGACTTTGAGGCTACAGTAAGCAACAAGACCGATAAGGTGGCCTTTATGATTCGTCTCGCAGCCAAAGACGAACAGGGCCAGCTGATTTGTCCGGCCTACTGGAGCGACAACTATTTCTCGTTGGCCCCAGGCGAGACACGAACCGTTACTTGCCGAATGTCATCCCCGACTGACAAAACTAAGGTTAAGATTGAAGTTTCCAAGTAATAAGTGTCAAATTACAACTAATTTTTCATAGTTTAACCAAATAATATTCCGAAACTGTAGATTGTTTCGGAATATTTTTGTATCTTTGCCGCCAAAATAACGTTTTTCAATTAATTATTCATTATGAACGACAACAAAGTTATGAACATGGC